>DATNFA010000117.1:0-22905 GCA_035606615.1 Steroidobacteraceae bacterium
AGCACCGCGTGGCTCGCCGCGTCCATGCCGCGCTCGAGCATCGGGAACCCGTAGCCGAAGCACAGCGCGAGCACGATGCCCGCGAACCCGCTGGCGATCGGCACGAAGCGGCGGCCGGCGAAGAAGGCGAGATAGCTCGGCAGGCGGACGTTGCTGTAGCGGTTGTACAGCCAGCCGGCCAGCAGGCCGTTGATCAAGCCCGCAGGCACACTCAGCTTCGCCAGCTCTTTCGCGCGATATGCGGCGGTTGCGAGATCGACAGCGCGGCCGGACAAGTCGGCCGTTGCATCGGGCGGCACCCCGATGAGCACCTCCGCGCCCTTGGTGGTCACGAGATAGCCGACCACAGCCGCGAGCCCGGCGGCGCCGTGATTCTCGCGCGCGAGTCCCACTGCTACGCCGATCGCGAACAGCAGACCGAGATTCGAGAAAATCGCGTTGCCTGCCGCGGCCATCGCGGCGACGTTCAACAGATCGGGTTGTCCCAAGCGCAGCAGCAGCGCGGCCGCCGGCAGCACGGCGATCGGCAGCATCAGCGCCCGCCCGATCGGTTGCAGGTTCGTGACGATGTTCTTCATGACGCCACCTGGGATTCCGAGGCGGAGAAGTCGTTGACGAGGGTCCGCACCGCTTCGGCGGTATCGAGCGCGACGGCGCGCTGCGCCAGCGAGCGGCATGCATCGAGCGTGAGAGTACGGATCAGACTCTTGAGCTGCGGCACGAGCGTCGGCACGACCGATAACTCATGCACACCTAAACCGAGCAGGACCGGCACCGCCGCCGGCTCGGATGCAAGCCCGCCGCACACAGCGACGAAGCGCGAGTGCTTCTCCGCCGCTGCCACGGTCATTGCGATCAGCCGCAAGACTGCCGGATGCAGGCCATCGATGCGATGCGCCAGCTCGGAGTGACCGCGGTCCATCGCAAGCGTGTACTGCGTCAGATCGTTCGTGCCGATCGAGAGGAACTCGACTTCGTTCGCGACGCGCTCGGCGAGCAACGCCGCCGCAGGAGTCTCGATCATCGCGCCGACGGCGATCGATCCCGTGTGCCGCAGCTCGCGCCGCACGTCGTCGATCATGCGCCGCACGGCCCTGATCTCGGCTGTGTCCGTGATCATCGGCAACAGCACGCGACATTGTCCCGCGGGCTGCACTCGCAGGATCGCGCGCAATTGCACGCGCAGCAGATCGGGACGCCACAGACTCGTGCGCACGCCGCGCAGACCGAGCGCCGGATTGGGCTCGGCCGGCATCGGCAGATAAGGAATCGGCTTGTCGCCACCGATGTCGAGCGTGCGAATGACAAGGGGCCGGCCGGCGAGCGTCGTCGCGATCCCTTGGTACTGTTGCAGCTGCTCGTCCTCGTCCGGCGCCGAATCGCGCTCGAGGAACAGGAACTCGGTGCGCAGCAGCCCGCAGCCTTCGGCGCCGTGCGCCATCGCAACCTGCGCCTCGGCGAGCGAGCCGAGATTCGCGAACACTTCGATGCGGATGCCGTCGGCGGTCCTGCAATCGGCGTGTGCGGCCGCGCGTTCCACCTGCTTGCGCTGCTGGCGCGCCGTAAGCGTTTGCTCGGCAGCAGCCAACGCGGTCTGGTCCGGCGCGGTCGCAAGATTGCCCTGCTCCGCGTCGAGGATGACCCAGGTGCCTTCCGCAATATCGAGCACCGCGGCGCCGAGCGCGACCAGCGCCGGGATGCCCATCGCGGCGGCGAGGATCGCGACGTGCGAAGTCGGCCCGCCAGCGGCGAGACAGATGCCGGCAAGCCGGGTCGCGTCGAGCGAGACGAGTTGCGAGGGCTTGAGATCCGCGGCGATGAGAATCGCGCGCTCCGGCAGATTGCGAATAACGATGGGTTCTTCGCCGTGCAACGTGAGCAGAACCTGGGATTCGAGATCGAGCAGGTCGTCGACACGCTCGCTCATCCGCGGATCGCCGAGCGCGCGTAGCGTGTCGGCGCTGTCGCGAACTGCCCGCCGCCACGCGAAGCCGGCGCTCTTGCCGCGCGCGATCGCGCGGCGCGCCGAGGCGACGAGCTCCCAATCGTCCAGGAACTCCAGGTGAGCGGTGATTACTTCACGCGCTGCGCCCTGCGCGGAGGCGGCGATCTGCTCCAGGCGAGTGCGCACGGCA
Source organism: Steroidobacteraceae bacterium (assembly GCA_035606615.1). Taxonomy (GTDB): domain Bacteria; phylum Pseudomonadota; class Gammaproteobacteria; order Steroidobacterales; family Steroidobacteraceae; genus Steroidobacter. The sequence continues at coordinate 2,136 of DATNFA010000117.1, forward strand.
GCGCGCGCGCGCTCGAATTCTTCGGTCTCGTGCGCAACGCCTTTGCCGGCTTCGGCGACTTGCACCTCTGCGCCCTTGAGCGGGACGGCACGGCCGACCGCGAGGCCGCGACTTGCGATAACGCCGCGCAGACGGTTGGGATGGCCTTGCTGCTGCGAGGGAGCTGCAGCTGGCACTGAGGCAACTTTCGGAGCGCTCGCCTTCTCATCCAGCGACAAGATCAACTTCTTCAGCTCGCTGATTGCCTTCGCCGCGCCGTCACCCGACGCAACCAGCGTCAACTCGTCGCCGCGCTGTGCACCCAGCGACATGAGCGTCACGGCGCTCTTCGCGTTCGCACTGCGGCCGCGCGCGGAGATCGTGATCTCTGCGGCTGACGCTTTGGCAAAGTTTGCGATCAACGCCGCCGGGCGCGCGTGGATGCCATGATCGTGCCCGATCGTCAGCCGCTCGGTGACTTCCTGCCCCGCAGGCTCGACGCGGCCCGCTGTCGTTTCACTGCTCGCCGGCTGAAGATCGAGTAGCGGATCGCCGACTTCGACCGCGCGGCCGGAGCGCGCGTTCGCGATCGAGAAGCGCTCGCCGTTGGTGATGACGATCGGCGTGATCAGGCTCTTCGCTCGTCGCGCCAGCACATCGAGATCGAAGTTGAGCAACGGCTGGCCGCTGCGCACGCGTGCGCCGGCGGATACGAGCACTTTGAAGCCTTCGCCGCCGAGTGCAACCGTATCGATTCCCACATGCAGGAGAATCTCGGCGCCGTTCGCTGCGCGCAGGGCGACCGCGTGCCCCGCCGCCGCGACGGAAATCACTTCGCCATCGCACGGCGCGTGCAGTACGCCTTCAGTCGGATCGATGGCGACGCCATCGCCTAGCAGCCGCTGCGCAAAGACGGCATCGGGCGTTTCGTCGAGCGGCGCACACCAGCCGCGCAGCGGAGAAACCAGCGTCAGATTCGCCATGCACGCTCCTGCCAGAGGCTAGCGGTTGTTTGCGACGGTCGCAGGATGAGCGCCGCCTTCCGCGCCTGCAAGGCCGACGAGCTGCACGGCATCGACAACCCACATCGGATCGACGACGGCCTGCGTGAACGTGAAGCACAGGTCATGCGGACCGCTGCGTCTGGCGATTGCCGCCGCAGGCAGCTGCGTCACTGCGTAGTTCTTGACCGCCGGCGCGAGCGGCAGCGTGGCGATCTTCTCGCCTTCGCAGCCATCCATGCGCACTTCGAGCTCGCCCGCCGGCGTCTGCGGCTTGCGCAGCGGAAACAGCTTGATGTCGTCGCCGATCTGGAAATTGAAAGGCACCTGCCCGACCGACGCCGCGATGGCCGTGACCTGCGACAGGTCGGCATCCCGGTAGAGCCAGCATGGATTCAGGATGTCCACGAGGAAGACGGCGCGCTCGCCCTGCACCGGCGCATCGTCTTCGAGCGCCAGCGAGATCTTCTGGCTGCACGATTCGAGCTCGAAGCTCGTACGCCGTCCCGGTTGTTCGGCTACCGCTTCGGGCGCCTGCGCAAAGCCGACGCCGAGGGCGCGATAGCGCGCCAGCTGCTCGGGCAGCCGAGCCGAGAACGATTGCCAGTCGATGCGTGCGGCCGGCGACCAGCCGACCTCCGCGATCGCCGCGGCACGCGGGAAGATCATGTATTCGGCGCGCTCTTCCGTGCGGACGTGCTCAGTCCACAGGTTGCCCTGCACGCCGAGGATGTGCGCGCGTTGTGCCTCGCTCAGTGCGGCCGGCGCCGGATCGAATCGATAAACGTCCTCGATGCTCACGACCGGCCCGCGCCCGGTATGCGCCGTGTTCAGCGGACGGTTGTCGAAGTAGAGCGTCGGTGCGGGCGACAGCACAGTATCGTGACCGGCCTCCGCCGCCGCTACTGCGCCCTGGATGCCGCGCCAGGACATCACAGTCGCGTTCGGCGCGAGACCTCCTTCGAGAATCTCGTCCCAGCCGATGAGCCGCCGGTCGTGCGCGTTCAGGTATTTCTCGATCCGTTGAATGAAGTAGCTCTGCAAGGCGTGCTCGTCCTTCACTCCGAGCTCGCGCCTTCTGCTCTGCACGCGCGCCGACGCCTGCCACTGGTTCTTAACTGCTTCGTCGCCGCCGACGTGGATGTATTCGCCCGGAAACAGCGCCATCACCTCGTCGAGCACGTTCTCCAGGAACGCGAAAGTCGACTCCTCGACGTTGTACAGGTTCGGATAGATGCCCCAGTCGGCAGGGACAGCGGCTGCTTTCCCGGTGACTCCGAGCTCGGGATACGCGGCGATCGGAGCGCTCGCGTGCCCGGGCATCTCGATCTCAGGCACGATCGTGATGTGCCGCGCAGCGGCGTACGCGACGATCTCCCGCACCTGATCCTGTGTGTAGAAGCCGCCGTACAGTCGCGGGCGCTGGGTCGCCGGATCGATGTCCGCTGCCGCCGCTTGCCCTGCCGGCACGCGCCACGCGCCGACCTCGGTCAGCTTCGGATACTTCTTGATCTCGATGCGCCACGCCTGATCGTCGGTGAGATGCCAATGCAGGACGTTCAGCTTGTGCAGCGCCATCGTGTCGATGAGCCGCTCGATGAACTGCGGCGACTGATAGTGGCGCGCCGAATCCAGCATCAGGCCGCGCCAGCGGAACCGCGGCGCATCCTCGATTTCCACCGCGGGAATCTGCGCGCCGGCCGACAGTTGCCACAAGGTCACTGCGCCATAGAAAAGGCCGCGAGGGCTGTGCGAGGAAACGACGATTCGCTCGGGGGACACAACCAGCGAATACGCCTCTTCCCCGACCTGGGAGCCCTCGCGGGCCTGAAGCTCGAAAGAGATGGCCTGTTTGCTGCCGGTCTCGCCGGCAGACGCGGTGAGCGCAACGCCGCGTGTGCGCTTCATGAGGTCCACGAAATAGTTCGCGACCTGTTCGCCGGGCAAGCCCGCGGCATAACGCACCGGTGTTGTCCCACTGAATTCGAATGCGCCGCGATTCATCACCACCTTCGCGGGCGCCGGAATGACGGCAAGCGACTGGGTCGTCCCGGCCGGCGGCGCCTCCTTGGTCGAGCACGCAGCCAGCAGGCAACACATCGCCAACGTCATATACTTCTTCAATGTCCACTCCTGCGCATCCACTGCAAGCGCGCTACTTCGAGCAACGCAGTCGAGGCGAGCTCGCGGCCGCAACCGAAACGCTCAAGGCGGTGCTGAAAGGCGACCCGCGCGCGGACTGGGCTTACAACGAGCTGACCGAGCTGTTGTACGCGAGCGGCCGCCACGCCGATGCGTTGACGCTGGCGCGCACCGCGCTGCGCGTCAATCCGCTCAATGCGCAGGGTCACAACCTGTTCGGCACGATCCTCTCGCAGCTGAACGACCTGCCGGCCGGAGAGTGGCACTTTCGCCGCGCGTTGCAGCTGGGCGGCGAGCAGGCGCCGTTTCTCGCCAACCTCGCGCTCAACCTCATGCAACAAGGTCGCACCGACGAAGCGGAGACCTGCTACGCACGCGCGCACGCACTTGCGCCCGGCGAGTTCCGCACGCTCGCGCACTGGTCGAAGCTGCGCGAAGTGCGCGGCGACCACGCCGGAGCATGGGACTTGCTGGAACGCTCCCAGCGCGTGGCTGGAACGAACGATATCGGCTTGCTGCGCGCCAACCACCTTGCGAGAACCGGCAAGGTGCGCGAAGCGCTGGCGATTCTGGACGCGACGCCGACTCTGAGCGGCGATGCGCGACTCGAACACGGTCGGCTGCTGGATCGGCTTGGGCGCTACGAGGAAGCATGGCGCGACCTCGTCGAAGGCAAGCGGCTGCTGGCCGCCGAGGCCGGCGGGTTGACGTACAACGCAGCGGCGGTCGAAACATTCTTCACGCGCCTGAAGCGCTTCTTCGTGCGCGCGAACATCTCGCTGCTGCCACAGGCTCCGCTGCGCGCGGAAGTACCGCAGCCGATTTTCATCATGGGGTTCCCGCGCTCGGGTACCACGCTGATCGAGCAGGTGCTCACCAGCCACTCGGCAGTGCGCGCCGGCGGCGAGCTGTCGTTCATCAGCGAGCTGCGGCAATTCTCGTTGCAGCAGTTCGCGGGGCCCGAGCCATTTCCGGAAAACCTGGCGCGCACCTGGACAGCGGACAATCGCTGGGCCGCGACGCTGTTTCGCGATTACTACCTGGCGCGCGCCGAGCAGTACGGGCTGCTGGCGCCGGGCAAGCGCTTCTTCACCGACAAGATGCCGTTCAACGAGATCTGGCTGCCGCTGGTGCGCATGGCGTTCCCGCACGCGAGGATCGTGCGGGTGCTGCGTCATCCGCTCGACGTGTGCGTCTCCATGCTCGCCAACAACATGACGCATGGCTTCAACTGCGGCTATCGGGTCGAGGACATCGTGCATCATCTGTTGGCGGTATCCGATCTGGACGAGCACTACGCACGCGAGCTCGCTGCCGACCAGCTCCAGCTGCGTTACGAGGGCTTCGTCGCGGAACAACGCAGCGAGACCACGCGGCTGCTCGATCATCTTGGGCTCGAGCTGGAGCCGGCGTGCCTGAGCTTCCACGAGAATCCACGCTATGCGCCGACGCCGAGCTACGCGCAGGTGACCCAGCAGCTCAACGACCGTTCCATCGGCCGTCACCGGCACTATGCCGCGCAGCTCGCGCCATTCCTGTCGCAGCTGCAGCCGCTGATCGCGGCGCGGGGGTACTGAAGACCCCCGCGTCGCTATCCTCCCTAAAACTTCAAGCGCACGCCCGCGTAGTAAACGCGACCGTTGTCGTAGATCGCGCGCGGCCGCAGCTCGGTGCCTGCGAACTGCTTGGTCTTCTCGTTAGTGATGTTCAGCGCGTCGAACGTCACCGCGACGTTATCGAGCACGTTGACTACCACCGAGGCGTCCACTGACGACAGCGCCTCCTGGTTCAGCGGCGTGGTGCGGTCGAAGGTCACGAACCAGTCCGAGCGGTACGTGTACGAGAGCCGTGCGCTGAGGCGCTCGTTCTCGAAGTAGCCGGACAGGTTGTACGTATCCTTCGAGTTGCCCGGCAGCGGATCGCCGCTGTCGGTATCCGCATCCGAGTACGTGTAGTTGCCGGTGAAGCCGAAGCCCATCGCGATCGGCTGCGTGACCGTGAACTCGAAGCCCTGGACAGTACCGCCGCCGCCATTCGAGCGCCGGTTGATGCTGAACGGGCAGTTGAACAGGTTCACGCCCGCCGGAGTGCACTGCAGGGACGGCGAAGTCGCCGACTGGATCGTGAAGAACTCGGTGCCCGGCTTGTCAGTGATGAACGACTTGATGTCCTTGTAGTAGATCGCGAGCGCGACCACGGCGTCCTGGCTGTTGTACCACTCGATCGACACGTCCGCCTGGTTCGCGCGGTACGGGTCGACGTGCGGGTTGCCGCCCGTGCCGGTCAGCGCACCCGGATTCAGGCTCACGCGCGGCGCGACGTCCGTATAGTCGGGACGCGCCATCACCTTCGCGACAGCAGCGCGCAACACGAACTGATCGCTGAGGTCGAACGCGAAGTTCGCCTGCGGCAGTATGTCATCGTAAGTGACGTCGACACTGACCGGAGTAAAGCAGCCGAACGGATTCGGCGTGCAGCCCGCGGCGCCGATCTCATTGCCCTTCGAGTTCTGGTCGGTGGTCACGTAGCGCACGCCGACGTTGCCGCGCCACTTGTCGCCGCTCATGTTGCCCATGACGTAGCCGGCGGTGGCCGTTTCCGACACGGAGAAGCTCTGCTGCGGGTAGTACACACGCGGCGCGGTCAGGTTGTTGAACAGGATGCTGTTGACCGCATCCTTGTTGATCTGCCAGTACGCATCGAGTGTGCCCGGCGCCGAGATCTCGTTAAGGAAATCGCCGGGCGTCGGACCGCCGGCGAAGGCCGAGGCCGGCGTCTGATTGATCGGCACGTGGAAACCGCCGTACGTCGTGCCGTTGAACCGCAGGTCGCGGTTGTGATCGGTGTACTTGGCGCCGAACTTGATCGAATCGAGCACGCCCCAGTCCAGCTCGCGCGTGGCGTCGACGTACCCGTACGTCTCGTCGTCGTCGTTCAGGATCTGGTGCAGCGAGGAGAAGATGAACTGCATGTCGTTCGGATCGGTCGGATCGACGTTGGCGAAGTGCACCTGCGGCGCCTCGCCGCGCAGGTCGTAAGTAAACGTCGCCGGCGCGCCGAACTCGACGAACGGCTGATTGTCGGTGTTGCCTTCGGCGTCGGTGTAACCGACCTTGAAGTGCAGGTCCCACTTGTCCGCCGGGCGCCAGTTGAAGTCGGCGTCGATCGAGCGCGTCTCCGCCGAGGCGAAACGATTGATCGCGTCGTATACGACGCCGAAGTCGCCGGTGCCGTTGTTCAGCGAGGAGATCGTGCCTGCCACCGCCGTGCCGTTCTGAATCGTCGCGTTGCTGATCGTGCCGCCGTTGTTGATGGCGCGCGAGCCCCAGGCGAGGAAGTTCTCGTTGGTGTTGTCGGCGTCGAACTTGGAATACAGGCCCTCGATGGTCACATCGAAGTTATCAGCCGCTTCCCACTGCACGGCGAAGTTGACGCCCTTGCGCACGCGTTCCTGCGTGAACAGCGCGGAGCCGATCAGGCCGGGGACCAGGATTCCGCCCTGGCCGTTCACCGTGCGCGTGTCGTAGGTCAGTGTCTCGACGCCGTCGCGACGGATGTTGCGCTGCTGGTAGATCGCGGCGATCATCGCGCCGAACGTGCCTTCCTGATTCTTCCAGTTGAACAGGCCCGAAAACTGCGGATCGTATTCGTCCGCGAGATCGGTGTAGGCCATCTGCCCCGACAGGAAGGTCTGCATCGAATCCATCTCGAGCGGCTTGCGCGTGATGACGTCGATGGTGCCGCCGATGCCGCCCTCTTCGAAGTCCGCCTGCGGCGACTTGGAGACCTTCACCTGGCCGATGACGTCGGCGGGCAGCATCAGGTAGTTGAAGCTGCGCGTCGTGTTGAGCTGGTCGAGGATGAACCAGTCGGCCGTCGCCAGCGAATGGCCGTTCAACAGCGTGCGCGTCAGCGTCGAGGACAGACCGCGCAGATTCACGCGCTCGCCTTCGCCGAAGTCGCGGCTGATGACGATGCCGGGCACGCGTTGCAGGGCCTCGGCGAGATTCTTGTCGGGGAACTTGCCGACGTCCTCGGCATTCAGCGCGTCGACCACGCCGACCGACTCGCGCTTGGTTTCGAGCGATTGGCGCAAGCTGCCGCGGATGCCGGTGACCACGACCTCTTCGATCTGGCCTGAGTTTGTCGATTGCGCGGCCAGGACCGGTGTTGCCGTCCCGGACAAGGCCAGCGTTACCGCTGCAGCGATGAGAGTGGATCGCTGGGTCGATCTCTGTGTGCTCATAAGCCCCATACCCCTTTGTGCTTTGTGTGATCAGACCAATATGGGGCCAATATAGTACCAGTCGATTAAAAAAGCCAAGCCTGTTGCATACCATTTCTCCTGCATTGGTTTTTTTCCAGCGTAAATAATCGATTAAAGAGACTCGGGCAGCTTCGTTGGCCTGCATTGGTATTGCATTGGTAATATTACGGTGGCATCTTGAGCGCCAAAGAACGCTCGCGCCTAGCGACGGCGATATGCCGAGGAGAGCAGGTTTGGCAACTTTGTCCCAGTATTTGCGGCCACTCGACGAGGCGCATAGCCTGCCGCTCTACCAGCAACTGAAGCGGCGGCTGCGCGAGGCGATCGAAAATCGCATCCTCGGCCCCGACGACGCGCTGCCGCCGGAGCGCGATCTCGCTGAAGAGTTGGCCGTGTCGCGCATCACCGTGCGCAAAGCGATCGACGGACTCGTCGAAGAAGGCTTGCTGGTGCGGCGGCAAGGCTCCGGTACTTTCGTCAGCAATCGCGTCGAGAAAAACTTCTCGAAGCTCACGTCGTTCTCGGAAGACATGCGCGCGCGCGGCCGCAAGCCGCGCAGCGTGTGGCTGAATCGCGCGGCCGGCACGGTCACGCCGGAAGAATCGCTGCCGCTGCGCTCCAGCCCCGGCACTCCGGTGTATCGCTTCAATCGTATTCGTTACGCGGATGAAGCGCCGATGGCGCTGGAGTACGCGACCGTGCTCGCGTCCTGTTTGCCGTCGATCGATGCGGTGGAAGCTTCGCTGTACGAGGCGCTGGAGCGCACCGGCAATCGGCCCGTGCGCGCGCTACAACGACTGCGTGCAGTGCTACTCACGGCGGAGCAGGCAAAGCTCCTCAAGGCGCAGGAGAACGATGCCGGGCTGCTGGTCGAGCGTCTCGGCTTTCTCAAGGACGGCCGCGCGGCGGAGTTCTCGCAGTCGTACTATCGCGGCGACATCTACGACTTCGTTGCCGAGCTCAGCGCTACGTCATGAGCCTGTCCAGCCGAATGTATCGCGAGGCGGCGCAGGCTCCAGCTGTCGTGCGCGAGCAGCTCGAGACGAATGCGGAGCGTATGGCGCAGATCGGAGCGCGGCTGCGCGAAATGAAACCGCGTGCCGTCGTCACATGCGCGCGCGGCAGCTCCGACAACGCAGCCACATTCGCGAAGTACCTGATCGAATCGCGCGCGAAAGTCCTCACCTCCTCTGCTGCACCGTCATTGAGCTCGTTGTACGAAGCGCAGCCGGACCTGCGCGGCGTCGTGTGCCTCGCGATCTCGCAGTCGGGCAAGAGTCCCGATCTGCTTGCTTCGGTCGAAGCAGCGAAGCGCGGCGGCGCGCTGGTGATCGCGCTGTGCAACTGGACCGACTCGCCGCTGGCCAGCCTCGCAGATCATCTCGTGCCGCTGTGCGCAGGTATCGAGATGAGCGTTGCGGCGACCAAGTCCTACATCGCGTCGCTGAGCGCGGTTCTGCATCTGGTCGCGAGCTGGACTGCAGATCGGTCGCTGCTCGATGCGCTGTCGCGCTCTCCCGAGCAGCTGCAGCAGGCATGGGAGCTCGATTGGAGCGGCGCTGTGCCAGCGTTGCAGGAGTCGACGAACCTGTACGTCGTGGGTCGTGGCTTCGGCCTGGGAATCGCGCAGGAAGTCGCGCTGAAGCTCAAGGAAACCTGCGGGCTGCACGCTGAGGCGTTCAGCGCCGCCGAGGTCAAGCACGGCCCGATGGCGCTCGTGCGGCTCGGCTTTCCAGTACTGATGCTGTCGCAGAACGACGAGAGCCGCGCCGGTATCGCGGCGCTGGCAAACGATTTCGTCTCGTGCGGCGCCGAGGTGCTCACTGCGGGCATCGAGGTCGAGAGCGCGCTGACGCTGCCGACGGTTGCAGCCGATCCGGCACTCGAGCCGATGTTGATGATCCAGAGCTTCTATCGGATGGCCGCCGCGCTGGCGTTCGCGCGCGGCTTCAATCCCGACAAGCCGCCGCACCTCAACAAGGTAACCGAGACGCTGTGATGAGCCTGGCGCTGATCAATGGCCGCGTGCTGACCGATGCAGGCTTCGAAGAAGGCCGGGTCGTCGTGCTCGCGGCCGGGCGCATCGAGGCGATCCTCGGCCACGACGAGTGGCAAGCCGAACGCGCGCGGCGCGGCTCCGGCAACGACAAGCAGAGCGTCGATGATCTGAAGGGACAGCGGCTCGTGCCCGGGTTCGTCGACACGCAGGTCAACGGCGGCGGCGGCGTGCTGTTCAACGACGATCCGAGCGTGGACTCGATCGTCGAGATCGGGCGGGCGCATCGCCGCTATGGCACGACGGGATTTCTGCCGACGCTCATCAGCGACGATCTCGACGTGGTCTCGCAAGCAGTGCGGGCAGTGCAGACCGCGATGGAGATCGGCGTGCCGGGCGTGCTCGGCATTCACATCGAAGGGCCGTACCTCAACGAAGAGCGCAAAGGCGTGCACGACGTCACGAAGCTGCGCTGGCTCGACGAGGATGCGCTCGGGCTGCTGACGGCACTGAATGGCGGCCGTACGCTCGTTACACTCGCGCCGGAGCGCACGAGCCCGCAGGTGATCCGCAAGCTCGCCGACGCGGGCATCATCATCTCAGCGGGTCACACCAACGGCACGTACGAAGAAATCAAGGATGCGCTGTCCCAAGGCCTGACGGGCTTCACGCACCTGTTCAACGCAATGTCGCAGCTCACCGGCCGCGAGCCGGGCGCGGTCGGCGCCGCGCTCGACGATGCTGACAGCTGGTGCGGCATAATCGTCGACGGCCATCACGTCGACCCGGTCGTGCTGCGCATCGCGTTGCGCAGCAAGCGGCTGGATCGCTTCATGCTGGTGACGGACGCGATGCCGAGCGTCGGTGTGCCGAACAAGGCGTTCAAGCTGCAAGGGCGGCCGATCTCGGTCTCGGACAGCATGTTGCTGGACGAGCACGGCCGGCTCGCGGGCTCGGACATCGACATGGCGAGCGCCGTGCGCAACACCGTGTCGATGCTCGGCGTCGATCTCGAGCAAAGCCTGCGCATGGCGAGCCGGTATCCGGCGGAATTCCTGCGGCTCGGTCAGGAGATCGGGAGGATTGCGCCGGGGTATCGCGCAAACCTTGCGCTGCTGGATGCGCAATTGAATGTGGTCGAGACCTGGATCGATGGAAGAGGCTCGTCAGGCTAAAGCCTGACTCTCATCCCTTCAGCGGGACCCAGATCTCGACCTCGCCATTGCCACTGCGCGGATCGAAGCGCGAGTCGTACCGCTCGAAATCCGGTGCGTCCGCGAGCTGGTGGCCGGATTTCGCCAGCCAGGTGTTCCAGATCGTGGCCCACGTGCTGCGGATCGCGGAGATGTGGCCGCGATGCGTGAACACGGCGTAACGATTCGCCGGCACGCGCACGCGGCTGAGCTCCGGCGGTAACTTCGAAAACTCGTTCACCTCCACGCCGCACAGATAATCCAGGCCGCTGTCGTCGCTGTTGTAGCGCACGCCGTACGCGTTGCCGCCGATCTGGCCCGGCACGTTGCCCATGTAAGGCGCGAAGCGCTGCCATTGCGCCGGAATGCCGCCGCCGCAGGTTTCGTAGTCGTAACGTACGCTCAGGCCCGCGGCCAGAAATGCCTTGCGGGTCTCGAAGCGCGGCTCTGCAAGATCTTTGAGCACTGAATGATTCATCGCCATGTTCATGGTATGGGCCTCCACGAGCTCGAGGTTGTCCAGATGGCGTTGCGCGCGCACGCTCTCGGGCGTCTGCCCGAACTGCTCGCGGAACGCCCGCGTAAATGCCTCGTGAGAGCCGTAGCCGGATTCCAGGGCGACCGTCAGAATGTCGGTCGCGCCTGCAACGAGCGCCTTAGCGGCCTCGGTCAGGCGCCGGCCGCGCACGTAACGCGTGATCGGCCGGCCGAGCGCTTCGCCGAACGCGCGCGACACGTGGTAGCGCGACACGCCGGCAACGTCCGCGATCTGGTCGAGCGTGAGCTCGCCGGCAAAGTTGTTCTCGATGAACCAGAGCGCTTTCGCTACTGGATTCAACGGTGGATTCGCTGGCGCATTCATACGGTTCTCATTTCAGCACGGCGTCACTGTGCCGCAAGCGGGGCGCATGGACTTGATCGCGCTTGCGGTCTGAGCTAAAGGTCGCTCCCATGAGTAGTGGAAACAACTATGACCTGCTGGTCATCGGCGCCGGGTCGGGCGGCGTTCGCGCCGCGCGCATCGCGGCAGGTCACGGCGCGAAAGTGGCGATCGTCGAGGAGCATCGCATCGGCGGCACGTGCGTCGTGCGCGGCTGCGTGCCGAAGAAGCTGCTCGTATACGGCGCGCATTTTGCGGAAGACCTGGAGGACGCGCGCCGCTTCGGCTGGCAACTGGCCGGCGCATCGTTCGACTGGCCGACGTTGCGCGACAACGTGCTCGCCGAAGTCACACGCCTCAGCGGGCTGTATCGCCAGACGCTCGAAACGCACCATGTCGAGATCTTCGAAGGACACGCCGTCGTCACCGGGCCGGGCAGCGCACGGATCGACGGGCGCGACCTCAGCGCGAAATTCATCCTGATCGCCACCGGCGCGCGGCCGCAGATCCCGCCGGTTCCCGGAATCGAGCACGCGATCACTTCGAACGACGCCTTCCATCTCGAGAAGCTGCCGGAGCGCGTCCTGATCGCCGGCGGCGGCTACATCGCGAACGAGTTCGCGGGCATCTTCAACGAGCTCGGCTCGAAGGTCACCGTCGTCAACCGCGGCGACCAGATCCTGCGCAGCTACGACGCGCAGATCCGCGACCGGCTGTTGCAGATTTCGATGAGCAAGGGCATCCAGTTCCTGTTCAATGCGCCGCTCAAGAGCATCGAGCGGCGCGCCAACGGTGCGCTCGACGTTCGACTCGGCGACACGAGCGTGGAATGCGACGCCCTGCTGTGCGCCGTCGGCCGCGTGCCGAACACGGAGCGACTCGGCCTCGCAAGCGCAGGTGTCGAGCTCGACGCGAACGGTGCGGTCCGGGTCGACGAATACAGCCGTTCGACCTGCCCGTCGATCTACGCCGTCGGCGACGTGACCAATCGCGTGCAGCTCACGCCCGTCGCGATCCGCGAAGGCCAGGCATTCGCGGAAACCGTGTTCGGCAAGCAACCGACCAAGGTCGACTACAACTGCGTGCCGTCCGCTGTATTCAGCCATCCGCCGCTCGCCGGCGTGGGTCTCACCGAAGCACAGGCGCGCTCGCGGCTCGGATCGGTGAAGGTCTACACCTCCGACTTCCGCCCGATGAAGAACGTGCTCGCGAACCGCAACGAGCGTGCGTTGTTCAAGCTGGTCGTCGACGACACCGACGATCGCATCGTCGGCGCGCACATGATCGGCTCGGATGCGCCGGAGATCCTGCAGATGCTGGCCGTCGCGGTCAAAGCGCGCCTGCGCAAGTCGCAGCTCGACGAGTGCGTCGCGATCCATCCGACGATGGCGGAAGAGCTCGTGCTGATGAAATAGCAAGGAGCGGAGTGTCGGGACGGTGGCGAACGGCCCAATATCGAGCCCTATGCCGAAACATTTCCTTGGCGCCCTCGGTGCGCTGACTCTCGTCTTCATGTCAAGCGCTAACGCCGATGACGGCGCGGACCGCCAATCGCTCGACGACGCCTGGTGGACCGGGCCGATCGTCGCTGCCGGCGCAGCGACGCTGCCGCAGGGTCATGCGTTGATCGAACCGTACGTGTTCGACGTCATCACGCGCGGGCGCTACGACAGCGACGGCAGCTATCGCAGCACGGATACCGTGCACAGCTACGGCTCGCTGACCTACATGCTCTATGGAGTGACCGACAGCTTCACCGCGGGCGTGATCCCGACGTTCGGCTTCAACGACGTCGAGAGCGGCCCGGACAGCTCCGGCGTCGGTGTCGGCGACGTGACGCTGCAGGCACAGTGGCGGCTTTCGCAGTTTCGCGAAGGCGAGCATGTGCCCACCTCCTCGTTCGTGCTGCAACAGACGCTGCCTACCGGCAAGTACGACCAGCTCGGCACGCGCCCCAGCGACGGCCTTGGTGCCGGCGCCTACACGACTTCACTCGCCGTCCACTCGCAGTACTACTTTTGGATGCCGAATGGACGCATCCTGCGCACGCGTCTCAACGTCGCCTATGCGTTTGCCGACAGCGTCGATGTCGCTGACACGAGCGTGTACGGCACGCCCGAAGGTTTTCGCGGCCACGCGGATCCAGGCGATACCTTCAGCGTGTACTCGGCCTGGGAGTACAGCCTCACGCGCAATTGGGTGCTCGCGCTGGACGCGTTCTATCAGCACGATTCCAACACTCGTATTCGCGGCGCGACGCAAGGCGTTCCATTCAGCGCGGACTCGGGCCCAGCCTGGCGCTTCGGCCTCGCGCCCGCGATCGAGTACAACTTCAACAGCAGAATCGGCGTGATCGTCGGCGCGCGCTGGTTCGCCGCCGGCCGCAACACCGGCGCGAGCGTCACGCCGGTCGCCGCCATCAACATGTTCTATTGAGGCGCCTCCAGCGCCGCCGTCACCAGCTCCGTATCGAAATACTCCGTCAGCTCCCTCATCTTCCCGTCCGCAAATCGAATCACGTAGCAATACTGGTTGTTGTACGGCTTCCCCGACTTCGTCATTACGCGTCCGCGGCACTCGACGACCACGCAATCATCCTCTGCGATCATGCGCAGCGCCGTGTTCGTGTAGCGGTCGGCGAACTGCGCGAACAGCGGCCGCATCAGCTCGCTCAGCACCGCCTGCTTGCCACGAAACGGTCGCGACCACGCCGTCGTGCCGATGGCCTGCCAGCAGAAATCCTCGGCCATCGCCTCGACGAACGGCTTGCCGTTGCCCTGCGCGAGCTCCGCGAACACGCTCTGCAGCAGCTGCTTGTTCTCGCGTGCACCCATGATTCATACCTCTTGCGATCGATGTGGCCATTACACGAGCTAGAGCGCGCTCGAAGTCAAGAGCAGTGGCACAATGACATCGTGAACAAGACGCGCGGCTTCATTCTGCAGGCGAGCTATCGGGTCGCGAATCGGCCGGACGGCGCGCGCGTCCCCGTCATACACATCTACGGGCGATTGGCAGACGGCGGCACCTTCCTGGTACGCGACGATCGTCAGCTGCCGCATTTCTACGTGCGTGCCGTCGACGCGCAACGTGCGCACGCCATGCGGGTGCCGGAAGGGCGAGCCATCGACTATCGGACGTTTGCAGGCGAGCCGGTCGCACGTATCGAGGTCGATGTACCGTCGGACGTTCCTGCGCTCCGCGACCGCTTGCATGCGGCCGGTATCGATACGTTCGAAGCCGATGTGCGCTTCGCCGTGCGCTATCTGATCGAACGCGGCATCCAGGGCGGTTGCGAGATCGAAGGCAGCGCGACCGCCGGACGCGGCGTGACCTGGACCTTCGACAATCCAGTGCTGCGACCAGCCGACGTGACAGTCACGCCGCGCGTGCTGGCGTTCGACATCGAAACCGACTCCAAAGGCGAGCGCCTGCTCGCGATCTCGATGTACGCGCCGGGGCTCGATGAAGTCTTGATCGTCGACAGCGGCCAGCGGCCGATGCCGGAAAAGGCGACCCGCTGCGTCAACGAATACGCGGCGCTGGATGAGTTCTGCGCGCGCGTTCGCGACCTGGACGTCGACGTGCTCACGGGCTGGAACACGATCGATTTCGATCTCACGGTACTGCAGCGAATCGCCTTCCGCTTGCGCCACGCACTGCAGCTCGGCCGTGACTCGACCCCGATGCGGTTGCGCAAGCCGGAGGGCTACTTCGGCAGCGGCCAGGCTTCGATTTCCGGGCGCCTCGTGCTGGACGGCATCGACCTGTTGCGCGGCGCTTTCATCCGCATGGACGACTACTCTCTGGACGCGGTGGCGCGCGAAGTGCTGGGCGAAGGCAAAGCCGTCGCGGGCGACGTGCGCGACCGCATCGGCGAAATCGTGCACAACTATCGTCACGACCTGCCCGCCTTCGCGCTCTACGCGCGCACCGATGCGCGGCTCGCGTATCAGATCGTCGAGAAACTGAACGTCGTGCGGCTCGCATTCGCGCGCAGCAAGCTCACCGGCATGACGCCGGACCGCGTCGCGGCGAGCATCGCCTCGTTCGATTTTCTGTACCTGAGCGAGCTGGAGCGACTCAGGATCGTTGCACCGAGCGTGCGCTCGAGCGACTCGCGCGTGCACGCGGCTCAGCAGGGCGGTCATGTGCTCGAGCCGCTCACCGGCATGCATCGCAACGTCTGGGTGTTCGACTTCAAGAGCCTGTACCCGAGCATCATCCGCACCTTCAACATCGATCCGCTGTCGTACGTCGCCGAGCCGCAACCCGGCGAGGCGCTGATCGCAACGCCGGGCGGCGCGTTTCGCCGCTCCCCCGCGGCCATCCTGCCGCGCATGCTGGATGAGTTGTTCCCGCGCCGCGAAGCCGCGAAGCGCGCCGGCGACAACGTCGCCGGGCACGCTATCAAGATCCTGATGAACTCCTTTTACGGCGTGCTCGGCACGCCCGCCTGCCGCTTCTACAACCCGGCGCTCGCCAACTCGATCACTGGCATGGGCAAGGAAATGCTGCTGTGGTCGAAAAGCTGGTTCGAAGCCGCGGGCTTCCAGGTTCTCTACGGCGACACTGACAGCTTGTTCGTCCACTCCGGCATGGACGATCCGGAGCGCGCAGCTGCGCGCGGGCCGGAGCTGTCTGCAGCGCTGAGCAAAGAGCTCGCCACATACATCGAGCAACGCTGGCAAGTTCCGAGCAAGCTGGAGCTGAAGTTCGAAAAGCTGTATCTGAAATTGTTCCTGCCGCGCGCTCGACACAGCACGCGCGGCGCGAGCAAACGCTACGCAGGTCTGCGTCACGGCGGCTCGCTCGAAACCGTCGAGTTCGTCGGTATGGAAGTCGTGCGTCGCGACTGGACTGCGCTTGCCAAGCAAGTGCAGCGCGAGCTCTACCAGCGGTTGTTCACCGATCAGGCCGTTGACGTCTATCTCGCCGACATCGTGCGCCGTGTGCGCGGCGGCGAACTGGACGATGAGCTCGTCTATCGCAAGAACCTGCGCAAGGATGCCGACGACTACACTGCGACGACGCCGCCGCACGTGGCCGCGGCGCGCAAGTCGACGCAATCGAACGGCCGCCTCGTCAGCTATGTGATTACGACTGCAGGCCCGGAGCCGGTCGGCAACGTTGAGCACCCGCTCGACCGCGAGCACTACGTCACGAAGCAGGTGCGGCCGGTCGCGGAGCCAGTGCTGGAAACGCTCGGCCTGGACTTCGAGCAGGTGATCGGCGACAGCCGCCAGTTCGATATGTACTCGCTGTTCGGCGAGCCGTGAGGCACCTGCCTTATACAGCGGGTTTTCCGGCGGGAAATCAGGTACGCGGACGGGGACTGCGCACCGCGGCGCTCAGAAAAGCTCCTGCTTCCTCCGGCACAATTCCAGTCTGTAAGACGAGGTCCAAGTCCGCACGAACTGCAATTCGGATCAACAAATCGAGCGACAGCGCTGAGACCTGGCCTTTCACTATCTTGCTAAGCGTGAGCTGAGGGATGCACAGCAGTTTAGCCGCGGCCACCTGGCTCAGCTTCCGTCTAGCCACGAACCGCGAGATTTGTAGAGCGACATCACTGCGCAATTGCCGGATCGTCGCGAGATCGCTCGAAGCCTTCATCGCTACTACTCAACCCTGAATGATGCGACTGACGCAGGCTGCGACTCCTCCGACATTTCGTCGATCAGCAAAAGGTCGTACGCCTAGCGGATGGCCCTTTCAGCGCGACCACACGATGCGACTGCTACCCGGCCCCGCTCGCTCCAACTGCAATTCCAGATTCGTACTCAGTCGGCGGCCGAGTGTAGCGAGCACTTGCTCCATGCCGTTGGCATTGGCGGGGCATTGCAGCCCGAAGTCCTGCCCGTCGATATCGAAGGCGACGAGCCAGCGCACGTCGCCAGATTCCGCGACAGACTCGCGAATCGCGCGCAAGCGACCGACCGGAACGCTCCAGGTCGCGCCTTCCGGTCCGAACCACGCGAGCACGTGGCCGTCGAAGACGATGGACGATGCGTGGCAAGTCGACACAGTGCTGGTGAGTATGCCACCTGCTTCGTATTACGAGCTCAGCGGATGCCGAACCACTTGGCGACGCTCGAGATCACACGCTGCAGCCTGCTGAGCGGCGTAACGGTGAATTTCTCCATCGAGACGACCGCGGGCCGCTCGCCGACTTGCTGCAGTTTCTCATCCAGGCGCAGCAGGTCTGCTGCGCTGAGCGGCAGCGGCGCTTCATCGGGCTGAAACGTGCTACCCACCGGAAAGAGCGCACCCGCGCGCGACAGCTCGACGTGAGTGCCCATGACCGCCGAGATCCGCTGGCTGCGCGAGAACTCTGCCAGGCGACGAATCGACGCCCGGTACTCCTGCCAGTCGCGCACGTAGAGGTTGCCCGGGTAAACCGTGTCTCCCGTCAACAACCAGCCCGTGTGCGAGTCGTACACGGCAATGCTCTCATCCTGGTGCCCGGGAATGGGAATGATCACGAGACTGCGCCCGCCCAGATCGAGCGTCGTCGCTGCCGCGGGCCACTGTTTGAATCCGAAGTAGTCGCGCACCGATTCGGCCTCGGGCTCGATCAGCGTCACTCCAGGTTTGCCGCGGAACTGTGCGTCTGCCGCCGTATGATCGCCATGGCTGTGCGAATGCGTGACCAGCAGTGACCGGCGAACGGGCGATGCGATCAGGCCCTGGATCACCTCGTAGAGAGGAAACTTTGCCGGATCGTCAGTCGCGCCGGTGTCCTGCACGAACACCTGCCGTTCGCCGATCAAAACGTAGATGAACGGCGCTTCGAAATTCAGGCACTTGTTCTGCCGCAGGATGTAAGTCGCCGCATCGAAGCGAAACACTTCGATCGGCGGATCGCGGTTGCTGCTGCAATCGGCCGATCCATGGTTCCAGACCTTCGCGTCGAGCTCGCTGCCTGCGGCGCCAACGTGAATAGAGGTCAGCGCCATGCACGCCGCGAGGACTGCATTTCTCATAGTCCTGAACTACGCAGCGCGCCGGACTGGAGGATGCAGAGCCGACCAAGTGGGCAACCAATGCCCTGCGGGTTATGACCCGGATGCTACGTCGCGGGTCACGGCAGCCATGGTGGCGAGGGGCGCATTGAAGAACGTCGCGCGCAGCTGGCCCTTGGCGTCGAGCAGGAAGATCTGCGAGTTGTGCTCCATGGAATACTCGCCTGCGCTCGCCCCCGGCGTCTTGTAGAACGCGGCGGAAAATTGCGCGGCGATGTCGTGCACGCGCGCCGGCGGACCGGTCAGGCCGATGAAGCTCGTGGAGATCGGCTGCAACCAGGTCTTCATCGCGGCGGGGCTGTCGCGCTCGCCATCCACGCTGACGATCACGATGCGCGTCTTGCCGAGCTCAGCGCGATGCTCGCGCTCGAGCTGACGCAGCTGATGCAGCGCCGTCGGACAGATCTGCGCGCAATGCGTGAAGCCGAAGAACATCAGCACCGGCGCGCCGCGCAAGTCTGCGAGCTTGACCGTCTTGCCGGCCTGATCCGTGAGCTGGAAGTCCGCGATCGCGCGCGGCGGCTCCGCGAGCAGCGTGCGCTCCGGCGCAGGCGCCGCTGCCGTAGCAGCGGCGCTTGCCAGGAGTGCGATCAGGGCGATCGCCGATCTGGTCGTCATGGTCTATTGACTGAGGATCTCGATTGCGTTGATGAACGGATCCTCGACCTGATGCACGAGGGTGATCGAGAGAGTGCCATTCGTGACGGTCGCGGTCGCAGTCTTGATCAGCGCGGTGCGCGCGCCGACTTCCGCGAAGACGTCGATGTTGTTGAACACGAGCGCGCCCTGGATGTTCACGTCGAACACGCGCTGGCCTACCTGGAACAGCGGCTGGTAGTTCTCCGCGAAGTGCAGCCGCACCGTGTAGTTGCCGTTCGGCACGTTGAAGCTGTAGGTCATCTCAGGCGCCGTATCCGCATCCCATCGCTCTGCCCGATACAACGCCGGATCGCTCGTACCGGCAATCGATGTATTCGACGGCCAGACCAGTGCGTTGCCGGTGTTGAAGCCGGTGTCCGCACTCCAGACATTGGTGCCGGAGTCCGTGTAGGCCGGACCGCCGACGTTCACGCGGATCGCCGTGGCGGGCGTGTTCTGCGTCGTCGCGCTGGCGACCGGCGAGTATCCACCCTGGTTACCCGCTGCATCTGTCGCCCGTACGCGATAGCTGTACGGGGTGTTCCCCGTCAGGCCAGTGCTGCTGTAGGTCGTGCCGGTGCCGGTCGGCGCAGCGATCTGCGCGAAGTTCGAGCAGCCCGCGCCCTGACAACGCTCGATCAGGTAGCCGGTTACTGCGACGTTGTCCGTCGCCGCGCCCCAGCTCAGATTGATTTGCGTCGCGCCAGCCGCGGTTGCAGTCAGCGTGCCCGGCGCGCTCGGCACCGTCGTATCCGGTGCCTGCGTCGTCGCATTGGCAACGTTCGAGTTCGCGCCCTGGTTACCGGCTGCATCCCTCGCCCGCACGCGGTAGCTGTACGGAGTGCCCACCGCCAGTCCGGTGTTGTTGAAGGTCGTGCCCGTGCCACTGGTCGTAGTGACCAGCGCAAAGTTCGAGCAGCCCGCGCCCTGACAGCTTTCGATCACGTAGCCGGTCACCGCGACGTTGTCCGTCGCCGCGCCCCAGCTCAGGTTGATCTGCGTCTGGCTCGTTGCCGTTGCGGTGAGCGTGCCCGGCGCACTCGGCGGCGTCGTATCCGGCGCAGTCGGCGTCGTTGCGTTGGCGACGTTCGAGTACGAGCCGTTATTGCCCGCTGCATCCCTCGCCCGCACGCGATGGCGGTACAACGTGTTCGCCGTCAGCCCGGTGCTGCTGAAGGTCAGCGCGCCGCCGCTCGTGCCGATCTGCGTGTAGTTCGAGCAGCCCGAGCCCTGGCAACGCTCGATCAAGTAGTCGGTCACGCCGACGTTGTCCGTCGCCGCGCCCCAGCTCAGGTTGATCTGCGTCGGACCAGCTGCTGTTGCCGTCAGCGTGCCCGGCGCACTCGGCACCGTCGTATCCGGCGGAGTCTGCGTCGTCGCGCTGGCGACAGGCGAGTAGCCGCCCTGGTTAGCCGCAGCATCTACCGCACGTACGCGATAGCTGTACGGAGTGCTCGCCGTCAGCCCGGTGTTGTTGAAGGTCGTGCCGGTGCCGGTCGGCGCCGCGATCTGCGCGAAGTTCGAGCAGCCCGCGCCCTGGCAACGTTCGATCAAGTAGCCAGTCACTGCGACGTTGTCCGTCGCCGCGCCCTAACTCAGGTTGATCTGCGTCGTGCCAGCTGCTGTTGCAGTCAATGTGCCAGGCGCA
>DATNFA010000118.1:0-3083 GCA_035606615.1 Steroidobacteraceae bacterium
CGCGGCAGTCAAGTATCCCGACGTCAGATTCGCCAAGGTCAATACCGAGGAGCAGCAGCAGCTGGCCGGGCACTTCAACATCCGCTCGATCCCGACGCTGATGATCTTCCGCGACAACATCATCGTGTTCGCCGAAGCCGGTGCGCTGCCCGCCAGCGCGCTCGATCAGGTGTTGACCGCGGCCAAAGCGCTCGATATGGCAGCGGTGCGCCGCGAGATTGCCGCGCAGGAAGCGCCTGCGGCTGAGGGGAACTGACTCTGTTTGCAACCGTGTTTCAAAGCAGACCAGGGGTTGCCGCGCTCACGGCGATATCTACCGGTGCGCTCGCTCGCGGTCGCATCCCCCGCTAAAGCGGGGGCCCCTGCTCCGCGCTCCCTCGCGTTCCCTGCTCCGCGCTCCCTCGCGGTCCCTGCTCCGCGCTCTCTCGCGTTAGCGCCGGTAGCGGTTCAGGAAGTCGACGACGATACCGCGCTGACTCTTGTCGATCGCCGCTTCCATCGTGTTGTCGAGCGGATCGTATTGCAGCACCCGGCGAAACGCGGCGATCGCCTCCTGGTGATAGCCCTGCGCCTGCAGCGAGTACCCGAGGCAGCGCCACGGCTCGGCATTCCAGAATTCAAGATCCGACCACGCCCGGCACAGTTCGGCCGCACGTCGCCAGTTGCCCGCGTTGAGCATGCGCGGGCCTTCGCCGCGCAGCAACGCGAGCCGCGCCTGGCGATCGGCAAACAGTGCCGTCGTATCGGCGTCGTTGACGGTGCCGGTGTCAGGCGCCGAGCCGCTGCCGATGGCGCCCTGCGATCCGCGATCGATCGATACGATCTTGCCGACGTCGCCCTGGAAGCCGCGCGAGAGCAACGACGGCGCCGAAGGCGTCCATCCGGCAACGACGCGCTTGGCGGCGACGATCGACTCGGTCATCGGCTCATGCCAGGCAACGCCGTACAGCCACAGCATCGCCGCCAGCCCGACGACGCCGGTGACCATGTTCAGGATGCCCGGCGGGCTGTGCGTCACCAGGCAGTCTTCGGCGAAATCCCATTTCGTCTCGCCCTGCTGCGCGAGTTTTTCGTAGGCCAGTGCGATCAGGACCGGCGCGAGCAGCGGGAATCCGCAGGCGAGACCCGCCCACCACACCTGGAACGACCGGCGCAGCGCACGCGCGAGCTGCGCCCGCACATCGCGCCGGGCATAGGCGTTGCTGATCGAGAACTGCAGATAGACGCCGAACAGCCACTTGCCCGGCGTCTGCTGCAGCGATGCGATCAGCAGCGACTCGATCGGAATCCACGAGAGCGTGATCAGCATCGGCGCGAATAGCGGATGGCCGAGCCAGAAGGCCACGTCGTCGCTGACGATGCCGGCGTTGTGCAGCTCCGACAGCAGCAGCGCGAGGACCAGTCCCCAGATCGCGTAGTCGAACAGTCGCGCCGCCAGGCGGTTCCACGGGCGGGGCTCGCTGGTGCGTCCCGACTTGGCCCGTTCGAGCTCGGCCATGCGCAGCTGGAAGATCCAGCTCGCATCTTCCTGCGGCGCGTCGGTGCCGAGAAACACGCTCTTTTCGCGGCGCCAATTGAGAATTGCGAGATCGGTCTGCGGAATCAGCGCCGGCATGCGCGGCACGTGACCGCGGCGCATCCACGTCAGGCCGTGCACGATCCCGTAGATCAGCGAGAGAACGAGCAGCAACAGGGTCAGCCATACGAGCACCTGCTTGGCGACCAGAACCGAATCGGCCGGGGTCACGAAGACGATCGCACCGGTGATGAACGCGCCGAACAGTAGGCACAGCGCAAGCTGGCCCATCGCCGAGCGCCCGAACGATGCGACGCGCTCGGTCAACCCTGGGTGATGCAGAGTCTTCTCGGGCGCACCGACCGGTTGCGTCAGCAGCTTCTCATCGGCGGCCGTGATGACTTCGTCTTCGTCGTGCGCTGCCGTGCCTTCCTGCTCCGCGGTGGCTGCGACATTGCTCACGAAGCGCGAGATGCGCTGCTCGGTATTGGCCTCGCCGGTAACGGCGAGCTCCTGATCGTAGTGCTGCCTGTGCTCGGGATCGCTCAGTATGCGGCTGGCATGATTGATGAAACGCAAGGCCTCTTCGACGTTGCCTTGGCCGTCGCGCGTTTTCGCATAATATTTTCGGATGAGGCGGCGCAGCGCGGCCCGCACCTCTTCGTCCGGTGCGAGCTGCGGTACTCCCAGTGCCTCGTAGAGCGTTGCCTTCATCGCCAATCGCGGGAAAACGCATGCAATCTGACGTTGGAATGTTCCGGGAAACCGCTGGAGATTGCAAGTTATCGATAATTACCCCGCAAAATGCCAAGTTGCGGCGCACACGGCGCGGCAGACGATGCCGCTGCGCGGCAGCTTGAGCCTCCGGATGCGATCGCCGCGACGGCCCAGGCTCCGCGCGCAATATGTCGTCTACCAAAGAAAAAGCGGCCGCAACGGCCGCTTTTTTTGCGAGACGAGAAAGCTATTCGCTTCCCTTGTCCTCGCGATGGGCGAGCTTCTCGCGGATACGCGCTGACTTGCCGGAGCGGTCGCGCAGGTAGTACAGCTTCGCGCGGCGCACGTCGCCCTTGCGCTTGACCTCGATGCTCGCGATCAGCGGCGAATAGGTCTGAAACGAGCGCTCGACGCCTTCGCCGCTCGAGATCTTGCGCACGACGAACGACGAATTGAGGCCGCGGTTGCGCTTGGCGATGACCACGCCCTCGTAGGCCTGGACGCGCTTGCGCTCGCCCTCGACCACGTTGACGTTGACGATAACGGTGTCGCCCGGCGCGAAGTCCGGCACCGTCTTGCCCAAACGGGCCATTTCTTCCTTCTCCAGCGTATCGATGATGTTCATGCGTTGCTCCTTGATCAATGGTTCCGGCCGTTGGCCTTTCGCGCAGCGCAGGTCGCCACCTGATGCGCGCTGTTTGTCGTGAAAATCTCCTGCCTTCTTCGCAACTTCCTATCGCTACTTCCGAACCGTCGCTCCGCCGCTTTCGCGCTTGAATTCGTCGAGCAACTTCATATCTTCCGCCGACAGGCGCTTCTGCGCCAGCAGGTCCGGCCGCCGCAGCCAGGT
>DATNFA010000119.1:0-93146 GCA_035606615.1 Steroidobacteraceae bacterium
CGACGGCACGGTCCATCGCGCGGTGTACTACGAATCCGCCGACGGCAAGATCGCCGACTATTTCTCGCCCGATGGACGCAGCATGCGCAGGCAGTTCCTGCGCGCGCCGCTCGACTTCACGCGCATCAGCTCCAACTTCGACCCGCGCCGGCACCATCCGATCCTGAACATGATCCGTGCGCATAAAGGCGTGGACTATGCAGCGCCAACCGGCACGATCATCAAAGCGGCCGGCGACGGTCGAGTCAGCTTCGTGGGCACCAAGGGCGGCTATGGACGCGTGGTGATTCTCGAGCACGGCGGCGGGATTTCAACGCTGTACGGCCACATGTCGCGTTTCGCACGCGGCCTGAACGATGGCACTCGCGTCAAGCAGGGGGTGACGATCGGTTACGTCGGCAGCTCCGGCGCCGCAACCGGGCCGCATCTGCACTACGAATACCGCGTCAATGGCATGCACAAGAATCCGCGCACTGTCTCGCTGCCGGACGCCGCTCCGATTCCCGAAGGCTATCTGGCGGAATTCAGGGCGCGCAGCGCGCAACTGCTCGCGCGGCTCGACCGGGCCGGCGACGCGGGTGTCGGCGTCATAGCCACGAACTGATCCACGGCCTGGAAGCCCTGTAACACACGGACTCGAAGCCCGTAGTATCCTCCGGGCTTCCCCGTTACGGCATCGCCTCATGCTCGACGTGAATCTCAAGGCTCCCGAGCATTACATCAATCGGGAGCTGTCCTTTCTCGACTTCAACCAGCGCGTGCTCGCGCAGGTGCACGACGAGTCGTTGCCGTTGCTGGAGCGCATCCGCTTTCTCGGTATCTCGTGCTCCAACCTCGACGAGTTCTTCGAGATTCGCGTCGCCGGCCTGAAGCAGCGCCTGGAGTTGGGATCGCTCGGCGGCGGGCCCGATGGCATGAGCGTGCCCGAACAACTGGCAGCGATTCACAAGCGCGCGCTCGCCCTGGTCGAAGATCAGTATCAATTGCTCAATCAGCTGGTCTTCCCGGCGCTCGGGGCACAGGGCATCCAATTCGTAAATGCCAAGACTGCGAGCGCGAAACAGCGCGACTGGCTCGCGGAATACTTCGCGAAGGAAGTCGAGCCCGTACTGACGCCGCTCGGCCTGGATCCGGCACGGCCCTTCCCGCGCATCCAGAACAAGAGCCTGAATTTCATGGTGCGCCTCTCTGGCAAGGATGCATTCGGGCGCGATGCGGAGCTCGCCGTCGTGCAGGTCCCGCGCTCTCTGCCGCGCATCATCCGCCTGCCGCAGTCGAGCGCGTCCGAGCAGACGCACTTCGTCTTTCTCTCGACAGTCATTTCGACATTCGTGGCACAGCTCTTCAGCGGCATGAAAGTCGAAGGGGCCTGGCAGTTCCGCGTGACGCGCAACAGCGACCTGTTCGTCGACGACGAAGAAGTCGACAACCTGCTGCGCGCAGTCGAAGGCGAGCTTGCGCAGCGCCGCTACGGTGCAGCCGTGCGCCTGGAAACATCGCTGGACTGTCCGCAGGACATCGCTGATTTCCTCCTGCGTCATTTCGCGCTCGAGAAAGACGATCTGTACCAGGTCAACGGTCCGGTCAACCTGAACCGCCTGATGGCGATCTACGATCTGGTCGAGCGACCCGACCTCAAATATCCGGCATTCACGCCGAGCGTGCCGAAGCGCCTGATCGTCAAAGAGGCCATCTTCGCGGTCATGCGCGAGGGCGAGCTGCTCGTGCATCACCCGTTCGAATCGTTCGCGCCAGTGATTGATTTTCTGCGTCAGGCCGCGAGCGATCCCGACGTGCTCGCGATCAAACAGACGCTGTATCGTGCCGGTCCGCAGTCGCCAGTCGTCGACGCGCTGGTCGACGCGGCGCGTGCAGGCAAGGAAGTAACCGTCATCATCGAGTTGATGGCGCGCTTCGACGAGGCCGCAAACATCCGGCTCGCGACGCGTCTGCAGGAAGCGGGGGCGCACGTGATGTACGGCGTCGTCGGCTACAAAACGCACGCGAAGCTCATCATGGTCGTGCGCCGGGAGAGCGGTAAGCTGCGTCGTTACTGTCATTGCGGCACAGGCAACTATCATCCGGACACAGCACGGTTCTACACGGACTACGGCCTGTTCACTTGCGACGATGCTGTAGGCGAAGACCTGCACGAGCTGTTCCTGCAGCTGACCAGTCCAACGCGCGTCGCGACGATGCAGAAGATTCTGCAGTCACCGTTCACGCTGCACGAGTCGCTGTTGGAGAAGACCAAGCGCGAGATCGCGTTGGCACAGCAAGGCAAGCCCGCCCGCATCATCGCCAAGCTGAACGCGCTGGTCGAGCCGCAGATCATCCAGGCGCTGTATCACGCCGCGATGGCGGGCGTGAAGATCGACCTCATCGTGCGTAGCATCTGCGCGCTGCGCCCGGGCATTCGCGGCATCTCGGAGAACATCACGGTTCGCTCGATCGTCGGTCGCCTGCTCGAGCACTCGCGCGTCTACTACTTCCACAACGACGGCAATCCCGAGATCTATTGCGCGAGCGCCGACTGGATGGAGCGCAACTTCTTCCGGCGCATCGAGGTCTGCTTTCCGATCGAGCGCAAGCAGCATCGCGATCGAATCATCGAAGACCTGCAGACATATCTAGCCGACAACACGCAGGCCTGGGCGCTCGGTCCCGACGGCAGCTACACGCGCGTGTCCGCCGACAACGAGCCGTCAGTGAGTGCTCAGGAAACGCTGTTGCGCCGTTACGCGGACGCGTACGACTAGCTGACGCGCAGCCGGAAGTTACCGGCCTTCAGATACTCGATCTCGTTTTCCAGATCTGTCGCGGTCAAGGGATGCGCGTCGAGCCAGCCCTTCGGAAAGACGATCTCCAGCGAGCGGCCCTTCGCATGCAGCTCCAGCTTCGACAGCGCGGTGGCGCTGCGGCCGCGATGCAGCAGCACAGCCAGACGCAGCAGCACGATCAAGTACTCGGCCTTGAGGTGCCATGGCGGCGTCAGATCGTGCAGCGACTGCATGTGGACCTTGCGCCGATGTGAACCGACGACGGCCGCGAGGATCCGCTGCTCCTCCTGTGGGAATCCCGGCATGTCCGCATGCTCGAGCAGATACGCTCCATGCTTGTGATAGTGCGAGTGCGAGACGTCCAGACCGACCTCGTGCAGCCGCGCGGCCCACGACAGCACCAATTCGGCGAAGGGCTCGCCCAATTGCCATTCAGCGGTCGTTTGACGCAGGAAATCCAGCGCTGAAGCCTCGACTCGCTCTGCTTGCGCCGTGTCGACGTGATAACGCCCCTCCATCGCGCGCACGCTGCGAACGCGGGCATCCTCGTCGGTGAAGCGGCCGACCATGTCGTACAGCAGTCCCTCGCGCAACGCGCCGTCCGCGACGCGCATGCTCTTGATGTCGAACGCATCGAGGACTTCTACGAGGATCGCCAATCCGCCCGCGAACACGGGCAATCGTTCCTCGCTCAACCCAGGCAAGCGCAGCTTCGACAGATCGCCCGCCTTGAGGGCGTGATCGATCAGCGACTCGACTGCGGCGGGCGTGATGGCGCCGTCGCCATTGTTACGCGCGCGGATCACGTCACCGACTGCACGGATCGTTCCCGACGAGCCGACTGCCTGGTCCCAACCGAAATTGCGGAAACTCGCGCGCACCGGCTCGAGCTCGAGGCGCGCGGCGATCCGGGCCCGCTTGATGCGCTTGTCGGTGATGCCGCCATCGTTGAAGTAGCGCGCGCTCATACCCACGCACCCCATGTAGAGGCTTTCCAGTTTCTTGGCGTACTTCCCCTCGCCGATGATCACCTCGGTACTGCCGCCGCCGATGTCGACGACCAGCCTGCGGCCCGGCTCGCTTGGCATCGTGTGCGCAACGCCGAGGTAGATCAGACGCGCTTCCTCGATGCCGGAAATGATTTCGATCGGATGGCCCAGCGCGGAGCGCGCACGATCCAGGAATGCACCCTTGCGCCTCGCCCGACGCAGCGTATTCGTGCCGACGACGCGCACGCCCTCCGCCTTCATGTCGTGCAGGCGCTGACCGAATCGTTCGAGACATGCGAGCGCAGCCTCGATCGCCTCGCGCGTCAGCCGACCCTGCTCGTCGAGGCCGGCGCCGAGCCGCACCATTTCGCGCAAGCGATCGAGGATGATGAGCTGCCCGTGCGAGTAACGGGCCACGACCATGTGGAAACTGTTGGAGCCCAGATCGACCGCGGCGATGACGTCCGGGACTTTGCGGGCCATGGGCGGAGCGGTGCGCTGCTAGCTCGCGCTCACATCGAAAACGACGAGCCGCAACCGCAGGTGGTCGCGGCGTTGGGATTGCGGATGACGAACTGTGCGCCCTCGATGTCCTCGCGGTAGTCAATCTCCGCGCCGGCGAGATACTGGATGCTCATCGGATCGATCAGCAGCGTCACTCCACCGTTCTCCACGCGCGTATCCCCTTCTTCTGAGTTTTCGTCGAACGTGAACCCATACTGGAATCCGGAGCAGCCGCCGCCCTGCACGAACACTCGCAGCATCAGGTTGGGATTGGCCTCCTCGCGGATCAGCTCACCGACCTTGGCGGCGGCGGCATTGGTGAACACCAGGGTGGGGGCAAGGCTCGGGATGGCGGCTTCGGGAGTCATGGCGGCAGCATGGGGATAGAACGGCCAGGGATCAAGGGGCGCTGCGCTCGCCGGCCGCTTTCGCGTCAGTCACCGCCACTGCGGGCTCCTTGCGGGCCTGCCCGGCCTTGCCCGGCTCGTGAATCAGCTTGCCGTTGATCTCCGCACCCATCTCCATCTCGATCAGTGCGTAGTAGACATTGCCCGTCACTCGCGCCGTGGCGCCGAGCTCGACGCGATCGTGCGCGAGGATGTCGCCCTTCACGGTGCCATTGAGGACGACGTTGGGCACCGCTACGGATCCCTCGACGACCCCGCTATCGCTGACACTGAGCGTAGCTCCAGAGTCAGCCGGCGCATCGACGTTGCCTTTGACGTGTCCGTCGACATGAAATCCGCCGGAGAACTGCACGTCGCCGATGATGCGCGTGCCCGCACCGATGAGCGTGTCGATGCGCTGGAGTTTGGGCTTACTGCTTTTGAACATCGGGTTGTCTTGGATCGGTGGCGGACGACGGCGGCGGCACGACCAGGCTCTCCGCCTGAACCTGCCAGGGATAGGATTCTCGCACAGGTGCGAGGCGAGTCGAGCGCACCTCGACGTTGACCGCTCGCGGCTCGAAGCCTTCCGGCAGGACGACGTCCTGCTCGAACTTCTGGAAGTAGCGGAATTTGAACGGCAGTTGCCCGTCGGCGCGAGCCGCGTCCGCCAGCTGCTGCAGACCGAGCTGCTCGGGCCGATTGGCGCGCACGCCCTCGATGTTGATGCTCACGGAGCCGGAGATGACAGCGTCCTCGCGCATCGACTGCTGCAGCACGAGCATCAGCCGGTAATGGCGCGGCGCGCCGCCGGACTGCACCTGAAAGCCTTGGACGCGCAGGCCACCGATACCGTCCTCAGGCGAGACGATGCCGCGGTAAAAGGTCAGCTCCTCGCGCTGCTTGAGCACTTGCGCCTGCAGGTCTTCGAGATTCTTTTCCACTACACCGTATGACTTGTTGTCGACGTTGCGCGCCAGCTCCGCTTTCGCGATGTCGCCGCGCAGCTTCTCGTTCTCCTGCTCCAGCGTCTCGATCTGCGCCGTCAGCTCACGCCGCCGCTGCACCTCGGCGAACTTGCTGTAGCCGCCTGCGAAGCGACCCCACTCGTAGATTGCGTACAGCAGCAGCAGGCCGCCGAGCAGGCCGACGATCGCAAGGCCGCGCCGCCGCCACGGAGACTGATACCGAACCACGAGCTGACCGGGGCGCATCGATCGATAAAACCGCTAGGAAGTCGTATACGGGCCGTGCGGAACTCGCTTAAATTACAGCACAGGCGCCGCAGGGCAATTGAGAGGCGCCGCAAGAATACCGCAAAGAGTCTCGCATGCTGTGGCTGAAGGCCTTTCACATCGTGTTCGTGGTCACCTGGTTCGCCGGCATCTTCTACCTGCCCCGGTTGTTCATGTATCACGCTGCGGCTACGGACGCGCTCAGCATCGAGCGTTTTCAGACGATGGAGCGCCGTCTGTTCGGGATCATGACGATCGGGGCAACGCTGACGGTGCTCTTCGGCATTTCGCTGTTGATCGTGACACCCGGCTTCCTGCGAGCCGGCTGGCTGCATGCCAAGCTCGCGCTGGTGCTGGTGCTGATCGGCTATCACGCGTGGTGCTATCGCCTGATGCGGGATTTGCGCGCCGGGCGCAAGCGCTCGTCGACTTGGTATCGCGTCTTCAACGAGGCGCCGACGCTGCTGCTGATCGCGATCGTGATTCTGGTGGTCGTGAAACCGTTCTGACGACGGCTCGATCTACTGTGGGCCGTCCGTCAGCCGTTTGCGTCTGCTGGCGATATTGCGCAGGTTCTTCTCCTGCTCGGACCATTCCGGCAGTTGCGGCGGATCGTCCGGAAACGCGCGGTGCGCCAGCTCGTCGAGCGCGCGCGCGTAGACGGCGCGCTTGAAGTAGATGACCTCGCGAACCGGCGTCCAGTAGTCGACCCAGCGCGAGCTCTCGAATTCCGGTTCCTTGGTCGCATCGAAGCGCACCCGGTCCTCGGAGGAAGTCAGTCGCAGCAGGAACCAGCGCTGCTTCTGCCCGATGCACGGCGGGTCGGTATTGCGACGGACGTATTGCCGAGGCAGGCGGTAACGAAGCCAGTTTCGCGTCGCCGCCAGCAGCTCGACGTCGGCGCGCTCCAGGCCGATCTCCTCCTGCAACTCCCGGTAGAGCGCCTCTTCGGGTGCCTCGTTCCGACGCACGCCGCCCTGCGGGAACTGCCAGCCGCGGCCGCCGGTCCGGCCGCCGAGCAGGACCTGCCGATCGTCGCGGATCAGCACGATGCCCACATTGGCGCGAAATCCTTCGGCGTCGATGAAATCTGTCATCAGGGCGGTCGATCAGTGGGCCGTCACGAGCGGATTGGCAACCGGATTGCCCGGGATTGTAACCTTCGAGACCATGAATCGGGATAAGCGTCCGTGCAAACCGCCAGGCGCGTGACCGCGGTCTGCACGGCGCTCGTGCTCCTCGCGCTCGCGGCATTCGTCGTATCGCTCATGAGCGGCAGCGTCGAGATGAGCCTCGCGGAACTGTGGCGCGGCTTGCGCTCGACCGATGCACTTTCTCACACACTGGTCTTCGAGCTGCGCCTGCCCCGCACGCTGACCGCCTTCGCAGCCGGCGGCGTACTGGCACTGGCGGGCGTGTTGATGCAGGTCTTGCTCCGCAATCCGCTTGCCGATCCCTTCATCATGGGCGTTTCAGGAGGTGCCGCCGTCGCGGCGTTGTCGGCGATGCTGCTCGGATTGAGCGGACTGCTCATCGACGTGAGCGCGACATTGGGAGCCCTCGGCACGACACTGCTGGTTTTTGCGCTCGCCCGCGGCGAAGGCGGCTGGACCGCGGCGCGGCTATTGCTGACCGGCGTAGTCGTGGCGGCCGGCGCGAGTGCCATCGTGAGCATGCTGCTCAGTCTCGGCGAGGAAACCAAGCTGCGCGGCATGTTGTTCTGGCTGATGGGCGACCTGTCGCTCAGCAGCCGTCCCGGTCCACTCCTCGCGGTCTTCGCGGCCGCGCTCGCTCTGGCTTTCCCGTTTGCACGTCATCTCAATCTGCTCGCGCGCAGCGAGCTGCAGGCACGCGTTCTTGGTGCGCCGGTCGAGACACTACGGATGGGCATGTTTCTCGTCAGCTCGATTCTGACTGCGGCCTGCGTGACCACTGCCGGCACGATCGGCTTCGTCGGCCTGGTGACGCCGCACCTGATTCGCAGAATGCTCGGCGCGGATCATCGCCTCGTTCTGCCGGGGTCGGCGTTGCTCGGCGGCACGCTGGTGATGATCGCCGACGTCTGTGCACGCACGCTGTTCGCGCCGCGACAGCTGGCGGTCGGAGCCCTGACAGCTATTGCGGGCGTGCCGCTGTTCTTGCTGTTGATGCGTCGTAAGCCGCACTGAACCGCCGCGGCACTCAAGCAAGCTCGACGCGATTGCGACCGTTCTGCTTCGCGCGGTACAGCGCCGAATCGGCATCGGCCAGCAAGCGCTCGGCGGCGGCTTTCAAATCCGCTTCATCGCGCGCGAGGACCGTGCCGGCGACGCCGATCGATACAGTCATCCCCAATTGCACGCCCGGCTGAAGCTCGAGCGGCGTTTCGCATACGGCCAGTCGGATGCGCTCGGCCAGTACCGCCGCTTGCTCCGGGGTGATGCCTGGCGCCAGCACGACGAACTCGTCGCCGCCAAATCGGGCAGCCGCGTCGCTGCCGCGAATGTGGGCGTCGACGCGTTGCGCAGCTTCGCGCAATGCCAGATCGCCGGCGAGGTGCCCATGCTGGTCGTTGATCTGCTTGAAGCGATCGAGATCGATCAGCAGGCAAGTGAGACTAGTGCCCTGTCGCTGCGCGCGCGCCAGCTCTTCCTTCAGGCGGGCATTGAGATAGCGGCGGTTGTGCCAGCCGGTGAGGAAATCCGTGAGGCCGCTGCGGACCAGTCGTGCACGGTTGATCGTGTTCTCGATCGAGAATGACGCGATGACGCCCAGGTGCGCGAGGAAATCGGTCGCGAGGTGTCGCGAGAAGCGGCGCTCGTCGATGCTGCCGAAGTTCAGGCTGCCCTGCAGCCGATCTTGCCGGCGCAGCGGAATCAGCGCGACGCTGCGGATGCCGGCATTGCCCGGAAACAGCAGCTGATGGTCGCAGCCCATATATGGCCCGAGCCACGGCCGATGAAAGGAATTGAACTGCGGCGCGAGGCCGATGAGGCTGTCCGTGAACAGCACGTTCGGAAAGTCTTCGACGCGCAGATGATCGGCGATCAGCAGATGGCGGATCTCGTGCTGCGGGTCGAGCAGCAGCAGGGTCACCGATTCGAGCACGTACGACTCTTTGAGCCCGCCGCAGATGGCGTCGAACGTCTGCGCCAGATTCTCCGCCTTGAGCAGCTCCAGCTCGCGTTCCTGGCTGCGTTTGAGGAGCCGCTCGTTGTTGGTGGCTTCGTCGACCAGCGTCGCAATGCGCGCGCGCAGCTCGCGGATTTCGCCTTCCAGATCGCGCGCGGACATCAGGCGCCCTCCGCGCGCGCGCGGCCGGCGAGGTACTCGCGACCCTTTTGCATCATCGCGGCGAACTGGCGGGCGTCGCCGGTCGTCACCGACTGCCATATCAGCTCTACGGCTGCGCGCAGCGCTTGCAGAGATTCGCGCCCATAGTCGTTGAGATGCTGGATCTCGAAATAGAGTTCCGGACTTTCGCCGGCCACTTTGGTCGCGACGTCGACTTGCGCGTCGTACGTCGTACTCGACAGTTGCGCGAGCCGCGGCGCCGCTTCACCGCTCCCTGCGAGCGCGGTGAAGAAGGCGATGTTCAGCGCGTGCGACAGTCCGAGCACGTAGGCAATCAACCGGTCGTGGTCGTCAAGCGTCATGACGACCTGCTCGGCCATCGTGGAGCCGAACAGCTCCCGCGCCTGCGTTACTGCCTGCGGACAACCGACGTCGATGAAAATCACGTGGCGACCCGACAGCAGCTCAGTATCCGGGCCAAACATCGGATGCACAGAGGTGACGTTGCATCCAGCGTTCTTGAGGGCGGTAATTCCTGTACGCAGCGGTGTCTTCAGCGAGCCGATGTCGAAAATCGTGCCGCGCGGCCGCCGATCCGCCAGCTCGAGCAGGATGCCGTCGGCGATCTGCAGCGGCGTTGCGACTACGATGAGATCTTGATCTAGATTGCTGTCGTGCCAATCGGTGGCGACCGCCGGATCGGCTACGGTAACTGTGTAGCCCTGCGAAGTGAGGAAATCGCTGAACCAGCGGCCCATCTTGCCCGCGCCACCGATGACCAGTGCAGTGCGCCCGCTACCGCGCCCGCCGGCTGCGACGCGAATGCGTTCCTGAGCGGTCAACGAGCCGCGAATCAGCAGACGCAGCACAGATTCCGCGAGCGATGGCGAGATACCGAGCGACGTCGCAGCGGCTCGTGCCTGTAGCAGCACGTCGCGCTCGCGCCGGAAGTCGCGCGTCGGACGGCCCTCGGCGCGCTTCACTTCGGCAACCTGGCGACTGAGCGCCTGTCGCTCGGCGATCAGTGTCAGCAGCTGCCGGTCGAGCGCGCTCAAACGTTCGCGTAGCTCATCCAGAGTCATGCGCGGTTGGGTCCCGGTTGTATGCAAAATTGGCCTGACGCTTTGTACTAAGGCTAAACGACCCCCGCAAGCGCGGATGGCCGCTTCGGCCCTCGGAACCGCGCTATCGGGATGATTACACTGGCATAATTGCGGGCGCCGAGTGCTGGACGCTACTGCCGTGACCACCGACCCGATGTTGCCCGAGCCATTGCCTGTCGATCCGATGCCGCTGTTCCAGGAGTGGTTTCGCGACGCGTCCGCGCGCCGCGCGCAGCCCAATCCGGACTCGATGATCGTCGCGACCACCGCAACCAGCGGCGAGCCTTCCGCACGCGTGGTCCTGTGCAAGCGCGTCGACGTTGGTGGCGGCTATGTCGTCTTCTTCACGAACTACGAGTCGCGCAAGGGACGCGAGCTCGCGGCGCGACCGCGAGCTGCCGCAGTCTTCCATTGGGATGCGCTGCATCGGCAAGTGCGAATCGAAGGCCCGGTGGTGCGCTCGCCCGAGAGCGAGAGCGATCAATACTTCGCGAGTCGCGCACCGGACAGTCGCGTCGCGGCGTGGGCCAGCGCCCAAAGCGAGCCGCTCGCCTCTCGCGCGGTCCTCGAGCAACGCGTGCGTGAGTTCGGAGCACGTTTCGGCATCGCGCCGGGCGCTACGAGCGGCACGGTGCCGCGGCCGCCGCATTGGGGCGGTCACCGTCTGTGGGTCGATAGGATCGAGTTATGGACGGAGGGTGCCCACCGCGTCCACGACCGCGCGGTGTGGACACGGTCGTTGCAACGAGCTGACGATCATTCCTTCGTGGGCGGCTCCTGGCGGAGCACGCGCCTCAATCCCTGATTACCTGATCGCGACTACTTGATCACTTTGAGCGTCGGCTTGCTGCGCTTGCCTTCGCCGGTCGTCGTCGGTGCGGGCTCGCTCGGTGGTGCCGGCGGCTGCGGCGGCGAGTCCGCCTCCGAGAAGATCATCCCCTGCCCCGTCTCGCGCGCGTAGATTCCGAGCACTGCGACGATCGGCACGCTGACGTCGTACGTTGCCGCGCCGAAGCGCGCGCGGAAGCGCACGACCTCGTTGCCGAGGCTGAGCATGCTGGTGGCGTTGCTGCTGACGTTGAGGATGATCTTGCCGCCTTGCACGTATTGCCGCGGCACTTCCACGCCTTCGATCGAAGCGTCGACGACGATGTGAGGCGTCTGGTTGCTGTCGCTGATCCACTCGTGCATGGCGCGCAGCAGATACGGCCGGCGTGATCTAACAGGTGTGTCCGCCATAGTCCCCTTGGTTACGGGCGCATCTCCTGCTCGACGCGCGACAGGCTGTGGCGAAAGGCCGGCCGCGAGAACACCAGGTTTGCATATTTGCTGATGACCTGCGCCTGCGGCGGCAGGTCGATTTCCCAAACGGTCAGGCGCCACAGGATCGGCGCGATCGAAGCGTCCACCAGCGAGAACTCGTCCGACAGGAAATACGGCTTCGCTTTGAACACGTCGGTGCTGGCGAGAATGCTGTCGCGCAGGATCTTGCGCGCGCGTTGCCCCTGTTTGCGATCGGCGACGTCGTCGATCTGCTGCGCCAGGCTGTACCAGTCGCGCTCGATGCGATAGAGCGCCAGCCGGAACTGCGCGCGAGCGACCGGATCGACCGGCATCAGCGGCGGATGCGGGAAGCGCTCGTCGAGGTACTCGATGATGACGCGCGAGTCGTACAGCACGAGGTCGCGATCGACCAGCGTCGGCACGGTGTGGTACGGGTTCAGATCGAGCAGGTCTTCCGGCAGATTGCCGCCCTGCACGTCGATCGTCTCGACATGAATGCTCTTCTCCGCCAGGACGATGCGCGTGCGGTGGCTCCACGGATCGTCGGCCCTGGAGAAAAGGGTCATCACGGCAGTGCGTTGCTGGCAGACGTGCGCTCGGGCGTCACTTCACGTCTTTCCAGTACTCCTTTTTGAGGAAATAGGCGAAGAGGAAAAAGACCAGAAGGAAGGTCAGTACTCGCAATCCAATGCTACGCCGTTCCAACTGCATAGGTTCCCCGATGTAGTCGAGGAAGTTCACAGTATCGCGCACGAACTCGTCGAACTCTTTCGCCGAGTCGCTGCCCGGCCGGATCGAACGGAACTCCTTGAAGCGCTTGTGGACCGTGTTATGTTGCGCGTCGCTCTCGCCGTCGTAGACGGCTTCCTTCAGCCCCTCGCGCTCCCACAGAACGTGGGGCATTGCCGTACCCGGCAGCACCATGTTGTTCACCCCGGTCGGCCGACTCGGGTCGACGTAGAACGACTTGAGGAACGAGTAAATGTAGTCGGGACCGCGGCTGCGTGCGATCAGCGTCAGGTCGGGCGGCGTCGTGCCGAACCAGCGCGCCGCATCCTCCGGGCGCATGCTCGTGCGCATCGTGTCGTGGATGCGCTCACCGGTGAACATGAGATTCTCGATGACCTGCTGCTCCGACAAGCCCAGGTCGGCGCCCAGCCGGCTGTAGCGCACGTAGCGCGCCGAGTGACAGCCCATGCAGTAGTTGACGAAGTTGCGCGCGCCGCGCTGGAGCGAAGCGCGATTGGTGATGTCGTTGTGCGCCGGCTTGATCACACCACCGGGCGCTTCCGAGGCGACTGCCGCGCCGGCCACCAGCGCACTCAGCGCCAACACCATCTGCCATCCGCTGTGCGCCATCCGCTTCTTCTTATCAGTGCGCATGATAGGTCACTCGCTCCGGCACCGGCTTCGTCTGGTCGGCCTTCGTGTACCAAGGCATCAGGATGAAGAACGCGAAATACACCACCGAAAAGACGCGCGCGGCGTTGGTGTAGGTCGGCGTCGCCGGTTTCAGGCCCAGATAGCCGAGCGCCAGGAAGCTGATCGCGAACGCGAACAGGAAGCCGCGGTACAGCCAGCCGCGATAGCGGATCGATTTCACGCGCGAGCGGTCGAGCCACGGCACGAAGAAGAATGCGAGTACCGCGGTACCCATCAACACCACGCCGAACAGCTTGCTCGGCACGGCGCGCAGGATCGCGTAGAACGGCGTGAAGTACCACACCGGCGCGATGTGCTCCGGCGTCCGCAGCGGATCGGCCGGCTCGAAGTTCGCATGCTCGAGGAAGTAGCCGCCCATCGTCGGGGCGAAGAACATCACGGCGGCGAAGATCGCAAAGAACACGACGACCGCGACGGTATCGTGCACCGTGTAATACGGGTGGAAGGGAATACCGTCGACAGGATGACCGTCCGGTCCCTTCACCTTCTTGATCTCGACGCCGTCCGGATTGTTCGAGCCGACTTCGTGCAGCGCCAGGATGTGCGCGATGACCAGGAAGATCAGCGCTATCGGCAGCGCCACGACGTGCAGCGCGAAGAACCGGTTCAGCGTGATGTCGGAGATGTAGTAATCGCCGCGGATCCATTCGACCAGCGATTCGCCGATGCCGGGAATCGCGCCGAACAGCGACACGATCACCTGCGCGCCCCAGTACGACATGTTGCCCCACGGCAGCAGGTAGCCGAAGAACGCTTCCGCCATCAGGCACAGGTAGATCAGCATGCCGAAGATCCACACCAGCTCGCGCGGATTCTTGAACGAGCCGTACATCAGGCCGCGGAACATGTGCAGGTAGACGACGATGAAGAACGCCGACGCGCCGGTCGAGTGCATGTAGCGGATCAGCCAGCCCCACTCCACGTCGCGCATGATGTATTCGACCGACGCGAATGCGTCCGCGGCCGAGGGCTTGTAGCTCATCGTCAGGAAAATGCCGGTGACGATCTGCAGCACCAGCACCACCAGCGACAGTGCGCCGAAGTAGTACCAGAAGTTGAAGTTCTTCGGCGCGTAGTACTCGCTCGCGTGCTCCTTCCACATGCGCGTCATGGGGAAGCGCGCGTCGATCCAGTCCACCAGCGCTCCGAGTCGCGAGCGCTCGCCCGACTGCGGGCTAGGCACAGTGGCGCTCATCAGCTGACCTCCGAATCGACACCAATCTGCACCAGGCCTTCATTCATGAAGCGGTACGGCGGCACCTTCAGATTGAGCGGTGCCGGCACGTCCTTGAACACGCGGCCCGAGAGATCGAACTTCGAGCCGTGACAGGGGCAATAGAAGCCGCCCGGCCAGTCGGCGCCGAGCTCCGGATCCGCGGGCTGAAAGCGGTTCATCGGCGCACAACCGAGGTGCGTGCAGACGCCGATCAGCACCAGCCACTCGGGATTGAGCGCGCGCGCACTGTTCTTCGCGTACGCCGGCTGCTCGGATTCTTTCGACTCGGGGTCTTTCAGCCGCGCGGTCAGCTCGGGGCTGTCCAGCTTGGCGCGCATTTCCGCCGAACGGTGCACGATGTAGATCGCCATGCCGCGCCACATCACCTTGATCATCGCGCCCGGGTCGATCTTGCTGATGTCAGCCTCGACCGGAGCACCCAGCGCCTGGGCCCGCGCGCTCGGTTTCCACGACGCCAGGAACGGTATTGCTGTCATCGCGGCGCCCGCGACGCCAGTGACAGTCGTAGCGACCACCAGAAAGTGCCGCCGGCCGCTGTCGACCCCACCATCCGCTCGATCCGCTTCGCTCATTCACGACCTCCGCGAGTAGCCGCCGGCGCCCCGCGCTAACGCGCTGTCGAAGTTCGCGGCAGACGCGTAGTTTCAAACCCTCAAGGAATTCCGCATTATACACACTTCAATCGCCGCACCCCGCCGCGCGTACCGTGCCCACACTGCGCCAGACCGCTGCCTTTCTGCTCCGCTGGACCATCGTCGGTCTGGCGTGCGCCGGCGTCGTCCTGCTGATCCGTCCCGGCCTGATTGCCAACACCATGACAGCGGCGTCGAGCAGCGGCGCCGCACCGCCAGGCGATTCCGTTGAGCCGCGGCGCTCGTTCGCCGACGCCGTGGGCCGTGCCGGCCCGGCGGTGGTAAACATTTATACGGCGCGAGTCGTCGACGCATCCGCCGCACGTCCGTCCGGGGCCAATCCACTGCTGCGGCAGCATCTGCCGGCC
Source organism: Steroidobacteraceae bacterium (assembly GCA_035606615.1). GTDB lineage: Bacteria > Pseudomonadota > Gammaproteobacteria > Steroidobacterales > Steroidobacteraceae > Steroidobacter. The sequence continues at coordinate 15,235 of DATNFA010000119.1, forward strand.
GTACGCCAGCGCGTCGAGGGCAGCCTCGGCTCCGGCGTAATCGTAGACGAGGCCGGTCACATCGTTACCAACTACCACGTCGTTCAGGGGGCGGATGAAATCCGCGTGCAGCTGGCCGATGGACGCATCGCCACGCCGGCGATCGTGGGCATGGATCCCGATACCGACCTGGCCGTGCTGCGCGTGCCGCTGAAAGATCCGCCGGTCATGCCGATGGGGCGCTCGGACGAGCTGCGCGCGGGCGATGTCGTGCTGGCGATCGGCAATCCGTTCGGGCTCAGCCAGACGGTGACCCAGGGCATCGTCAGCGCCACCGGCCGTGGCCGGCTCGGCGTCACGGATTTCGAAGATTTCATTCAAACCGACGCGGCCATCAATTTCGGCAATTCCGGCGGCGCGCTCATCAACACGCAGGGCGAGCTGATCGGCATCAATACAGCCGTGCTCGCGCAGAATCTCGGTACCGACGGGATCAGCTTCGCGATCCCCGTGAACATGGTGCGCGGCGTGATGGATCAGATCATCGCGCACGGGCGCGTGCGTCGCGGTTGGCTGGGCGTGACCACGCAGGAAGTGCCGCGAGCGCAGGCAGCAGCGCTGAGTATCGATCCGCCTGTGGCATTGCGCATCAGCGAGGTGGTGCCGCAGGGACCGGCTGCTCTGGTCGGGTTACAACGCGACGATCTGGTGACACATTTCAACGGCCAGCCGATCGTCAACGCCCAGGAAGCGCTCAACCGGGTCGCGGCGATGGCGCCGGGCTCGCTGCTGAACATTCAAGCTCGCCGCGGCGCGCAGCGGTTGACGTTCAAGGCGACATTGGAAGAGCGCCCGCCAAGAGGCGACCGCCAAGCCGGCGGCTAGGCTAGCCCGCCATGCGCTTGATGCGCGCGCCGAGCTGCTCCAGCTTCTCCTCGATGCACTCGTAGCCGCGATCGATGTGGTAGATGCGGTGGATCTCCGTCGCGCCCTGCGCGATCAGCCCCGCCAACACCAGGCTCGCCGAAGCGCGCAGATCCGTCGCCATGACCGGCGCAGCCGTCAGCTTCGGCACGCCGCGGATGATCGCCGTACTGCCTTCGATGCGGATGTCAGCGCCGAGTCGACGCATCTCCAGCATGTGCATGAAGCGGTTCTCGAAGATCGTTTCCGTCACTGCACCTACGCCTTCGGCGACGGTATTGAGCGCTGCGAACTGCGCCTGCATGTCGGTCGGGAACGCCGGGTACGGTGCAGTGCGAATATCGACGGCGCGCGGCCGGCGCCCGCCCATGTCGAGCGAAATCCAGGTGTCGCCGACTTCGATCGTGGCGCCGGCTTCGCGAAGCTTCGCCACCACTGCGTCGAGATGGTCAGGGCGAGTGCCCTTGACCCGGACGCGTCCGCCGGTGATCGCGCCCGCCACCAGGTAGGTTCCGGTCTCGATCCGATCCGGGAGCACGTCGTAGCTGGCGCCGTTCAGCCGCTCGACGCCCTCGATGACGATCGTGTCGGTGCCGGCCCCTCGGATCTTGGCGCCCATCGCGTTGAGGAAGTCCGCGAGGTCGACCACCTCGGGCTCGCGCGCTGCGTTCTCGATCACCGTCTCGCCTTCGGCGAGCGTCGCAGCCATCACGAGATTCTCCGTGCCCGTCACGGTCACGGTTTCGAGCACGAGCCGGGCGCCGCGCAAACGCGACGCGCGCGCGCGAATGTAACCATTCTCGATCAGGATATCGGCGCCGAGCTGCTGCAGGCCGTCGACGTGAATGTTCACCGGACGCGCGCCGATGGCACAGCCGCCCGGCAATGACACGTCGGCCTTGCCGAAGCGCGCCAGCAGCGGGCCCAGCACGAGAATCGAAGCGCGCATCGTGCGCACCAGCTCGTACGGAGCAACGTGCTCGCGGATCGTGCCGGCATCGACCTCGACGCGCATCTTGTCGTCGATCGTGACGCTCACGCCCATGCGACCGAGCAGCTCGATCATGGTCGTCACGTCCTGCAGGTGCGGAACGTTGCCGACCGACACCGTGCCTTCCGCCAGCAGCGTCGCGGCGAGAATCGGCAGCGCGGCGTTCTTCGCGCCGGAAATCCGCACATCGCCTTCGAGCGGCGCGCCGCCCTGGATCTGCAGCTTATCCACCGGAGCTCGCTTCCTGCGGGGTCAGCACCTGCATCGTCAGGGCATGGATCTCACGCCCCATGCGTGGGCCGAGCGCGCCGTAGACGAGCTGATGGCGCTGCAGGGTGCGCTTGCCCTCGAACTGCGCAGCGACGATCACCGCCTCGAAATGCGTGTCGTCCGGCGAGCTGACGCGCACCTGTGCGCCCGGCAGCCCGGTCTCGATCAACGATTGAACTTCGGCAGCGTTCATGTGGCAGCTCGACGGAAGGGGCCGCGATTTTAGCTCAACGCGCTATCATTCGCGGCATGCAGTCCCGTCCCCGGTCCGCCGCCGCGCTCGATCCCGACCAGCTGCTCGCGCGCGGGCGACGCGTCCTGCAGATCGAGGTCGCCGCCGTCACGGCACTGCAGGACCGGCTCGGCACCGCTTTCATCGAGGCCTGTCGCCTCCTCCACGGCTGCACCGGCCGAGTCGTCGTGACCGGTATGGGCAAGTCGGGACACGTCGGCAACAAGATCGCCGCGACGCTCGCGAGCACGGGCACGCCCGCTTTTTTCCTCCATCCGGCCGAGGCCAGCCACGGCGACATCGGCATGCTGACGCCGGACGACGTGGTGATCGCCATCTCCAACTCCGGCGAAACCGCCGAGCTGCTGACCATCCTGCCCGTCATCAAACGTCTCGGCATCCCGCTGATCGCGATGACAGGCCGTCCGCAATCGACGCTCGGCAAGGCTGCCGCAGCCATCCTGGACGTCGGCGTCGCCGAGGAGGCTTGCCCGCACAACCTGGCGCCGACCGCCAGCACCACGGCGACGCTGGCAATGGGCGATGCCCTCGCGGTCGCGGTGCTCGAAGCACGCGGTTTCAGCGAGCACGACTTCGCGCGCTCGCATCCGGGCGGCAGCCTCGGCCGTCGTCTGTTGCTGCACGTGGAAGACGTGATGCGGACCGGCGATCAGGTGCCGCTGGTCGGTCCCGATGCCTCGCTGCGCGACGGGTTGCTGGAAATCAGCCGCAAGGGTCTCGGCATGACCGCGATCGTCGATACGGAGCGCCATGTGCTCGGCATCTACACGGACGGCGACCTGCGGCGCGCGCTCGATCAGCCGGGCGACTTCCGTACGCGACGCATGGGCGAGCTGATGACGCCCAAGCCGAAGACGATCGCGCCGCGACGCCTCGCAGCAGAGGCCGTGCACCTGATGGAGACCCACAAGATCACCCAACTGCTGGTCGTCGACGACCACAACGTCCTGGTGGGCGCGCTCAACGTTCATGATCTGTTCCGCGCCGGCGTGATGTGATGGATACCCTGGTCGAGCGCGCCAACGACGTCCGACTGCTGGTGCTCGACGTGGACGGCGTGCTGACCGACGGACGCTTGTATTTCTCACCGCGCGGCGAGGAGTTGAAATGTTTTCACGTGCGCGACGGTGCCGGCATCGTTCAGGTGCTGCGCGCCGGACTGCAGGTTGCCGTGATCTCCGGCCGGCAGTCGCGTGCGGTCGAGCGTCGCATGAGCGAGCTCGGCGTGACCTGGATTCGTCAGGGCGTTCAGGACAAGCTGGCAGCGCTGCGCGAGCTGCTGGACATCCTGGCGCTCGGCCCGCAAGCAGTGGCCAGCATGGGAGACGACGTCGCCGACCTGCCGATCTTCGAGATCGCGCGCCTGGCGATCGCGGTCGCCGATGCGCATCCGAGTGTCAAGTCGCACGCCCATTTCATCACTCAGGCGCATGGCGGCACCGGCGCGGTGCGCGAAGTCTGCGACCTCATTCTCGAAGCCCAGCGGCGCAGCCAGCCATGAGGACGCGATGAACTGGCGCTGGATCTCGCTCGCCGCCCTGCTCGGCGCGCTCGTCATCGGCTACGGCGCGCTGGTCGAGCGCAACCCGGCGCCGGCGGCGAGCGACGGGCAAGCCGAACAGCCCGGCTATTACCTGAAGGACGCCGTCATCACTCAGACTCAGCAGAACGGCTCGGTCGGCCTGCGGCTGATCGCAGATCGCATCGAGCAGCGACACGACAACGACAGCATCAGCCTGGACACGGTCCGCGTGAATTATTTTCAGTCGAGCCCCGGCGAGTCGGCGCAGCGCGAGTGGCTGCTGAGCGCGCGCCAAGGTTTGGTGCCCGCGAATTCACGCGTCGTACAATTTTCCGGCGATGTAGTCCTGCGGCCGGCGGATGCGCAGCCGACGGCGTTTCTGCGCGCCGACGCGCTCGCGATCGACACGCAGACCAACATCGCTTACAGCACCGCATCGCCGGTCCACGTGCGCTTCGGCGGGCACTCGATGGTGGTCAAAAGTTTTCGTGCGGATCTCAGTAACGAGAAGGTCCGGCTGGAGTCGGTGAATGGCCGCTTCGATCCGCAATAGCCTGGCGGGCACTATCGCTTCGCTGCTGCTCGCCGCGCTCAGGGCGACTGCGGGCGCCGCCGAACTGGTACACCCAAACCCAAACGATGAGTTCAACTGGGACGCGAAGGTCGTCACGTCCGACTTCCGCACCGACACCCTGGAGATTTCCGGCGACGTGCGCGTGACCCAGGGGCCCATGTCGATCGAAGCCGGCGCAGCCAAGGCGAATGGCGTTCGCTCGCAGAACAGCCGCTGGACCTTCGAGACCGCTGTGCACATCGTCACCAGCGAAGCGGAACTGCAGTCGAATACCGCGAGCGCCGCAGTCGTCGGCGGACAGTTGGCGAGCGCGCGTGCGGAGGGCTCGCCGGCGCAATTCGCGCAGCGCGGCGGCCGCGCCGACGCCCAGGTGCGCGGTCGCGCGGGCGTGATCGAGTACGACATCACCGCCGGCATCGTGAAGCTGACCGACAACGTCTGGTTCAGCAACGGCAAGGATGAATTTCGCGGCGATGTCGTGATCTACAACGTGCGCGACGAGCGCGTCCAGATCAATCCGGGCGGCCAGGGACGCGTGCGAGGAATCATCCGGCCGCGCCAAGGCACCGCAGCGACCGCACCGGCGCCCGCTCCACCGCAGCCACCGCCGCAGCCCGAGAGCGGCGCATGAGTCTCCTCCGCGTCGAGGGGCTCGCCAAAAAGTATCGCTCGCGCCAGGTCGTCAAGGACCTGTCGCTGGAAGTCGCGCGCGGCGAGGTCGTCGGGCTGCTCGGTCCGAACGGCGCCGGCAAGACGACCGCGTTCTACATGATCGTCGGACTGGTGCCGACCGACGCCGGCCGCATCATCATCGACGACCAGGACGTTTCGCGGCTGCCGGTGCATCGGCGCGCACGCCTCGGCCTGGGCTATCTGCCGCAGGAACCTTCCGTGTTCCGCAAACTGAGCGTGCGAGACAACATCTACGCAATCCTCGAAACGCGGCCCGAGCTCGATGCGCAACGGCGCGAAGCGATGCTGGAGTCGCTCCTCGACGAGCTGCACATCGGACATATTCGCGACAGCGTCGGCCAAAGCCTGTCGGGCGGCGAACGAAGGCGCGTGGAGATCGCGCGGGCGCTTGCCGCAGAGCCGCAATTCATGCTGCTGGACGAGCCGTTCGCCGGCGTAGACCCGATCTCCGTGCTCGACATCCAGCGGATCATCCGCCACCTGAGCGCACGCAATATCGGAGTTTTGATCACCGACCATAACGTGCGAGAAACGTTGGGAATTTGCGCGCGCGCTTACATCGTGAGCGGCGGTTCGGTGATTGCGGCCGGAACTGCGGAAGAGATCCTTGCAAACCGGCAGGTCCGTGAGGTGTACTTGGGCCAGGATTTCAAGCTCTAGTTCTTCGAAAGATATTTTGGGAGCGCGTGGCGCGAGTCGCCGCGCCCTTCAAGCTCCCGAAGTTGCGAGACGAATGCTCAAGCCAGCCCTGCAGCTCAAACTTGGCCAGCAGCTCACGATGACCCCGCAGCTGCAACAGGCCATCCGCCTGCTGCAGCTGCCGGTCCTCGAACTCCAGGCACAGATCCGCGAGGCGCTCGAGAGCAACGTGATGCTCGAGTCCGAGGATGAGGCCGCGAGCCTGGAAACCGCCGAGCTCGAAGCCCCGCAATTCGAAGCCGCCACGCCGACCGCGCAAACCGCCGAGGCTCCCGCCAGCAGCGACAGCGAGCGCACCGAGCGCGAATCCGATCTCGATCTCGCCGAAGAGCAGGACTGGAGCGACACGCCGGTCACCGGCCCGTCGGAAGCACCTTGGTCGGGCGAGGACCACTCGCAGGATTTTTCCGCCGCCGGCGGCGAAACGCTGCAGGAGCATCTGACCTGGCAGCTGGAGATGTCGCGCCTGTCGGAGCGCGACATGCGCGTGGGCGCCGCAATCATCGATGCCATCAACGACGACGGCTACGTCATTGAATCGCTCGATGAGATCGCGCGCAATTTGCAACCGGAGATCGTCGCAACGACCGCCGAGGTCGAGCGCGTGCTGGCGCACGTGCAGGCGATGGATCCTGCAGGTGTAGGCGCGCGTTCGGTCAGTGAATGCATCGAGTTGCAGTTGCGGCAATTGGACCCGCAGACCCCGGGACGGGATACGGCGCTGCTCATTGCCGCCAGCTTTCTCGACCAGGTCGCCGATCAGCAGTACGCATTGCTGCGGCGGCAGTTGCGAGTCACCGAAGAAGAAATGGAGCACGCGCTGGTCCTGGTGCGCGCCTGCCAGCCGCGGCCCGGCTCCAGCGTTCACTCGGTGCCCGCCGAGTACATCGTGCCGGACGTGTTCGTCCGCCGCACCGAGCGCGGCTGGGCCGTCGACATCAATCCCGCGAGCCTGCCGCGCATTCGCGTCAACCAGAGCTATGCCGGGCTGATCGGCCGCTCGGCCGACCACGCGATGCTGCGCACGCAGCTGCAGGAAGCGCGCTGGCTGATCCGCAGCCTGGAAATCCGCAACGAGACGCTGCTGAAAGTCGCGCGCTGCATCGTGCAGCGGCAGTCGGCATTCCTCGAGCACGGCGACGAGTACATGCAGCCGATGATTCTCAAGGACGTCGCGGAGGCCGTGCAGATGCACGAGTCGACGATCTCGCGCGTCACGACCAACAAGTACATGCACACGCATCGCGGCGTGTTCGAGTTCCGCTACTTTTTTTCCAGCCACGTGGCAGCCAGCGACGGCACCGAGATGTCGTCCACGGCGATCCGCGCCAAGATCCGCAAGCTGGTGTCGGCCGAAGAGCCCGACAAACCGCTGTCGGACAGCCGGATCGCCGAGATTCTGTCGCGCGAGGGCGTGCTGGTCGCACGCCGCACAGTCGCCAAATACCGCGAGGCGCTCGGCATTCCGCCGTCGAGCGAGCGCAAAAAGGTTCCAGTCAGGTAGGTACAGCGCGAAGGAGGCTTCCATGCAACTGAACGTCACCGGCCACCACGTCGATGTCACTTCGTCCCTCAAGGGATACGTCGAGAAGAAGCTCGACCGCATCGTCAGGCACTCGGACCACGTGATAGACGTTCATTGCATCCTTACCGTCGAGAAGCTGCGCCACAAAGCCGAAGCCACCGTCCTGCTCCGCGGCGGCACCGTTTACGCGGATGCGGTCGAGCAGGACATGTACGCCGCCATCGACACGCTGGCCGACAAGCTCGACCGGCGCGTCAAGAAGCACAAGGAAAAGCTCTCCGATCACCACGCCATCGAGGCGCAGAAGACCCGCCCGAGTTGACCTAAGCCGTTCGACTCAACCCGCTTCTGTCGTACCCGCGGTACGCTGCCGCGGGAATCGGCTATGCTCATTGCATGCGTCTGGTGATCGTCAGTGGTCTGTCCGGCTCGGGCAAGAGCGTGGCATTGCATATGCTCGAAGACCTGGACTACTACTGCGTCGACAATATCCCGGCGGGACTCCTGCCGATGTTCATCTCGCACACGGTGCGCTCCAACGAGCCGACCTACGGCTACACCGCAGTCGGCGTCGACGCGCGCAACCGTCCCGCCGACATCGCCTCGGTGCCGCGCTTGGTCGCGGAGCTGAAGAAGAGCGGCGTGAACTGCGAGGTGCTCTTCCTGCGCGCGGACCAGGAAGCGCTGCTCAAGCGCTACAGCGAAACGCGCCGGCGTCACCCGCTCAGCCGCGAAGGGCTCGGCCTCGCCGAGTCGCTGCGCCTGGAGCGCGAGTTGCTGGAGCCGATCGCCGACGCCGCCGACCTGATCATCGATACCACGCGCACCACCGTGCACGAGCTGCGCGAGCTGATCCGCCAGCGCGTCGGCGGCCGCAGCGAAGGCCGCATGTCGATCCTGTTCGAATCATTCGCGTACCGGCACGGCGTGCCCGGCGACGCCGACTTCGTGTTCGACGTCAGGAGCCTGCCCAATCCGTATTGGGAACCCGGCCTCTCCGCCCTGACCGGGCGCGACCCCGCGGTCGTCGAATATCTCGAGCGCCATCCGATCGTCGCCAAGATGTTCGCCGACATCGTCGGCTTCCTCGAGCACTGGATTCCCGAGCTGATCCGCACCAACCGCAGCTATCTGACGATCGCGATCGGTTGCACCGGCGGTCAGCATCGCTCGGTCTACCTGGTCGAGCGGCTCGCGCAGCACTTCTCCACCAAATACGCGCAGGTCCACGCGCGTCATCAGGTCGCCGGAACGACACGAAGCGGATAGGTCCCGCTACACTGCGCGGATGACCGAAGCCCCGGCACTCAAGACGAGCCGACTCGCAGCGCTGCGCAGCGCGCTCGAGCAGGGCTCCATGCGCCACGGTCAGCGCATGATCAACTCGATGCATCCGGCGGAGATCGCCTCGCTGATCGAGTCGCTGCCGCCGGCCAAGCGCGAGATCGTCTGGGAGTTCGTCGACCCCGAGATCGAGGGCGACGTGCTGATCGAGCTCAACGAGGAAGTGCGCGCCGAGCTGATCGGCGGCATGGATGCCGAGGAGCTGATCGCGGCCACCGAGGGCATGGAGGTCGACGACCTCGCCGACCTGATCGGCGACCTGCCCGAGACGCTGAACCAGCGCGTGTTGCGCTCGATGGACGCGCAGGATCGCGAACGGCTGTCCGCAGTGCTCGGCTTCGAGGAAGACAGCGCCGGCGGCCTCATGAACCTCGACGCCGTGACCGTGCGCCCCGACGTCACGCTGGAAGTCGTGATGCGCTACATGCGGATGCGCGGCGAGCTCCCGGAGCGCACCGACCGCCTGTTCGTCGTCAACCGCCACGACAAGTACCTCGGCGGGCTCGACATCACCCGGCTACTGACCGAAGACCCGGAGCGCACCTGCGGGGAGCTCATGTCGAGCCTCGAAGGCATCGCGCCGGAGACCCCGGCGCGCGAAGTCGCCAAATTGTTCGAGGACCGCGACTTGGTTTCGGCTCCGGTCGTCAGCCGCGACGGCAAGCTGCTCGGCCGCATCACGATCGACGACGTGGTCGACGTCATCCGCGAAGAAGCCGATCACACGGTCATGGGCATGGCGGGTCTGACCGAGGACGAGGACATGTTCGCGGGCGTGCGCACCACTGCGCGGCGCCGCGCGATCTGGCTCAGCATCAATCTCGCGACCGCGGTGTTCGCCGCCAACGTGGTCGGCCTGTTCGAAGCGACGATCGAGAAGGTGGTAGCGCTCGCCGTGCTGATGCCGATCGTCGCCAGCATGGGCGGCATCGCCGGCAGCCAGACGCTGGTGCTCATCATCCGCGGTATGGCGCTCGGGCAAATCGAGCAGTCAAACGCGCGCTGGCTGCTGGCGCGCGAGATCGCAGTGGGATTGTTGAACGGGCTGATGCTGGCGGGCCTCGTCGGCATCGCGGCGGGCCTCTATTTTCACAAGTGGACGATCGGCGCGATCATCTTCGCCGCGCTGCTGATCAACCTGTTCGCGGCGGCCCTGGCAGGCGTCGGCGTCCCACTGATCCTGCGGCGTCTGGGCATCGACCCGGCACTCGCCGGCGGCGTAGTGCTCACGACGGTCACGGACACTGTCGGCTTCGCCTCGCTATTGGGCCTCGGCACGCTGTTCCTGACGTAGCTGAAAGCGACGCATGATCTGCGTCGCGCCGGTCTTGTCGACCGTGAACCCGCCGAGGAACGCCAGCAGGTCGTCCGAGCGCTTCATCGCGTCCTGATAGCCGAGCGCGATCAGCTCGCGCGTGTAGCTGTCCTGGAACAGCAGGTAACTCATGAGCTGGCCGCCGCCGGCGTTGAGCGCACCCATCGTGCGCAGCAGGACGCGCAGCGCGCGCGGCAGCGAGGCCGTGTGATGCCGGGCGATCTCGGAAAGATCGCGGCTCGGCATGATGACCAGGATGTCGATGCGGTTCAGCTGCACGCTGTTCTCGCCGACGCTCGCCAGCGGTCCAACGCGCTCGACGATGTGATTGATCTGCGTCAGCCGCTCCAGGTCCGCGTACAGGCCGTCCGAGAACAGCGCGTCGAGCATGTAGCCGAAGATCTGGCCGAAGGTCGGAGTGATCGGCGGCAGCGGCGTCTGGGGTCGATTCTCGTTGCGCGTGCCGACGACCAGCAGGCGGTTCGCGCCGAGGTGGATCGCCGCGCTGAACGGATTCGCTTCGCGCATCGCGCCGTCGCCGTAGTACTCGTCGCCGAGCGAGACCGGCGGAAACAGGAACGGCACCGCCACGCTCGCCATCACGTGATCGAGCGACAGGTCCGCCGGCTCGCCGGTCCGGCGCGTGCGGCTCCACGGCTCGCAGCCCGGCTTCGATTCGTAAAACGACACCGAGCGGCCGGTCATGTAGCCGGCCGCGGACATCGCGATCGCATCGAGATGCCCGGCCTCGATCGAGCGGCGGATGCGCGAGAAGTCGAATTGACCACGCAGCAGCTCGCGCAGCGGCGAGTTGTCGAACAGCGAGCGCGGCGGCGGCAGCAACCAGCCGCCGGACAACATCGCCAGCGCCCAGTGCAGGCCCGAGCGAAACACAGTGCCGGTATCGGCGCGGAACACCTGGCCGACCTGGAAATTGCGCCAGACCCGCTCCAGGTTGCCGACCGCGACCCGGAAACGATCCGCATGCACCGCGATTGCAGTTGCATTCACCGCCCCGGCGGAGGTGCCGGTGACGACTGGAAATGGATTGGCCGATCGTGCCGGCAGCAGATCCGCGACGGCCCGCAGCACGCCGACCTGGTAGGCCGCCCGCGCACCGCCACCAGGCAGCACCAGCCCGACCCTGGGCGGCACAGCGGGCTGCGTTTCGCGCTCGGTGGTCATGAAGTTTTATGAAGCGTGAACTGCCGGCGGTCAGTACCGGGTCTAATCTCCCTGGATTAGTATGGCACAGCGCCTACATCGCCTTTTCAGGCGTCATTTTCTCGCATGAGGGACCCATGAAACGCATACGCAGTCTCCGTTATCTGCTGCTCCCGCTGCTGCTCGCATGGCTGGTGGGCGCCGCTGCCGACGGCACGGGACCGGCCCTGGGCGCGACCGCGCCAGACTTCAAGCTGCAGGACCAGAATGGCAAGTGGCATGAGCTGAAGGACTATCGCGGCAAGTGGGTCGCGTTGTACTTCTACCCGAAGGACCGCACGCCGGGCTGCACGACCCAGGCCTGCGAGTTCCGCGACAACATCTTTGCGTTCCGCGACGCCGGTGCACAGATCCTCGGCGTCAGCGTCGACGACGTCGAGTCGCACAAGGGTTTCTCGGAAAAGCACGGCCTGCCGTTCCCGATCCTCGCCGACTCCACCAAGGAGGTCACGAAGAAGTACGGCGTGCTCAAGACCTACCTCGGCACGATGGAGCTGGCGAAGCGCGACACGTTCCTGATCGACCCGCAGGGCAAGATCGTCAAGCACTACCCCGACGTCGACCCGAAGGGTCACTCGCAGATCGTGCTCGCCGATATCAAAGCATTGCAGCAGAAGAAGAGTTAGTGACCTGAGGTCGGGCTTCAGCCCGACTCCTCAGTGCAAGGCCTTGATCGCCTGATCGAGGCCACCCAGCGTGAGCGGAAACATCCGGTGTTCCAGCAGCTCGCGCGTGATCTGTACCGAGGGCGTGTATTCCCAGCGCTGCTGCGGCTCGGGATTCAGCCACACGTGATGCGGCCACGTCTTCGCCAGCCGCTGCATCCATAGCGCGCCCGGCTCCTCGTTCCAGTGCTCGATGCTGCCGCCCGGCTGCACGATCTCGTACGGGCTCATGGTCGCGTCGCCGACGAAGATCAGCTTGTAGTCGTGGCCGTAGGTGCGCATGACTTCCAGCGTCGGAATCTTCTCGACGTGCCGGCGCCGGTTGTCCTTCCACAGGCTCTCGTACACGAAGTTGTGGAAGTAGAAGTATTCGAGATGCTTGAACTCGCTGCGCGCGGCGGAGAACAACTCCTCGCAGACGCGCACGTGATCGTCCATCGAGCCGCCGACGTCGAGAAACAGCAGCACCTTGATTGCGTTGTGCCGCTCGGGCACGAACTTCAGATCGAGCAGCCCGGCATTGCGCGCGGTCGAGTCGATGGTGCCGTCCAGGTCGAGCTGGTCGGCTGCGCCCTCGCGCGCGAAACGCCGCAGCTTGCGCAGCGCGATCTTGATGTTGCGCGTGCCGAGCTCGATCTGATCGTCGAGGTTGCGGAAGTCGCGGCGATCCCACACCTTCACCGCGCGGCGGTTGCGGGACTCGTCCTGGCCGATGCGGATGCCTTCGGGGTTGTAGCCGTAGGCGCCGAAGGGCGAGGTGCCCGCGGTGCCGATCCATTTGCTGCCGCCCTGGTGCCGCTTCTGCTGCTCTTCCAGCCGCTTCTTCAGCGTCTCGATCAGCTTGTCCCAGCCGCCGAGCGCCTCGATCTTCGCTTTCTCTTCCTCGGAAAGCGTCTTCTCCGCCATGCGCTGCAGCCATTCGTGCGGAATGCGCGCGAGCAGCGCCTCGAACAACTCCTCCGCACCCTTGAAGTGCGCGGCGAAGGCGCGGTCGAAGCGATCGAAATGCCGCTCGTCCTTGACCATGCAGGCACGCGACAGGAAATAGAAATCCTCGGCGCTCGACTGCGCGAGATGCGCCTCGAGCGCTTCGAGCAGCGTCAGAAATTCCGTGATCGAGACCGGTACGCCGGCCTCGCGCAGCTTGAAGAAGAACGGGATGAGCATGCGCCGCGCCCGCCGCTCAACGCCCCTGCTGCCGGCGGTGCAGGAACACGAGCTGCTCGAACAGGTGCACGTCCTGCTCGTTCTTCAGCAGCGCGCCGTACAGCGGCGGAATGGCTTTCTTGGGATCCTGGTCGCGCAGCACTTCCGGCGGAATGTCCTCGGCGAGCAGCAGCTTGATCCAGTCGAGCAGCTCGGACGTCGACGGTTTCTTCTTCAGGCCCGGCATCTCGCGCACTTTGAAGAAGCTCGTCAGCGCCTCGGCGAGCAGCTCCTTCTTCAGGTTCGGGAAGTGCACGCCGACGATGCGCTCCATCGTCGCGGTGTCGGGGAAACGGATGTAGTGGAAGAAGCAGCGGCGCAGGAACGCGTCCGGCAATTCCTTCTCGTTGTTGCTGGTGATGACGATGATCGGCCGGTGCGTCGCCTTGATCCACTGGCGCGTCTCGTAGACGTAGAACTCCATGCGGTCGAGCTCGTGCAGCAGGTCGTTCGGGAATTCGATGTCGGCCTTGTCGATCTCGTCGACCAGCAGCACCGGCTGCACTTCGCTCTCGAACGCCTCCCACATCCGGCCCTTGATGATGTAGTTGGCGACGTCGTGCACTTTCTCCTCGCCGAGCTGCGAATCGCGCAGCCGCGACACGGCGTCGTATTCGTACAGCCCCTGCTGCGCCTTCGTCGTCGATTTGATGTGCCAGCGGTAGAGTGGCCGTTGCAGCGCGCCAGCGATCTCCTCCGCGAGCTGCGTCTTGCCGGTACCGGGCTCGCCCTTCACCAGCAGCGGGCGACCGAGCGTCACGGCTGCGTTCACGGCCATCATCAGGTCTTCGGTGGCAACGTAGCTGTCGGTGCCGTTGAAACGTGCGGACATGAAGTCTCCAGAGAAGCTGCTATTTCGAGTCTACAGCAGCCGGGCGCAGCGTCAGCGTGTGCTTCGCGGCGCCGGGCCGGAGCGGCGTCGGCTCGCCGCGCGCCCACGCCTCGTGGCCCGCACCGTAGAACGGTGAGAGCGGATGATCGACCGGGCCGCCGGGCATCTGCAGCGAACCTTGCGCTTCGCGACCCGGCGATACGACCAGGCGCTGCGACGCGCCGAATGCGGTCCCCTGCACTCTCGGCATCTGCGCATCGCCCGGCAGCTCCTGCGCAGGCATGTCGAGCCAGTGGCTGGCAAACGGCAACGCCGACGACAACGGATGTCTCATCTGCAGGACGTTGCCTTTGCCCCAGGTGCAGCGTCGCAGCTCTTTGCAGTCTTCCTGCAAGCTCGCGAGCGCGCGATCGAGCGAGCCGAGCAGCGCCGCCTCCCACGACTCGTAACGCGGATCCAGCAGATGTCGGGGACGTTGCGTGACCAGTTGCCACAGCGGCCCTTCGAACTGCGCCGAAGGCGTGAACTTCGTCGACGGATAGCGTTGCCGCGCGAGCGCGGTGAGCGACTCGTAAACGTCTTTGCGAATCTGCGCTCGCGCTGCGCGCACGATGCGATAACCCGCATCGTCCACCGCCGCACGACCGGACCAGTGCTCGATCAAGTCGCGGGCCTGCGTGCGCAGCGGATTCATCCTGACCTGGCTCGCAGAGAGCAGATCGAGCAGCAAGTCGCGCCAGCGCGTCAGGAACAATGCGCGATCGTCGAGCTGAATGTTCGTCATGTCGGCGGCAGTCGCAGTCGGCAGCGCGAACAGATCGTCGCGGATCTGCGCCGCGCGCGCGCCAAGGTCGTAACCGCCGTCGCCCATGAACGCGAGCCACGTTTCCGTGTCGAGGGTGCGTGCATTGGCCGTCCACAATCGGCCCGACGCCGGATCGATGACGCGCGGATATTCCTCGGGTGTGCGCCAACCGGTCCAGCCACCGCCCGGCTCGCGCCAGGAATGCGGCAACGTCGAGTCGTAGCTCGCACGCACTGGCACCTGCCCCATCAGCGACCAGCCGATATGGCCGTCCGCGTCCGCCACCATCAGGTTCTGCACCGGGCCGCCGGCGCGATTCGCCACGCGCAAAGCGTCTTCGACGTTCTTCGCCGTCTCCAGGTCGAACATGCGCAGGTTGGTGGCGCTCGGATCGTGCGCGGTCCAGCGCAGCGCGAGCGGCCGACCGGCGGAGTCGTTGTCGATGATCGGGCCCCAGCGTGTGCTCTGCACGACGAGGTAGTCCTTGCCGCCGCCGCGGATCGCGATCGTCTCGTCGCGATTCTTGAACGGCTCCGAGCCGCTGTCCGTCAGGTATTTCTCGGGATTTTCCGGGTCCGGCTCGACGATGACGATGTCGGAGAAGTCGCCGTAGCTGTTCGTATAGCCCCATGCGACATGACCGTTGCTGCCGGCGACCAGCATCGGCAGACCCGGCAATGTCACGCCGACGAGATCGCGCGGCGGCTCGGCTCCGGACTCGACCAGCAAGCGAGCGCGATACCAGATGTGCGGCAGTCGCAAAGTCAAATGCATATCGCTGGCGAGCAGCGCAGCGCTGTCCTTGGTGCGCGCACCTGCAACTGCCCAGCCGTTGCTGCCAACGAACGGTTCGTCCTCCATGGCGCCTGGCGACGGCGGCGTATTGAGCGCGGCAGTGCGCGCAGCGGTCGAACGCAGGGTGAAAACGTCCGCGCCAGGGATCGCCGGTGTCTGCACGCTGCTGCCCACGATCGGCGCGTCCCATTCCGTACCGAGCGGATACAGGAAGTGATAAAGCGGCCGCGGTAGCGTTTCGCTCAACTGCGCGCGGGCCAGCTCCTCGGCGCCGCTCGAGTCGTTGAGATTGAGGTACATCGAGAACGCGACCAGCACCGAGTCTTCGACGCGCCACGGCGCCGGCTCGCTTCGCAGCAGCGTGTATTCCCAGGGCCGCGCACCGGCGTGGGTCAGAGCGAGATTCACTCCGGCGGTGTACGCCTCGAGCAGGTCGCGATCGAGCGCGGGGCTGTCCTTTACGATCGCGCGCGCGATACGGCGAAAGTCATGGATGCGGTATTTCTCATCGAGCTCCAGCACCGGCTTGCCGAGCAGCTCGGCGAGCTCGCCCGCAGCGGCGCGGCGCATGAGATCCATCTGGAAGAAGCGATCCTGACCATGCGCATAGCCGGTCGCGAACGCCAGGTCGCGGCGCGAGGTCGCGCGAATCGTCGGCGTGCCCTGCTCGTCGCGTACGATGGTCGCACCGGCCTTGAGAGTCGGAGCAGCAACTTCGCCGTCGATCTGCGGGAGGCTCGCGCGCAACGTCAGGTAGGCCGCAAGAGCGGCGACTACCGCAAGGGTGGCAATCGCAAGCGCTGTGTAGCTGGCGATTCTGAGCGGACGCATGCGCGGCCTGTCAGGCCCGCACTTCGAGGATCTTCATCGCGTTGGTCTTACCGGACACGCCCGTCAGCTCCCCTTTCGTGAGGATGATGCGGTCGCCCGGGTCGACCATCTTGGTGCGCAGCATGAGCTTGAAGATGTCCGCGTACAGCGCCTGCGCGTTGGTGTGCGTGATGTCGAAAGTCACCGGGTAGACGCCTCGATACAGCATGACCCGGCGCCGCGTCACTTCGTGGCGCGTGAATGCGTAGATGGGAATGTCCGAGCGGATGCGCGACATCCACAGCGGCGTCGAGCCCGACTCGGTCAGCGCGACGATCGCCCGCACCTTGAGATGATTCGCGGTGTACATCACCGCCATCGCGATCGCCTCGTCGGTCTTCTCGAATACGCCATGCTCGGCGCGGTGGCGCACTGGCGAGTGCGACGACTCGTACTTCTCGGCGCCGAGGATCACCTGCGACATCGCTTCGACGGCTTTGACCGGATACTTGCCGACCGCGCTCTCGCCCGACAGCATGACCGCGTCCGTGCCGTCCATCACCGCGTTCGCGACGTCGGAAACCTCCGCGCGCGTCGGCAACGGATTGTGGATCATCGACTCCATCATCTGCGTCGCCGTGATCACGACGCGATTGCGCTTGCGGGTCGCCGCGATGATGTGCTTTTGCAGCCCCGTCAGCTCGGCGTATCCGACTTCGACGCCCAGGTCGCCGCGCGCGACCATGACTGCATCGCTCGCCTGGATGATGCGATCCAGATTCACCAGCGCTTCGCTGCGCTCGATCTTCGCCACCAGGTAGCCGTGCCCGCCTTCCTTGCGCAGCAGCTCGCGCGCCTCGTCCATGTCTGAGCCGTCGCGCGCGAACGAGACCGCGAGATAGTCGACGCCAAGCTGCGCCGCGAGCTTGATGTCGGTGCGATCCTTGTCGGTCAGGGCACCGGCCGACAAGCCGCCGCCCTGCTTGTTGATCCCTTTGTTATCCGACAACTCGCCGCCGATCACGACGCGCGTGTCGATGCGCGGGCCGTTTACACCCGTGATGTCCAACACGAGCTGCCCGTCATTGAGCAGCAGCGTGTCGCCGGCACGCACGTCGTTCGGCAGATTCTTGTACGCCACACCGACTGCGGACTGCGTGCCCGAGCGCGCGTCCAGCGAACAATCCAGCGCAAACGCATCGCCTTCGTTCAGCACGACCTTGCCGTCCACGAAGCGCTCGATGCGGATCTTCGGGCCCTGCAGATCGCCGAGCACCGCGACCCATTTGCCGACCTGCTCGCCGACCGAGCGCACCATCTCGACCCGCTTGGCGTGCGCCTGCGGCTCGCCGTGCGAGAAGTTGACGCGGACGACGTCCGCGCCGGCGCGAATCATGTCCGCCAGCACCTTGGGATTGTCGGTGGCCGGGCCGAGCGTCGTGAGAATCTTCGTTCGTCGCATCGTCAGCTCTGTGCCCGCTCTTCCAGCACTGCCACGGCCGGCAGTTTCTTGCCTTCGAGGAATTCCAGGAAAGCGCCGCCACCCGTCGAGATGTACGAGATGTCGTCCTCGACGCGGTACTTTTCGATGGCTGCCAGCGTGTCGCCGCCGCCCGCGATCGAGAACGCCGGGCTGCGCGCGATCGCCTGCGCCAGGATGCGCGTGCCTTCGCCGAACTGATCGAACTCGAACACACCGACCGGGCCGTTCCAGACGATCGTGCCGGCATCGTGCAGCATGCGCGCGAAGCGCTCGGCGGTGTCGGGGCCGATGTCGAGAATCATTTCTTCGGCAGCCACGTTGCCGACCGATTTGACGTCGGCCTCGGCACTCGCCGCAAACTCCTTCGCGACGACTACGTCGGTGGGCAGCGGAATCTCGACCTTGAGCTCCGGGGCTTTCTTGAGCAGGTCGCGCGCGATGTCGATCATCTCCGCTTCGACCAGCGACTTGCCGACGCCGTAGCCCTCTGCGAGCAGGAACGTGTTGGCAATGCCGCCGCCGACGATCAGCTTGTCGACCTTGCCGAGCAGGCTCTCCAGCACCGTCAGCTTGGTCGAGACCTTCGAGCCGGCGACGATCGCAATCAGCGGTCGCTTCGGGTTCTCCAGCGCCGTTTCCAGCGCAATCAGCTCGTTCATCAGCAGCGGGCCGGCGCAGGCGACTTTCGCGAAGCGCGCGACGCCGTGCGTGCTCGCTTCAGCGCGGTGCGCGGTGCCGAATGCGTCCATCACGTAGATGTCGCACAGCTCGGCCATGCGCTTGGCGAGATCTTCCTTGTCCTTCTTCTCGCCCTTGTTGAAGCGCACGTTCTCCAGCAGCACGACTTCGCCGGCGGCAACTTCGACGCCGCCGAGCCAGTCCTTCTCGAGACGCACTTTGACGCCGAGCAACTCCTCCAGGCGCTTCGCGACCGGCGCCAGCGAGAACTCTTCGTCGTACACGCCTTCCTCGGGGCGGCCGAGGTGCGACATCAGCAGCACGCGCGCGCCGGCATTGCGCGCGTGCTGAATCGTCGGCAGCGACGCGCGAATGCGCGCATCGCTGGTCACGACGCCGTCCTGCACCGGCACGTTCAGATCCTCGCGGATCAGCACACGCTTGCCGCGCAGGTCGAGGTCGGTCATCCGCAGAATGGGCATTTCGCTCAAACCTTCGACCACGCCAGGGTGGTGTCGAGCATGCGGTTCGAGAAGCCCCATTCGTTGTCGTACCACGCGCAGACCTTGACGGTCGTGTCGATGACCTTGGTCATGGTCGCGTCGTACACCGAGGAATGCGGATCGTGGTTGAAGTCGACCGACACCAGAGGTCCGTCGGTGTACGCGAGGATGCCTTTGAGCGGGCCGCTCGCCGCCGCCTTCATCGCGGCATTGATTTCGTCGATCGTGGTCGCGCGCTTGGCCTGGAAAGTCAGGTCGACCAGCGACACGTTGATCGTCGGCACGCGCACCGAGAAGCCGTCGAGCTTGCCGTTGAGCTCCGGCAGCACCAGGCCGACTGCGGCGGCCGCGCCGGTCTTGGTCGGGATCATGGACTGCGTCGCCGAGCGTGCCCGGCGCAGGTCCTTGTGGAACACGTCGGTGAGCACCTGGTCGTTGGTGTAGGAGTGGATGGTCGTCATGATGCCGGAGGCGATGCCGATCTTCTCGTGCAGCACCTTGGCGAGGGGCGCCAGGCAGTTGGTGGTGCACGACGCATTCGAGATCACCGTGTGGCTCGCCTTCAGCGTGTTGTGATTGACGCCGTAGACGATCGTCGCATCGACGTCCTTCTCGCCCGGCGCGGAGATCACGACGCGCTTTGCGCCGCCGTTGATGTGCAACCCGGCCTTGGCCTTGCTGGTGAACAAGCCGGTGCTCTCGAACACGTAGTCGACGCCCAGCTGGCCCCACGGCAGCTTCGCCGGATCTCGCTCGGCCAGCACCTTGATGCGGTCGCCGTTGACGATCATGGAATCGCCTTCGACCTGCACTTCGCCCTGGAACTTGCCGTGCACGGTGTCGTAGCGCGTCAGGTGCGCATTGGTCTGCGCATCGCCGAGATCGTTGAGCGCGACGATCTGGATCTCCTTTTGACGATTGGCCTCGTACAGCGCGCGCAGGACGTTGCGGCCGATGCGGCCGTAACCGTTGATTCCGACTTTGATGGGCATACTCGCTTTACCTCAGGTACTCACAGCCGCTCGGCGACCGCGACGACGTTCTCGGGGGTGAACCCGAAATGTTTGAACAAATCCTTGGCGACGCCGGAGGCGCCGAACGAATGCATCGCGACGATGGCACCGCGCGTCCCGACGTAGCGGTACCAGGTATCGGGTGCCGCCGCTTCGATTGCAACCCGGCGTTCGACCTGCTTCGGCAGCACTCGTTCGCGATAGCTTTCGTCCTGTGCGTCGAACAGGCTCGTGCACGGCATCGAAACTACACGTACGCGGCGACCCTTTTGTTGCAGCAGGCGCGCGGCCTCGACTGCCAGGCCGACTTCCGAGCCGGTGGCGATCAGAATCAGGTCCGGCGTGCCCTCGGAGTCTTTCAGGATGTAGCCGCCGCGGCGAATCGCAGCAACCTGCTCGGCGGTGCGCTGCTGCCCCGGCAACGTCTGACGCGTCAACGCCAGCACCGTGGGCCCTCCACTACGCTCGATCGCGTCCGCCCACGCCTGCGCCGTCTCCGTGACATCGCACGGCCGCCACAGGGTCATGTTCGGAATGATGCGCAGGCTCGGCACATGCTCGACCGGCTGGTGAGTCGGGCCGTCCTCGCCGAGACCGATGGAGTCGTGCGTCATCACGTAGATCACGCGCTGCTTCATCAGCGCCGACATGCGCAGCGCGTTGCGCGCGTAGTCGGTGAACACCAGGAACGTGCCGCCGTACGGGATCACTCCGCCATGCAGCGCCATGCCGTTCATGGCAGCGCTCATGCCGAACTCGCGCACGCCGTAGTGCAAGTAATTGCCGGACGGATCGTCGCCCGTGAACGTCTTCGAATCCTTGCGATTGGTGTTGTTGGAGCCGGTGAGGTCGGCCGAGCCGCCGAGCAGCTCCGGCACCTTCGGCCCGAAAGCATTCAACGTCTGCTGCGAGGCCTGGCGGGTCGCAACGCTGGCGTTCGCTTGCACGGTCTGTGCTACGAACCCGTCGACGATGTCGCGCCACGCGGCCGGCAACTCGCCCTTCATGCGCCGCTCGTACTCCGCGGCCAGCTCGGGAAACTTCGCGCGATACGCGTTGAACTGCTCGCGCCACTTTCCTTCCAGCGCAGCACCACGCTGGCGCGCGTCCCAGTCCTTGGCAATGTCGTCCGGAATCACGAACGGCTCGTACGGCCAGTTCAGCTCGCGACGCGCAGCCGCGACTTCTTCGGCGCCGAGCGCCGCGCCGTGCGTCGCCTCGGTGCCCTGCTTGTTCGGCGCACCGAAGCCGATGATCGTCCTGCAACAGATCAGCGTCGGACGCTCCTTCTGCGCCAAGGCCTCGGTGATCGCAGCCTGCACGGCGGCGGGATTGTGACCATCGATCGAACGGACCACGTGCCAGCCGTACGCCTCGAAACGCTGCGGCGTGTCGTCGGTGAACCAGCCCTGCACCTCGCCGTCGATCGAGATGCCGTTGTCGTCGTAGAACGCCACCAGCTTGCCGAGCTTGAGGGTGCCGGCCAGCGAGCAGGCCTCGTGTGAAATTCCTTCCATGAGGCAACCGTCGCCCAGGAACACCCACGTCCGATGATCGACGACGTCGAAGCCCGGACGGTTGAACGTTGCGGCCAGCCATTTCTCCGCGATCGCCATGCCGACGGCGTTCGCGATGCCCTGGCCCAGCGGCCCGGTCGTGGTCTCGATGCCCAGATGCGGCTCGTGCTCCGGGTGCCCCGCAGTGTGCGAGCCGAGCTGCCGGAACGCTTTGATGTCCTCGATGGTCAATGGGTAGCCGGTCAGATGCAGCAGCGCATACAGCAGCATCGAGCCGTGGCCATTGGAAATCACGAAGCGGTCGCGCTCCGGCCATTGCGGATTGCCGGGATTGTGGCGCAGGTGGTCGGCCCACAAGACTTGCGCGATGTCGGCCATGCCCATCGGCATGCCGGGATGGCCGGAGTTGGCTTTCTGGACGGCGTCCATCGCGAGGGCTCGGATCGCATTGGCAAGCTGCCGGCGGCGCGATGTCTGCATCGGGTGGTCATCCCCTCAGGTCGTTCAGGGAGCGGGTCGGAAGGCCGCGCATTTTGGACCAAGGCCCCCGGTGGGGCAATGCAGCTCAAGGTGAGACACACCGCAAATAATCCGACAGTGGAACACGGGGTCGGCCGTCCTTAAGACGCTGGTCACCTTTTTGACCCCCCGGGCGTTGCTAGATTGCCGGCGATTATGTAGTCAGGTTTCGCTTAGGAACCCGTTCAAGCGATGCAGTCAGTCCGCCTCATTCAGTACACCGACATGCACCTGTTTGGTGATGCCGCCGGCCGCTTGCGCGGCGTGGCGACATTGCCGGCATTGCAGGCCGCGATTGCCGACGCGCAGCGCCGCTGCAGCCGTCCGGACGGCATCCTGCTGACCGGCGACCTGGTGCAGGACGATCCGGACGGTTACCGCTGGATCAAGCACATCTTCGGTGCATCGCCGGTACCGGTGCTGTGCCTGCCCGGCAATCACGACCTGCCCGACCACATGCAGGTTGCGCTCGGCAGCGCGCCGTTCGAAGTCTCCCGTCATCGCCAGTTCGGCCGCTGGCTGGTCGTCATGCTCGACTCATGGCTCGCCAACAGCGCCGGCGGCGAGATCGGCAGCGAACAGCTGGCGCAGTTGCGCACCACGCTGCGCGCGCACCGCAACCAGCACGTGCTCCTTTGTCTGCACCATCAGCCGATCGCGATGCGCAGCGACTGGCTCGATCAGGTGGGTCTGAGCGACTCGGAAGAGTTCACTGCTGTGATCCGCGAGCACTCCAACGTGCGCGGCGTCCTGTGGGGACACGTGCATCAGTCGCTCGACAGCTTCGTGCACGGCGTGCGCTTCATGGCCACGCCCGCAACCTGCGCTCAGTTCCTGCCCGGCAGCGCCGACTTCGCCATCGACAATCGTCCGCCCGGGTATCGTATGCTGGAGCTGATGCCGGACGGCGCAATTCAGACGGAAGTCTGCTGGCTGGAAAGCTACGCGCAAAGCGTCGTCGCGTAGCCCGCGACACTTTCGAGATCCCATGAAGCACTTTTTCGCGCGCTGGGGCAGCGTCTGCGCCGCGCTGCTGATGTGGTCGGCCGGCGTCCACGCCGACGAGCAGCACCACATCCTCTGGTCGCTGCAAGGCAAGACCAACAAGGTCTATCTGCTCGGCTCCGTGCACCTGCTGAAGGAAAGCGAGACGCTGCCCGCGGCGATCGACTCCGCCTATGCGGATGCCGAGAAGCTGGTGATGGAGATCGACATGGACGATCTCGATCCGGCGGAGATGCGCCAGGCCGTAACCGATCTCGCCATGCTGCCGGCGGACCAGACGCTGCAGCAGCAGCTCGGAGCGCAAACCTACGAGCAGTTCACGACCAAGGCGCGGGCGATGGGCATCGAGCCGGCCATGCTCGATCACTTTCGGCCGTGGTTCGCGGCGATCACACTGGTGCAGCTGCAACTGATGAAGATGGGCCTCGATCCGGAGTCGGGCGTGGAGCGGCGGCTGACTGCCCGCGCGGCGGGCGACGGCAAACCGATAGAAGGCCTGGAGACCGCGCGCGAGCAGCTCGAGATCATGGCGCGCTTGCCGGAGAAGCAGCAGCGCGAGTTCCTGCTGTACAGCGTCGAGGACGCGGAGCGCATGGCGAGCGAAGTCGACAAGCTGGTCGCCGCCTGGCGCCGCGGCGACGCGACGCAGATGGCGAAACTGCTGCAGGAAGGCTTCGATGAATACCCGGACCTGTACCGGCCGTTGACGGTCGACCGCAATCGCAAATGGATTCCACAGATCGAGCGCCTGCTCGAAGGTCGCGACGACTATCTGGTGGTGGTCGGCGCGCTGCACCTGGTCGGCACGGACAGCGTCATCGACCTGCTCGAACGCAAAGGCTACAAGGTCAACCAACTCTAATTCGAGCCCTGTAGGTCCGGCTTTAGCCCGACATCCTCAGCCTCATACTTCCACCATTTCAAAGTCCTCTTTGCCTGCGCCGCAGTCCGGGCAACGCCAGGACAGCGGCACGTCATCCCAGCGCGTGCCCGGTGCGATGCCTGATCCGGGATCGCCTTTTTCTTCTTCGTAGACGTAACCGCAGATCACGCACATGTAAGCTTTCATGAAGGAGCGCAACGCCGGGCAGGAAGACTGGGGGCCCGGATTATAGGACAAGCGCGCCGGTCGGCTATGCTTCTCCCGCTTTCAACTGCGCGACGGAGTTTCCGCACGTGTCCCTGTTCAGCGATGCCAGCCGCTACATCCCGGGCGGCGTGAATTCCCCGGTGCGCGCCTTCCGCGCAGTCGGCGGCGAGCCCATTTTCGTCGAGCGCGCCAGCGGCGCGTACGTGTTCGGCGACGACGGCCGCCGCTATGTCGACTATGTCGGCTCGTGGGGCCCGATGATCCTCGGGCACGCCTACGAGCCCGTGATCCGCGCCGTGCAGGAGCGCGCGGCGCTCGGCCTGTCATTCGGCGCGCCGACGCAGATCGAAACGCGGCTGGCGCGCCGCATCTGCGAAGTGATGCCGTCGATCGAGCTGGTGCGCATGGTCAGCTCGGGCACCGAAGCGACCATGAGCGCGATCCGGCTGGCGCGCGGCTACACCGGCCGCGACAAGATCGTGAAATTCGAAGGCTGCTATCACGGCCATTCCGATTCGCTGCTGGTCAAGGCCGGCTCGGGCGCCCTCACCTTTGGCGTGCCGACTTCGCCCGGCGTACCCAAAGAGCTCGCCGCGCAGACGCTGACTCTCTCTTTCAACGACAGCGCGCAGGTGCAGGAACTGTTCGCCTCGGTCGGTGAGCAGATCGCCTGCATCATCGTCGAGCCGGTTGCCGGCAACATGAACTGCGTGCTGCCCGCGCCGGGATTTCTCGAAACGCTGCGCACAGTGTGCGACCGGCACGGCAGCGTGCTGATCTTCGACGAAGTGATGACCGGCTTTCGCGTCGCGCTCGGCGGTGCGCAAGCGCTCTACGGCATCAAGCCGGACCTCAGCACGCTGGGCAAGATCGTCGGCGGCGGCATGCCGGTCGGTGCCTTCGGCGGGCGCCGCGAGATCATGGAGCAGATCGCACCGCTCGGCCCGGTGTATCAGGCCGGCACGCTCTCGGGTAATCCGCTGGCGATGGCAGCCGGTGAAACGACGCTGGCAGGTGTCAGCGCGCCGGGCTTCCACGCCAGTCTCGCAGAAAAGACCACACGCCTGATGGACGGCTTGAACGCCGCGGCGCGCGCCGCGGGCGTCCCGTTCACGACCAATCATGTCTGCGGCATGTTCGGTCTGTTCTTCAGCGACCGGCCGGTGCGCTCGTTCGCGGACGTGATGGCTTGCGACGTGGAGCGCTTCAAGCGCTTTTTCCACGCGATGCTTGCGGATGGCATCTACCTGGCGCCGTCGGCGTTCGAAGCGGGATTCATCTCCGCTGCACATTCCGCCGCCGACATCGACGCGACGATCGCTGCTGCGCGACGAGCGTTCAGCAGCCTGTAGCGCGCCGATGCAGCAGCGCGCACTGTCGAGCGTGCACATGTTCTGGCACGGTCCGCCGCTGTCGCGGATCGAGCGGCTGTGCATGAGCTCGTTCGTTGCACACGGTCACCCCGTGCATCTGCACGTGTATGAGGAACCGAAGCGCGTTCCTCCCGGCGTCACGCTTCGCGATGCGACCGCAGTGCTGCCGCGCGCGGAGCTGTTCGTGCATCGCTCGTCCGGCTCGCTTGCCGTGTTCGCCGACTGGTTCCGTTATCGCCTGCTTGCCGAGCACGGCGGGCTGTGGGTCGATACGGACGTAGTGTGCCTGCGGCCGTTCGAGCACGCGGGGCCCGAGATCTTCGGTTGGCAGGACCAGTCGACGATCAACAATGCCGTGCTCGGTCTGCCGCAGAACCATGCGCTCGCGCGCTGGATGCTCGCGTGCTGCGAGCAGCCGAATCGTTTCCTGCCGTACGACTCGTTGCGGACGCGTCGACGCAAACTCGTGCGCCGGCTGCTCGGCCGCGGTCGCGCCGCGAGCAAATGGGGAGAGACCGGACCTGCAGGGCTCACTGCAGCCGCCAGACATCTCGGCTGCGCCTCGCAAGCCCAGCCGTTCTGGCACTTCTATCCGATCCACTACCAGAACTGGCACACGGTGTTCGACACGACGCTGCGCGACCGCTCCGGCCTCATCGACGGCAGCTATGGGCTGCACCTGTGGAACGAGATGGCGCGCCGCCAGACGGGCTTCGACCGCGACGGACGCTTCCCGGACGGCTCGCTGTTCGAGCAACTGTGGGCGCGCTACGTCACCAGCGATAGCTGAGCGAAAGCGTCGCGCCGGTCAGATCGTAGAAGCTGTCCGGCCGCTTCTCGCTGGGCCCATCGCTCGGCAGCAGCTTGTCGCGCGCGATCTTGTCGCCGTAGCGCAAGTCGAGACTCAGATCGATGCCCGGGAACAGATTGCGCCACTGCACGCCGGCGCCGTAGTAGTAGCCGTAAGCCGGCGTCGCAAGGTCGAGGCGCGACGCGCCGAGGAAAACGGACACAGCCAACGGATTGTGGAAACGATAGCGATAGTCGAGTGCGCGCACGCTGAACAGCAGATCGCCGTCGATGTCGTCGAACTCGGCCCGCACGCCCAGGTCGCTGCGTTCCGTTACGGCGCGGCGCGCGCCGATCGCGAAGTGCGCAGCGGCGCCCAGACTTTCGGTGTGCGCGGGGCTGCCATCGAGCCGGATCGCCAACTCCGAGAAGTTGATGCCGGCGTCGACGAACAAGTCCGCCCCGCGCGGCCGCTCGACGTTTTCGGCCCAGCCATCGGCCACACCCCGCGTCTCCCAGTCGTCGCCGAAGCGCACGAAGCCGGCGATGCGGCTGAAGCTCTCGCCGAACACATCGCGCCCGCCCAGCACTTCGGCGCCGACAGTGAAGCCGTACATGCCGCGCGAATAGCTCAGCGCCGCGTCGTAGCCGCGCTCGTAGTCATTGCTGCCATAGCTCTCGTTGGCAACGGTGCGCGCCTGCAGTTGCAGGTATCCGCCGAATGGCGGATTCCAACCGATGCGCAGCATGTGAGTCTGCGCGCCCACAGCATCCGCGAACACGCGCCGGTCGGCGCCCCAGTGACCCAGCACATGGCCGTCGTTGGTCATGCCGTCGAGGTAGATATCGTGCACGTACCAGCCGTTCTGCCACTCGCTGGCTTCGTACGTGAGATCGAAGCGCCGCCACAGGCGCGGGAAAGTGATGCCGACCGACAGCGCCGCATTGCCGAGGCGGTAGTTGCCTTCGTAGGAGCTGTCTTCGCCGGCGTATTCGAGATACGCAGCGAACGGCGTGCGCCCCGGAAAAATAAAGCGGCTGGTCCACGCGGCGATCTGGTTGCCGAACTCATCCGTGCCTTCGCTGTTGTCCTTCTGGTGCGGCTTGGTCAGCGCATCGATGAAATCGCCGAACGAGCTGCCGCCGCGCTCGCCGCCGCCGAACTGCATCAGGCGATTGGCGCTCAGCGACCAGCCTGGCGTCGGCTCGATGGAGAAGCGCAGGCCGGCGAGGCGCGGTTTGCCCGAGGTGCGGTCGTCCGCGTCGATCGCCGGGTCCGCGTCGTTGTTGAAGACGATCCGATCCGAGTGTTCCATCTCCGCCAGGAACACCTCGTAGCTGAAGCCCAGGCCCGTGAGCGGGCGATAATTCGAGAGCGTCACCGACGGCAGCGTGCGCGCTTCGGTGCTGATGATCATCGCGCTGTCGGTGAACGGCGAGAACCAGTGGTCGCGATAGCCGACATCGAGCTGCGCGAAATCGAAGCCGGCGCTGAGCATCGAGCCGGTCGCGACGGCATCGTCGGCGTCGCCCGCGCCGCCGAGACTGACGACGAGGTAGTCGCTCGGTTGCCAGTAGCCCTGCGCGCTCGCCACCCATTCGCTGTCGCTGCTCGCGCCGTGCCGGTTCGGCAGCGTCGTGACTGCGCCGTCGTACGCGACAACCTCAACGCTGGCGTGCGTCAGCCCGATCTTGCGCATGTACCCGTCGAGATAACGCCGCACGCGAGTACACAGCGCCGCATCGATGCGACACGCGGCGGGCAAAGCATCGAGCACCGTTGCAGCGGCAATCGGCCGCGAGGTGATCGGCTTGTCCGCGAGAATCAGCACGCGCTCGATCTGCCGCTCGATCTCGGGCGACAGGTTCAGCGGCAGGTAGGGGCTCGCGCCGCGCGCCCAGCCCGCCGGAGTAGCGGCGGCGAAGAGCAAACAGGCGACCAGAGCTCGGGCGGTGGCAGGACGGGACACGCTCACCAACGCACGCGGATCTTTTCGTAGTCGGCGTGCTCGACGTGCTCGAGCACCTGGTACTTCACGGTGCTGAGCCCGTCCTCGGCGGGATCCGCCAGGCCGCGCAGCAGCAGGCTGCGGCGCCGGCGGTTCTGCTTCACATAGGAGCGCAACGGCGCGCCCTGAGCTTCAGGATTCGGCAGGTCGCGGAACGTGCCTTCGGCGTCGAAGTAGCACAAATAGCCGGCGAGCAGCAGCCGGAAAAAGAAGTCGTCGTCTTCCTTGCCCCAGCCCCAGTATTCGTTTGAGAAGCCATTGGCCGCGAACGCCTGGTCCTTGCGAATCGAGACCGCGCCCGAGAAGTAATGGCAATTGCGCTGCCGGGTATCGACCGCGCCATCGCCGCTGAGCAGTCGCGTGACGAGGCGCAGCGGTTGCGACGGGCACGCGTAGTTGGCGAGCACCGGCACGGCATCGACATCGTGCAGGCAGTAGTAGTCGGTGGCGTCGGCAGTCAGCTGCATGCCGATGTTGAGCAGACGCCCGCGATTGAACGGCAGCCCGTCCTCCTGCTCGACGACCACGATCCGCCGGCGCACGCCCTGCTCGCGCAGCGTTGCAGTGAGCGCCGGCACGAGTTGCGCGAGATGCTGCGCGCGGTCGCGATAGGGAACGACGATCGTGAGACGGCGATCGGCGGTGAATGACAACGGGCGGAACACGCGGCCGGCCAGCAGCGTGCGAGCCATGCCGGGAATCAGTTTCCAGTTCGCGATGCTGACGGGCGCGTAGCGGCCCTCGACGCTCAGTCCCTGAAGCGGATCCGTGCGCAAGCGCTTGCTCGGCAACCAGCGGTTCAGCCATCGCGGACCCCGCGACGGCTCGACCGGGTCGAGAAAATACGGGACGGACAAGATTGCACTCCTGCGGGTCGGCCTACAGTTTAACGATTCGTTCCGCCGGCCGTCACTCCCGGCCCTTCAGGTCCGCGGCCGACCAGAAAACCAGGTATGCAACGCAGGCTTTCGCCAGTGCGCATAACGCGGCATGCTCGCGGCCGGTTGCACCGGAACGGAGAGCCCCAGGCGTAGATGCGCACCTGCCTGATCGTAACGACATACAACTGGCCCGAGGCCCTGCACCTCACGCTCGCGAGCGTGGCGAGGCAGACGCAGCGGCCGGACGAAATAATCGTCGCCGACGACGGCTCGGGCCCCGCCACGCGAGCCATGATCGACCAGTGGCGCGCAGCCGGCCTGCCGCTGGAGCACGTCTGGCAGGAGGATCAGGGCTTTCGCCTCGCTCGCTCCCGCAACCGCGCGATCGCGGCTACGCCCGCCGAGTACATCCTGCTCGTCGACGGTGACATGGTCCTGCATCCGCACTTCGTCGCGGACCACGTGCGCTGCGCGCGACCGGACTGCTTCATCCAGGGCGCGCGCCCGCAGCTCTCTGCCACAACCACTGCCCAGCTGTTGCAAGGCAGCGGCCCGACCGACCTGGGCCCGCTCACGCCGGGATTGCACCGACGCGCCTACGCAATGCGCAGCCCGCTGCTGAGCCGCGTTTTCTCCCGGACCAAGGGCACGCTCGGCGGCGTGCAGGGCTGCAACCAATCCTTCTGGCGCAGTCACGCGCTTCAGGTGAACGGCTACGACGAGCGTTTCACCGCGTGGGGACCGGAAGATCGCGAATTCGTCGCCCGCCTCCTGCACGTCGGGCTGCGGCGCCGCTACGTGCGTCACATGGCAATCGCCTTTCATCTGCATCACGCATCGCGTGCGCCGACCGCGCCGAATCCGTTCGATCGGCTGCTGGACGAGACGCTCGCCAGCGGTACGACGTGGACCGAGCAAGGCCTCGCCGCCCACCTGGACACGACCCGCGCTCGTCACGCGTGAGGTAGCTCGAGCAAAGCGGCTTCAAGGCGGCCCGTGAAACCGCTCTTGTTGTCGGCAAACCAGGCGCGCGCGCGTGCCCCGAGCTGACTGCACTCCGCATCGCTCATGGCGAGGGTGCGCTCGATCGCCGCCTCCAACCCTGCCTCATCGAACTGATGCGTCGTCGCGAGCCGCTGCGTGCCAGTCGCGCGATACGGCACGAGCACGCCGCGGTCCGCAGTGACCAGCTCGTTCATCGGACGGGCATCGACGGTGATCGTCACCGCCCCGACGCCCATCGCTTCCGCGATGTAATGCCCCCAGCCTTCGGTCAGCGACAGGCAGAGGTGGAACACGCTTTCGTTCTGCAGCTGGCGCAATTCCTGGTCGGACATGTAGCCGACGCGCGCCTCGATGTTCGGCGCGACCGGCGGCACCGGCGCGCCGTCCTTGTGTTGCACGAGGATCAGGCGCGGCCATTCCGGATGCCGCTGCCAGACCTGGACCAGGCGATCCGTGCCCTTCATCGTGCTCTTGCCGGCCAGATGGAAATAAGTGCGCTGCTTCGCGATCCCGCTTTCGTAGCGATCGTCGCTGTCGAAGCCGATGTAGGTGGTGTTGCAGCCGAGCGCGCGGAACAGCTCGCGTGTGTAGGTGGTCTTCGCCCAGACGTTGTCGACCTCCGCCAGGAATCGCCGATCGTGCCGGTCGAACCACTCGGGATTCGGTACGGCGACGTTGATAGGCGCCGTCGACAGGTACTGCAGCCAGACGTGCTCGAGCATGAGGTTGACATCGGCACGCGACGTCTGTGCCTTGCCACCCGCCCCGCCCCACGCCAGCCGCGCGCGCGTCGCGAACTGCGCCAGCGGCGAGCGACGGCGCCGCGCCTGCACCGCGTCGATGATCGTGACGTCTACCTGATGACCCGAAGCCTGCAGCGCGCTGGCGAGCAGATCGATATCCCGCGCCAGGCCGACGCCGTTGGACTTGCCGATGATGTTGACGCGCACCGTGCGCCGCACGGAGGCAGCATCCGGAAGTGGCGGCGGTTGAAGAGAGGCGCTGCACATACGAGCGCGGCGCATTGTACAGCCGTTCAGCCAGCTGTATCCGCCGGCGCTCCTGGCGCTCGGGCCGCCGCGGCATCGCTGTGCGTCAACGACCGCCGCCGCCTGCGAGAAACCTTGGCCCAAGCGCGGGCGAATGCGAGCCCGCGGCGGCTCCCGACCATCCTGACCAGCCCTGGGCTGATGCGCTCCCTGGAGAACACGTGCACGTTCCGCCCGTTGCTCGACAGCTGCATGCCCAGGCGCTCGGCGGCGATCTGCAGCGCGCGCGCCGAGAAAAAGCTGATGTGCTGACCGCCTTCAGGCGCGTAGTACCACCATTCGCCCGGACGATTGCGCACTGCCGGCAGCTGCTCGGTGCCGATCAGCACCGTCGGAGCAAGCTGCGCGAGCTCCTGCAGGACGGTCATGGGGTCGACGATGTGCTCGATGACCTCGATGCTGGTCGCGAGATCGAAGCGCTCGCCCGCCCGCGCGTCGAAGCCCACTGCGAAGATGTTGTCGCAATATTTGTCCTGCCGGTAGAAATCGTAGCCGCGGTCGCGCATGAGCCGGACGAACAGGCCGGCGCCGCCGCCGAAGTCGATGCAGCGGCGCGCCTGCGGCAGCCCGAGATCGATCAGCGTGCCGACCAGGTCCGCGAACCGCAGGTTGCGGACGACGATGCCGGTATCGGCCGCTGCAATCGGCAGCTCGTAGGCTTGCTCCAGCCAGGTCGGCTGCTCGACGAACACGAACCCGCAGCGCGTGCAGCGCAGATAACGTGCAGTGAAGGTCTGCAGAACCTGCTGCTCGCCGAAATGCTCCGTCGCCGATTCGCATATTTTGCAAAGCATTGCGACATTGGAGCAGATCGGCCTGCGAACTCAAGGTCCGCCCCGCCCACCGTCCAGGCGCGATTGCAGGGAGGCGCCGTCATGTCGCCACTTGCCGGGCCCGCCGATCGGCCGACTGCCCTCGGGCGCGAGCCGGCCATGGCGGATGAGCCGCGCCTGAATGCCGCCGCGGGTGCGGCCGTGCGCCTGCGCCAGCTGCGCGAGCGGCCGGCCGCCATCGAAGGCAGACAGCAGCTGACGATCCTCCTCTTCCGTCCACGGCTTACCAGCGTTGTTCGATCCCGCATCCTGCCCGCGAGTGCGCCGACGACTCGCAGCTTCGAGCGACCTCACCGCGCAATACAGCGCGCGGATCACGTCCGGCGAT
Organism: Steroidobacteraceae bacterium; assembly: GCA_035606615.1. Taxonomy (GTDB): domain Bacteria; phylum Pseudomonadota; class Gammaproteobacteria; order Steroidobacterales; family Steroidobacteraceae; genus Steroidobacter. Next base: position 47,736 of record DATNFA010000119.1, read on the forward strand.
TGGTAAGGACTATCGGCTGCAAACAGCTCGCCGGTGAGCGGATTGACCCCGTTGGCGAGCGCCGACACGATCGCGTGTGCTCTGGCTTCTTCCATGACAGATCTCCCTATGTGCGCGTCTTCAGCATGCGCAACGATTGCGCGGTCCCACGCAGTTTAGGCAGGTGTGGTACTGTCGCCGCCGCGAGAAATCCGGCCTTTCATCGAAAAATTCGCAGCCAACTCGCCGTACGTGCGCACTTTCGCCCTGTTCGTCGCTCTGCTCGCCTGCTCGCTGCTCCTCGCAGCGGCCCTCACCTATCCGGCCTGGCTGCTCGTCGGCACGGTTTCGGTCGAGCCCGTGCATCGCGTGATGAACCGGCTCGCGATGCTGATCGCGGTCGTCGGCCTCGTGTTGCTCACGCGCAGGCTCGGACTATCGAATCGCGCGGCGCTCGGCTACCGGCTGCCGCGCGCGGAATTCCTGCGTCAGCTCGGCATCGGCTGGGCTGCCGGTATCGGCCTGATGTTGCCGCTGGTCGCATTGCTGCTCGCGCTCGACGTGCGGCAGATCAAGCCGGGGCTTGATGGCGAACTGCTGCCGCTGGTCGGGCAAGGTCTGCTCTCCGGTCTGGTCGTCGCGTTCATCGAAGAGACCTTCTTCCGCGGGATCCTGTTCACCGCCGTGGCGCGCACCTCGGGCATCCGCGCCGCTATCGTCGCGCCGAGCGTGTTGTACGCGGCACTGCATTTCCTTGGCGGCAAGCTGCGCGTGCCGCCGGAAGAAGTGTCATGGGTACACGGCTTTCAGGTGCTGAGCCGGCTGTTCGAGCGCTACGCGCAGCCGCTGACCTTCATCGATTCTTTTCTGGCTCTGGTCGCGCTCGGCATCGTGCTCGCGCTGGTGCGGCTGCGGACCGGCGCGATCGCCGCGTGCATCGGCCTGCACGCCGCCGGTGTTTGCATGATTTTCATTCTGCGCGACGCGACGACGATCAACGGCAACGCGAAGCTGGCGGGAATCGTCGGCACGTATGACGGCGTGATCGGTTGGGCAGCGTTCGTGTGGCTCGCTGCGATCGCCATCGCATTTACGTTTTATCAGTTGTCGGAATCGGAGTCGTCGTCGCGCGATTCCTGAATGTCCAGCCGCGACTGCAGCCATTGCAGCCGTTCCGGTCCGTCTGACAGCTCGAGCAGCTCCTGTCGCTCGACCGGGGCGAGCGGCAGGATTTCGGCGAGCCGCATCCCGACCCAGGTTGCATCTTCGTAGGCGGGCGTGACTTCGCCATAGGCCGGCCCGATCTGCTCCAGCGCGCGCCGCAGCAACTCGGCGAGCACCGCGCACTGCGGCGGCACTTCAGCCCGGACCTCGTCGTCGAGCCACTCGACCTGGGCCACGTTCAGACCGTCGCTCTCCTGATGGACGTGCACGATGCGAAAGCGCCGTTCGCCGCGCGCAGTGATGCCGAGCAACCCGTCCTCGAGCTGCTCGAAATCGACGATGCGCGCCAGAGTGCCGACCGCCACGGTCTGCGCCGCCCCGCCCGCTTCGCGCCCTGCGACGATGAGCGCGACCCCGAAACCGGAATCCTCGCGCATGCAGCGGCTGATCATGTCGAGATAACGCGGCTCGAAAATCCGCAAGCGCAGCGGCCCGCCCGGAAACAGCACGGTGTTCAGCGGGAATAGCGGAAGACTTGCGTGGGTCGCGCTACGCATGGATATGGGGCAGTCGAGCTTACTTCTTGGCGAGCCGCTCCAGGAGTTTCTTGTGAATGCCGCCGAAACCGCCGTTCGACATGATGAGCACGTGATCGCCGGCGCTCACTGTCGCGCCCAGCGTCGCGACCAGCTGATCGAGATCTTTTGCGACCGCTGCGCGCTCGCCCAGCGCCGCAACCGAGCCGGCGACGTCCCAGGTCACGTTCGGGCCCTGGTACAGCCAGACGCGGTCGGCGCGCTCCAGCGCCTTCGCCATCGCTTCGCGATGCGTGCCGAGCTTCATCGTGTTCGAGCGCGGCTCGAGCACGGCGATCAGTCGTGAGCTGCCGATGCGCCGGCGCAGCCCGTCGATCGTCACCTCGATCGCGGTCGGATGATGCGCAAAGTCGTCGTAGACGGTGACGCCGCCGACCACACCGCGCACTTCGAGCCTGCGGCGCACCCCGCCGAACTCCTTGAGCGCGGCAATCGAAGTCTCCAGGGCGACGCCCGCGTGACGCGCGGCGAGCACTGCGGCCAGCGCGTTCTCCGCATTGTGCCGTCCGAGCATCTGCCACTGCGCTTCGACGATGCGCCGATTGCCTTGCATGATCGCGAACGACGTGTAGTCGCCGCCAGGCGGCGCAGCGGCATACCAATTCGTGTCGCCGCTGACGGTGCCGGCAAAACGCTCGACTGGCGTCCAGCAGCCCATGTCGATCACGCGCATCACGTTCGCATCGCCCGCGTTGGCGACGACCTGGCCGTTGCGCGGCACCATGCGCAACAGCTGGTGGAACTGCCACTGGATCGAAGCGACGTCAGGATAGATATCGGCGTGGTCGTGCTCGAGATTGTTCAGCACTGCCGTGCGCGGCCGGTAGTGAACGAACTTGGCGCGCTTGTCGAAGAACGCCGTGTCGTACTCGTCCGCTTCGACGACGAAGTACCGGCCGCCGCCGAGCCGCGCCGTGACGTTGAAATTGCCGGGGACCCCGCCGATCAGAAATCCCGGTTCGAGGCCGGCGTACTCGAGGATCCACGCGAGAATGCTCGAAGTCGTGGTCTTGCCGTGCGTGCCGGCGACCGCGAGCGTCCAGCGGCCGGCGAGCACGTGCCGCGCGAGCCATTCCGGGCCGGACGTATAGGGAATGCCGCTTTCCAGCAGCGCCTCCACCAGCGCGTTGCCGCGGCTCATCACGTTGCCGACGACGACGACGTCCGGCCGCAGCTGCAACTGTTGCGGGTCGTAGCCTTCGATCAGCTCGATGCCGAGCGCGGCGAGCTGGTCGGACATCGGCGGATAGACGTTCTGGTCCGAGCCGGTGACTCGATGGCCGGTCGCGCGCGCCAGCGCGGCGATGCCTCCCATGAACGTGCCGCAGATCCCGAGAATGTGAACGTGCATAATTGCGGCGGATTGTACACGCACGCACATGTCAGCCACGCCGCCGCTCACCACCTCCGCTGATCTCTCCGACGCGCTCGCTCGGCTCGCGCCCGGCGATTTCGTCGCGCTCGACACCGAGTTCATGCGCGAAAGCACCTACTTCCCGAAGCTGTGCCTGATCCAGGCGGCGACGTCGGACGCGTGCGCGGTGCTCGATCCGCTGGCACTTCCCGACCTCGGGCCGCTGTGGCAATTTCTCGCGTCGCGCGAGCGAATCAAAGTGCTGCACGCGGCACGGCAGGACCTGGAGGTGCTCACGACCGTGACGCCGGGTCAGCCGGTGCCGGGACCGATCTTCGACACGCAGATTGCAGCGGCGCTGCTCGGTCATCCGGCGCAGATCGGCTATGGCTCGCTGGTAGCCGAGCGTCTGGGCCATACGCTCGCGAAGGGCCACACGCGCACCGATTGGACGCGCCGGCCGCTCACCCCGGAACAGCTGCAGTACGCCGAAGACGACGTGCGCTATCTCGTGCCGCTGTACCTCGATCTGCGCGACGCATTGGCGGCCGCGGGACGACTCGAGTGGTTGTACGAAGAGACGCGCGAGCTCGAGGATCTCGACCTGCACCGGACCGATCCGGATGCCGCGTGGCGCCGGCTCAAGGGACTTGATCGCCTGCAGCCGCAGCAGCGCGCGACGGCGAAGTTGCTGGCGCAATGGCGTGAAGCGATGGCGATCAAGCACGATAAGCCGCGCGGCTGGATTCTCGCCGACGACGCGTTGCGCGAAATCGCGGAGCGGCTGCCCGGCACGATTCGGGATCTCGAATCGATCCGCAATCTGCCGCCCGGTGTGGTGCGCCGACGCGGCGATGAACTGATTGCGTTGATAGAGCGCGGCCGCGGCGAAGCGGCCAACGAAGCTGCCGCGAGCAATCCGCCACGGCCTCAGCCGCACCAGTTGGCGCTGGTGTCGAAGTTGATGAACATCGCGCGCGAAACCGCGCAGCACGCGAAGATCAACGCCGAGGTGCTGGCCACGCGACGCGATATCGAGCAACTGGTTTTCGCACGCCGCACCGAGCACCTGCTGAGCGGCTGGCGACGCGAGATCATCGGTGAGCCGCTGCTCGCCGCTGCGCGGGAATCGGGCTTGGAGATTGGAGAGTCAGGCTAAAGCCTGACAATCAGCGTCGCCGCGCGCGCGTCGTCTTGCGCTTTGCTGTGCGCTTGGCGGTCTTGCGACGGACCGGTCGCTTCGCGGCTGCCTTGCGTGCGGGCTTGCGGCGGACTTTCGACTTCTTCGCAGCGGCCTTCTTCTTGCGCGCGACGGGTCGCGTCTTGCGCGTCGTCACCTTCATCTTCTCCGCCGGCACTGGCTTCGCCAGCGCCGCTGCTTCCATGCGCTCGAAAACTTCTTCCAGCGCGCCCTCGCCCGCCACGACCCGCAGCAACCCGAGCTTGGAGTAGTGCTCGATCAACGGCTGTGTCTGCGTCTGGTAGACCTCGAGGCGCTTCGCGACGACGTCTTCCTTGTCGTCGGGACGCTGGTACAACTGCGCACCGTCGCGCGAGCACGTACTCACACCCGGCGGCAGCGAGTGAATGTTGTACACGGTGCCGCATGTCGGACACGTGCGTCGTCCTGCGAGCCGCTTCATCAACGTCTCGCGGCGCACGTCGAGCTGCAACACTGCATCGATCGGCTGGCCGAGCTCCTGCAGCAGCGTGTTGAGGGAATTCGCCTGTTCAGCGTTGCGGGGAAAGCCGTCGAGGATGAAGCCGCCTGCGGCATCCGGCTTGCGCAACCGATCGCGGATCAGGCCGAGCACGATGTCGTCCGAGACCAGCTGTCCGGAGTCCATGACCGACTTCGCCTTGCGGCCGAGCTCGGTCCCGCGTGCGACAGCATCGCGCAGCAGATCGCCGGACGAGACTTGCGGCACGCCGTACTTGGCCTGCAGGCGTTGCGCCTGCGTTCCCTTGCCCGATCCGGGCGCCCCCAGCAACACGATCCGCATAGTCGATCCGGCCCTCCCCAAAGGAGGCGCTACCCTACAGAAAAGAGGGACCGCTGGGTACTGGGCAAGCCCTTCCTTGATATCCTTCCGCGCCCCGAATCTGGCCAAGAACAAGGTCCCAGCCATGCCCTCCGCCAAGCCCCGCAACGCCTTCTATGCCCAGTCCGGCGGCGTCACCGCCGTGATCAATGCCTCTGCCTGCGGCGTCATCGAGACTTGCCGCAAGCACAAGAATCGCATCGCCAAGGTGTATGCAGGCCGGCACGGCATCGTCGGCGCACTGACCGAGGACCTGATCGACACCAGCAAGGAATCCGCGGCGGCGATCCGCGCCCTGCGCCACACGCCGTCCGGCGCGTTCGGCTCGGCGCGCTACAAGCTGAAAAAATTCGAGGACAACCCGGCGCAGTACGAGCGGCTGATCGAGGTCTTCAAGGCGCACGACATCGGCTATTTCTTCTACAACGGCGGCGGCGATTCCGCCGACACCTGCCTGAAGGTCGCGCAGCTCGCCGACCAGCGCGGCGTCGCGATCCAGGCGGTGCACGTGCCGAAGACGGTCGACAACGATCTGCCGATCACCGACTGCTGCCCGGGTTTCGGCTCGGTCGCAAAATATGTCGCAGTGTCGATTCGCGAAGCGGGCTTCGACGTGGCCTCGATGGCCAAGACCTCGACCAAGGTGTTCATCATGGAAGTGATGGGCCGGCACGCCGGCTGGATCGCCGCGGCCGGCGGTCTCGCTGCAGAAAAAACCGGCGATGCGCCGCACATCATCCTGTTTCCGGAAATCAAGTTCGACGAAGAGAAGTTCTGCGCGCGCGTCAAGGAGTGCGTCGAAAAGTACGGCTATTGCGCGGTCGTGGTTTCCGAAGGCGTGAAGAACGCCGAAGGCAAATTTCTTTCGGACGCGGGCCTGCGCGATGCATTCGGGCATGCACAGCTCGGCGGCGTCGCCCCGGTGATCGCGCAGCTGGTGAAGTCGAAGCTCAACTACAAATACCACTGGGCGGTTGCCGATTATCTGCAGCGCGCCGCCCGCCACATCGCTTCGAAGGTGGACGTCGAGCAGGCATATGCCGTCGGTAAGGCCGCGGTCGAGCTCGCGCTCAAAGGCCAGAACTCCGTGATGCCGACGATCGTTCGCACTGCAGACAAACCGTACAAGTGGAAGATCGGCGTCGCGCCGCTGGCCCAGGTAGCGAACCAGGAAAAGATGCTGCCGCGTGACTACATCAGCGAAGACGGCATGCACATCACCACCAAGGCGCGCCGCTACCTGCTGCCCCTCATCAAGGGCGAGGACTACCCGCCGTACAAGGACGGTCTGCCGCAGTACGTGACGCTGAAGAACGCCCCGGTGCGCAAGAAGCTCGCCGAACCCTTTGTGGTATAGTTCCGCGCCTTTTTTCAGGCATCCCAACACAACGCAGCCCCTTAAGAGGGAGGAAATTTGATGTCCACTGATGTCGCGCTTTGGCTCGCGATCGGCGCCGGCGTGCTCGCCGTGGTGTACGGCTTGTTCTCGGTCGCCTGGATCAACAAGCAGTCCGCCGGCACTGCGCGCATGCAGGAAATTGCCGCCGCCATTCAGGCCGGCGCGCGCGCCTACCTCAATCGCCAGTACACGACGATCGGCATCGTCGGTGTCGTGCTGCTCGTCGTGCTCGGCTTCGCGCTCGACTGGCAGACCGCTGGCGGCTTCGCAGTCGGCGCCGTGCTCTCGGGCCTGGCCGGCTTCATCGGCATGAACGTCTCGGTGCGCGCCAACGTGCGCACGGCGCAGGCAGCCAGCGTCGGCTTGAATCCGGCGCTCGCAGTTGCGTTCCGCGGCGGTGCCATCACCGGCATGCTCGTCGTCGGTCTCGGCCTCATCGGCGTCGCGGGCTACTTCGGGCTGCTCGGCGCGGACAAAGACGCGTTGCACGCTCTGATCGGCCTCGCCTTCGGCGGCTCGCTGATCTCGATCTTCGCGCGACTCGGCGGCGGCATCTTCACCAAGGGCGCCGACGTCGGCGCCGACCTCGTCGGCAAGGTCGAAGCCGGAATTCCCGAGGACGACCCGCGTAACCCCGCGGTCATCGCCGACAACGTTGGCGACAACGTCGGTGACTGCGCCGGCATGGCGGCGGACCTGTTCGAAACCTACGCGGTCACGATCGTCGCAACGATGGTGCTCGGCGGCCTGATGTTCACGGCTGCCGACGGCGGGCTCGACATGCGTTACGTGTTGTTCCCGCTCGTGCTCGGCGCAGTGTCGATCGTCGCCTCGATCGTCGGCACTTTCTTCGTGAAGGCGAGCGAGGGCGGCAAGATCATGAACGCGCTCTACCGCGGCACCGCCGTCTCCGGCGTGATCGCGCTCATCGCGTTCTTCTTCGTCACGCCGCGCGTGATCGGCGAAGGTTCGATGAATCTGTTCTGGTGCGCCGTCATCGGTCTCGGCCTCACCGCCGCGCTGATCTGGATCACCGAGTACTACACCGCGACCGAGTACAAGCCGGTGCGCGGTGTCGCCGCTGCTTCGCAGACCGGCCACGGCACCAACGTGATCGCAGGCCTTGCCGTGTCGATGCGCTCGACCGCCTGGCCGGTGCTCGCGGTGTGTGCTGCGATCTGGGGTTCCTACACGCTCGGCAACCTGTATGGGATCGCGATCGCCGCGACAGCGATGCTATCGATGGCCGGCATGATCGTCGCGCTCGACGCCTACGGCCCGATCACCGACAACGGCGGCGGCATCGCCGAGATGTCGGGTCTGCCGAAGGAAGTGCGCAAGATCACCGACGCGCTCGATGCAGTCGGTAATACGACCAAGGCTGTGACCAAGGGTTACGCGATCGGCTCGGCCGGCCTTGCGGCGCTCGTGCTGTTCGCCGACTACACGCACAACCTCGATGCGCTGGGCAAGTTGCAGGCGTTCAGCCTGTCCGACCCCGCTGTCATCATCGGCCTGTTCATCGGCGGTCTCGTACCGTACCTGTTCGGCGCGATGGCGATGGAAGCAGTCGGCCGCGCGGCCGGCTCGGTCGTCGTCGAAGTGCGCCGTCAGTTCCGCGAGATCAAGGGCATCATGGAAGGCACGGGCAAGCCCGACTACTCGAAGGCGGTCGACATGCTGACGCGCGCGGCGATCAAGGAAATGATCGTGCCCTCGCTCCTGCCGATCCTGGTGCCGGTGATCGTCGCCTTCGGCATGAACTTCCTGATGGGCGAAGGCGCCGGCGTGCGCGCGCTCGGCGGCCTGCTGATCGGCACGATCGTCACCGGCCTGTTCGTCGCGATCTCGATGTGCACCGGCGGCGGCGCGTGGGACAACGCGAAGAAGTACATCGAGGAAGGCAACTTCGGCGGCAAGGGCTCGGAGACGCACAAAGCCGCGGTCACGGGCGACACGGTCGGCGATCCCTACAAGGACACCGCGGGCCCGGCGATCAACCCGCTGATCAAGATCATCAACATCGTGGCCCTGCTGCTGGTGCCATTGCTCTAAAGATCGAAGCCCGACCTACTCGTTGCAGTGTAGGTCGGGCTCTCTTGTGGGTCAGGCTTCAGCCTGACTCCTGAATCTTCAGCGAGTAATCGCCCGCTCTTTCAGAAACGCGTTGATCTTCTCCAGATCCGCCCGATCGAGCGTCCCCGTAGCGATCTGCAACTGCAGGACGTTCAAGATGTAGTCATAGCGGCTACGTGAGTACGTGGTCTGCGCGTCGAACAGCTGGCGACGAGACTGCAGCACGTCGACTGTGGTGCGAGTGCCGACTTCGAATCCAGCTTCGGTCGCTTGCAGCGCCGTGCGGCTGGATTCCAGCGCCTGCTTGGACGCTTTCACGCGCGACATCTCGCTCAGCACTCCGAGATACGCATCGCGCGCGGCACGCTCAGTCTCACGATTGGTGCGTTCGAGCCGCTCGCGCGCCGCACGATGCAGATACACGCGCTGGCGCACGCGCGATGAGGTCGCGCCGCCGGAGTAGATCGGCACTGTGACCTGGATGCCGATCGAGTCGGTCGTTTGCGTCTGATCTGCCGGACTGCCGATCGGCGCGCCGTTGACGTTGCGGCTGACCTGATCGCCGTCGAAGTCCTGGTCGTCGCGGCTCGCAACGATATCGAAGCTCGGCAGATGACCGGAACGCGCCACTGTCACGTCCTGCTTCGCAATGTCGGTGGCGAGCCGCGCGGAAACCACACGTAGGTTCTGATCGAGCGCGGAAGTGACCCACTGCTCTTCGTCCGCGGGACTCGGCGATTCGAGTGGCAGATCGTCGATCGGACCGGCGAGGCTGTCGAACGATTCACCTGTCAGCTCACGCAGGAGCTCTTGTGCAGTAGCCAGAGCGCGCTTCGCTGCAATGACAGCCGCGGCGGCTTGATCGTGCGCGGCGCGCGCTTCCTGAACGTCGGTGATCGCGATCAGACCGACCTCGAAGCGCTTGTCCGCCTGCTCGAGCTGGCGCGAGAACGCTTCGAGTGTCGCCTGCGCGGCATCGACGGTGTCCTGGGCCGCGAGCACATCGAAGTAGCGCTGAGACGTGCGCAGGATCAGGTCCTGTTGCGCAGCCTGGTAATCGGCTTCCGCCTGAGCAACTTGCGCGTCGGCGCGGCGCAGAGCTGCCCACTGATCCCAGTGGAACAGCGGCTGAGTCAGCGTCACGTCGTACCGGCGCGCCTTGTAATCACTGTCGGTGCTGATGTCGCGCGCGGCGAGATCGCTGTTCGGATCGGCAGGATTCTCCGGCGTGAGCGTCGTCCGCGAGAAATCCTGGCTCACGTCGCTGTACGAGCCGGTCGCGTTCAGCTGCGGCAGCAGCGCGGCCAACGCCTGCGGCTTCGACTCGCGACTGGCCAGCCGGTTCGCGTCGGCTTCGCGGATCTGCGGATCGTTCTGCAGCGCCCGCTCGTAGACGCTCAAAAGGTCGGCGGCCTGAAGGACGCCAGCGAACAGCGAGAGACCGCAAGCCGCAAGGATCCGCGCACGTAACGTCATTTTGTTTGTTCCCGTCGGCGCCTCGCGGGCGCCGGTTGCAAGACAAAGTCGCGCAATGATGACACGACCGCGATTTAATTTTAGGAGCGACCGGCCAACAGCAAGCTGCAGCCGGCGACCCGCGCGTTCGGACACCTCGGACACCGACCGTCCGCAGTTGGACGCGTCAGTACGTCGGGATGGTTGCATCCAGCTCGCGGGACCAGGCCAGGATGCCGCCGGCAAGATTGACCGCCTGGAAACCGTTTTGTTGCAGGAAGTTCGCGACCTGCAAGCTGCGGCGACCCGAGCGGCACAGCACGACCACTTCGCGAGTGCGATCGAGCTCGCCGAGCCGATCGGCAACCTCGCCCATCGGAATGTGGACGACGTCCGGCACGCTGGCCACGCCCAGCTCCCACTCCTCACGAACGTCAAGCAACGTCAGCGACTCGCCGCGCGAGCGGCGTTCGACGAATTCGGTCGGAGTGATTTCGGCAACGGCCATGACGAATGAAGTGAAAGACCCGGCTGGGGGCGGAAGGTTACAGGATCAGAACACGAATGCCGATGGCCGCGGCGCGTTGACGAGCGGCTCGATCACCGTCTCGAACAGCGCCTGGCGCTGCCACTCGCGCTCGCCGACGCGCACCACGCGCCATGCTTCCATGATCGGCGGCTGACCGACCACGACGAACAGCCGCCCGCCGATACGCAACGCCTGCTGGAAGCGCTCGTCGTAAGTCGGCAGCGAGCCGGTCACGGCTATGACGTCGTAGGCGGATTGCTCGTTCAGCTGCATGGCATCGGCCGCTTCCACCGACACGTTGTTGATCCGGGCCGCGAGCAGATTGGCGCGCGCCTGCTCGGCCAGCTCGGGAAAGATCTCCAGCGAGCGGACGCGTGAGGCGAGCTTGCCGAGACACGCGGAGAGATAGCCGCTGCCAGCGCCGACTTCCAGGGCGACATCGCCATCGCCCACGGCTAGCGCCTGCAGGATGCGCCCGTGAACCTTCGCCGGCAGCATCGTCTGGCCATGCGCCAGGGGGATCGCGGAGTCGGCGAACGCGACGTCGCGGTAACGCAGCGGCGCGAACTCCTCCCGCTGCACCTGGAGCATCGTCTGCAGGACTCGTTCGTCGAGCACGTCCCAGGTCCGGACCTGCTGCTCCACCATTTGTTCGCGCGCGGCTTCGAGATTCATCGGCCAAGTCGGAATGCAAAACGAGGGCCGCAAAGGGTACGAACTTTGATTACGTCATACAAGTTTATGACCAACGCGAATTGTGGCCCTCCAGGCCGCCGATTCGTGTAAATGGCCGCGTACAATATGGTCAATCCGCGCGTTATCCAGCAGGAGCGTTCGTTATGCTCCCCGAACGAGAATCCAGATGTTGCGCGTGAGTTCGCTATTGCGGCTCAAGTTGTCGCGGTGCGGGGCGACAACCCAAAACAGGCCGCGCAAACGCAGGGGAAGCAGGACAAGACCGGCGGTTCAATGTGGGCGCCCTTTTAGGGACTTTGGCTAGTGCTTTGGCTTTTGCGGTTGTGGTGCTGCTCGGCGTCCTCGTCTGGCGCGAGCGCCGTGCCGCCGCACTGACGCGCGCCGCCGATCAGTTCGCCGCCATCGTGCGCGAGGGCCGCTTTGCCGACCGTGTGCACACGGGCAGCATCGCCGGCCGGCTGGCGGACAACGCCAACCGCCTCCTCGAGCAGATGGCGATGCGCGACCTGATGATCAACGAGCGCGAGCGCTCGCTGGTCGGGCTGCTCGGCGGCCTGCACGAAGCGGTGGCGGTCCATCGCGAGCACGTCGTATTCGCCAACGACCGGTTCGCAGCCCTGGTCGGCAGCAACGACGGGCGACGGCTCGAAGGCAAGTCGCTCCCTGAGTTCGTTCATCCCGACTACACGGATCTGGTGCGCGAGCACCTGCGCCGCTCGCTCGCCGGCGAGCCCGGCCTCGAACGCCTGGAAGTCGAGTTGCACCCGCAGTCCGGACAAACCGCACGCGCCGAGTTGTCGGCGGTGCGTATCGATTACCAGGGCGGCCCCGCATTGCTGCTCAATCTCGTCGAAATGGGTCCGCGCGCGGCGGCTGTCCCGCTGCCCTCGCGCGCGCGCCCGACCGCGTGGGAGACGCTCGACTCGCTCGGCGAAGGCGTCATCACGACCGACGTCAGCGGTCGCATCGACTACGTGAACCAGGTCGGCGAGCAGCTGATCGGCGTCAGCGCGGTCGATGCGATCGGCAAGAGCATCACCGACATCATCACGCTGCTCGACGAAGGCGACCGCCGCTCGCTCGGCGATCCCGTGCGACATTGCCTGACGACGCAGACGAAGGTGACCGTCGGCCGGCGCGGCCTGATGATCCTGCGCGGCGGCGGCGAGGAACGCTCGGTCGAGCTGACCGTCACGCCGCTGCGCTCGCAGAAGGGCGACCTGATCGGCACGGTGATCGTCGTGCGCGACGTCAGCGAGCTGCGCGGCATCACGCGCCAGATGTCGTACCAGGCGAGTCACGACGCGCTCACCGGCCTGGTCAATCGCCGCGAGTTCGAACGGCGCCTCGAAGAATCGCTCGAGCTGGCGCACTCCAACGAGGCGCGCCACGTGCTGTGTTATCTCGACCTCGATCGCTTCAAGGTCGTCAACGACAGCTGCGGTCACATGGCAGGCGACGGCATGCTGCGCGAAGTCGCCGCGCTCATCAAAGAGACGGTGCGCGATTCCGATACCGTCGGGCGCCTCGGCGGCGACGAGTTCGGTCTGCTGCTGGTCGGCTGTCCGCTGGAGAAGGCGCGCCAGATCGCCGACGACGTCGTCAACAAGGTCAACGATTACCGCTTCGTGTGGAAGGACAAGATCTTCAACATCGGCGTGAGCGTCGGCCTGATCGAGCTGTCGCGCGAAAGCGGCGCGCCCGAAGAGGTGATGAGCGCCGCCGACTCCGCGTGCTACGTCGCGAAGCGCCAGGGCAACCACGTGCACGTCTACTCGGCGCGCGACGAGGCCGTGGCGCGGCATCGCGGCGAGATCCAGTGGCTGCAGCGACTGCAATCGGCGCTCAAAGAGAACCGCTTCGAGTTGATGACACAGACGATCGTCGCCACGACGCTGGATGCGAACGCGGGGCCGGCGCTGGAAATTCTGCTGCGACTGCAGGACGACAGCGTGCCCGGCGGCATCTCGCCCGCGGAATTCCTACGCGCCGCGGAGCGCTATCGATTGATGTCGGATGTCGATCGGTGGGTCGTGCAGACGACGCTGACCGCGCTCGGCCGCGGCGGCATCCGCCTGCCGCCGAACCGCAGCCTCGCGATCAATCTGTCGGGCCAGACGCTCGGCGATCCGACGTTCCTGGAGTACGTGGTCGACGTGCTCGATCGCACCGGCGTGCTGCCGACGCAGCTGTGCTTCGAGGTCACCGAGAATTCCGTGATCACGAACATCGAGCACGCGCAGCGCTTCATCGGCGTGCTGCACGGCATGGGCTGCCAGTTCGCGCTCGACGACTTCGGCCGCGGCCTGTCCTCGTTCGGCAACCTGAAGAATCTGGCGCTCGACTACCTGAAGATCGACGGCACGTTCATCCGCAACCTCGCCGTCGACTCCGTCAACCAGGCGATGGTCGCGGCGATGATCAAGCTCGCGCGCACGCTGAACTTCCAGGTGATCGCCGAGCAGGTCGAAGACGCCGGCGCATTCGAAGCCGCGAAGCGCATGGGCGTGGATTTCGTGCAGGGTTATCACCTCGGCCGCCCACAGCCGCTCGCCCGTGCGGCTGCCACGCCCGCCACCCGCGCGCAGGCCTGAAGAGTCAGGCTGAAGCCTGACTCTGCTTTCACAAAAGCGGCGTATCATCGGGACACCCCGCTGTCACGAGACCTCGCCCATGACGGAATTGTCGCTCACGGTCAACGGCCGGCGCTGCACTGTGCACGTCGACGCGGCGACCACACTCGTTGAAGTTCTGCGCGACGAGCTCGGCCTCACGGGCACGAAGATCGGCTGCGACCGCGGTGCGTGCTCGGCGTGCACCGTCTGGCTCGACGGCGAAGTCGTCGCCAGCTGCATGACATTCGCCTTCGATGCACGTGACAAGCAGGTCACGACGATCGAAGGACTTGCGAACGGCGAGCACCTTCATCCAGTGCAGCAGGCGTTCGTCGAGCACGATGCCATGCAGTGCGGGTTCTGCACGCCGGGCATGGTGATGAGTTGCGCGCATCTCGTGGAACGCAATCCCGACTGCACGCTCGATGACGTGCGCGGCGCAGTCAGCGGGCATCTGTGCCGCTGCGGCGCGTATCCGAACATCTTCAAGGCAACGCTGGCGGCGGCAGCGACGCTACGCCAGCGCAAAGACGGAGGCGACACATGAGCGCTCCGGGCGAACGCCACAGCCGCACTGTTCTGACAGGCATCGTCGGCGACACGCTGCAACCCATTGCGCGCGACATTCCAATCGACGAGCCACCAGAGTTACCACCGAACTCCGAGCTGCGCGTCATTGGCAAGCGCGTCAATCGTGTCGATGCCGTGCCGAAAGTGACCGGCCAGGCGCGTTACACGTTCGACGTGCGCCTCCCCGGCATGCTGTACGCACGCATCGTCAGCAGCACCGTGCCGCACGCTCGGATCAAATCGATCGACACGTCCGCGGCCGAAGCCTATCCCGGCGTCAAGGCTGTGCACATTGCCGATCGAGTGCTGTCGATCGCTCAGCTGCGCGATCCCAGCGTGGAAGCGAACGAGCGCTATCCGCTCGTGCGCTACAACGGTCAACCAATCGCTGCCGTGGCCGCGGTGAGCATGCGCGCAGCGAAGGCAGCCGCGAGGCTCGTGCGCATCGAATATGAGCGACTGCCGCACGTCACGGCGCTCGAAGCGGCGATGCGCGACGACGCACCGGTCGTCTTCCCAGGACCGACGGAGCAAGCAGCGACCGCGGGCGGCGGCGGTGCCGCTCCGAACCTGCCGCAGAAAGGCAATCTGCGCGGACCGGCTCGTGGCGGCCTCGGCGGCGGTGGGCGCGGCGACGTGCAGCAAGGCTTCGCGCAAGCCGATTGCATCGTCGCGCGCGACTATCGCACGCAGGTGCAAACCCATACGCCGATGGAAACTCACGGCCTCGTTGCGGATTGGCGCGACGAGGAGCTCACGCTCTATGCCTCGACGCAGTTCACGCTGAGCGTGCGCGACGAGGCGGCCGATGTGTTCGGGCTGCCGAAGGAAAAGATCCGCGTGATCAGCGAATACACCGGTGGCGGCTTTGGTGCGAAGTTCGGCATCGGCAACTACGGCGCGCTCGCGATTCATCTGTCGCGCAAAGCAGGCGCGCCAGTGCGCCTGATGCTCGACCGCCGCGAGGAGCATGTCAGCGTCGGCAATCGGCCGAGCAGTCTGCAGCGCGTCAAGCTGGGTGCGAAGCGCGACGGCACAGTGACGACGCTGCAAGTCGAGAGTTTCGGCACCGGTGGCGTGGCCGCCGGAGCTGGCGTCGGCTTTTGCCACACGGCGATGTATTCGATTCCGAACGTTGCCGTCGAGCACTACGACGTGTTCACCGATGCCGGCCCGTGCGCCGCGTTTCGCGCACCGGGGCAAGTCCAGGGAATCTTCGCGTTGGAACAGACGCTCGACGAGCTGGCGCACGAGCTCGGCCTGGACCCGCTCGCGGTTCGCGAGAAGATCGACATGAATGACACCGACGACGCGCGCGCCCGCAAAGCCGAGCGGCGCATCGGCGCGGAGCGCGCCGGGTGGTCGCAGCGTCGGCCGCCTGGCACGGACCAGGGTCCAGTGAAGCACGGCATGGGCGTGGCCCAATCCCAGTGGGCGTACATCGTTCATGGCACGACCACCTGCGAAGTCCGCATTCGCGGCGATGGGTCGGTCATTGCGCTTACCGGCGCGCAGGACATCGGCACCGGCACGCGCACGGTCATGGCGCAAACCGTGGCGGAAGAGCTGGGATTGCGTGCCGAGGACGTCGACACGCGCATCGGCGATTCGCGCTACCCCGCCGGTGCTGCCTCGGGCGGCAGCCGTGTCACGAGCTCCATCACTCCCGCGGCACGCAACGCTGCATACCTCGCTGCTCGCGACCTCGCCGCTCGTGTCGCGCAGTCGCTCGGCGCGAAGCCGGACGAGATCGTCTTTCGAGACGGTCGCGTGTTCGCGCGCGGCCGTCCGGATAGCGGCAAGACATTCCTCGAAGCGGTGAAGCAGGCGAACTTCGACGAGATCGTACATCGCGCCGACCGGCGCGAAGACTACGACGGCTATCGGATCAAGCTCGGCGACTTGCACATCAGCCGGCACGGCATCGGCGGCGTGCAGTTCGCGCAGATCGCGGTCGACACCGAAACCGGCGTCGTCAAAGTGGAGCGCATCGTCGCGGTTCACGACTGCGGCCGGCCGATCAATCCGAAGCTGATCGAAAGCCAGATCTACGGCGGCGTGATCCAGGGCGTCAGCTACGCGCTGTACGAGGAGCGCCACCTCGATCCGGCGACCGGCGTACAGCTCAACGCCAACATCGATCAGTACAAGATCGTCGGGTCGCGCGAGACGCCGGCGATCGAAGTGCATCTCATCGAGCAGCTGGGCCGCCAGTCTTCGACCGACGCGCGCGGCGTCGCCGAGCCGGCAAACGTCGCGACTGCGGCCGCGATCGCCAATGCCTTCTACAACGCGACCGGCAAGCGGATCCGCACGCTGCCGATGACGCCAGCGAACGTGCTCGCCGCCCTGAGTGCCAAGGACCAGAGTGCCGGGGATCAGTCATGAACAGCTTCCAGTGGATCGACGCCAAGTCGGTGGACGAAGCCGTGACGCTGTTGTCGGCGGATGAGCGCGGCAGCACGATCGCCAAAGCGGGCGGTATGGATCTGCTCGATCTCATCAAGGAAGGCATCGTTGCGCCGGCGCGGATCGTGAATCTGCAACGCATCGATGCGCTGCGCGGCGTGCAACTCGACGATGCCAAAGGCCTGCGCCTCGGCTCGCTGACGACACTCGCGGAAATCGCGAGCAACGCGGCGATTAGAAGGCGTTACCCGGCGCTCGCAGCGGCGGCGGCGCACGCTGCGACACCGCAGGTTCGCAACGCCGCGACCATCGGAGGCAACCTGCTGCAACGACCGCGCTGCTGGTACTTCCGCAACCAGCTGTTCCATGCGGCGCGCGAGGAAGCCAGCCGCGAGCAATCGCAGTACGGCGCGATCTTCGACAACGCGAAGACCAACATGATGCACGCATCGACGCCAGCGACCGCGCTGCTCGCGTACGACGCGAGCGTTCACGTTGTCGGCAAGGCGGGTCGATCGCGCACG
This sequence comes from Steroidobacteraceae bacterium, assembly GCA_035606615.1. Lineage (GTDB taxonomy): Bacteria > Pseudomonadota > Gammaproteobacteria > Steroidobacterales > Steroidobacteraceae > Steroidobacter. Next base: position 65,144 of record DATNFA010000119.1, read on the forward strand.
ATCGCGCTCGGGGACTTTCTGCTCCCGCCGGATTTCGATCGCAACCGCGACACGACGCTCGGCAGAGACGAAGTGTTGACGCACATCAGCGTGCCGCCGCTCGCGGCGAGCACTCGCGCTGCGTATCACAAGCAGACCGAGCGCGACAGCTACGACTGGCCGATCTGCGACGTCGCAGTCGTGCTGACGCTGGCGGATCGGAAGGTGGCAGCCGCGAGAATCGTTGCCGGCTCAGTCGCGCCGGTCCCGCGCCGCATGACTGCGAGCGAAGATATCCTGCGTGGTCGCGAGATCGACGAGGGAGTTGCGGCCGAGGCCGCGCGCGTTGCCGTACGCGGCGCTACCCCGACCGAGCAGAACAGCTACAAGGTGCCGATATTGGAGACGGTGATCAGGCGGACGATCTCAGCCGCGATGTCCTAGCAGTCGCGCCGGCAAGTACAACAGCGCCTTGATAAACGCGAGCACTGCCCCGAGCAGCACTCCGAAGATCCGGAACGGAATCGACAGCAGCCACAGCAGCGGCAGCAGGAACACCAGCACGACCGCGATCGGCCACGCGATCACGAACAACAGACACCAGGCGATCACGGCTAGTACGAACATCTGACGCTCCGCTCCTGTTTTCTGGTCGAAAGCGGCCAAGGCCCTTTCGACGATGCCGTCAAAAGGCGTGACTTTTGCCGGCTACGAGACCGAAGCATCTTAGGACAACGACGCCGCGCGCGGGGAACGACTGGCCGGTCAGCCGCCGCGGGTGACCGGCATCGCCACGTCCTCGGCCGACTTGCCGAGATACTTCGCGAGCTCCAGCTTCGCGATGGCGTTGCGATGGACCTCGTCCGGGCCGTCGGCGATACGCAGCGTGCGCTGGCCCGCCCACAGTTGCGCCAGCGGAAAGTCCGAAGTCACGCCGCCCGCGCCGTGCGCCTGGATCGCCCAGTCGAGGACCTTCAGCGTCATGTTCGGCACGACGACCTTGATCATCGCGATTTCCTTGCGCGCCACTTTGTTGCCGACCGTGTCCATCAGATACGCAGCGTTCAGCACCATCAGGCGTGCCTGATCGATCGCGCACCGCGACTCGGCGATGCGCTCGTGCCAGACCGACTGCGAAGAGATCGGCTTGCCGAAGGCGACGCGCGAGGTGAGGCGCTGACACATGAGCTCGAGCGCGCGCTCCGCGACGCCGATCGAGCGCATGCAGTGATGAATGCGTCCCGGCCCGAGCCGGCCCTGTGCGATCTCGAAGCCGCGGCCTTCGCCGAGCAGCAGGTTGCTCGCCGGCACGCGCACGTTCTCGAGCAGCACTTCGGCATGACCGTGCGGCGCGTCGTCGTAGCCGAACACCGGCAAGTGACGCAGCACCTTCACGCCCGGCGTGTCGGAGGGCACCAGGATCATCGACTGCTGGCGATGCCTGTCCTCCGCCGTGCTGGTCTTGCCCATCAGGATGAAGATCTTGCAGCGCGGATCGTTGGCGCCGCTCGACCACCACTTGCGGCCGTTGATCACGTAGTCGTTGCCGTCGCGCTGGATGCTGCAGGAAATGTTGGTGGCGTCCGAAGACGCGACCGCGGGCTCGGTCATCAGGAACGCCGAGCGGATCTGGCCGGCGAGCAGCGGCTCCAGCCAGCGATCCTTCTGCTCTTCGCTGCCGTAGCGCTCGATCGTCTCCATGTTGCCGGTATCGGGCGCGGCGCAGTTGAACACCTCCGGCGACCACGGCACGCGCCCCATGATCTCGCACAGCGGCGCGTACTCCAGGTTGGACAGGCCTTCGGGTGCGCGCGGCGAGCGCGGCAGGAACAGGTTCCACAGCTGCGCGTCGCGGGCCCGCGGCTTGAGCTCCTCGATCAGCTTCAGCGCCTTGAACGCATTGCCGGCAGCACGGTTCGCGGCCACTTCGGCGGAATACCGCGCCTCGTTCGGATAGATGTGCTGCTCGACGAATTGAAGCAGCTTTGCCTGGAGCGAGCGCACGCGCGGGCTGTATTCGAAGTCCATCACTGTCTCCTGGTTTATGGCGGTAGCAGGCAAAAGTAACGCCTTTTGCCTGCGCTTTGTCGAAAGGGCCTTGGCCGCTTTCGACCAGACAACTAGAGTGCGTGCGGCACCCCGCGAACGCCAATGCAACGGCTGCATCGCGCCGCATCGGCCTTGTGCATACTTGGCGCCAAGAGTCCTGCAGGGGGCGCGCCAATGCAACTTTCCCGGGTCGACCTGAACCTGTTCACGATTTTCGACGCGATCTACCGCGACGGCGGGATCACGCCGGCCAGCAAGCGCCTGCACTTGTCGCAGCCTGCCGTGAGCCACGCGCTCGCCCGGCTGCGCGAGCTGCTCGACGACCCGCTGTTCGAGCGGCGGGGCCACGACATGGTGCCGACGCCGCTCGCGCGCTCGATCGCCGCCAACGTCGCCAGTTCGCTCGGCGGGCTCGAACAGCTCCTGCAGCGCACCGGACGCTTCGATCCGGGCACCAGCCCGCGCTCTTTCACGATCGCGATGCGCGAGGTCAACGAGCTGCCCTTCCTGCCGCAGCTCGTCGAGCGCCTGCAACGCGAGGCGCCGCACGTCGACATCGCCGTCGTGCGCATCGATCGCCGCGATCTGGAAGAGGATCTGCAAAGCGGCGAGATCGACTTCGCGTTCGATGTCGGCCTGCCGCTATCGCATGACGTGCGTCGCGAGCGCGTGACGTCGGAGCCACTCGCCGTACTGGCGCGCAAGGATCATCCGTCGATCGAAGGGACGCTGACGATGGATGCGTATCTCGCACTGGAACACGTACTGGTCACCGGGCGGCGGCGCGGTGGCGGCTACGAAGACATCGCTCTCGGTCGGCTCGGCATGTCGCGACGGATCCGCGTGCGGTGCCAACACTATGCAGCTGCGTACGAGATCGTCGCCCGCTCGGAACTGCTCGCGACGATGGCGCGCAGTCAGGCGGAGCTCGGCAGCCGCCAGGACGAAACGCAGGTGCTGCCGTTCCCGCTGGAGATTCCGCCGCTCGAAATGTTCCTGTACTGGCACGCGAACGTCGACGCGGACCCGGGCTCGCAGTGGCTGCGCGCCGCGTTGCTGGAACTGATGCGCAAGTAACGAATGGGTCAGAGGGCTGCGATCACCATTCCCCGGTGTTCGGCATCGACGCCCACGGCTCGCGCGGCGGCAGCGCCCCGCCCTTCTGCAACAACTCGACCGAGATCCGATCGGGCGAGCGCACGAACGCCATGTGCCCATCGCGCGGCGGGCGGTTGATCGTCACGCCATGCTCGGTCAGCCGCTGGCAGGTCGCGTAGATGTCGTCCACCTGATAAGCGAGATGACCGAACGCGCGGCCGATCGCGTAGTTCTCCGGGTCCCAGTTATAGGTCAGCTCCACCTGCGCTTCGTCGTCGCCCGCAGCGGCGAGGAATACCAGCGTAAACCGGCCCTTCTCGTTCTCCCGGCGGCGGATCTCCCGCAATCCCAGCGCATCGCAGTAGAAGCGCAGGGACGCAGCCAGGTCGGTGACTCGCACCATTGTATGCAGGTACTTCATCGCATTTACTCGACGTGGTCGACTGAATCGGGCTGGATCGCGCCATGATAATGGAACCGGTCGGGAATGCTCGCCGTTGAGAATCATATGAAAATCCACTGGGGTCATGGCCGCGCTCGTAACAAGGATTGAGTGGCATGCCCGCACCGCAGCCCTGCTCGCAGTGCTGCTGTCCGGGACGTTCCTCGTCGGCGCGCCCGCCCTGGCCCAGGACGAAGAAGAAGAGTCGGCGGTGACACCGATGGAAGGCTGCGCGGAACGCGAGCGGCCGGACGCATCGATGCTGGAGCGCATGCGGCGGCGCCTGACGGTAACCACGTGCGCTTCGTCTGCGTGGCTCGACAGCCTCGGCGGCGATCAATTCCGCTACGACCAGTATCGCGCGACGTACGGCACGATCTCCGCCGGCGGCCTGTGGAGCGACTACGACGGCTTCGATCCGCGGCTGCGCTTTCGCGTACGGCTGCAGCTGCCGCAATGGGACGAGCGCATTTCCGCATTCGCAGGACGCGTCGGCACGGACGACTACATCAGCGACACGGAAGGCGACTTCGAAGCGCTGCCGACGCGTCAGTTCGGAACCCTGGAAGAGGAAAGCGTGCTGGTCGGCCTCGGCTACTCCAGCCCCGAGCGTACCGGCAATGACTTCGACTTCGGCGTCGGCGTACGCGTCGACCTGCCGCCCGACCCCTATGCCCGCGCTCGTTACGAGATCGTGCGCGCGTTCGGCGAGCACTACGTGTTCACCGCCCGCGAGACCGTGTTCTGGCAGAACACGGAAGGTTTCGGCACGACTACCCGCTTCTATCTCGACCGCGGGATCTCGGACAAGCTGCTGCTGCGCTGGACCAATCTCGGCAAGTACACGGAAGAGACGGTCGGGCTGGAGTGGTACACGCAGCTCACGCTGTTCCAGAGTCTGAACGAGCGCACCGGGCTCGCGTGGCAGCTGCAAACCGAAGGCGAGACGGACAACGAAGTCCAGCTGACGCGTCACTCGGCGCGCCTGATCCTGCGACGCCAGCTGACCTGGGACTGGCTGTTCCTCGAAGTGCGCGGCGGCGTGTCCTGGCCGCGCCGCAGGGTCATCGAGGAGCGCAAGGCGAGCCCGGAGGTCGGGGTCGCGCTGGAAATGCAGTTCGGGAACCGGCCGCGTTAGCGGGAACCTCGCGACTGCGGGCTCCGTCACTCGCAACAGGAATCCCCTGTTTGAGTGGTGGAGAGAGTCCATGAAGTCAGTACCTGCAGTCCTCCTCGTCTCACTATTGTCTTGTTGCGGTCTTGCCGCAGCCGCGGACGCGCCGAGCGGCCCCGTTCCGGCGAAGCTCGCAGCGACGCAGGCGGCAGAGCGCGACCTGTGGGTGGGCCATATTTTCTGGGTCCGCGAAGTCTCGCGCGCCCTCGCCGACAAGAACCAGGCGGCCGCGGATCTCGCCGAGAAGCAGGTCGTCGCGAACGCCAAGCAGATCGCCGGCTCGATCGAGCCGTTCTACGGCAAGGCCGCGACCGATCAATTGTTCAAGCTGCTTGCCGGCCACTACACTGCAATCAAGGCGCATGCGACCGCGACGGTTGCCGGCGATGCGGCCGGCGCCAAGAAGGCGATCGCCGATCTGACCAGCAATGCCAACGAGATCGCCAAGTTCCTGGCGGGCGCGAACCCGAACCTGCCGGAAGCTACCTTGAAGAGCCTGCTCGCGGCCCACGGCGGACATCACGTGCAACAGAACCAGCAGCTCGCCGCTCATGACATGGCCGCCGAGGCGCGCACGTGGGATGCGATGAAGACTCACATCTACACGATCGCCGATGCACTGGCGGGCGGAATCGCGAAGCAGTTCCCGGACAAGTTCACTTGAGCGAATCCATCCAGAACGCAGCCGCGCTGGCGGCAGCCGACGTCGTCGCCGCCTCCGGCGACGACGCGGCGCTCGCACGCCTGGCCGCGCAAGGCGATCAAGACGCCTTCGCGCGGATCATGCGTCGTTACAACCAGCGGTTGTATCGACTGGCAGTGAGCGTGATGGGCGACGCAAGCGAAGCGGAAGACGTGCTGCAAGAAAGTTACGTGCGCGCGTTCTACGCATTCGCGACTTATTCGGGCGCGGGCAGCCTGGGTGCGTGGCTCGGCCGCATCGTCCGCAACGAAGCGATCGACCGCGTGCGCTCGCGTGACAGTCGCCGCAGTCATGTCACCATCGAAGCCGAGCTCGGCGACCCGGGTCAGCAGCCCGTAGTAGAAGAGACGAACGTAATGACCGACGTCGTGATCGACCCAGAGGCGCTTGCAGCGAACGCAGAACTGCGGCGCCTGTTGGAGCGCGCCATCCAACGCCTGCCCGAGCAGTTCCGCACCGCGTTCGTGTTGCGCGAAGTCGAGGGTCTCTCGGTCGAAGAGACGGCCGAGTATCTGAGCATCCCGCCGGCGACGGTGAAGACCCGCGACCACCGCGCGCGCAATCTGCTGCGCGGCTACCTCAGCGAAAACATCGACGCGACGATCCCGCAGACGTTCCCGTTCCTCGGTGCGCGCTGCGACCGCATCGTCGAGCGAGTGCTCGTGCGCCTGAAGATGTAGGTCTAAGCGCCGTACGATCCCGACGTCGTCGTCCCGCCGTGTCCGGTCCAGTTCGTGTGGAAGAACTTGCCGCGCGGCTGATCGGTCCGCTCGTACGTGTGTGCCCCGAAGTAATCGCGCTGCGCCTGGATCATGTTCGCCGGCAGCCGCTCCGAGCGGTAGCCATCGAAATATGAAAGCGCGGAGCTGAGACACGGCACCGGCACGCCGCTCAGCATTGCTGCGACGATCGCGCGCCGCCAACCGCTCTGCCGACTCGAGACGGCATCGCGGAAGAACGGATCCAGCAGCAGATTGACGAGACCGGGCTCACGATCGAACGCCTTCTTGATGTCGCCGAGGAATGCCGAGCGGATGATGCAGCCGCCGCGCCATACGAGCGCGATGCCGCCGTAGTTCAGGTTCCACTTGTACGTTTGCGCGGCTGCCCGCAACAACTGATAGCCCTGCGCGTAGCTGATGATCTTCGATGCGTACAGCGCGCGCCGCAGATCGTCGACGAGCGCGTTGCGGTCGCCCGCGAATGCGCTGCCCTCGAACTTGAGCTGCTTCGACGCCGCGACGCGTTCCTCCTTGCTCGCCGAAAGTGCGCGTGCGAACACCGCTTCGCCGATCAGCGTCAACGGCACGCCCTCTTGCAGCGCTTCGATGACGGTCCACTTGCCGGTTCCCTTCTGGCCGGCGGCATCGACGATCACGTCGATCGTGTGCTCGCCCTCGCGCGATTTGTGCGCGAGGATGTCGCGCGTGATCTCGACCAGATAGCTGTCGAGCTCGCCGGCGTTCCATTCCGCGAACACCTCGTGCATCCGCTGGTTGCTCATGCCGAGCACGCGCTTCATGACATCGTAAGTCTCGGCGATCAGCTGCATGTCGCCGTACTCGATGCCGTTGTGAACCATCTTCACGAAGTGTCCGGCGCCGTCCTCGCCCATCCAGTCGCAGCACGGCTCGCCCTCGGGCGTGCGTGCACAAACAGCCTGGAAAATCGGCTTGATGTGCTGCCACGCTGCCGCGCTGCCGCCCGGCATCAACGAGGGTCCGGTCAGCGCGCCCTCCTCGCCGCCGGACACTCCGGAGCCGACATACAGCATGCCGGCGGCTTCGACCTGCTTCGTGCGGCGGATCGTGTCGGTGAACAAGCTGTTGCCGCCGTCGATCAGGATGTCGCCCTTGTCGAGCAGCGGCAGCAGTTCGTCGATCACTGCGTCGACGGCGGGACCGGCCTTGATGAGCATCAGGATCTTGCGCGGCCGCTGCAGCGCTGCGACGAGCTCCGCGGGCGTGCGTGCACCGACGAAGTTCTTGCCGCGAGCGCGGCCCGCAATGAACTGCTCGACGCGTTCGACGGTACGGTTGAACACCGCGACCCGAAAGCCCTTGCTCTCCATGTTGAGCGCGAAGTTCTCGCCCATCACGGCGAGCCCGATGAGACCGATGTCGGCAAGCGGTTGAGTCATGTGTCCGAGCCTTTTGCAGCGAGGATCGACGTGCGATGTTTGAGGGCCGATGTTACTCCCGCAGGTTGCGGCAGTCGCGACTACAATTTTCTTCCGCTGATGATCGGGATGTGCCAGACCACGTATTGGTCTGGGTCGCCGATTGCGTCGACGACGGTGTCGAAGAGCTCGCGCACTTCGTCGACGCCGAGCGCGGTGTGTCGCGCCAGCGCCTCCGTGTATCCATCGCGCCAGGCCGCGATGATCGCGGCGAACGTCGCGCGCGCAACGCGGATCGTATCGACCACGATGTAGTCGACGTGCAGATCCTCGAAGCCGAGCTGCTTCATCATCGACCACGTGCGCCGGCCGACGCGTGCATCGGTGCCGGTCGCGTGCGTGAATGGAATCACGCCCTCGTGCCACAGCCGGTCCGGATCGACCTTGCCCGCGGCCGCTTCGATCATCCCGTAGTCCTCGCTCAGCACGTGCACCCAGCCGCCCGGCCGGCAGATGCGCCGCAGCTCGGCGAGCACTTTCTGCGGCTCCGGCACGGCCTGCGTCATGTGCCGGCACACGACCAGGTCGAAGTGTCCGGCCGGCAGCTGCAGCTCGAAGGCGTCGCCCTGCTCGAAGCGCACGCGCGGCGCCAACGATGCGTACCGGCGCCGCGCATAGGCGACTGAACCTTCCAGGATGTCCACGCCTACCAGCTCGGCCTCGGGATAGCGCGCTGCGAGCCGCGACGTGATCTCGCCACTGCCGCAGCCGATATCGGCGATGTGCGCAGCTTTGGGCAGCTGGTATCGCTCGAAGAGCCGCTGCTCCTGCGGCCAGATGGCGTCGGCCTGCGCCGCCAGATTGCGCAGCATCGACTCATCGCCCATCTGTTCGGCCTGGGGATTGCGTTCCTTCATAGTGTCCGCTGCAACCTTTCCGGGACGGTTAGCGTCCCAAAAGGCAGAACATCTCGCCAGAGGGAAATCTGCATGTCCGTTCGTTTCGTGAGCACCGTCGGTGCCTGCCTGCTTGCCTGCTCCTTCGCCGCCCATGCAGCCGAGAAGCGCCTCGACCGGAGCTTCAGCGTCGCCCCCGGCGGCCGGCTGACGATCGAGGCGGACGGCGCCGACCTGCGAGTCACGGGAACGGGCGGCAACCAGGTAGTCGTGCACATCCTGCTGACCGGCAACGAGCGTTCGGTGGAACGTATCGACTTGTCGGCGGAACAGAGCGGCAACGACGTGACCGTCCTCGCCAAGCAGCGTAAGGGCAGTTGGACCAGCTGGATCGGAGTCTGGAACCAGGACGGCAAGATCGAGGTGCAGGTCCCGCGCGAGTACAACTTCGACATTCGCACGTCCGGCGGCGACATTACGGTCGGTCAGCTGCAGGGCACGGCGCGCGGCCGCACTTCCGGCGGCGACATTCGGGTCACGGACATTCACGGACCCGTGGACATGCAGACGTCCGGGGGCGACGTGCACGTCGAGCAGGTCGACGGCCAGACTCGTCTCAGCACGTCGGGCGGCGATGTCGAGGTCGCACGCCTCAACGGCGACCTCGATGCGAAGACCTCCGGCGGTTACATCCACCTCGACGACATCGTCGGCAAGGTTCTGGCGCGCACTTCCAGCGGCAACGTCATCGCCCGCAACGTCCGCGGCGACTCGGACCTGAAGACCTCCGGTGGCGACATCCGCGCAACGGTCGACGGCAAGATCGCGGCGCACACGTCCGGCGGCGACGTCACTGCCGAGCTGGTCGGTCAGAATCGCGGCATCTCCGTGTCGAGCTCCGGCGGCGACCTGACCGTGCGCGTTCCGAAGGACACGACGGGCGAGCTCGATGCCGCGACCAGCGGCGGCTCGGTCCGCACGGAGCTGCCGGTCACGACGACCGAGATGGGCGAGCACAAGCTGACCGGCACCATCAACGGCGGCGGCAATCCGATCTACGCCCGCACTTCGGGCGGCAGCATCAAGGTCGTCGCAGCCACTACGACCCCGTCGAGCCCGAATTAGCAAAAGCCGGGCTTTCTTTTGCCCCGCGCGTTGCCGAAACTGCCGGCCTCTTCCTGGCCGAAGGAGCTCGGGTCGTGCTGCGAACTCATCGATTGCTGGCAACTCTCGCGCTCGCGACCGGCCTGGCAGCTGCGCCCGGGTTCGCCGCGCAATCCACACCTGCCGGCGCGGGCGCCAGCCCCGACTCCGCGGCACTGCATCGCTTGTTCGAGGATTACTTCGAACGCCAGCTGCAGCTCAACCCGCTGGCTGCGACCTTCATCGGCGATCATCGCTACGACGACAAGCTCACCAACAACATCTCGCCGGAGCAGATCAAGATCGCGCTCGACGTCGACCGCAAGGCGCTGGCCGACGCGCAGCAGCTGGCCACGCGCTCGCTGCCGGACGCCGACCGGCTGAGCGTCGAAATTTTCATGTACAACCTGCGCACCAACCTGGAAGGTGAAAAATTTCCGGGCGAGCTGATCCCGGTCAGCCAGTTCCAGAGCCTGCCGGCGCTGATGCCGGTGCTCGGCGCGGGCACGAGCGCGCAGCCCTTCGCGACAGCAGCCGACTACGACCGCTTCCTCGCGCGCATGCGCGACTACATCGTGTGGTCGGACCAGGCGATCGTGAACATGCGCAAGGGACTGGCGCAGCACGTGACGTATCCGCGGGTGCTGATGGAAAAGACGCTGCCGCAACTGAAGGACATCGTCGCAGCCGATCCGGAACAGAGCCTGTTCTACACGCCGCTCAAACATTTCCCGGACGCGGTCGCGGCAGTCGACCGCACGCGCCTGCAGCTGGCGTACCGTGCCGCGATCACCAAGGAGATCAATCCTTCCTATCAGCGGCTGCACGACTTCATTCGCGACGAATATCTCAAGGGCGCGCGCACGCAGGTCGGCTGGTCGAGCCTGCCGAACGGCCGCGAGTGGTACGCCTATCAGGCCGATCTCGCGACCACGACCGAGCTGACGCCCGACGCGATCCACGAGCTCGGTCTGAAGGAAGTCGCGCGGATTCGCGGCGAAATGGAGCAGGTCAAGCAACAGGTCGGCTTCAAGGGCGATCTCGCGGCGTTCTTCAAGTTCCTGCAGGACGACCCGCGCTTCTACTACGACAACGGCGACGCGCTGATTCAAGGCTTCCGCGACCTGAAGAAGAACATCGACGCGAAGCTGCCGAAGCTGTTCAAGGATTTTCCGAAGGCGAATTACGAAGTGCGCGCGGTCGAGGCGTTCCGCGCACAAAGCTCGGCCGGCGGCTTCTATCAGCCGCCGTCGGCGGACGGCTCGCGTCCCGGCATTTTCTACGTCAACACGTACAACCTGAAGGCGCAGCCGAAGTTCGGCATGGAAACGCTCTCGCTGCATGAAGCCGCGCCCGGTCACCACTTCCAGATCGCGATTCAGCAGGAGCTGGAAGAGCTGCCGCGCTTCCGGCGGTTCGGCAACGGCTACGTGGCCTATGACGAGGGCTGGGCGCTGTACGCGGAGTCCATCGGCAAGGAGCTCGGAATGTTCACCGACCCGTATCAGTACTACGGGCGGCTGAGCGACGAGATGCTGCGGGCCATGCGACTGGTCGTCGACACCGGCCTGCACACGAAGAACTGGACTCGCGAGCAGTCGATCAAGTACATGCTCGCCAACTCGTCGATGGCGCCGAGCGACGCCGAAGCGGAAGTGGAGCGCTACATCGCGATCCCCGGCCAGGCGCTCGGGTACAAGATCGGTCAGCTGCGCATCCGCGAGTTGCGCAACAAGGCGCAGGCCGCGCTCGGCTCACGCTTCGACGTGCGCGAGTTCCACAGCGTCGTACTGCGCGACGGCTCGCTGCCGCTCAGCGTGCTGGCGGCGAAGATCGATCGGTGGATAGCGACCAAGCAGAAAATAGGATAAGAAAATTTCATTCCGCTCTTCACCACACCTCGCAGCGCTCTTCCTTTGACCGCACCATCGGCGAGCCGGCCTTGCACTGGAACGCCTGCTGGAACTCAGGAAGGTTCGACACCGAGCCGATGACGCGATACTTCGCGACCGGGTGCGGATCGCCCTGCACCATCGTGCGCGCGAACTCCGGGCGCAGTTCGTCGCCGCGGAACTGACCCCAGGCGATGAAGAACTGCTGATCCGGCGTCAGGCCGTCGATCGTCGGCGCGGGCGCTTTGCCGCGCTGGGAGATCTTGAACGCGCGATACGCGATCTTCGCGCCGGCCAGGTCGCCGATGCTCTCGCCGAGCACCAGCTTGCCGTTGTGATGCACGCCCGGCTCGATGAAGTAGCCCTCGTACTGCTTCACCACGCATTGGCCGCGTTCCTGGAATTTCTTCAGGTCCTCGTCGGTCCACCAGTTCTTCAGGCGTCCCTGCGCATCGAACTGCGCGCCCTGGTCGTCGAAGCCGTGGCTGATCTCGTGACCGATCACCACGCCGATGGCGCCGTAGTTCACGGCGTCCGCGACGTCCATGCTGAAGGCCGGCGGCTGCAGGATGCCGGCCGGAAACACGATCTCGTTGAGCGTCGGGTTGTAGTACGCGTCCGAAGTCGGCGGCGTCAGGCCCCAGCGGCCGCGATCGATCGGCTTGTTGATCTGCCCGTGATCGTCCTGCACGCCGAACTTCTGCGCGGCGAGGACGGACTCCCAGTAGGCGTCGCGACGCACGGCAACCTTGCTGTAATCCTTCCACTTGTCCGGATAGCCGATCTTGGGATTGAAGGTGCTGAGCTTCTCCAGCGCCTGCGCCTTGGTCGGCGGGCTCATCCAATCGAGGCCCTCGATCGTTTCCTTCATTGCCAGGCGCAGGTTCTTCACCAGCTCCTGCATGCGCGCCTTCGCCTCCGGCGGGAAATACTTCTCGACATACTTGCGGCCGAGCGCCTCGCCGAGCAGCGCGTCGGTCGATTCGACGCAGCGCTTCCAGCGCGGCTTCATCTCGCGCGCGCCGTTCAGGAACTCGCCACGGAACGCGAACTCGGCCTTGACGAAATCGTTGGACAGGGACGGCGCCGCCGAATCGAGCACGCGCGAGCGCAGGTACGTCTGCCAATCGGCGAGCGGCGTCTCTTTCAGCTGGCGCGCGAACTCCTGCATGAGCTTGGGCTCGTTGGCGTTCAGGTCGCCCTGCTGCAGGCCCGTGGCCGCGTAGTAGCCGCTCCAGTCAAACCCCGGCGCAAGCTTCTGCAGCTCCGCGAACTTCATCTTGTGATCGGTCAGCTGTGGATCGCGTAGCGCGACGTTATCGAGCGACGCAGTCGCGTACTGCTTCTCGATGCGCAGCACGGTCTGTGCTGCCGCCTTCGCTTGCGTCTCGTTGCTGCCGACGAGCGTGAACAGGCGCTGCATGTACGCCAGATACTTCTCGCGTGCTTCCTTGAAGCGCGCGTCGTCCTTCAAGTAGTAGTCGCGATCCGGCATCGCGAGCGAATTGTTGTAGTACTGCGCGATCACGAAGGACGGATTGTGGGCATCCGAATCGCCGACGACGACGAACGGCGCAGCAATCCCCGCTGCGTGCAGCTCGCCGATCGTTTTCTGCAGATCTGCCGTGCTGCGGATCGCATCGATCTGCGCCAGCAGCGGCGCCACCGGCTTCGCGCCCAGGCTGTCCGCTTGCTGCTCGTTCATGCAGGCGGCGTAGAAGTCTCCGGTCAGCTGCTCGATGCTGCCGCGCGCCGCTTTCGCTGCCGCAGCCTGCTCGAGGATCTCGCGCAGCTCATCCTTGGTCGCCTCGCCCGCCGCCCAACGCCGGCTCCACCGCGGCATCGAAGCAGGAATCGGATTCTCCGCGCGCCAGCGACCGTTGGAGTACGCGAAGAAATCGGTGCACGGATCGGCCTTGCGATCGATGTCACCGACCTCGACGCCCTTCGCCACCTTGTTGTCCGGACTTGCCGCGCCCGCGGTGCACGCGACGAGCAATGTGAGCAACAAGTGTCCGCTACGCACGATTCGCATGGAGATCTCCGCGCCTTGTTTTTGTCGAGGGCGCGTATGTTACGACGCGCAACGCGCAGCGGATAGTTGAAGAAGTCCCGCGGACACTTGCGTGTCCGCGGGAGGAAAAGATGTTGGTGTTGTTCTTACAGCGAGCGCAGGAAGTTCAACACGTCCTGTCTGCTATTTGCCCCGAGCGAGTTGAACTGATTGACCGCGGTATTCGCCTCGGATGGACCGAACTGCGAATTGCCGCTGCTGCGATGAGCCGCGATCGCCGCCCGCAAGTCGGACGTGCGTCCGTCGTGCAGGAAGAAGATGCGCTGGCCCAAGCCCCACAGCGGTGCCGTGCGGAACTCGTCGCCGCGCGCGCCACCTTGCAGGACGTCGTCAGCCAGCCCCGGCCCCATCTGGTGGAGTGCGAGGTCGGAGAACAGATTCGCGTCCTTGTTGCTCAGCGCTGCGACGGTCGAAGTGCCCGTCCGCAGTGTTGGCGTGTGGCACAGGCCGCAGCCGACAGCGGTGAACAGCTGCCGTCCGCGGCTGATCGACGCAGAGCCGCCCGGCGTGTTCGTCGACGGAGTCGGCGGTGCCAGGAAGCGCATGAAAAACGCGAACTTCTCGATCGCGCTGACCGTGTCTGTCGGCAGCGGCCCGTCGACGTTGGTCACGTCGTTCGGGTGCGTGGCGAACTGGCACGTGGCGTTCTCGTCACGCTCGACCTGGAACAGCTCGTTGGAGATGCCCATCTCGACGTTGTACGCCTCGCCGGAGAACAGCAGCAGCGACTCGTTCTGCGCCTTCCAGCCGAAGCGCGAGACCGTGCCGTCGTTGCCATTGCGGTTCAGACGCCCGCTGATGCCGAACGCCGCCTTGGTGTTCGGACTCGCATTGACGTTGTTGATCAGCGTCTGATCCGGAATCATCTCCATCAGGCCCGCGCCGAAGGTCGGCGTGGGAATGCGGAAGATGACGTTGTTGCGCGCCACCTGCGTCGCGAAGTCGTCCTGCACCGCCGTGCAGCCGCTCGCGTCGCCAGTGCTGTCGACGCGGCCGCGGATCGTGAACAACGCATGCACGCCGCCGTCGCGGTTGCCGTTTGCGTCGCGCTTGAACCGTGCCTCGCGCACGGGTCCGGTCGGCGTGATGAACGAAGGCACAGTGTTCTGCGCGCCAAAAGCTGTCGCGACTGCGATCTGCGGATTCGTTGCCGGCGACGTGCCGCCCACCGCGGGCTGCAAATGACAGCCAGCACAACCATCCAGGTTGAAGCGCGGACCCATGCCCTCCCCGACGCCTTCCGCTTCTTCGAAGTCTTCCTGCCCCACGTCGAAAAATGATCGCTCGTTCGTCGTGAGATCCCCGAACGGCAAGCCGGCGCCGGGCGTGCCGCCACGCACGCCCGGATCCGTTTGCGCGTTTGCCGTCGTTGCCAGTAGCGCTGCGGCCAGCGCGCCCCAGACGGCCCTCCTCAACAAATGATGAGCTTCCATATGCAAACCCCTTTGAGTCTCTTCGATGTTGGTGTGTCGATGACCCGCTCGGAGTTGGCATTCCCATCGGGCAACTGCCGCGCAGCCGACGGGAAGAACTGACGGGGAGACCAGAGGGAGGACGGCAGATCCACGCGTGCGCTCGTACATGCCAATTTGGGATCTGTCGGCAACCCCGCTATCCACGACCGCTGTTCGGGACCGGAGGCTTTGCGTCCCCATCTTTCGATGGGTTTGCCAAAACGAGCGCGCGCAGTGTGCGCCGGCAGACCGAGTCTACCCATCTATATTTACTTCGATATTGCCGCCGCTAATGCGCCGGCCTAACGGCGCAGCAGCTTTTCGATGAGCGCGAGCAAACGCGCGAGCGCGCCTTGATTTGCCTGCAGTAATTCGTGCGCGCGCGCGATCATTTGATCGCGACGCGCAGCGTTCGTCAGTAGATCCAGCACGACATCACCGAGCTGCGTTGCCGATTCAACCTGCACGGCAGCTCCGCTCGCGAGAAAATTTTCGGCAATGTCCGCGGCATTGAACGTGTGCGGACCAACGATGATCGGGCGATTCAGCGCTGCGGGCTCGAGCAGATTGTGTCCGCCGACCGGCACCAGGCTGCCGCCGACGAATGCAACGTTCGCGGCAGAGTAGAAGCTCAGCAGCTCGCCGAGCGTATCGACGAGCAGCACTGATGTATCCGCAGCAACTGCCTCGCGCGCGGAGCGTATAACGAATCGCACGTTGCGTGCGCGCAGCCACGCCTTCACTGCATCGAATCGATTCGGATGTCGCGGCACCAGCACTAACAACGCATCGTTACGAGCCGCACGCACGCGCTCGTGCGCATCGAGCACGATGTCTTCCTCGCGTTCGTGCGTGCTCCCGGCAATCCACACCGGCCGATGCGCAAACTCGGCGCGAATGTGCGAGCCGGCGCGGCGCACGTCTTCGGGGATCTCGAGATCGAACTTGATGTTGCCGGTCACATGCAGCGCCGTCGGCGCGATGCCAAGCGCACGAAAGCGCTCCGCATCCGCAGCGGTCTGTGCTGCGATGGTCACGTTGCACGCGAGCGCTTCGCGAAACAATCCCGCGAACCGCAGATGACGTTGACCGGAGCGAGCGGAGATGCGCGCGCTGGCAAGCAGGATCGGAATCTTGCGCGCGAAGCATGCGCGATACAGGTTCGGCCAGATCTCGCGCTCCATGATGATCGCGAGCACCGGCGTCGTGCGATCGAGAAACCGGCGCACGGCTCCGGGCAGGTCGTACGGCAGATAGGCGTGGCGCACCGAATCGCCGAACAAGGCGCGCACGCGCTGCCCGCCCGTCGGAGTCGCCGTGGTCACCAGAACCGGGTGCTGCGGATAGCGCGAGCTCAGCGCGCGCACGAGCGCGGCCGCGGCCTGCACCTCGCCGACCGAGACGGCATGAATCCAGATCGGCCGGGCGGCGAAGCGCAGCTGCGTGAAGCCGAGGCGCTCCGACAGCCGGTCGCGATAGGACGGATCGCGCAGACCGCGCAGGGCGGTTGCCATGTAAGCGAGCGGCGCGACGACGTACAGGAGTGCCGAGTACAGCAGCCTCAGCATGTTGCGATGTTCTTATAGATGTCTAACATGCGCGCCGATGGTACTCGAACCCGAGCACGATCCCGAACGTGTCCCGCTCTATCGCTTCCTGAGTCCCCGGTACTGGCTGCTGTGGCTCGGCCTGGGGCTGGTCCGTACGCTCAACACGCTGCCGTTGCGGTGGCAGATGGCGTTCGGCCGAGCGCTGGGGCGCATCGCCCATGCGCTCAGCCGCCGCGACCGCAGGATCGCCGACATCAACATCCGTCTGTGCCTGCCGGGGTTGACCGCAAAGGAGCGCGCTGAGCTGGTCCGAGACCACTTCGAGTCGCTCGGCTGCGCGCTGCTCGAGACCGGCCTGGTCTGGTGGGCGAGCCCGGAACGCCTCAAACAGCTGGTCGACTTCGAAGGCGTCGAACACTTGCGCGATGCACTCGCGCAAGGCCGCGGCGCATTGCTGCTGAGCGCGCACTTCACCACGCTCGAGTTGGGCGCGCGCGCCCTGACTCTGCTCGGCCCGACCAGCATCATGTACCTCACGCCGAAGAACCCGCTGGTCGCCGAGATCTCACGCCGCAACCGCAGCCGGCACACGGTCCGGGCAATCTCCAGCGATCGCGTGCGCGACCTGCTGCAGAGCCTCAAGAGCAATCTGCCGGTCTGGTACGCACCGGACCAGCGTTACACCGGGAAGAACAGCGAGATCGTGCCGTTCTTCGGGCAGCCCGCGGCCTCGAACGTCGCGACCTCGCGGCTGGCGAAGATTTCCGGAGCGCCGGTGCTGCCCTACTTTCCACAGCGGCGCGCCGACAATCGCGGCTACGTGGTGCAGATCCACGCGCCGCTGGACAATTTCCCCTCCGACGACCCAGTAGCGGATACGCGCCGCTTCCACGAGCTGATCGAGTGCAACGTGCGGGATCATCCGGAGCAGTACCTCTGGACGTACAAGCGCTTCAGGCGGCCCGGCCCGGACGGAGACCCCTACCGCGCATGAGCATTCATCCGCGCTATTGGCCCACGTGGCTGGCGCTCGGCGTCCTGCGCGTGTTCGAGCCACTGCCCTTTCCGCTGCTCGTCTGGCTCGGGCGTCGCGTCGGCGGCGTCATCGTGCGACTGCCGCTCGGGTTCGTGCGCATCGCACGACGCAACCTGGAGCTGTGCCTGCCTGAGCTCCCGGTCGCGGAGCGCGAGCAGATCCTGCGCGAGCATTTCCGCAGCCTCGGCGTCGGAATTTTCGAAACAGCGATCAGCTGGTGGAGCTCCGATGCGCGCATCCGCAAGCTGACGCGCCTCGAAGGCGAGGAACATCTGCAGGCCGCGCTCGCACGCGGCCGCGGCGCCATCCTGCTGAGCGCACATTTCACTACGCTGGAAATCGGCGCTCGCGCGCTGGCCTCACGGATCGCGACCAGCATCATGTATCGCCCAACGCGCAACGTCGTGCTCGAACGCTTCCTGATGCGCAACCGTGGCCTGCGCGCGAAGCGCGCGATTCCGCGCGACGACATCCGCACCTTGATCACGGCGTTGAAGAGCAACGAACCGGTGTGGTACGCGCCGGATCAGAGCTATCGCAAGAAAGGCGCGGAGATGGTGCAGTTCTTTCACTTGCCCGCCGCCACGAACACCGCGACGTCGAGGCTGGCGCGCATGACCGGGGCGGCGGTGCTGCCTTATTTCCCGGAACGTTTGCCGGGATCGCGTGGCTACCGCATGGTGATCCAGCCGATGCTGGAGAACTTTCCGACGGATGATCCGGCAGCAGATGCGCGGCGTTTCAACGAGCTGATCGAAGCACAGGTGCGCCGCGTGCCCGCGCAGTACCTGTGGATCCACCGGCGGTTCAAGGGCCTGACACCCGACTACCCTGACTATTACAAACTGTAGGTCATTCACTAGCGGTTAGCAGCCAATTCCACTGCTCGTCGCCGAAAGAGACATTCGGGCGTTGGCCTTTGATCTTCTCCAGCGAGCGCCGCAGGCGAGCAAGCACCTCCTGCTCCCACCCGCCGCGATTGCGAATCTCGCCGCGATCGAAGTCGAGCACATAGACCTGCGAGGTGTCCGATCCAAGCAGGATGTTGTGCGCGTTGAGGTCGGCGTGATGCACGCCTTCGCGATGAAACCGGGCGATCGTCTTGCCGACCGCCTCCCAACCTTCGCGCGGCAGCTGCGCGCCGGTGATCGCGTCCGCCAGCGTCCGGGTATTCGGCAGGTGCTCCGTGATCAGATCCGCGCGATAAGTCAGCACACCCCGGACATAACGTGCCGCGACTGGCGCCGGTACCGGCAAGCCCCGGCGCCGCAATTCCGCCAGGAGGCGCCATTCTGCGAACGAGCGCGTGCGCGACTCGCCGAGCCAGAGATAGCGGTCGCGTGAAAACCGTGCGATGAAGCCGCCACGGCGATAATGTCGCAGCACCCAGCGTTCCGCGCCGGAATTGACGATGGCGATCGACGCGCGCCCGCCCGCAATCTCCTGCAACGAACCTTGCGCGCGCCAGTGCTCGACGTCGAAGACTTCCGTGGCCGGCTTACGCAAGCGCGAAGCGTCGTATAGGATGCCGCCGCCGGCGACGCGCAGAAGACCTTCTTGTACGGACTGCATCAATAACAATTCTATTCATGTCTTCACGCTCTTTCGACACTCCGCCCGCCAGCGTCTGCATTCTGCGCCTCTCGGCTATCGGCGATACCTGCCACGTGCTGCCCGTGGTACGCACTCTGCAGCGTGCCTGGCCCGATACGCGGTTCACCTGGATCATCGGGCGCGTCGAGGCGAAGCTGCTCGGCCACATTCCGGAGATCGAGTTCATTGTCCTCGACAAGAAGAGCCTGGCCGGCTCGTACCGCCTGCTGCGCCAGCAGATGCGGGGCCGCCACTTCGACGTCCTCATGCACATGCAGGTGGCCCTGCGCGCCAGTCTGCTGTCGACGCTGGTGCCGGCCAAGATCAAGCTCGGCTTTGACCGCAAGCGGGCGCGCGAGCTGCAGTGGCTGTTCACGAGCAATCGCATCCGGCCCACCGAACGCCAGCACGTGATGGACGCGCTGTTCGGGTTCGCCGAGAAGTATCACGTCTACGAGAAACTGCTGCGCTGGGACATTCCGATTCCGCAGGCGGCACGCGACTACGCGCGGCGCGTCATTCCCGACGACACGAGAACGCTGATCATCAGCCCGTGCTCGAGCCATCGGCTACGCAACTGGCGAGCGGAGTACTACGCCCAGATCGCCGACTATGCGATCAGCGCACTCGGCATGCGGGTCGTGCTGTGCGGCGGCCGCAGCAAGATCGAGCAGCAGATGGGCGATGCGATCGTACGGAACATGAGCGAGGCCTGCGAGAACACCATCGGGCAGGACACGCTGCTCGAATTCCTCGCGACGCTGGAGCGCGCCGTCGCGATCATCACGCCCGACTCCGGGCCGGCGCACATGGCGACAGCCGTCGGCACGCCGGTAGTCGGGTTGTATGCAGCGACCAATCCCACGCGCTCCGGGCCGTACCTGAGCCGCCAGTGGTGCGTCGACAAGTACGATCTCGCGGCGCGCCGCCTGCTCGGCAAGCCCGCCGCCGATCTGCCATGGACGACCAAGATCGAGCGGCCCGGCGTAATGGACCTCATCACGCCCGATGACGTCATCAAGAAGCTGCACAGCGTGATGCTGGCATTGGCGAGAAAAAGGTAGCGGCTAGCGTAAACTCGGCGCATGCCCGCTGTCCCTGCCCTGCCCCTCACGCTGCCCATCAGTTTGGTAGTCATCGCACGCAACGAGGCGCCGATCATCGCCCGCTGCCTCGACAGCGTGCCGTTCGCAGCGGAAAAGCTCGTGATCGATTCCGGCAGCACCGACGGCACACAGGAGGTGTGCACCCGGCACGGCGCACGCGTCGTCCATCAGGACTGGCTTGGCTTCGGCCCGCAGCGCAACTTCGGCAGCACGCAGGCGAGTCACGACTGGATCCTGGCGCTCGACGCGGACGAAGCGCTGTCGAGCGAGCTCGCCGAGGAAATGCAGCGGCGCCTGCCGCAGCTCATGCAGTCGCAGTGCGCGGGCGCGATTCTGCGCCGCCAGACCTGGTACATGGGCGCGCCGATGCGCTGGTACCGGCCGATGATGGGCGAGCGCCTCGGCCGGCTCTATCATCGCGGCCGCGCGCGCTGGACGGACGTGCGCGTGCACGAATCGCTGCGCTTCGACGCTCCGACCGAAACATTCGCGCGGCCGTTCATTCACTTGAACAACCCGACGCTGGTCCACAAGCATCTCAAGACGCTGCGCTACGCCGAGCTCAAGGCGCGCGACTGGCTCGACCGCGGCAAGCCGGCGCAGATGTGGCTGATGCCGTTCGTGCATCTCGCGGCGTTCTTCAAGGATTACGTGTTGCGGCTGGCGTTTCTCGACGGCTGGCGCGGCTATGTCGTCGCGCAGGTCGCAGCGTCATATGCTGTCTACAAACGCATGCGCTACTACGAGATGAAGCGCAATCCGGCCTCGCGCGATGCGGCGGCCCAATTGCTGCACGGTTACGGTCTCGACCCCTGATGAATTGGCGATGAGCTCGAAGCACTATCTCTTGTACGGCTCGGAGCGTTACGCGCTGGCGATCCTGCGCCCGTTGCAAGCGGCGATTCGAGCGCGCGGCGACGAGCCTGCATGGTTCTTCGACGGCCCTGGCGGCGAAGAACTGCAGCCCGGCGAAACGCAGCTGCCCTCGACGGACGCGGTGCGTGAGTTCGCGCCGATCGCAGTGCTCACTTCGAGCAACGCCGTACCGCATTTCTTTCCGGGCGTGAAGACTGAAGTCTTTCACGGCTTCGATGCCGGCAAGCCGCGCCACATCTATATCCGGGGCTTCTTCGATCTGTATTGCACCACCGGGCCGCGCGACACGCGTGCCTTCGAAGCGAAGGCGCGCGAGCTCGGTCACTTTGCCGTGCACGAGACCGGCTGGCCGAAGCTCGACCCGTTCATGCGCGAGCACGGCGCCAACCAGCCGCCGCCGGTGCGCGCGAAGCCGGCGATTCTTTATCACTCGACGTTCTCGCCGTCGTGGAGCGCCGCGCCGATCCTCTACGAGACGATCCGCGATCTGTCGCGGACGGGCCGCTGGCAATGGATCGTGACGCTGCATCCGAAGTCGGAGCGCGAAACGGTCGAACGCTATCGTGCGCTCGAAGGCGAGCACCTGCGCTTCGCGACCGAGGACAACATCCTCGACCTGTTTCCGCAGGTCGACATGATGATCTCGGATACGTCCTCGGCGCTGAACGAGTTCCTGCTGACCTACAAGCCCGTCATCACCTTCAAGAATCGCCGGCCCGGGCCGCAGCTGATCGACATCGACAAACCGGAGCTGCTGCTGCCGTCGATCGAGCGCGCACTGGCGCGGCCGCCGGACCTGATGGACGCGATCCGCCAGTACGCCGACTCGATTCATCCCTATCGCGACGGCCGCTCCAGCGAGCGCGTGCTCGATGCGGTCGATCAGTTCATTGCCGCCGGCGCGCGCAACCCGCGCGCGAAGCCGCGCAACTGGTGGCGCAAGTTGAAGATCCGCCGGCGCATCCGTTATTGGGGCCGTGCCTAGTCAGATCAGGAGAAGCCAATGGCCGTAGAAATCAAGGTTCCGATCTCGCCGGGCGAGCTGGTCGACAAAATCACGATTCTCGAAATCAAGTCGGCGCGCATGACCGACCCGGCGAAGCTCGCCAATGTGCGTACCGAGCTGGAAATGCTGCAAGACACCTGGAAGGCATCAGCCTATGCGTCGCACGACATCGCGTCGCAGTGGGCCGCGTTGCGAGCGATCAACGAGAAGCTGTGGGACATCGAAGATGACATCCGCGACCTGGAGCGCGCGCGCACGTTCGACAGGCAGTTCATCCAGCTCGCGCGCGCTGTGTATGTCACGAACGACGAGCGCGCTGCCGTAAAGCGCGACATCAATACGCGGCTCGGGTCGAAGATCGTCGAAGAGAAGAGCTACGCTAAGTACTGAGCGTGACAGCCGCGTACACGCAAATCGCGGCGGTCACCAGTACGAGCCCGACGATGTCGAGCGCACTCAGTGTCCCGGCGGCGCTCGAAGGCTCACGCGCTGCCAGCGCTCGCTCACGATTGATCAGGAAGATCGGCACGGTGACGCTGATCGCGACGAGCATCCCGAATAGCAGGTAGAGCCACACACCGCGCATTCCCAGTCGGCGCGCCTCCAGCACCATCCAGACGAACATCGCGAGACCGAGGCAGAAGAGATCGACGGTGATCGAGCGGCTCGCCGGATTCGCCAACGTCTCTTGCCAGAATGTCGTGTTCGCCTCCACGAAGCCGAGTGACAGGTAAGCAACGTTGTTGCCCCACGTGCCCACGAGCGCGAGCAGCGCGATCAGCCCGTATGCGATACAGAGCACCTTGCGCGAGATCGGCATCGATTACTCCTCTTTACTTTGCTCTGAATCTCCGGAGCTCGTCTTGCAGCCACACCGCGCTAGGCACCGCCGCAGCATTGCCGCACTTGACTGAGTAAGGCTTGCCGCTGGCACTGCTCTCGCTCGCCGCGCCCACGATGAAGCTCTCGGTGTTGGTAACCAGGCCCTTCTTGAGCATGTATTCGTATTTCTGATTCAGGTGACTCGCTGCACGCGCCGGCGGATACCACGCGCCGTTGCGCTGAAACTGGCAGCCCGATGTCTCCAGATACTCGAGCAAGTGGGCGACCTCCGTGCGCGTGACCGCGTCAGGCTCAGCCGACCGGACGGGCACGGCAAGGAGGGCAATCGACAGAGCGAGCAGCCACTTCATCGGCGATTCCAGCGGATATCCTCGCCTTCACGTCGATCGACGAATGCGACGACCTTGCCTTGTGCATCGCGCACGAAGATGCGGCGCGTGCGCGGCTGACCTGCTGCGAAGAACACGTCCTTCACCTCAGCAAGATACGGTGACGGCTTGCGAGCACTGCGTTCCGCTGTCAGCCCGTCGGCCGTGCAGCTGATCGTCGTCGTGATCTCGGGGGTCAGCGAGTAGGTGCCGCTGTATTCACAGAGCTGCTGCTGCGCGAGCCTGACCGCGGGCGGATCCTTCAGCACAGCCGCGACCTGCTCCGCAAGCAGCTGCCAGCCTTGCGCTGTCTTCAGCCACGTGTCGTTGATGCGATAGCGGCTCTGCAGAGTCTGCCCGTGATAGTCGAGATGCTCCTGAGCTTCGTACGCCAGTACTGCAACGTCGCCGTGCTGCTCGATCTTGAACGTGTCGACGGCGAGACGCCCCACGAGGCCCGCCGGCAGCGGCGAGAATTCCGCGAGCATTTGCGACTTCGTGCGGACCGTGCCGTTCTCGTCCACGAGCAGCACGCGCTCGTGCAGGTAGCGCTTCCACACGTCCGCGTTGCCCGGCGCGATGGCGTCGAGCATCTCCTGCACGGCCTTGCGCAGCTCGACTTCCGCTGCGGACTGCGTGGCCGCATGCGCAACGCCGCTTGCGAAAAAGAGAGCTGCGGCGAATCCGAGCCAGCGCGATCGAGCCATGTGACCTCCCGCGAACCGCAATGATAGCGGCCCCGGCAGGCTCCGGCGGCAGCCGAAAACGGCTAGTCGACGCTGCGCCCGGCGCGTATCGTCGTGGCATGGAAGAGATCCTCGGCCTCGACCGCCGCGCCCTCGACCGCGCCCGCCTCAGTCGCGATGCGCGCTTCGACGGCCGGTTCTTCATAGCGGTCACCTCGACCGGCATTTATTGCCGCCCGATCTGCCCGTCGCCGACCTCGAAGACCACCAACGTGCGTTACTACGCCACGGCGGCCGGCGCGGCGGAAGCAGGGTTCAGGCCGTGTCTGCGCTGCCGCCCGGAAGCGGCGCCCGGCACGCCCGGCTGGCTCGGCACTTCTGCAGTCGTGCGACGTGCGCTGCGGCTCATCCAGGAAGGCGCGCTCGATGAGATCTCGGTCGACGAGCTTGCGGAGCGCATCGGCATTGGCCCGCGCCATCTGCATCGCCTGTTCACCAAGCACGTCGGCGCCTCGCCGATCGCCGTCGCGCAGACACGGCGACTGCACTTCGCCAAGCGATTGCTCGACGAGACCGATCTGCCGATCACGCAGATCGCGCTCGCCTCGGGCTTCGGGAGCCTGCGGCGCTTCAACTACACCTTTCAGCACACATACGGCCGCGCGCCGCGCGACCTCAGGCGGCAGCGTCGTGGTGGAATTTCCGCCGCGGACGCCGGCGAGGTCGCGCTCAAGCTTTCGTTCCGCCCGCCGTACGACTGGACGCAAGTGCGTGAATCTCTCGCTGCGCGCGCAGTGCCAGGTGTCGAGCGCGTCGACGAACGCGGCTATGCACGCACGGTGAAGTCGGACGCCGGTGCGGCAATCGTGTGCGTCCGCGCGTTGGACCGCGAAGCCGCATTGGAGCTGCGCGTACGCGGCGCGGCGCCGACGATGCTGTTTCAGATCTCCAGCACGGCACGCCGGATGTTCGATCTCGCTGCGGATCCTTCGCGGATCGCGGGCGCATTCAGAACGGACGATCTGCTCGCGGCGCTCGTCAAGCGTCGTCCTGGGTTGCGCATTCCGGGCGCGTGGGATGCCTTCGAATGCGCCGTTCGGGCAGTGCTCGGCGAACACGTCGATCCCGCCACCGCACGCAACTTCGCCGCACGTCTCGTCGCGCGCACCGGTGAACCGATTCCGGAAGCCGCGGACGGTCTGACGCACTTCTTCCCGACGCCGCAAACGCTCGCGCAGGCGGATCTCGGCGACCTGGGCCTGAGCGCGAAACGCGCGGCCACGATTCGTGCGCTGGCGGCAGCGACCTGCGCAGGCGCTATCGATTTCTCCGCGAACGTCGAAGACGTAACGGCTGCGCTCGTGTCGCTGCCCGGCTTCGATGCAGATGCTGCGCAGTACGTTGCGCTGTGCGCGCTAGGTGAGCCAGACGCGTTTCCGCGCGTGGCCCGCAAACCGCTCACCGTGCGCGAGCTGGATGCGCGAATGGAAACGTGGCGCCCGTGGCGCGGCTACGCGCTATTTCACCTGTGGCAGTCGGCAGCGGCTCAGTCGACTACTTCGTAATGCCGCGCTCTGCGGTCGTACTCGATCATCATTTTCTGCACCTTGTCGGGCACGACGGCACTCTCGAAGTCGCTGCCGGCAAAGCTGCGGATCGCGTCGAGCGATTTCCAGACCGTCACGATCAGGAACTCGACACCTTGCGGCACGTCCCGACGCAGGATCGAGGCATCGTGAAAACCCGGTAGCTGCACGAGCTGCGGGAACGTTTCCGAATGCAGATGCTCGACGTATGCATCGGCGAATTCGCGCTTGGCGAGGCCGCGCCAGTGTCGCGCGATCATGTCACTCACTTCGAGCGCGCCACCGATCGCTCGATCGTCGGCCAGATGATCGCCTGCGCAACGATCACGTTCTCGCCGTTGTAGGTGACTGCCGGCGAGCCGTACAGCTTGTAACCCAACGAGACCGCTTCGCTCACGCGATGGCAGAAAGCAGCGTCATCGGGACCGGTGAGAACGCGATACGTCGGCAGGCCTTCCGGCGGGCGTGAGCTCTTCTCAGGCATGGTCGCGAGCTTACCAGAGCAGCACGAGCGGCAGCGCCGGGCGCAGGTCCGCGCGCCGACCTTGACGCTCGCCGTCGAACCCGAGCTCCAGCACCGGACGCGCAGCGTGCTGAAAGGAAAATGCACCCGTCTGCAGCGTTGCCAGCATCGCCGGCGAAGGCGTCGCTGCGCCCGGAGTGAATATGCGCACCGCGGTGAGCTCGCGAATGGGCAATGCGTGCTGGTAAGGCTCGCGCCGATCCGCGGGCGCGGTGTCCATGCGTCGATGCATCGGGATGTAGAACACCAGCGGCTCGGTGTCCAACGTCGAATTGTTCGCGACCGGCATGCCCACAGGCGAGTACGAGGGTCGGTATTCCCACGCAGGAAATGGCGCGACGTCCGAAGTACCCGCGGTTGGACGCAGGCACACGCCGAATGGGCAGGCCGAACCGTCGCGACCTGCCCAGCGCTCCCACAGATGCAACCGACGCGCTGGCACCGCAGCGCTCTGCGCTTCCACCGGATCGTGAACCCAGATCAGCTCGAGCATCGCGTTGGCGAAGAAGAAGCGGCGGTTGGCGGTGCCCTGCCCCGGATGGCGATTCGCACTGCCTTCGACGAGGCCGAGCTCGATCAGCCGGTCGCCTTCCGGTGCGCCCACGGACGCGCTCACGAAGACGTGATCGACTTCGACTGGGATGTCGTCGGCCATGTGGCCGAATCTAGCCCACCAGCGGCACCAGCACCATGCTGAGCGTAGCGACAGCTGTCCCGATGAGCGCGCCAGCGGCGACGTCGCTCGGGTAGTGCAAGCCAAGGACCACGCGCGACGCTGCGATGAGCGCCGCGAATGGCACGAGCAGCCACGCGAGCTCGGGGAAGCTGTGCACGGCGAGAATCGTGAAGCTCACAGCATGCAGAGTGTGGCCGGAAGGAAAGCTGTAGCGATCCAGCGCACGCGTGCCCGGCACGATGCCGGCAAGCGTGATGTAGGGCCGCTCGCGGACCAGTCGCGACTTGAGATACTTGTAGAGGCCGACGCCGATCACCCCAACCGCCGCCATGCGCAGCGCCGGATAGAGCGCCTCGTCGCCGTAGAT
This sequence comes from Steroidobacteraceae bacterium, assembly GCA_035606615.1. Classification (GTDB taxonomy): domain Bacteria; phylum Pseudomonadota; class Gammaproteobacteria; order Steroidobacterales; family Steroidobacteraceae; genus Steroidobacter. The sequence continues at coordinate 92,383 of DATNFA010000119.1, forward strand.
GACCGGCAGCAGCAGGATCAGCGCGTACCAGAAGATTCCGTCGCCAAGCTTGCTGATCGCGGAGAAGATGTCCCGGACCGCCGGCTGGCTGCAGCCGCGGTTGAGACGCAGGCACCATGCATGCTCGATTGCATCCACGCGCCGAAACAGCTCTGCGGTCCGTACGCCGTTCATGACGAGCAGTACTATTCGGTCCGCAGGCTGCAACGGCTTGACGGCCGCATGACACTTCTGTGATTCAGCAACTTAGAGCAGAATCCGCGAGCGACTTCACATATGCCGCCGACTTGTTACAACCGCGTTACGCCATGAACCTGCTGTTGATCGAAGACCACGCCGACATCGCGGCGAACATCACCGAGTTCTTCGAGGGACGCGGCGATGCGGTCGAGCACGTCGCCGACGGCGCGGCGGGTCTGCAGAAGGCGCTGTCGGATCCGTACGACGCGATCGTTCTGGATCTGCTGCTGCCCGGGCTGGATGGCCTGACGCTGTGCCGCCAGCTGCGGCATGCAGGACGAACGCAGGTGCCGGTGCTGATGCTCACGGCCAAGGACCTGCTAGCCGACAAGATCGAAGGCTTCGAGGCCGGCGCCGACGATTACCTGGTCAAGCCGTTCTCGCTGGCCGAGCTCGACGCGCGGCTCAAGGCACTGGTGCGCCGGGCTCGCCTGCCCGAAACCCCGCGCATCCTCAGCGTCGGCGACCTGCGCTTCGATCTCGACACGCTCGAGGCCGAGCGCGGCGGCGAGCGGCTCAAACTG
>DATNFA010000120.1:0-49356 GCA_035606615.1 Steroidobacteraceae bacterium
GGAATCTCGTTGAGCAGCTGATGATCGATGCGATCGAAGACCGGTTGGAACGCCGCGCGCACGTCCGCGAAATCCATCACCCAGCCGGCATGCGAATCGACCGGTCCCGCCACATGCAGCTCGATCCGAAAGGAGTGACCGTGCAGGCGCGCGCACTTGTGCCCCGCCGGCACGTTCGGCAGGCGATGAGCGGCTTCGATGGTGAAGGCGCGGAAGATCTGCATGCTGTCAGGCTGAAGCCTGACTCACGATCACGCCGCTTTGCGCCGGCGCGAGCTCGATGCGCAGCTGCAGGTTCCGCAGGTGCAACGGATCGAGCTGCAGTCGCCACAGACAGTGAAGTCGACCGAGCCGAAGTGACGACGGCAGTGCTCGCAATACGGCTTGCGACGCAGGCCGCGCGCCGCGCGATAGGCGGACACAGCCGCAGCGTTCTGCCGCGACTGTTCGTCGCCGCAGGCCCCGAGATCCTTGCTCACGATGTCGCGCATGAAGGTGCTGGCGCCCATGGCGCCGACTTTGAACAGACGCATCTGCTCACGGGCGAGACCCATCTGCGCGAGCGGGTCGTAGATGACCACGCCGAGCTTGGGATGGAAAAAAAGCTGAAACGCATCGCCGCTCATAACGCACTTCGCGGTTGGAAAAAATGGAGTCGGGGGAGGTCTGAAACGCGCCCGCAATTGTGCTGCAACGCATCTGTCATGGCAATCAGCACGGGCCCCTATTTTGCAGAATCCAAGCAAAAAACCCGGACTTTCCGCGCTGCAGCGCCTGCTTTCAGCCGCGCGAGCGCAGCAGGAAGCAGGAATGGATACGCAGGTTGCGGGAAAAATCCTCAGGCACTGTATTGCGGCTGATGTCTTCGATTTCAAATGCAGCGAGCGCTGCCGCGTCGAGTTTGAAGCGCGTGTAGTTGTTGGAGAACACGATCGTGCCACGCGGAGTCAGCAGTTCGCGCGCAAGACTCAGCAGCTTCACGTGATCACGCTGCACGTCGAAGTCTTCCGTCATGCGCTTGGACCGCGAATGAGTCGGCGGATCGATGAACATCAAGTCCCAGCGACGCGCAGCGCTGCGCTGCTCTTCGAGCCACGTCAGACAGTTCGCCTGCACGAAACCGTGCGCCGGCACGGCCAGCTCGTTCAGCGCGAGATTGCGCTTCGCCCAATCGAGATAGGTGCGCGACATGTCGACGGTCGTCGACGCAACGGCGCCGCCGCCAGCCGCGTAAACGGTCGCGGTGCCGGTGTAGGCAAACAGATTGAGGAAGCGTTTGCCGCTCGCGAGCTCGGCGATCAGCCGCCGCGTCGGGCGATGGTCGAGAAAGAGGCCGGTGTCCAGATAATCCGTGAAATTCACGAAGAAGCGATAAGGCTGCTCGCGCACCACGTCGAACTCGCGCTCGCGCGCGAGCTTCTCATACTGCGTACCCTGCTTCTGCTGGCGCCGCTCGCGTACGAACATGCGATCGGCAGGAATGTCGAGCTCGTGCGGAATGACGGCGAGCGCCTCGTCGCGTCGTTGGCGCGCAGCCTTGCTGTCGACCGTGCGCGGCGGCGCATATTCCTGCACGACGACCCAGCGACTACCCGCGCCGTCGCCATAGTGATCGATGGCGAATGCGTACTCGGGCATGTCCGCGTCGTAGATGCGGAAGCAGTCGAGCCCCTCGCGCTGCGCCCAATCGAGCGCCGCTTTCAGATTCTTGCGCAGGCGATTCGCGAACATCTGTGCACCGGGGCGTGCGCGCACTTCAGCCGCGTCCGGAGCCGGCGCGCGCGGCTGCTGAAATTCCTCCGGCGTGATTTCGAAGCGCAGCAGGCGACACTCGATGCGGCCGTTGAACAGCGTGTGGCTGCGCTTCGAGTAGATGCCGATCGCCTTCGCCAACGGCGGGTTGCCAGTCAATACCGCCGCCCTCCATCCCTGAAACTGCTCGCGCAGTTTTCGACCGAGCGTCGCGTAGAGCGCCTGCAGGTCCTGATCACCGATGCGCTCGCCGTACGGTGGATTCGTAACGAGCAAGCCAGTTGCGGCGTCGCTCTCCTTGACCAACTGCTCGAGCTCGCGCCGCTCGAAATGCACGAAGCCGCGCAACTTCGCCCGCTCGGAATTCTCGATGGCCGCACGAATCGCCGCCGCGTCGCTGTCGTACCCGCGCAGAACGATGCGTCGATTCGCAGTTGCCTCACGACGCGCGCGCGCCTCCTCGACCAGGCGTTGCCAGAGCTCGCGATCGTGACCTCGCCAACCGACGAAACCGAAATAGCTGCGCAACGATCCGGGCGCGATATCGAGCGCCATCATCGCGGCTTCGATCACGAGCGTCCCGCTGCCGCACATCGGATCGACGAATTCGCCGTTCTCGGCAATCGCCGGCCAGCCGCTGCGCAAGAGCACGGCAGCCGCCAGATTCTCCTTGAGCGGCGCAGCCACTCCACGAGCGCGGTACGCGCGACGATGCAGACTGTCGCCGGAGAGATCGAGGCTCAACGTCGCGCGCTCGCGATCGAGGCGCACGTCCAATCGCAGGTCCGGTCGCTCGAGCTCGACCGACGGCCGCTGCCCGGTGCGCTCGCGCAGCTGATCGACGATCGCGTCCTTGGTTTTCAGCGCGCCGAAGTGCGTGTGCTTGATGCCCGCCGAGGATCCACCGAACTCGATCGCGAGCGTGCCGTTCGGCGCCAGGTGCTGAGTCCAGTCGATTGAGGCCACGCCTGCGTACAGCTCTTCGGGGGTGGCAGCCGGGAAATTACCGAGCGCCATGAGAATGCGGCTCGCAGTGCGCGACCACAGACATGCGCGATACGCCGTCTCGAGCGTGCCCTCGAACAGCACACCGAGCTTGAGCTCGCGAGTGTTGGTCGCGCCGCAGGCGCGCAGCTCGGCGGCCGTCAGGTCAGCGACCCCCGGTGGGCAGGAAGCGAAGAATTGCACGGCGATACGCTAGCGCTGACCGTCCAGCGTCATCAACGGACCGTACATCTCGGGCCGACGATCGCGGAACACGCCCCAGGACGTGCGATACGCGCGCAGCGCATCGAGATCGAAGGTCGCCGTCACGATCGCTTCGCCGGTCCGCGCCGCCTGCGAGACGATCGCGCCCGCGTGATCGGTGATGAACGACGAGCCGTAGTACGTGACTTCCCAACGCTCGCCGCGCTCGGTGCCGATGCGATTGGACGCGACGACCGGCATGATGTTCGACGCCGCGTGGCCCTGCATCGCGCGCTGCCAGTGATCGCGCGAGTCGATGCTGAGGTCTTGCGGCTCAGAGCCGATGGCCGTGGGATAGAACAGGATCTCCGCGCCCAGCAGCGCCATCGCACGCGCCGACTCCGGGAACCACTGATCCCAACAGATCGCCACGCCGATCGTGCCGAACCGAGTGCGCCACGCCTTGAATCCAGTGTCGCCCGGCGAGAAGTAGAACTTCTCGTGATAGCCCGGACTCTCCGGAATGTGCGTCTTGCGATACGTCCCGAGCAACGCGCCGCCGGCGTCGACAATGGCGACCGAGTTGTAGAACACATTGCCGGCGCGCTCGAACACGCTCACCGGCAGCACGACGTTCAACTCCCGCGCGAGCTCCTGAAACCGACGCACTGCCGGGTTCTCCTCGATCGGCATCGCGACCTTGAAGTACTTCGGATCGTGCTCGATGCAGAAATACGGCGTTTCGAACAGCTCCTGGATCAGGATGATGTTTGCGCCCTGGCGCGCCGCCTCGCGGACGGTGCGCTCGGCAGCGGCGAGATTCGCGACGCGGTCGCCGGAACAGGCGAATTGAGTGGCAGCAACAGTGACTTTCATGGCTTCAGAACGTGGGCGGCGTGCAGGCGCTGATGATCTCACAGGGCTCATCGCCGAAGTTGCGGAACCGATGCGGCACCGCGCTGGTGAAATAGTACGCGTCGCCGGGCGCGAGCACGCGGCTCTGCGCGCCCACCGTCAGCTCGACGCGGCCCGCGATGACTATGCCGCCCTCCTCACCCTTGTGACTGAGCATGTCCGGGCCCGTGTCCGCCTTCGGCCGATAGCGCTCGTGCATGATCGTCATCGCGCGATTCGGCCGCTGCGCAGCGACCAGCCGCAGCGAGACATCGCGATCGCCGATGTCGGTGAGCTCATCGTGCGCGTAGAACACCTGCGGGTTGACGTGCAGGTCGAGCGTGAAGAACTCCGCGAGCGACATCGGCACGCCGTCCAGCACTTTCTTCAGCGAGCTCACCGACGGGCTGACGCGGTTCTGCTCGATCAGCGAAATCGTCCCGTTGGTGACGCCTGCGCGCTTCGCGAGCTCCCGCTGCGACAGGCCATACATCGTGCGCACTGCCTTCAGGTGCGCGCCCACGTCGATCGTCATCGTCGGCTGTCCCCAGAGCTGACCTATGAAGGTGTTTAGGATAATCGACACTCTGGGCTGAATGCTATGAATAACTTACGGGTAATTTGAGCGGCGTGTCGAATTTTCTTATCATCGCGGCCGCCTCGTCTCCTTCTCCATCACCCTGGACTGACACCATGCCAACGACCGAGCGCGCCGATCTCGAAGCATTCTGGATGCCCTTCACGGCCAACCGTCAGTTCAAAACGCACCCGCGACTGCTCGCGCGCGCCGAGGGCATGCACTACTGGACCGAAGACGGCCGCAAGGTGCTCGATGGCGTCGCCGGGCTGTGGTGCGTCAACGCCGGTCACGGCCGCAAGGAAATCACCGAAGCGGTGAGCAAGCAGCTCGCGGCGATGGAGTACGCGCCGCCGTTCCAGATGGGCCATCCGCCCGGCTTCGAGCTCGCGAGCCGGCTCGTCAAGCTCGCGCCCGGCGACATCGATCACGTGTTCTTCACGAACTCCGGCTCCGAGGCCGTCGACACTGCGCTGAAGATTGCGATCGCGTATCACCGGCTGCGCGGCGAAGCTGCGCGCCAGCGGCTGATCGGACGCGAGAAGGGTTATCACGGGGTCGGCTTCGGCGGCACCTCGGTCGGCGGCATGGTCAACAACCGCAAGTTCTTCGGCACGCTGCTGCCGGGCGTCGATCATCTGCGGCACACGCACGATATCGAGCACAACGCGTTCTCGCGCGGCGTGCCCGAGTGGGGCGCGCATCTCGCCGACGATCTCGAGCGCATGGTCGCGTTGCATGACGCATCGACGATCGCTGCTGTGATCGTCGAGCCGGTGGCCGGCTCGGCGGGCGTGCTCCTGCCGCCGAAGGGCTACCTGCAGCGCTTGCGCTCGATCTGCGACAAGCACGGCATCCTGCTCATCTTCGACGAAGTCATCACCGGCTTCGGCCGGCTCGGTGCGCCGTTCGGCGCGCAATATTTCGACGTGCTGCCCGACATGATCACGTCCGCGAAGGCGCTGACCAACGGCGCGATCCCAATGGGCGCGGTGTTCGTGCGCAAGCACATCTACGACGCGTTCATGAAAGGCCCGGAGAACGCGATCGAGCTGTTTCACGGCTACACGTACTCAGCGCATCCGACAGCCTGCGCCGCGGGGCTGGCAGTGCAGGACATCTACGAGCGCGAGGGCCTGCTGACGCGTGCTGCGAAGATGGCCAAGACGTTCGAAGACGCCGTGCATTCGCTGCGGGAACTGCCGCGCGTCATCGATATTCGCAACCTCGGGTTGGTTGCAGGCATCGAGCTGGAGCCGCGGGCCGGGGCGCCGGCCGCGCGCGCCTACGAGATCTTCGTGAAGGCGTTCGAGAAAGGAATTCTGATTCGCACGACCGGCGACACGATCGCGCTGTCGCCGCCGCTGATCATCGAGCCGGCGCACATCGATCAGCTGGTCACGACGCTCGCGGGAATCATCAAAGAGGTCGCGTAAGAGTCGGGCTGAAGCCCGACCTACAGCGCCATGCCGCAGGTCGGGTCAGGTTCCGTTACTTCTCGCCCCAGGGGAAGGTCGTTGCGACCGAGAAGACCACGCGGCCTTCGGAGTTGAACACGTCATCGCGCGAGAAGGCGAAGTCGCCGTCGTCGAGCGACGTGTCGACGTACTTCAGCGCGAGATCGAAGTGGCCGACCGTGTAGCCCACCCCGACCGAGTAGTCGAGGTAGTCGGAGCCCGAGTCACCGGGCGGCCCGTCCCAGAAATCGCCGAAGCTGTAGCCGGCGTGCGCCGTGATCGAGAAATTCTGCGGCAGCGGCACGCTCACATCGCCCGAGATGTAGAACGCGTTTTCCGAGCTGTTCACGTAGTCGTTCGAGTAGAACAGCGCTCCGGAAAACATGCCGTAGTTGAGCTTGCCGTAGATCTCGGGATAGTTGAGATCGGATTCCTCGTAGGTGTAGTAGACGAGACCGACATCCCAGCCCAGGCCGCCTTCTTCGCCGCCCGAAAAGCCGGTGTACAGGTCGAGCTCATAGCTCGGGTCCAGGCAGTCAGGGTCAGCGTCGTCTCCGCAGAAATCCACGTTGCTGGCCCAGCCACCGATGTACCAACCCGACTCGTGCGCGTAGTCGAGGCTCGCCTGAACCGCGGGGTCCTTGGCCGACTGCGTGATGCCGCGGAAATCGTAGTCGTTCGTGAGAGTCCAAGTGGATGACACCTCTGCGTTCGCGGCCGTCGCCGCAGCGAGCAGCCCGAGCGCAGCCAGAATCCTCACTTTTCTCATGATGCGTCCCCTTGTTATTGCCGAGAGAGAAGCACGCCCAGGCGTGCGGTCAATTGAACCTGCGCAACCGTTGCAGCAAGCATGCCAGCCGCACCGACCACGCACGAATGCCACCACGACCCAAGCGCCTGCAGTCTACGCCCCACTTCGGGGCGAACGCGACTGTCCGCGCACTAAGAAGCAGCGGGTTCGTAGATCACGTAGAGCTTTGCGGTCGGCTCCAACACTTCCCACGTGCCGGCGAAGCCGGCGGGAACGACGAAGGAGTCGCCGGCTTTGAAGGTCCACTGTTGACCGGTCGAGTCTGCGATGCGGACGCGGCCGCGAGTGATGTGGCAGAACTCGTTCTCCGTGTAACGGATTCGCCAGCGGCCGGGCGTGCTCTCCCAGATGCCGGCGAAGAAGCGGCCGCCGCTATCGCTGAAGTAGTTGCGTGCCGTGTGCTCGGGATTTCCCGCGAGCAGACGATCGGCGGGCGGCTTGGAGACACTGGTTTCGGCCGGCGCCGAGGTGAAGTCGACGATTCGAGGCACGATGGCTTCGGTCATGACGATGCTCGCAAGACACATGACATGGGCCCTCAGTGTAGTCCTCCGGGAGAAGGGTCGCCGGGCCGCTCCGTAGCCCGGCGATGGGCTGCTCCTAATCGCAGCAGCCCGGGATCGACCTCAGGCAATCAGCGCGATTGCGCGACTGCCGCAGGCGAGGTCGGGCGGATCGAAATGCTCACCCGCCGTTCCCACGCATACGCCTCCAAATCGTCCTTGGGCGCGGTCGTGAGATCTTCGCCGTGTGCCGAGATGCGGATCTGCTCCGGCGCAGCGCCACCGTTGATCAGCGCATCACGCACGGCGCTGGCACGCGCCATCGACAGCTCGAGGTTCTTCTCGGATTTGCCGCGCGGGTCGGCGAAGCCATGCAGCTGGATTTCCAGTTGCGGATGCGTGCCGAGCATCTGGCCGAGATCCCCGATCTTCTTCTGCACCTCGATGTCCAGCTCGGCCGTGCCGGTGCGGAACATCACGTCCGCGTGCAGGCGCGCGGCCAGCGCATCGAGCATCTCGTCGCCGCCCGTGCGCTCGCTCGCCTTTGCGAGCGAGATGCGCGTATCGACGAGCTCCTGTTGCAGCTCATCGGCGCGCAGCACGGCTTCCTTCTCGCCGCGCTTTGCCGTGCCGATGCTGTCGCCGACGATGCCGCCGATCATCAGCCCGAGCATCGCTCCGATCGGGCCGCCGACGATCGCGCCAGTCGCGGCGCCCGTGGCCATACCCGTACCCTCTTCCTTCGTGAGCTTGTTTTCGCCCGCGTACGCGGTGCCCGACGCCAACGCCACGGCCACCGCTCCAATCAGCACCTTCTTGAACATGATCCGCCCCTCCTCACCGGTACTCGTCGTTGCAGCGGGTGACGATCTACCCGTGGGAGCTATTTAGAGCCGCAATGCAGGCTGGATCTGCAGCGGGCAGTGGCGGGGCGGGGGAGGAAAGTGATGGATTGTGGCAGGGGCTATTTCATCTTCCGGTCGTCGAGCCCCACGCCCCGCGCGATGATCTCCTTCATCACCTCCGAGGCACCCGCGTAGATGCGGGAAACGCGCGCGTCCGTGAACATGCGCGAAATCCGGAACTCCTCCATGTAACCGGCGCCGCCGTGCATCTGCAGGCACTCGTCGACGACGCGGCCTTCCAGCTCGCTGGCGAGCAGCTTGCCTTCCGCCGCCATTTGCGGCGTCAGCTTGCCGGCGTTGTGTTGCGTGACGCAGTGATCGATAAATGTCTGCAGGACATCGATCTGCGCGCGCATTTCCGCCATCTTGAAACGCGCGTTCTGCAGCGCGCCGAGCGGACGGCCGAATACGCGCCGGTTGCTGATGTAGTCGTACGCGAGATCGAACGCGACCTGCGCATTGGTGATGCACTGGGTCGCCGTGATCAGCCGCTCCTCCGCGAGGAACTGCGTGAGGTAGTAGAAACCGCGCGTCGGATCGCCGAGCACATTCGCCTTCGGCACCTTGACGTTGTCGAAGAACAGCTCGGACGTGTCCTGCGCTTTGAGACCGATCTTCTTCAGGTTGCGGCCGCGCTTGAACCCCGGCATGTCCGCTTCGACCAGGAACAGTCCGAGCCCGTGCGTCTTGTCCGGCACCGTGCGCGCCGCGACGATGATGAGGTCGGCGATCTGGCCGTTCGAGATGTACGTCTTCGAGCCGTTGATCACCCAGTGATCGCCGCGGTCTTCCGCGCGCGTCTTCATGCCAGCCAGATCGCTGCCTGCGCCCGGCTCCGTCATCGCAATCGCGAGAATGCAGTCGCCGGCAACACAACGCGGCAGAAAGCGTTGCTTCTGCTCTTCGTTGCCGAGCTCGCCGAGGTACGGACCGACGAGCCGCGAGTGCAGCGTGTTGAAAAAGCCGATGTCGCCGTAGCGCAGGTTCTCTTCGATCATCACCTGCTCGTAGCGAAAATCGCGGATGCCGGAGCCGCCGTACTTTTCGTCGGCCCACATCAGCAGATAGCCGTGCTCGCCGCTCTTGCGAAACGCCTCGCGGTCGACGAAACCCTGCTCGCGCCAGCGCTGCGTGTGCGGTCCGATTTCCTTCTGCACGAAGCGGCGATAGCTGTCGCGGAACATATCGTGGTCGTGCTCGAACAGCGTGCGCGGCGTGATCGCAGGACTCGGTTGCATCGTCTACTCCGGGAAGAATTCTAGAGACTGCTGACCAGATGGCCGCCATCGACCACGAGCGTCGTACCGGTCATGTAGCGCGAGGCGTCCGAGGCGAGCAGCAGCAGCGGACCTTCGAGATCTTCGACGTTGCCGGCGCGCCGCTGCGGGATGCGCTTGATCATCGCGGCCCCGGCCTCGCTCGCGAGGAAGTCGCGATTGATGTCGGTCGAGAAGTAACCGGGCGCGATGCCATTGACGCGAATGTCGTGACGAGCGAGCTCCAGCGCCATGGTCTTCGTCAGCTGCGTGAGGCCGGCTTTCGAGGCAACGTACGCCGGGATGTGACCGGTCTGGCGGAAGCTCAGGATCGATTCGATGTTGATGATGCTGCCGCCGCGTCCGTCGGTACGCATGTGCCGCGCTACTTCGGTGGCGACGAAGAATGCGCCCTTGAGATTGACGTCGATGACTGCGTCCCAGTCCTGCTCGGTGTACTCGAGCAACGGCTTCACGATCGAAGTGCCGGAATTATTGACGAGGACGTCGATGCGGCCGAGCTCACGCTCGATCGAAGTGACAGCCGCCGGGATCGACGCGGCATCCGCAACATCGAGCTGCGCGACCGCGGCAACGCCACCGGCGCTGCGAATTTCCTGCGCAAGCGACTGCAGCGCATCGACGCGTCGCGCGGCGAGCCCGACCTTCGCGCCTTCGCGTGCAAGAACCTTCGCGAAGTGTTTGCCGAAACCGCTGGACGCGCCGGTGATCAATGCGACCTTACCGGCGACGGAGAAAGCTTGAGCTGCAGGCATGCGCCGCAGTTTATCGCGGCATCAGGTTTGCGTCGCGCGTGATGACCCATCGCCCGGATTGGCGCTGCAGGATCGTGAGCGTGTAGCCGGCACGCTTGATCGGCTGGCCGCCCTTCGGAGTCATCGTCAGGTCGATGTGATTGCGCAAGTAGGCCCAATCGCCCAATACTTTGATCTCCACCGGTCTCGCCGTGCCTTCGAGCTTCACGTCCTTCAGGCCCATTGATTGCGCCGCGAACTCCTCCTTGCCGAACGGCTCGCGGCCAGCGGTCATGAAGACGACGTCCTCGGACATCAGCGACAGCACCTGGTCGAGATCGCCGCGGGCGGTCGCCTGCATCCAGTCGTCGATCAGCTTGCGGATCGCCTGTTCGTCAGCGGACATGTTCCCGGACATTCCTCATCCCTCCGGCCTTTTGGATGGAGAGGAACGCCCGTTTGAGGGTCGAAGTTCATTCTTGTAGAATCGCCGCCCCTCGTGGAGAGGTAGCTCAGCTGGTTAGAGCGTGGCACTCATAATGCCGAGGTCGAGGGTTCGAGTCCCTCCCTCTCCACCACCCACCTGTTTCCCCGCTACTTCGATCCAGCCCCCTCGCTCATACTGCGCATCACGTCGTCGAGGTTGAAGCTCGCGGCCTTCTGCCGCTGCGGATACTCCTTGAAGCTCGACAGGAACTGGCCTACGTAGGCCTGCGAGGGCGTGAGTATGTACGCGCGATCCATGAACCAGTCGTAGTAAGTGTTCGAGGTGACGTCTGCACGCTCGTACGGATCCATCCGCAGGTTGAACAACTTGGGTAGCCGCAGCGTCACGAACGGCTCCGCCCAGACGCGCAGCGTCCCTGGCACGCGCTGTTCCATGAACACGATTTTCCAGTTGTCATAGCGCAGTGCGGTCAACTGCTGGTCGTCATTGACGTAAAGGAACGACTCGCGCGGGCTTTTCGGCGCTGCACCTGTCAGGTAGGGAACGAGGTTGAAGCCGTCGAGATGCACCTTGTAGGTCAGGTTGCCCAGCTTGTAGCCCTTGAGCAGTTTCTGCGTGACATCCGTGTCGCCGGCGACAGCGAGCAGGGTTGGCAGCCAGTCGTGATGCGCAACGATGTCGTTGGACACTGTTCCCGGCTTGATGTGGCCCGGCCAGCGGACGATCGCCGGCACGCGATACGCCCCTTCCCAGTTCGTGTTCTTCTCGTTGCGGAACGGCGTCATGCCGCCGTCAGGCCACGTGTTCATGTGCGGACCGTTGTCGGTGCTGTAAAACATGAACGTGTCGTTCGCGATGCCGAGATCGTCCAGCGCTTTGAGTACCGTGCCGACGTTCTTGTCGTGATCGATCATCGAGTCGTGGTAGAAGCTCTGCCAGCGCCCCGCCTGGCCGAGGCTCTCGGGCTTGGTATGCGTACGCAAATGCATGTGCGTCGTGGTGATCCACACGAAGAACGGCTTGCCGGCCTGCTGCTGGCGCTTGATGAAATCCACGGCGCGCGCAACGACGTCGTCATCGATCGTCTCCATGCGCTTGCGGGTCAGCGGTCCCGTGTCCTTGCACGTCTGACGACCGACCTTGCCGAAGCGCGCGTCAACCGTCGCGTCATCCTTGTCTGCAGCTTTGCAGTCCAGCACGCCGCGCGGACCGAACTTCGCGCGGAACTCCGGGTCCTTCGGATAATCCACGTTCTCCGGCTCCTCCTCGGCGTTGAGGTGGTAGAGGTTGCCGTAGAACTCATCGAACCCATGCACGGTCGGCAGGAACTCGTTGCGATCGCCGAGGTGGTTCTTGCCAAATTGCCCGGTCATGTACCCGAGCGGCTTGAGCATCTCGGCAATCGTCGGATCCTCCTTGCGCAAGCCGAGCGTTGACCCCGGAATGCCGACCTTGGTCAGCCCGGTGCGCAGCCCCGATTGGCCCGTGATGAATGACGCGCGACCGGCCGTGCAGCTCTGCTCCGCGTAGTAGTCGGTGAACATCATTCCTTCGCGCGCGATGCGGTCGATGTTCGGCGTGCGATAGCCCATCACGCCGTGCGAATAGGCGCTGATGTTCGACTGGCCGATGTCATCGCCCCAGAACACCACAATGTTCGTCTTCTTGCCGCCTGCCGCCGGCTGCTGCTGCGCCTGCGCGGAGGCCGCGAAGACGAAACCCAGCGCGACGATCGACGCGACGTACGTGCTCTGCATGACACACTCCTCTACTTCTGGAAAGCGAAGATCCTGTTCCAGTCCGACTTCATGCTGACGACGATCCAGTTGTCGGCCTGCGCCTGGTCCCAGGCTTTATCGAGCTTGCCGATGTGCGATTGGCGGTCGTATGCAAACTCGCGCTCGGTGTCGTCGTGATGCACGAGCAGCATCAGGCGTCGGCCCTCGCCCGCAGCAGTGACCTGTAGCATCTGCAGATCGCCGTCGGAATTGCCGAACGCGGCGATAGGTCTGCGGCCAATCTGCCGGTAGATGCCCACCGGCTTGCCAGGCCCGTCGTCGACGAAGACGATCTGCGGCGCGCGCGTGAGCACCGGCTTGCCGTCGCGCATCGCGAAGCTCACGTCCTGCTGGCTGCCGATGATCTGCTCCGGCGGAATGCCGTACGCCTGCTCCGCCCAGGGCCGCATGAATTCAACTGAGCCGCCCGAGACGATGAATGTCTTGAATCCGCTCGCACGCAAATACGCGAGCAGCTCCTGCATCGGCGCATAGACGAGCTCCGTATAGGGGCGTTTCAACTGCGGATGGCGCGCGCTCCTCAACCAGTTGCGTATCGATTGATCGTACTCGCCGACGGTCATACCGCTGTTCGCCGTCACGAGCAGCTCGAGCACAGGTTTCTGGCCGATCTCCGCGAGCGCCTTCTTGTCCTGCGCCAGCAGCGCGTTGAATGCGGCGTTGCTCTTCCATTCGGGATGCTTGGGCGCTGCTGCTCGCAGCTGGTCGAGCATGAAAGCGAACTGCGTGTAGATCGGCTGCTCGCTCCACAGCGTGCCGTCGTTGTCGAAGACAGCGATGCGCTCGGACTCAGGCACGAAGTCCTTGCCGCCCTTCTGCGTAACTGCATTGACGAATGTGACGATGCCTTGCTTCGCCGGGCCATCGTTCCACGAAGACAATGTCTCGGCGCCAACAGCAGCACCCGCGATCACGAGAGCCACGAGGCTCGCGAGCCACGTCGCTGGCGTGCTCATCGCTTGCTCGCTTCCCAATCCTGCTGCGACATGACGAGCCTGAAACCCAGATGCGACATCGGGTTGTACGGGTCGTTGCCGCGGCGCGCGCTCGGACGATAGGAAAGACAGTAGTCGGCATTGCACAGGAACGAACCGCCGCGCGTTACTCGCTTCGGTGCGTTTTCAGGCACGCCGCGATCGGCCGGGTCCCAGCTGTCGGCGGGTCCACGCGGATCGAGGGCTAACTTGTCGTGCGGGAGCTGCCGGAAGTAGTCGGCTCGATACCAATCCGTGACCCATTGCCAAGCGTTCCCCGTCATGTCGTAGAGGCCATAGCCGTTCGCCGGAAACTTTCCGGGACGCGACGTGCCGGCCGCACCGCCTGCCTCCGGATTCACGACGACCGGGAACTTGCGCTGCTTCGTGTCCCAGAAGTTCAGCATCTTCTTGCCGCCCGGCGCGAACTCGTTGCCCCAGGTATATGTCGCCTGCTCGAGGCCGCCGCGCGCTGCGAACTCCCACTCGGCCTCTGTCGGCAGCCGCTTGCCGGCCCACTTCGCGTACGCCAGTGCGTCCTCGTACGAGACCTGCACTACGGGGTGATCGTCCTTGCCGTCGATGTTGCTGCCCGGGCCTTGCGGATGTTTCCAGCTTGCGCCCGGCACATAGCGCCACCATTGCGAATAGTCATCGAGCGAGACGGGATGATCGCTGCCGACGAACACCATCGCACCCGGCACGAGCGCAGAGTCCGGCGGTCGCGGCGTGCCCGGCGGCACCTGCACTTTGAGCGTCTCCCAGTTGGGTTTCTTCTCTGCAGTGGTGAGGTAGCCGGTCGCTTCGACGAAGCGGCGGAACTGCGCGTTGTCGACGTGATGCCGGTCCATCCAGAACCCGGCGACTTTCACACGATGGGCGGGACGCTCGTTCGCCTGCGCGAGCTCATGGTCGCTGCCCATGAGGAACTCGCCGCCGGGAACCCACACCATCTGCGTGGGCCCTTTGATGCCGTCGCCCACCACGACTGCCGGTGCTGCCTGCGCGAGCACAGCTGCACAAGTAGTGACGACAGCTAGCGCGACTACCGTTCCATGCATGAACCGACTATGAGCGTGGTCCTGCGACACGCACATCCGCACAAGGGGAAGACCCGCAGGCAGGGCGGTCGAACCGATCGTTCATTGAACGGCAACCGAACGTTCACGGGCGGGCCACTGCGCGCTGGCACTCTGCGGCTGCCGTTTATTCGCAGCACCCCTGGAGGATCTCATGAGATTGCGCTCGTTGACGCTCGCTATGCTGGCCCTCGCGTCGTTCGCAGTCCTCGATGCAGGCTGGGCACATGATTCCGACGCCCGCAAGGACTCGAGCATCCAGGTCGGCGTGCGGCCTTTCTTCCTGATCGAGGGCATGGACAACAGCCGGCTCAAGCAAAAGCTGGAGCGCTGCGAGAACGGCCCGTTCCGTCGCAGCGATTTCGTGATTGCACACCGCGGAGCGCCGCTGCAGTTCCCGGAGCACACGAAAGAGTCGTATGAGGCCGGTGCGCGTCAAGGCGCGGGCATCGTCGAGTGCGACGTGACATTCACGAAGGACGGCGAGCTCGTTTGCCGTCACGCTGCTGACACTGCGCGAGAGCATCGCGCTCAATCGCAAACTCGGCGTCAAACACACGCCCGAGCTGAAGGAAGGCGATAAGCAGCGGATCATGACGGTGTTCGGCGGTCAGGAAAACTACGCGCAAGCGATGATCGACGAGTTCAAGCAAGCCGGCGTCAGCCCGAAAGACGTGTTCGCTCAGTCATTCAACAAGAACGACATCCTCTATTGGATCAACCACGAACCGCAGTTCGGCCGCCAAGCGGTTTATCTCGACGACATCGATCCGACGGTGAGCCCGCCGCTGCCGCGCATCCCGCTGGAGGAGCTGCGGGACTTGCGTCGTGCCGGCGTGCGCATCATCGCGCCGCCGATCTTCGCGCTGCTCGCGGTCGATGCCAACGACCGGATCGTGCCGTCGCAGTACGCGCTCGACACCAAGAACACCGGCTTCGACATCATCACCTGGAGCTTCGAGCGCGCCGATCTGCGCAAGGGCGCAGGCCCTGCCGGCTTCTACTATCTCTTCGATCCGGACAGCCGTGCGGTGAAAAGGGACGGCGACATGTACAAGGCGCTGGACGCGCTCGCGCAGCAGGTTCGCATCCGCGGCATCTTTTCCGACTGGCCCGCGACGGTCACCTATTACGCGAATTGCATGGGGCTGGAGTAGGCAACGCAGTTCCGGCGGGCCACACGGAGGTGTGCCCGCCGCGCGCAGGGTGTCGAACCCTCTTACACAACCCCTTTTTCCGGGTATCGTCTGCCGCGCGATGCGCCTATGCTCGCGCTGCAGGCTGCGGCTATCGCAGCCGAGGTCCCGGGGATGGGCACTCTGCTTCACACGATCTTCATCGTCGAGGACGATGACCTCACGCGCACCTCGCTCGTGCGCCGCATCGCCGAGGCCCAAGCGGGCCTGGAGGTCACGACCGCCGTCGGCACGTGCCGCGAGATTCGCGCCGCACTCGAAGCGACGCGTCCCGCCGTGCTGCTGGTCGACCTCGGCCTGCCCGACGGCGACGGTCTGGACATCATTCGCGAGACTGCACGCCGCTGGCCCAGCGTGCTCATCATGGTCATCACCGTGTTCGGCGATGAGATGAAAGTGGTGTCGTCGATCAAGGCCGGTGCGAGCGGCTACTTGCTCAAAGACGACGCCGCTGTCGGCATCGGCGAAGCCATCCGGCAGATGCTCGCGGGCGGCTCGCCGATCAGCCCGGCGATCGCGCGCCATCTGATCCGCCACTTCCGCCCCGATCCCAGCCAGCTCCCTGCGACGTCGAGCGTCGCGCTGACGCCGCGCGAGATGGAGATCCTCGCGCTGGCCTCCAAGGGCTTCAGCTACGCCGAGACCGCCTCACTGCTTGGATTGACGTCCAGCACCGTGAGCTCCTACACCAAGAACATTTACGGCAAGCTCGCGGTGAGCTCGCGCAGCGAAGCCGTGTACGAAGCAACGCGCATGGGATTGATCAACTCTGGTTCCTGAGCTGCTACGCCTTCCGATGCAGGCAATCGACTCGCCTCCCGTACGAGCGCCTTCGCTGTTCTACTGGGTCAGCCTGGTCCTGGCCCCGATCGTCTACCTGTGCGCCATGACAATCGTCGATCGCTCGCCGTCGATCGACCCGGCGCTGCTGCGCGCGAAAGCCCGTGTGGTCATCAGCGATTCCGAGCAGCCGCCGCAGTTCAGCCGGGACATCACGCCAGAGAATCTCGTGGACTCCGTCGCCTTCACGCCGGTCAATGCCAGCAACGTCGCGAGCGTGTGGTATCAGGGCGAGGTCGACTTGCAGCAGACCCCGAGCGAGCTGTGGGCCGTTTACTTCCCTCTCACGTACGGCACTTTCGCGGTCTACGTGAACGATTCCCTGGTCGGTGCGAGCTCGCCGATGACGCCGCCGTATGCGTACTTCCGGACGCCCCTGTATTTCGAGTTCTCGCCCTCGCTGCTGAAGCCGGGCATCAACAGGATCGAGGTGCACCAGGTCAGCGTGCGCTACGCCGCATACCGCAACCCTACCTACGTCGGCCCTGCGAAAAGCATCCGGCCTGCCTTTGCATACACGAATTTTCTGCAGGTCACGCTCGTACAAGCGGTGATCGTCGCGCTGCTGGTGATGTTCCTGCTCACGCTTGGACTGGTCTGGGTGCGCCCTGCAGAGACGGGTTACGGGTGGTTTTCCGGCGCGACCTTCGCCTGGGCCGTGTACAACTGGGTGCTGATCGAGCCGGACATACTGATTCCGCCGGCGGGCTTCTGGTTCTCGCTGCCGCCGATTGCGCTGGGCTGGTTCACCATCTGCTCGGCGCTGTTCATCAATCGCATGCCGGGCTGCGAAGGGCCACAGCCGCGGGTCGAGAAGTGGTTTCTCATCTTCGGCGTGGTCTGCACGCTGACCATCTTCGCGCATCGCCTGGGATCGCATCAGGAGTCATGGGTCCAGGCCTATGTCTGGTTTCCGGGCTTGATGCTGATCAACGCCTACATTGCCTGGCGGCTGCTGCGGGCGGTGCGCCGCAAGCCGGTGTTCGAAGTGAAACTGTGGTTGCTCGCGGCCGTTCTGACGTTGGTCGTCGGCGTCTACGACTATCTGAGTGACTATGGCCTGGTGTGGCCAGGATCGGTTCACTACTTGTCGTACACCGTGAGCCTCGTGCTCATCGTGTTTGGCTTGACGCTGCTGAGCCGCGTCACACGCGCACTGACCGAAGCGGAGACGCTCAATCGCGAGCTCGAAGATCGCGTCGCCGCCAAGGGTCGCGAGCTCGAGCACAACTATGCGCGGCTGCAGAGCCTGGAACGCGAGCGCGCGATCAGCGCGGAGCGCGAGCGCATGACCACCGACATGCACGACGGCATCGGCGGTCAGCTCGTGCATGCGCTGGCCGTCATCGAAAGCAATGCGAGTTTCCAACCGCTCGAACCGATCCTGCGCGGCGCGCTCGACGATCTGCGCCTGATCATCGATTCGAGCGATCCGGTGGAAGGCGACCTGCTGGCGGTGCTGTCCAACTTCCGCGCGCGCAATGAGCGCCGCGTGCAGCAGGCCGGGCTGCGATTCCTGTGGCAGGTTACCGATCTGCCGCCGTTGGCCGACTTCGGCCCGCACCGGATCCTGCAAGTTCTGCGCGTCCTGCAGGAATCGCTGACCAACGTACTGAAGCACGCAGCCGCAACCGAGGTCACGGTGATTACGGCTACTGGCCAGGATGCGGCAGGACGACCCACGATTCTCGTCGACGTGATCGACAACGGCCGCGGTTACACGCCCCGCATGCAGTCCGGCCGCGGGCTCGGCAACATGCGGCGCCGCGCTCACGAGCTCGGCGGCTCGATCGAGTTCTCTTCCTCCGAGAGCGGCTCGCGAGTGCGCCTGATCCTCCCGCTCTGATCGCACGTCCGACCGCACATCCGCCCACGAAAAGCAATCCCTGTTCTGGTCTGCCCTCGCCCGTGCAGCGCCTCTTATAAGAGAAGCGCGCCAAACCAGTTTTGCCCGGGGAGTCGACGCCATGACAACGAACCAGCTCGTACTTTCGTCCGTGTCGCTTGCCGCGAGTATTGCGTTGGCAGCTGCTGCGTCCGTTGCGAATGCCGGCGGCACTGCCGCAGCCCCGGCCCCCGCGAAATCGCGAATCTGCCTGGTGCTGCCGAGGGCGCAGCTCGGCCAGGGTTCTTCGGGTGAAGACGTCGGCGAGCCGGTGCGCCAGACGCTGCTCTCATACCTCAATGGTCCGACGGTGGATCTCATCTCGCTCGCTGCACGCATCCCGGTGCAAGTCGATGCGGAAGCACAGCAGGCGGCCTGCGAGTACATCCTGTACACGTCGGTGGTTCAGAAGAAAGGCGGCGGAGGCTTCGGC
This sequence comes from Steroidobacteraceae bacterium, assembly GCA_035606615.1. Taxonomy (GTDB): domain Bacteria; phylum Pseudomonadota; class Gammaproteobacteria; order Steroidobacterales; family Steroidobacteraceae; genus Steroidobacter. The sequence continues at coordinate 18,753 of DATNFA010000120.1, forward strand.
AAGCTGCTGGCGGCGGCGGCACCGATCGCGAGCGTAGCGGGCATGATGGTCCCCGGTGTCGGCGGCATGACTGGCAACTATGGCGCAATCATGGCAGGGCAAGCCGTAGCCTCCGCCGCATCCGCCGCGGCTGCGCAGAATGCTCAGCAGGAAGCGATGGAAGCGATCACGGGCGCGAGCGAGAAGAACATCAAGAAGGGTGACCAGATCACGCTCGAGTACCAGCTGATGAAAGCCGGCGTCGTGGAGCCGTTCGCGACCAAGTCGTCGTCGGTCAAAGCCAGCGAGAAAGGCGAAGATCTGCTGTCGCCGCTGATCGAGCAGACCGCGATCGAAGTCATGGGCGCGATCAGGAATCTGACGGCCGCGGAGTAACGGCGCCGACTTCAGTCGCGAAAACCGTGATCGCGGGCGAACACGATCGCCTGCGCGCGCGACCACACCCCGAGCTTGTCGAACAGATTCGACGTGTGGTTGCGCACGGTCTTCTCGCTGATATCGAGGCGCGCGGCAATATCGGTGTTGCTGAGGCCATCGGCGATGAGCGTCAGCACCTCGCGCTCACGCTCCGACAGACTGGCAAAGACCGACTGGTCGGCGCTGCGGTCGGGCCGCAGGAATGCCAGCACCGCTTCCTGGAAGCGCAGCCATGCCGGCTGATCTTCGAGCAGGATGTGGTTGCGTGAATCGAGCTCGACGAATTCCGCGCCGGGAATGCCAGCGGCCAGCAACCGCCCCTCCGCCACTGGAATCACCTCGTCGCCTCTGGCGTGGATCACGAGCGTCGGCACGCGTACTGCGGCGAGCGACGCCTCGATGTCGACGGACGCCCGCGCGCCATAGAGGCTCGCAAAGATTTCGCCGGTCGTGGTCTTCAGGCACAGGTCGTTGAACCACTGCAATTGTTCCGGCGTGCCGCCGGGGATGAAGCGCGACGTGAAGATCTGCCGGAACGAAGGATTGTCTTTGCCCCAGCCCACGCGCGCGAGATCGATCATCGCCCTGAAAGCATTGGCGGCGTCCCCGGTGTTGCGCCGATTGGCTCCGCGCGCATAACCGCCATATAGAACCAGAGCAGCGACACGCTCCGGATGTTGAATCGCGTAGTGCACGCACGCCGTCGCACCTTGTGAGATTCCGAGCAGGATGACCCGGCCTTCCGGCTGTGCGGCATCGATCACTGCGCCGAGATCTGCGGACCACTGATCCAGCGTGAGCATTTTGGGCTGCCAGCCGCTCATGCCGCAGCCGCGCTCGTCATAGCGGACCAGGCGAAAGTGCTTCGAAAGGAACTCGAGCCAGTGCCGCCACACCGGGCTGCGTAATTCGTATTCGAGGTGCGTCAGCCAGTTGGCGGCCTTGACCAGCGTCGGTCCGCGGCCCGACTGCGCCCACGCAAGCTGCACACCGTCGGTGGCCTGCACGAAGCGGATCTGCTGACGCAGCGTCTTGGTGTCGGGCTTATTCGTCATCGGGACATTCGTCTCACGCGCGCGCAGGAATTCTAGCCCAACCGGGACAAAGCTCCCATGGCACGCGCGCAGGCTCCGCGCGACTCTGCCTACATGCCAAGAGGAGTCCTGCCGTGCTGAAACGACTGCTCTGCTTTGCCTACGCGCTGGCGGCGTATTGCATCTTCCTGGCCACTTTCCTCTACGCGATTGCGTTCGTCGGCGGCTTCATCGTGCCGCGACAGCTCGATGGGCCGCTTGCAGGCTCGTTGCCCGGCGCACTGGCGATCGATTGCGCGCTGCTCGCCATCTTCGCCGTTCAGCACAGCGTGATGGCGCGACGCTGGTTCAAGGAGCGATGGACCCGCATCGTGCCGTGGTCGATCGAACGCGCGACCTACGTCCTGTGCGCGAGCCTCGCCTTGTTGCTGTTGTTCTGGCAGTGGCGCCCGCTCGGCATGCCGATCTGGACGGTCGAGAACGATGCAGCCCGCATCGTGCTGTGGACGTTGTTCGCCGCGGGCTGGAGCACGGTGCTGATCGTCACGTTCCTCATCAACCATTTCGACCTGTTCGGCTTGCGGCAGGCGTGGCTGCCGCTGCGCGGCCGGACGTACATGCCGATCACGTTTCGCACGCCGCTGCCGTATCGATTCGTGCGGCATCCGCTCTACTTCGGCTTTCTGCTCGCGTTCTGGATGACGCCGACGATGACACTTGCGCACCTGGTGTTCGCCGTGGTGACGACTGCGTACATCGTGCTCGCGATCCAATTCGAGGAACAGGATCTGCTCACCGAACACGGCGCGGCCTACGCCGAATACCGACGCAAGGTTCCAATGCTGTTACCGGCACTGCGTGCCCTGAGGAGATCGCCATGAAGATCGGAAGAATCGCGTCCTGTGCGCTCGGCGTATTGCTCGCATCGAGCGCGGTGCCGCACGACGACCGCAACAACAATGCCGGTGAGCTCGTGCGGCTCGTGCGTCAGGCGACCGCGCAATTTCGGGATCCGGCCGCCGCCGAAGCCGAGGGTTACCACCTGCTGTTCGGCTGTGTGTCCGGTCCCGACGTCGGTGCAATGGGATTGCACTACGTGAACATGTCGCTCGTCGGGGACGGTGAGCTGGATGCGAGCCGGCCGGAAATCGTGATCTACGAGCCGCAGCCCAATGGACGCTTGCGTCTCGTCGGCGCCGACTTCCTCGTGCTGGCCGCGGACTGGCACGCCAAGCACGCGGAAACACCGCAGCTCAACGGACAGCTGCTGCACTTGTTCGAGAGTCCGAATCGTTTCGGGTTGCCGGCGTTCTACACGCTGCACGTGTGGGCGTGGAAGGACAATCCAACCGGCATGTTCGTGAACTGGCACGCCAAGGTGTCGTGCGATTCGTTCGACGGCTGAGGCTACAAGGGCAACCCGACGTAATTTTCGGCGAACACGCGCTGCGCGAGCGGAGAAGCGAACAGGTATTCGAGCTCCGCCTCGCGCACTCGCGCACCGAACGCGTCTTCGTTCGGGAAATGATGCAGCAACGTAGTCATCCACCAGGAGAAGCGCACCGCCTGCCACACGCGATGCAAAGCGCGCGACGAATACTCGTCGAGACGGCGCGACGACCGCTCTGCGTAGAACGCGAGCAAGCCTTCGTAGAGATAGAACACATCGCTCACCGCGAGGTTCAGTCCCTTCGCGCCGGTCGGCGGCACGATGTGAGCTGCATCCCCGGCCAGGAACAGCCGGCCACACTGCATCGGCTCGGCCACGAAGCTGCGCAACGGCGCGATGCTTTTCTCGATGGAGGGGCCAGTCGTCATGCGCGCAGCGACCTCCGGACCGATGCGCAGCTTGAACTCGTTCCAGAAGCGATCATCACTCCACTGATCCACATGATCCTCGAGCGGACACTGCACGTAGCAGCGCACCCGCGTCGACGAACGCATGCTCGCAAGGGCGAAGCCGCGATCCGAAGTGACGTAGATCAGCTCGTCCCATGCCGGCGGCACGTCAGCGAGAACCCCCAGCCAGCCGAACGGATAGACGCGCTCATACGTTCGCAGCTTGTCCGACGGAATGCTGCCGCGGCTGACGCCGTGATAGCCGTCGCAGCCCGCGATGAAATCGCACTCGAGGCTTCGCGACTCGCCGTGATGCGTGTACGTGACGGACGGCGAGTCGCTGTCGATGTCGTGCAGCTGGACTGATTCGGCCTCATAGATGGAAGTCGCGTCGCTCTGTTGGCGCGCATCCATCAGATCGCGCGTCATTTCGGTCTGGCCGTAGACGGTGACGGTTCTGCCGATGAGATCCTGGAACGCTATACGTCTGCGCACGTCATTCGCAGCGATCTCGACCCCGCCGTGCGTGAGCGACTCTGCATGAAGGCGACTCGAGACGCCCGCCAGTTCCATCACATCGACAGTCCCCTGCTCCAGCACACCTGCGCGAATGCGGCCGAGCACGTACTCGGGCGTCCGCTGTTCGAGAATCACAGCGTCGATGCCTGCTCGATGCAGCAGCTGACCGAGCAGCAGCCCGGCAGGTCCGGCTCCGATGATGGCCACCTGTGTTCGCATGACCGACATGCTGGGCGGCTGCGCGGCGGCTGGCGATGGAGAAAAGCTCAAATTTCTTGGACTTTTCCCAAGCCAGAGGCGGCTGGCAGGAGTAGCATTGGCACGCCTTCGCAGCATGAGGCCGAGCAGTGGCGCGACGCGGCATTCCCCAGTATTTCCTCTACGGCGAGGCCAGCCAGGACGTCGACGAGAGCTTCCTGCACGTCGAGTCCATCGCCGAGCGCAGCCGCCTCCACGATTGGACAATTCGGCCGCATGCGCATCGTGAGCTGCACCACCTGCTGCTGGTCCAGCGCGGCGGCGGCGTGTACGTGGCCGACAGCAGTCGCCAGGAGTTCGCGCCGGTCGCGCTGATCAGCGTGCCGCTGTCGTGCGTCCATGGGTTCGATTTCAAACCGCGCACCGACGGCTGGATCGTCACGGCCTCGGGCGCGCTGCTGCAACGAATCGCCCGCGAGCATCAGGAACTGGGCTGGGTGCTCGACGAGCCGAGTGTCACGCAGCTATCGGCGGCAGCGGCCACGCAGATGAGCGGCCTGTTCGAATCGCTGGTCGGCGAGTTCCGCGGTCATCTGCCCGGACGGCGCATCGCCGCGGAGTCGTGGCTGAGTGCAATTCTCGTCGGCGCATTGCGCCGTAAGCTCGAGCTCGCTCCGGATCCGGTCCACATGCGCTCGCCCGACTCGCAACTTGCGGCGCGCTATCGCGCACTGATCGAAGCGAACTACCGAACGCAGATGAGCATCGCGGACTACGCACGCACGCTATGCGTGAGCACGGAGCGTCTTCGACTCGCCTGCGTCCGTAGCACGGGCAGCGCGCCGCTCGCGCTTCTCAATGCACGTCGACTTCTGGAAGCGAAGCGCAGCCTGCTCTACACGAATATGAGCGTCACGCTGGTCGCCGAGACCTGCGGCTTCGCCGACCCCGCGTACTTCTCGCGATTTTTCGCGCGCAGCACCGGCGCGGCGCCGCGCTCGTATCGACTCAGGAATTGAGGCGGTCGAGGAAGGCGCGAACCAGGCCAACGGTCCGGTCCAAATGCGTTTCGAGCAGCCAGTGTCCACCGTCTTCGAACAGATGCAGCTCGGCATCCGGCAAGTCACGCAGATAGGCGCGTGCCGCACCCTCCGGCATGTAGCCGTCACGCGGCCCCCACACGATGAGTGTCGGCGGTCGATGCTCGCGCAAGTACGCCTGGTACCTCGGGAACCACGCGAGGTTCTCTTTGAGCCCGGCGATCACCTTGACCGCGATCTCGTGGCGCTGCGGCGTCATGAGCGACCAATGCAGCTTCCACAAATCCGGCGGGATGCGCTCGGCAACCGCGGCGGCGACATCGTTCAAGAATTCGTCCTTGAATCCCTCTTCGCTCACGGCCGCCGCGAGCTCGCGCCGCCTCTGCGACGTTGGCTGCGCGAAGTACTCCTTGAGCGCGGCGTACTTCGGGCCGAGCTGATCCTCGTAGATGTCACCGTTCTGGACGATCAGCGCCGCGATCCGTTCCGGGCGCCGGATCGCCAGGCGCAAGCCGATCTGCGAGCCGAAATCGTGCAGATAGAGTACGACGCGTGGTACTGCGAGAGCCGCGGTGAAGCGTTCGAGAAATGCGGCGTAGCCGTCGAAGTCGTACGAAAAGTCTGCAGGTGTCGCACTGTAGCCGCACCCGGGAAAATCCGGCGCGAGCAGTCGCCAGCGGTCGGCCAGCGCCGGCATGAAGTCACGGAATTCGTAGGACGAGCACGGATAGCCGTGCGGAAGTAGCACTACTGGCGCGTGCTCACTGCCGGCCTCGCGATAGAAAGTCTCGACGCCGTCGATATCGATTGTCCGGTGGCGAACCGTCAGATCTTCGATCATACGGTGCCAAACGCTTGCCGCGACGCGTTCGTTTCATGCCGTGATCTCGATTCGATTGCCTTCGGGATCCAGCACTACGCTTTCGTAGTACCCATCGCCGGTGCGCCGCGGACCGTCGAGCACCGTGACCCCATCGGACTGCAGGCGTGCCGTCAATTCATCCACCGCTGCCTCCGATCCAAGCGAAATCGCCAGGTGCGTGAGTCCCATTCGCTGCGTGCCTGGCGCATGACGCGTCGGCGCCAGGCGCGACGTGGTCATCAGCTCGATTCGCGCACCCGAGTCGAACGTGAGGAAGCAGGATGCGAATCCCTTCGCGGCATTGAGGTAGCGAGGACCGACCTGCGCGCCGAACGCTCGCGCGTAGAACGCGCTGAGCGCGTCGAGATCGTCAACCCAGAGGGCTATGTGCTCGATGCGAGGCATGGACTCAGCAGAGCTATCGGGATCGGCCGCGCGCGCTCACTGGCCAGACATCCTGCAATACCTCGCCGCTGACGACGTGATACGCGTCGTACAGATTCACCGTCGGATCGCAGTGAGGCACCGCGAGATGCACGATGTCGCCGATCGACCAGCAATGCTTCTGCGTCGGGTCGACGATCAAGCCATGCTCGTCGCCCATGAAGATGTAGTTCGAGCCCTGCGGCGCACCGGATAGCACGACCGGCGGACCGCCGTCGGTTGCCATCGCCTTGTAGCCGGCGTCGATCGTCGCGATGCCGTGCGTATTCGCGCTGACCACGCGCGCGTCGATGAACAGCGAATATTCGAACGCCTGCTGCTGGTCGCCGGCGAGGTCGCACTCCGCGTACTGGCGATCCATGAACACGTACGAGCCGACCTGCCACTCGGTAAGCAAGCCGAGCTGTGCATCGATGTGATGCGTGCCGGTGCCCGACCCGGTGACGATCGCCGCAGCGCCGCCCTTCTCTTCCAGCGCGGCGACTATGGTGCGCAGATACGCCGTGCGATCTTCGATCGCGGCGTAGCGCTCCTTGTAATCCTTGATGTGCTGCTGAATGCCACAGTACATCTGCACGCCTTTGAAGACGAGGTTGCTGCTCGAATGAATCGCCTGCAGCAACATGACTGCTGCTTCGACTGATCCGACTCCCGTACGCCGGATTCCCGGATCGACGTCGATGATGACCTTGAGCGGCCGCCCTCGAACCGCGGCGGCTAACGCGACGGCGTTCGCGGGGTTGTCGACGCACACCATGAGATCGGCGATGCGCTCGTTGAGCGCGACCAAGCGCTCGATCGCCGGCACGGACACGACCGGCGAAGTGATCAGGATCGACTCGATGCCGCCCGAGGCGAGCACTTCTGCTTCGCCGAGCTTGGTGCAGCACAGGCCGATCGCCCCGGCATCGAGCTGCATGCGAGCGATCGCGAGACTCTTGTGAGTCTTGGCGTGCGGCCGCAAAGCCACGCCGGAGCGCTTGGCGAGCGCAGCCATCTTCTGCACGTTGCGGCCGAGCGCGTCGCGGTCCAGCACCAGCACGGGCGTGTTCAGCTCGCGCCGCGAGGCGGGCTTGCCGATCAGGTGGGCATGCAAACGGACGTCGTCGAGCATCGGATCACCAATCATTCAAGGTCCGATCCCGAACAGCTCGGCGAGGTGCGCGTTGGCGAACTTCGCCGCGGGATCGACCTGGGCGCGTATCTTGCAGAAACGCTCTGCCAGCGGATAGAGGGCGAAGACATCCTTCATCGTCAGCGTGTGGCGCTTGGCCCAGTGCGGACGCCCGCCGTGGGCGCGGAAGATCGGCTCGGCGGATGCCAGCAGGTTGCGCCACTCCATCTTGCTGTACTGGTGCATCGAGATCGATGCCCCGGGGCCGTTGTTGAACGGGCTGAGCCAGATGTCGTCCGCCGCGACCCAGCGGAACTCGAACGGAAACGCGACCGGGAGCTTGCGCTTGCGAACCCACGCGATCGCTTCCTGCAGCGTGCTCAGGCCTGCTGCACGCGGCATTTCGTATTCCATCTCCTCGAAGGAGACCGTGCGCTCGGACGGGAAAATCCGGTACGCGGGGCCGGTGCGCCGCGAAGGTCGGATCAACCTCATGAGCTGCCGCTGCAGCACGCGTGCGACGGCAGGCGCCGCGGCCGTCACGTCGCAACAGAAGCGGAAGATCGTTTCGTCGCTCGATGATGGCTCCTTGAGCGCGCCGGCCTCAGCGACTGGATGCAGCGTCTTCATGATCACTTCGTCGGCATACGGAAAGACGAAGAACTCCGCGTGCCGATGCGTCCTCGCGACGCTCTCGAACTGCTCGATCGCCGCCGCCAGCGGCACTCGCTCGATGCGTTCCTCGAGATGATAGGCCGGCATGATGTTGACGCGAATGCGCGTCGCGATGCCGAGCAATCCCAGCGAGAGTCGCTGCGCCTCGAACAGCTCCGGCCGGTGTTCGTTGCTGCATTCGACGACCGAGCCATCGGCGAGCATGAGGCGGAACGCGCGCGCGAACGTGGACAGGCTGCCCAGCTCGACCCCGGTGCCGTGCGTGCCGGTCGCAGTCGCGCCCGCGAGCGATTGCGGATTGATGTCGCCCTGGTTCGGCAGCGAGTAGCCGCGTTCCCAGAGCGCAGCGGTCAGGCGCTTCAGGCTCCAGCCCGCCGGGACCCATGCGCTGGCACCATCGGCAGCGATCTCGATCGGCGAATCCAGCTCCGCGAGACTCAGCAGCACGCCGGTCGTCGCGCACAGAGGCATGAAGGAATGTCCTGCCCCGACCACGCGCACTTTGGCCGCGCCACGCACGATAGTGGCCAGCTCTTCCTCGGTCCGAGGACTGGCCGACCGCGACGGCTTCGCCTGGACGCTCCCGGACCAGTTCCTCCATTCCGCTATGGCGTTCATGCGGGATCGCGCAGCGTCCAGCGCAACATGCGCGCCGCTTCCTCGATGATGTCGCTGCGTTTGATGCGGTCTTCCTCGTTGAGCATCTCGTCGACCGCGAACCCGAACTCGACCGAAACGCGCACGCGACGCCACAGCTCCTTCTTCGACATGCGAGGCACCAACGGCGCATACGCTTTGACCATGCGATCGGTCACCAGCCGGTGCGACTCGATACGAACGTGCGCGAGCTGCGGTACTGCTCGCAGCGCGCGCAAGGTCCAGATCGCGCCGGGCTCGGCCGCCGTCACAGCCGCTGTCTCGCGCAACAGGTCGGCGGTGTGATCGGCCAGCGCGTCCAGGCCGTTCGGCACGTGCTCGTCGAGCCATGCGGACAGGACGACGTTCTGTCGATCCATCAAGCGCAGCCCGAGCGCCTCGAGCACTGCGTATTTGTCTTTGAAGTAGCGGTACAGCGCCGGCGGCGTCAGCCCGGCGCGCGCGCAGATCATATTGGTCGAGATGCGCTCGATGCCGACCTTCTCGAGCAGCTCGCCGGCAACGTCGAGCAACCGCTCGCGCGTTAGCATCGCGCGCTCTTGCTTGGGAGCGGCGCGTGATTTCCGTCTGGTCGATTTGGCGGCTCGTCTCATGGTTCTTCGTCAGGTTTCCACGATGGTGGCCGGCACGGCCCGCTCGCGCCGGTGCAGCCCGAATGCGATTGCGACGGTCAACGCCAGCGAGACGGCGCCGAAGCCCAGTGCGCCGCGTACGTCGACATCGCTGACGACGAACGACGCGAGCAGCGGTCCGAGACTGCCGCCTGCCAGCTCAGCGCCGCCGACCAGAACCGCTGCGCGACGCGTCGGATCTGCGGCGATCACCATCGGCACCATGAACGGCAGCGAGAACAGCCACAGGAAACCGAACACGCCTGACGTCAGCAGATACAGCGATTCACTCGGCAACACCGCAAACGCAAGCAAGCAGCCGACGTTGAGCAGCGCGCAGAACAGAAGCGCCGCGAACCAGCGCAAGCGGCCGGCGAGCAGCGTGGCAGTGGCGCCGCCGAGCACTTGGCACGCGAGCGATATCGAGACCGCTACGCCGGCCACAGTCGGCGCGTGTCCAGCTTGTCGCGACAACGGCTCTGCGTAGACCCACACGCCAACGATGAAAGCCATCCACAGGAAAGGAGCCACGAGCGCGATCAGGCCGCGAGCGCTCGGCATGTTCGTGGATGCGTTGTCCGCGACCAGCGGCGCGAAACGATCCGGCAGGAGGAATGAAGCGAACGCGCAGACGACGCACAAGACCGCGAGCGCCACGAATCCGCCGTTCGCGCCCGAGCGCGAGATGACCCAGGCGGCGAGTGCAGCAGCGAGCACGAATTGCGCCAGCGTCTGGATCGTCAGATAGATCCCCGACCAGCGCTCCGGCGTCGGCGAGCGGGTGATCATCGCAATGGTGATCCAGATCAGGATGCCGCTCGGCACGCCCGCGAAAGCTCGTATCAAGGTGACGGTCTCTCCGTTCGCCCAGACCGTCGCGACATTGAGAGCTGCGAGCACCATCGCGCTGATTGCGCCGATCGCACGCAAGCGCTCGGCTTGCCAACGTGCGCCCGCGTAGGCGCTCGCGGCACCCATTAGCAACAACTCAGCAGTTGCGGCGTGACCCAGCTGCGCCGCGCTGATGCGGCCTTCCTGCGCAAGCGTTCCCAACAGCAGCGGTTGCAGCCCGGCAATCATCACTCCGCAGACACCGATCAGGAGGATGACGCCGAGCTGTAGCGCGGTGGGGCGTTCGCCGATCCATTCGGCGGGTGCGTTCAAGCTGCTCCTCGTTCTTGTCAGTAGTTATAGCGGGCGTAGACGCCCGCTGTCCGCGGCGGACCGACCGAGAACAGGTCGAAGCCCAGCCCTTCGATCGGAATGATATCGCTGATGTTGGTCTCGTCGAACAAGTTACGGCCCCAGATGCCGAACTCGAGGTGCTGGTCCGCCGTCGTCCAGCCGATACGAGCATTGACGAACGTGCGGCTCGGATCGGACAGCCGCTCCACGTTGCGGGTGTCATAGAAGACCTTCGACCGATAGGTCGCATCGGTCTGCAGCGCGAGCGCGCCGCCCAGCAGCGGGATTTCGTAGCGCAGTGCCGCCGTGACGCTGGTATGCGGAGCGTTCGGCAGATCGTTACCCGAGTAATCCTGGCCGACGGAATTGAAGTCCTGGTAGGTCGCATCGAGCCAGGCACCCGAGATCGACAGGTCGAGCCGATCGATCGGCGTGATGCTGAACTCGGCTTCCGCGCCATAGATGCGCGCGTTCGATGCGTTGGTGAAGTTCTGCACAGTAATCGCACCGCGCAGGATCAGCGTGTAGACCTGCAGATCCTGATAGTCGTAGTAGAACGCGGCGAAGCTGCTGCGCATGCGCCGCTCCGGCGACTGCAGCTTCGCGCCGATCTCGAACGCGTCGACCTTCTCGTCGTCGTACGGCGCGAGGTCGGCCGGCTCAACGGTCTGGCCGCCGAAGAATCCGCCGCTCTTGTAGCCGCGGCTGTAGCTGCCGTAGACGTTGGCATCGTCGTTGAAGCGGTATTGCAGGCCGAGCTTGCCGGACACCGAGCTGAAGTCCTTGCTCTCGTCCAGCGTGAAGATCGTGATCTCGTCGAACTCCGCGGTGGAGGCGTAGTTGAAGTCCTTGCTGTCGCCCGAGTAACGCAGCCCGACCGTGCCCGTCAGCTGCTCGGTGAAGTCGTAGTCGAGCTGACCGAATGCCGCCCAGCTCTCGGTCTTCTGCGTGTACGGGTAACCGAATACGCCGACGCTGAATTCCGGCGCGAAGCCGTTCGGATTGTCCGGCGTCACGAACGCCGGCCGGAACACGCGCAGCACGTCGAGATAGGAGTTCGTGTCGAGATCGTCGTGCGCGTAGTACAAACCGGCGACCCATACCGCCTTCGACTGCTCGTTCGCCGATTGGAGTCGCAGCTCCTCGCTGAACACGCTTTGCTTGGCGCGATAGGTCGCCGTAATGACGTCGTTCGGACCCGCGTCCGTGTCTTCGCGATCGTCGCGATCGGCATGGTCGTAGCCGGACACCGAGACCAGCTGCAGGTTGCCGAGGTCCCAGGTCAGCGTCGCCGACGCGCCGCGCGTTTCGACTTCGTCCTTGCCTTCGAAGTGATAGTCGCCGCGATAAAGATCGCTGCTCGTATTCGAGTAACCCCCGACGTCGCCGCACTGACCCGAGGTGTAGAAGCCGCTCGCGCACAGACCGTCCGGACCAGTCGCCTCGGCAGTGAACGGGAACAGCGAGCGGTTGTACGCCCAGATCGAGCCGCCCTGCGTTTTGCCGTAGCGCAACTGGACCAGTGCATCGAACGTGGAGGAAGGCGTGAAGCTCAGCGAGCCGCGCGCCGCCCAGCGATCGGTGTCGTTGCCGGAGTGCCCGGTCAAGCGATTCTTGCTGTAGCCGTCATCCTGGATGACGTTCACGGCGATGCGCCCGGCGACCACGTCACTGACGATCGGTCCGCCGAGTGCCGCCTCGACGTTGATGGAATCGAAGCGGCCGGCCTCGACGCTGATGTCGCCTTGAGTTTGCTGCGTCGGTTTGCGCGTGATCACGTTGATCGCGCCGCCGGTGGTGTTGCGGCCGTACAGCGTTCCCTGCGGTCCACGCAGCACTTCCAGCCGGTCGATGTCGAAGAATTGCGCCATCTGCGCCAGCGGCGAGCCGATGTACACGCCGTCCGTGTACAAGCCGACCGCGCTCGCGGTGTTCGGATTGAAGTCGTTGAGGCCGACGCCGCGGATGAAGATCTTCGGATTGGCAGCATTGTCGTCGGTCTTCACCTGCAAGCTGGGAGCCAGCTGGTTCAGGTCCGTGACGTCGCTGACGTGATGGTCCTGCAGTGCTGCGCCCGAGAATGCGCTCACGGCCACCGGCACTTCCTGCAGGCTCTGCGCGCGCTTCTGCGCGGTGACGATGATCTCTTCGATTTGTGGTGTCGGCGATCCCTGCTGCGCCAGCGCTGCGCCAGCGGGCAGCAACAACCCGCACATGAGGCCCAAGACCGCTTTCGAGTCGTTCATGTCGTGGTCTCCCCGCATAAAGATAGCGATCGCTATCGAAGAGTAGCAGCCGATATCTTTTTTGCCAGCCCTCCCAGGCGCTGGAACGATGGAGCGCTGGGTGCTCTCACGCGCGTGCGCAAACCTCGAAATGAGCGCATGCTATTGGCGCGCATCGAAAAATCCATCGATGCAAACTTTGCAGAGCACCCGGGAGCCGCCGACAAGCGTTAGGTCACCGGGCGTCGAGGGAGTTGCGGTAATGAAGGTGGTCACGACGGAAGATGCACAGCTGCGATGCGATCACTCGCCGCGGCCCGGTGCGCCCGCGCTGCTGTTGCTCAACCCGCTGGGCACGAGCCTGGAAATCTGGGACGACCCGTTTCCCGCGCTGTCGGAGCGTTACGAGGTCGTGCGCTACGATGTGCGCGGTCACGGCGAGTCGACGACCGGCTCGAAGACCGAGCTCACGATGGAACAGCTCGCGCGCGACGCGCTCGCCGTGCTCGACTCGTGCGGTATCGCGCGCGCGCATTTGTGTGGTCTTTCGATCGGCGGCATGACGGCGATGCAGATAGCGACGTTGTGGCCGGACCGCGTGCTCAAGATCGCCCTTTGCAGCACTTCGCCCTACATGCCTTCGCAGGAGACCTGGAACGCACGCATCCAGGCAGTGCGCACGCAGGGCATCGCGCCGTTGCTCGACGGAATCCTGCAACGCTGGCTGACGACGCCCTATCGCATGGCGCATCCGGAGAAGGTCGAGTGGATTCGCGCGATGCTGCTCACTGCGCAGCCTCAGGGTTACGCCGCTTGCGCCGCTGCGATTCGCGACATGGACCAGCGGCAATCGATCAAGACGATTACGGCCAAGACATTGGTGATCGGCGGCACGCAGGACCCGGGCACGACACCCGCGGACCATGCATTGATTGCCGCTTCGATCCCGGGCGCGCAGCTCGTGATGCTCGAGGCCGCTCATCTGCTCCAGATCGAACGACAGAGCGAATTCACCGAGACGCTGCTGCAGTTTTTGGCTGCGTGAGCTAGGCTCTCGCGGCCTCGATAACGAAAATGCCGCGGGGGTTTCGTCGTGACATCGTTTACTCGTAGAGACTTCGTAGCCGCTAGCGCGCTCGCTGCGGGCGCCGCCATCGCCGGGCCTGCGCGCGCCGCGGGCGCCGGCGATCGCAAGGCGATCTATAAAGAGATCGAGCGTCGGCACGACGAATCGGTCAAGCGATTGCAGGAGTGGATCGGCGTCGGCTCGATCGCCGCCGAGAACGTCGGCATGGCCCAGGGCTGCGACATGATGCGGCGGCTCGCGCTCGATGCGGGCTTTCAGCGTGCCGAGTGCATCCAGACGAAAGGTCATCCTGGCGTGTTCGCTACGCTCGACGCGGGCGCGAGGCGCACGCTCGGCCTGTATTTCATGTACGACGTGAAGCAGGTGAACCCGGAGGAATGGTCGTCGCCGCCGTGGGAGGCGCGCCTCGTCGACATGCCCGATCGCGGCAAAGTAGTGATGGGTCGCGGGGCCGTGAATCAGAAAGGGCCACAAGCGTCATTTTTGGCAGCATTGCATGCGATCCGCGGCGCCGGCCGCAAGATGCCGGTCAATCTCGTGCTGGTCGCGGAAGGCGAAGAGGAAATCGGCTCGCCCAATTTCCCGCAGATCGTGCTCGCGCCCGAAGTGCGCTCGGCGTTGTCCAAGAGCGTCGGCGTGTTCATGCCGTCGGCGGAGCAGGAGTGGGACGGCAGCGTGGTCATCACACTCGGCAACAAAGGCGACATCGAGTGCGATCTGATCGCGAGCGGCGCGAAGTGGGGCCGTGGCCCGACTCGCGATGTGCACTCATCGCTCGCAGCGCGCGTCGATCAACCGGCGTGGCATCTCGTGCAGGCGTTGAACTCGCTCGTGACGCCGAACGGCGATCCCGCCATCGACGGCTTCTTCGAAAAAGTGCGGCCGCTCTCGGCGGCCGAGCACAAGATGCTCGACCTCGCGGCACAGCACCTCGACGAAAAGCAGCTGATGGAATCGATCGGCCTCAAGACCTGGGCACGCAACGCGACGTGGCGCCAGGCGCTGGAAGATGGCGTGTCTCGGCCGACGGTGACGATCGAAGGCCTGGTCGGCGGCTACAGCGGCCCCGGCGGCAAGACGATCCTGCCCAACCGGATGGTCGCGAAGCTCGACATGCGGCTGGTGCCGAACATGACGCCCGACGATACGGTCGCGAAACTGAAGGCGCATCTCGCCAAGCGCGGCTTCGGCGACATCGAAGTCGTGATCAACGGCGGCATGAACGAGGTCTCGTCGACGTCGGCTGACTCGGAGCTGATCCGCGCCGAGCAAGCGACCTATCGCCAGTACGGCATCGAACCGCTGCTGCTGCCGCGCTCCGGTGGCTCCGACCCGAGCTCCGTGTTCACCGGCGAGCCGCTCAAGCTCGCGTCGGGTAGCTTCGGCATGGGCTTCGGCGAACGCGCGCACGCGCCGGACGAGTACTACGTGATCGAGTCGAACAACCCGAAAGTTCAAGGCATCGACGGCGCAGTGAAGTCGTTCGTCGACTGCCTGTACACGCTCGCCTAACCAGGTGCCGGGAGAAAAAAACAGGGGAAAGTGAGCAGCGCAGCAGCAGACGGTGACTGCGAAACTCTGCAAAACGCCGTGTCGGCCACTGCAGTCGCTGCGGGGTGCGGCGAGTAACATGCGACCGGTCACGGACTCAGAGGCACGGAATGCCGCGATCCCCTCGTATTCACGCCCCTGGCGCGATGTATCACGTCACGCTGCGCGGCAATCATCGTCAGGACATCTTCTTCACGTCTGACGATCGCAGTCTGCTGACCCGCATCATGATGGAGATCATCGTCGATTGCGGCGCGCAGCTTCATGCGTACTGCTATATGACCAATCATGTGCATGCGCTGCTTCGGGTCGGCGACACGCCGCTCAGCAAAGTCATGCTGCTAGTGGCGGGGAGGTACGCGCGCACAGTGCAAGCGCGGCTTCAAACGACCGGACATCTGTTCGAGAAGCGTTATCACGCGCTGCTGGTCGATGCCGATGAATACCTTCTGACGCTGCTTCGATACATCCATCTCAATCCCGTACGCGCAAGATTGGTGTCGTCGCCGGATGAATATCCCTGGTCCAGTCACCACGTGTATTTGGGAAGGCGCGCGGAACCATGGGTGACGACTGAGTTTGCACTTCGGATGCTCGGCGCAGATCACCAGCGCGCGATTGCCGCCTATCAGTCCCTGATCAGATCCGCACCCACGGGTTCGCCGCTTGCCGATCGAAATGGTCGGGACCCGCGCATTCTTGGAAGTGATGCGTTCGCACAGAGGATTCTGGGACAGAACTGGAAGCCAAGGTCCAACACCGAGCTGCAGCAGGTCATCGATGAAGCGTGCACGAAGTTCGGGGCAACTGAGGTGGAGCTGCGTTCGCCGAGCCGCCTGGTCAACGTTACGCGCGCTCGCGCCTGGATCACGGATACGGCACTGTGCACTGGAGTCGCGTCGGTCGCTTCGCTTGCGAGTTATTTCCATCGCGACGCATCCAGCGTCCGGCAAGCGGTTCAGAGTCGCCGTCGGAGGAAGTCAGAATAAGCGACCGCGCACTTTGCTGCGGCGCTCAGTTTCCCCTGTTTTTCTCTCCCGGCACCAATCAAAACGTCTTCGCGCCGCTGACGGCGAGCAGTACCGAATAGAGCGACGACGTCGCGGTGATGTACAGCCGGTTGCGCTTCGGACCGCCGAAGCACAGGTTGGCGACGCGCTCGGGCAGCACGATCCTGCCGATCAGCGTGCCGTCGCGCTCGTGGCAATGGACTGCCTCGCCGGCGCTGGTCCAGATGCGGTCATCTACGTCGATGCGCAGGCCGTCGTACATGCCGTCAGCGCACTCGACAAACACGTCGCCGCCGCGCAACTCGTCATCGTGCACGTCGAAGACGCGCATGATGCCGCGGCCCTTGCCCGAGTCGACGATGTACATGCGTCGCTCGTCGAGCGAGAACGCCAGGCCGTTGGGCTGTGCGAACCCGTCCGCAACGACACGCACCGAGCCGTTGCGCGGGTCGATGCGATAAACGCGCCGCTCGCCGAGCTCGCTCGGGGCCTGGAAGCCTTCGTAGTTCGAGTCAATGCCGTATGAGGGATCGCTGAACCAGACCGAGTCGTCGGACTTCACGACCACGTCGTTCGGGCTGTTGAAGCGCTTGCCTTCGAAGCGATCGGCGAGCACGGTGATCGAGCCGTCGTGCTCGGTGCGGACCACGCGCCGCGCGCCCTGCTGGCAGGACACGAGTCGTCCCTGCCGATCCACGGTGTTGCCGTTGGTGTAGTCGGCAGGCTGGCGGTAAACACTCACCGCCTCCGATTGCTCGTCGAAGCGCAGCACGCGATCGTTGGGGATGTCGCTGAAGAGCAGCGAGCGCATCGCCGGGAAGTAGACCGGACCCTCGGTCCAGCGGCAGCCCGTATGCAGTCGCTCGATATTCGCGCTCGTGCGGATGCACTGGCGGAAGCGGTCGTCGCGAATGTCGAAGTCGCGCGCGGTCACGATCGTCTCTTCAGACGTTGAAGCGGAAGTGCATGACGTCGCCTTCGTGGACGACGTACTCCTTGCCTTCGAGCCGCAGCTTGCCGACTTCTTTCGCACCCTGCTCGCCCTTGTTCGCGACGTAGTCGTCGTAGGCGATGACTTCGGCGCGGATGAAGCCTTTCTCGAAGTCGGTGTGAATCACGCCGGCGGCTTGCGGCGCGGTCGCACCGATACGCACGGTCCAGGCGCGCACTTCCTTCGGCCCGGCGGTGAAGTACGTCTGTAACCCGAGCAGCTTGTAGCCGGCACGGATCACGCGATTCAGGCCGGGCTCTTCGAGCCCCAGCTCCTGCAGGAAATCCGCGCGATCGGCCTCCTCGAGCTGCGCGATCTCCGCTTCGATCGCCGCGCACACCGCGACGACTTCGGAATTCTCCTCGACTGCGCGCTGACGCACGGTGTCGAGATGCGGATTGTTCTTGAAGCCATTCTCGGCGACGTTCGCGACGTACATGAGCGGCTTGAGCGTGATCAGGTGCAGCTCCTGCAACAGGCGCCGCTCCTCGGGATCCTTGACCAGCGACCGCGCGGGCTTGCCGGAATCCAGGTGATCGCGCAGCTTCTTCAACAGCTCGCGCTGACGGATCGCATCCTTGTCGCCGGCCTTCGAGGCCTTCTCCGCACGCTGCAGCCCGCGCTCGACGGTATCGAGATCGGCGAGCGCCAGCTCGGTGTTGATCACTTCGATGTCATCGAGCGGCTTGATGCGGCCTGCGACGTGCACGATGTCGTCGTCTTCGAAGCAGCGCACGACGTGCGCGATCGCGTCGGTCTCGCGGATGTGCGAGAGGAACTGGTTGCCGAGCCCTTCGCCCTTGGAAGCGCCGGCGACCAACCCGGCGATGTCGACGAACTCGACCGTCGCCGGCAGGATGCGCGCCGGATTGACGATGCCGGAGAGTACGTCGAGACGCGCATCCGGCACCGGCACGACGCCGACGTTCGGATCGATCGTGCAGAACGGATAGTTCTCCGCCGCGATCTGCGCGCGCGTCAGCGCATTGAAAAGTGTCGACTTGCCGACGTTCGGCAGACCGACGATGCCGCACTTGATGCCCATATTTCTCCAGTCGAAAGCGGCCGAGGCCCTTTCGACAAACGTCCGGCAAAAGGCGTGGCTTTTGCCGGACTAGCCCTTCCCGTTCCCGTGCAAACAGTTCATGGCCTTCTCGGCCCCCTGCTCCAGAAATACCGGCAGCGTCGACAGAGCCTCGCCGACTGCTTCGAGCAGGCTTTCCTCCTCGTCCTTCGGCGCACGCCGCAGCACGTAGTCGATGACTTCCGCCTTGTCGCCGGGATGGCCGATGCCGAGCCGCAACCGCCAGAAGTCCGCGCCGAGATGCGTGATCGTGTCGCGCAGACCGTTGTGACCGCCGGCGCCGCCGCCGAACTTGAAGCGCACGTCGCCGACCGGCAGATCGAGCTCGTCGTGCACGACCAGCACTTCGGCCGAAGGAACCTTCAGATAGTCGACCAGCGCGCGGATCGCAAGTCCGCTGCGATTCATGTACGTCATCGGCTTGAGCAGCGTCACCTCACTGCCGGACAGCTGCGTGCGGCAGATCTCGCCCTGGAATCTGGTGTGGCTGCGAAAGCGCGCGCCGGCCTTCGCCGCGAGCGCGTCCACGAACCAGAAGCCCGCGTTGTGGCGCGTGAGCAGATGCTCGGGTCCCGGATTGCCGAGACCGACGATGATCTTGAGAGGAGTGCCGGCCATCGTAGGAACGACGGAAGAGCAATGCGAAACAGTCCGCGCCGCCCCTGCAAACACAGGGGCGGGCGGACATGCCAGCGTTGCTTACTTCTTGCCGCCTTCCTTCTTCGGTGCAGCGGCAGGAGCTTTCGCTCCCGCAGCGGCGCCCGCGGCAGCAGGCTTGCCATCGGCCGGCTTGGCCTCGGCACCCGCGGCAGGAGCTCCCGCCGCACCCGGAGCAGCGGCACCCGCAGCGGGCGCAGCACCAGCGACCGCGGCAGCAGCCTCGGCCGGCGCCGCTTCGACTTCCTCGGCGCGCGGATGATGGATCGACACGACCGGCTCGTCGCGGCCATGCGCGAGATCGACCAGCGTCACGTTGGCGGGCAGCGGAATGTCCGACAGCCGCTTGATGTCGTTGATCTCCATCTGCGACAGGTCGATCTCCAGGAACTCCGGCAGATCCTTCGGCAGGCACATGACCTCAACGAGGTTGAGGAGGTGGGAGACCACGCCGCCCTGCGTCTTCACGCCCGGTGCGCCGGCGGCGCCCTTGAAGTGCAGCGGAATCATCATGCGGATCTGCTCATTCTCGAGCACGCGCTGCAGATCCATGTGCAGGATCTGATTCTTCGCCGGGTGGCGCTGCACGTCCTTGACGATCGCGGGCTGCGTCTCGCCCTTGATCTTGAGCTGCAGGATGGTCGAGAAAAAACGCTCGTTCACCAGCAGCGTCAACAGATTCTGGTGATCGAGAACGATCTGGCGCGGCTCGTTGTGCCCGCCATAGAGGATCGCCGGTACTTTCCCGGATCGGCGCAGGCGGCGGCTCGCACCCTTCCCCTGCACGCCGTCACGCGGATCGGCGACCAGTTCAAACGAGGTCTTCATGTGTGTTCACTCCGTCAGTTCGACAAACCGGGGCAACGCGACCGCGACCAGTTCGCGTTGACCCACCCAAAAATCAATCGATGTTCAATCTATATAGAGGGAGCTCACGCTCTCCTCGTCTCGAATTCTCCGCATCGTCTCCGCCAGCAGGCCCGCCACTGTGAGCTGGCGGATCTTCGGGCAGCTCTTCGCCTCGGGGCGAAGAGGAATCGTGTCGGTCACGACCAGCTCGTCGAGGTCCGACTTGGCGATGCGCTCGATCGCCGGCCCCGACAGCACCGGGTGCGTGATGTAGGCAAGCACCTTCTTCGCGCCCGCGCCTTTCAGCGCGGCTGCGGCATGACACAACGTGCCGGCAGTATCGACCAGGTCGTCGATCAGCACGCACGTCTTGTCGGCGACTTCGCCGATGATGTTCATCACCTCGGACTCGTTGGCGCGCGGCCGGCGCTTGTCGATGATCGCCAGGTCGGCATCATCGAGGCGCTTCGCCAGCGCTCGTGCGCGCACCACACCGCCGACGTCCGGCGACACGACCATCAGGTCGGGATGCTTCTGCTTCCACACGTCGCCGAGCAGCACCGGCGAGGCATAAACGTTGTCCACCGGGATGTCGAAGAATCCCTGGATCTGATCGGCATGCAGATCGACCGTCAGCAGGCGGTCGACGCCCGAGTGCGCAATCATGTTCGCGACCACTTTCGCCGTGATCGGCACGCGCGTCGCGCGCGGCCGTCGATCCTGCCGCGCGTAGCCGAAGTACGGAATGACTGCCGTGATTCGCGCCGACGACGCGCGCTTGCACGCGTCCGCCATCAGCATCAGCTCCATCAAGTGATCGTTCGAAGGCGGCGACGTCGATTGCACGATGAAGATATCGCGCCCGCGCACGTTCTCCAGCAGCTCGACAGTCGTCTCACCGTCGCTGAAACGGCCGACGCTCGAACGGCCGAGCGGCACCATCAGGTGACGCGCAATGTCCTGCGCGAGCTGCGGGTTGGCATTCCCCGCGAAGACGGCCATGGTGGAACGGTCCATTCAAATCCTCGACTAGGCCTCTGTCTGGCTGGGGCGGAAGGATTCGAACCTCCGAATGGCGGGATCAAAACCCGCTGCCTTACCACTTGGCGACGCCCCACTATCGATCGGTGACCCGCGACAATAACGGCGAACGGTTCAGTCCGCGCGCTGCGTAGCCGCTCCAGCGCGCCGGCAAGCGCGCCCGGACAGCTTGCGCTGCGTGCTCGTCAGGCAGGGCCACGAACACACAGGCGCCGGTTCCGGTCAGTCTTGCCTCGCCAAATTCCTGAAGCCAATCAAGGGCTTCAGCGATCTCAGGATAGCGGCCGCGCACGCACGCCGTGCAGTCGTTACGCCCGCCAGCCGCGAGAAAGCCGCGTATTGTCGTGACGGGGGAATTACGTGTCAATTCAGGGGCCTGAAAGATCTCCGCCGTGCTCACGGAAGCCTGCGGTTTGACGATCAGGTAATGCTTCTCCGGGAAGTCGTACGGCGTCAGCTGCTCGCCCACGCCCTCGACCCAAGCCGCGGAGCCGCGCACGAAGAACGGCACGTCCGCGCCGAGCGTCAACCCGATTCGCGCGAGCTCGTCGACAGACAAACGCAGCTGCCAGATCTGATTCAGCGCGACGAGCACAGTCGCCGCGTCCGAGCTACCGCCGCCGAGACCGCCCTGCACCGGAATGCGCTTGTGCAACTCGATGCCGACGCCGGGAACGTCGCGCCCTTTTGCCAGCGCACGCGCTGCCTTCATGGCGATGTCCGACTCCGCGGGAATCTCGGCGGGTCCGGCGATGCGCTCGATCGTTCCCGCCGGCCGCTCGTGAAATCGCAGCTCGTCGCAGAGATCGACGAACTGCATCGCCGACTGCAGCAAGTGATAACCGTCGGCGCGACGGCCGACGATGTACAGACAAAGATTGAGCTTCGCCGGCGCGAGCCAGGCGAGCGGCGGAGTGTTCATTGGCCGAGCCGCCAGCGATCGACGACGATGCGCACCCGCGCTGCGCCGTTACTGGCGCTCAGCTTCACGGGCACGCGTGCGCCCGGCTCCGTGGAATAGCGCTGGTAGTCGATGCGCCAGCCGCCCTGCTCCAGCGTCACGATTCCATCGGATGATCCATCTGACGACTGTGTGTGCCAGACATGCTCGCCTGGTGCCGCGAGACCGAGGATCCAGTAGCGTAGATTTCCTGCGGGCACTGGCGCGCCGAGCCGCGCTTCGAGCTCGTTCCAGGCGTCGGTGGATTCGAGCTTGCGGCCATCGGCGGTCTCGAGCTTCAGCTCCGGGTGTTCCGGGTTGCCGCGCAATTGCAGGCGAACGCTGCCGACACCGACCGGCCCGCGAATCTGCAACTCGGTGCGATCGCCGTGCTGTTGCCAATCGAAAGAACCGGAACCGCCCGTCTCCGGTCCCGATACGCCGAGACGTCCGCGCGCCTGCCAGGTGTCGAGCTGCGCGAGGTCGACGTTACCCGGGACGCCTGCGGGTTGCTTGGGAGTGACCGCACAGCCCGCGCAGAGCAAAAGGAGAGCGAACAGTAAATGCCGCTGCATGGCAGTGGCCGATGGTCAATTGAGCTTCTGCAGTCGCTGCTTCAGCTCGTCGTTGTCCGGATAACGCTCGCTGGCCTTGGCCCACACGTCGCGCGCATCGCTCTTGCGATTGAGCGCAAGCAGGATTTCGCCGAGATGCAGGTCGACTTCCGGATCGTTGATGCGGCGCTTGGCGCGTTCCAGGTACCCGAGCGCGTCCTCGTTGCGGCCGAGGCGATGCAGCGCCCAGCCCATGCTGTCGAGCACTGCGCCGCTGTCCGGCGTCTGCGCGAGAGCGTCCTCGATGAGCTTGAGCCCTTCCTTATGCTGCCGCGTCCGATCGACCAGCGTGTAACCGAGCGCGTTGGTCGCAGCAGGGTCGCCCGGCCGATCGGCCACGAGCTTGCGCAACTCGGCGATGGAGTCGTTCACCTTGTCGAGGCCTTCCAGCTGAAACACTCGCGCGAAGCGCAGCTCGGACGAATCCGGATATTCCTTCATCGCACTGTCGAGCAGCGCGAGCGCGCCGTTGGCGTCGCCATTGCTCGTGAGCAGGTTGGCACGCGCGATGATCGCATCGATGCGGTACTGCGAGCGCGTGGCCGCAAAGTCTTCCAGGTGCTTCAGTCCCGCATCGAGACCTTGACGCTTCGCTTTGATGCGTGCCGCGCGCGTCTGCGCCGCCATCGCGAATTCGCCGCCGCTCACGCGGCCGTAGATCTGCAGCGCGTCGTCCCACGACTCGCGCGATTCGGCGATTGCGCCGAGATAGAACTGCGACTCGTACACGAAGCGGCCGTTCTGCACGAGGTTGGTGAAGCGCTTCGCGGCTGCGTCGCGGTTGCCGAGCTGGAAGTCGATGTCGGCGAGCGCGCGTTCCGCGACCGGCCCCATCGTGTCGGTGCTGGCGAGCTTGTCGAGCTCCTTGCGGCCTTCTTCTTCCTTGCCGGACTGCATCAACATCAATGCATATTCGAGCCGGTTCGAGTCCTGCGAATCCTGCTCCAGGACTTTGCGCGCGGTTTCCAGCGCGGCGTCGTGATCGCCCATCAGCATCTGCACGCGCGCCAGCAGCAACCCGGAGGGCGACCAGAACTTGCCGAGCTCGTTCGCCTTCTTCGCGTGCTCGAGCGCGAGGGCGAAGTTGTCGGACTGCACCGCTGCCTGCGCCAGCGCGTAGTGCGACTCCGTGAGATTCGGATACTTCTCGGCCAGCTTCTGCAGCACCGCCGTCGCAGCCGCCGGCGCCGCTTCGTCGGAGATCTGCGGCAGCAGCTGCAGGAACCCCGCCTGCGGATTGATGAATGCGGTCTCGAGCAGGGTGCTCAGGTGTTCCGTGGCGACGTCGATCCTATATAGATGAAGCGCAGCGAACGCAGCGAAGCGATGCGCCTCCTCGCTCGTCTGATTCAGCTGCAACCAGTGCTCGGCCGCTTCCATGACGAGCGTCCACTGCTGGTGCTCGAACGCGACGCGCGCTGCCTGCGCGCACAACTCCTCGTCGGAGGCGCTGGTTGCGGCGCGGACATAAGCCATCGCGGCTTCGCGATACTGGCCACGCTGCAGGGCGACCTCTGCGCCAAGGACGAGCGCGTTCGGATCGCTGGGCAGCGCCTGGCCCGAAGGTGTGGTCTGCTCCGCGGGTTTGCCGGGGGTCGTGCACGCCGCCGTCAGTAACGTGACTACCAGCAGTGTCGCCAGAACAGTCGGTTGTGAGTGGGGTTGCATCATCGTCGCGGAACTATAACAGCTCCGCCTGCGGCTGCCGTACCGCCAGTTGCGGCAGTAACTTGTCATATGCGGATGCTTACCGGAGAATCCCTGCCGCTTGTCAAAAGCACCGGCATGCCACTCCTCGTCATCGGAATCAATCACCGTACCGCGCCGGTCGAAATCCGCGAAAAAGTCGTATTCGACGGCGATGAACTGCCCGCAGCGTTACAGGAGCTGAGCAGCGTTTCCGGCGTGCGCGAGGCGCTGATCGTGTCCACGTGCAACCGGACCGAGCTGTACTGTTTCAGTGACAGCGCGGAGCAGCCGCTGGTCGATTGGCTGAGCGGCTGGCACGACCTCACGGCCCATAACCTGGACATCTCCGGGAGCCTGTATCGGCTGCACGGCACGCCGGCGATCCAGCATGTCTTTGCCGTCGCGTGCGGCCTGGACTCGCTGGTGCTGGGCGAGCCGCAGATTCTCGGCCAGCTGAAGACCGCGTATCGGGCTGCGCACGATCAGCGGGTCACCGGGCCTTACCTGAACCGGTTGATGCAGACTGCGTTCTCCGTCGCCAAACGGGTGCGCACGCAGACGCGAATTGGCGCGAACGCAGTGTCGGTCGCGTCTGCTGCCGTCGCGCTGGCACGCAAGGTGTTCGAGAACTTCGCCGATCACACGGCGTTGCTGGTCGGCGCGGGAGAAACCATCGCGCTTGCTGCGCGTCACCTGCACGCTCACGGTCTGCGCCGCATGATCGTCGCGAATCGCAGCCTCGATCGCGCGCAGGAGCTGGCGCAAGAGTTCAATGGTTTCGCGATCGGGATCGAGGCGCTCGCCACGCACTTGCCGGAAGCGGACATCGTGATCAGCTCGACCGCGAGCCCGGCGCCCGTCATCACTTATGACGCCGTGCGTGCCGCGTTGCGCGCGCGTCGACGCAAGCCGATCTTCATGGTCGACATCGCCGTGCCTCGCGATATCGAGCCGGAAGTGTCGAAGCTCGAAGACAGCTATCTGTTCACGATCGACGACCTGCAGAGCGTCGTGAGCGAGAATCTCGCGGCGCGGCGCGAAGCGGCCGGCGACGCGACCGACATGCTGGCGTCGGAGATCGCGCAGTTCGAGCAGCAGTTGAAGACGCTGGACGCCGTCCCAACGATCCGGCAATTGCGCGACGACGCCGAGACGGTTCGCGCTCATACAGTGGAGCAGGCGCGACGCATGCTGGCGGCGGGGCGCGATCCGCAGGAAGTCATCGACTTTCTGGCGGCCACGCTCACCAACCGCTTGCTGCACGGACCCAGCCAGCGGCTGCGCGAAGCCGCCGAGCGCGGCGAAAGCGAAGTACTGGAGGCGGCGCGTGCGCTGCTGGTCCCGGACAAGGCTGAATGAAAGATTCGATTCGCAGAAAACTGGAGAAGCTCGCGGAGCGGCTCGAGGAAGTGAGCCATCTGCTCGCGGATCCCGGCGTGATCGCGGACAACAACAAGTTCCGCGAGCTGTCGATGGAGTATTCCCGCCTCGATCCCGTCGTCACGCGCTATCGCGCGTACCTGGAGCTGCTCGCCGAGCGGATCTCCGCGCAGGAAATGGCTGAAGGCGCGGACAACGAGCTGCGCGAGCTCGGCCGCGAAGAGCTGGGCAGCCTCAACGCACGGCTCGAGCGCGAGGAAGAAGAGCTCGCGAAGCTGCTGCTGCCGAAGGATGCACGCGACGACAGCAACATCTATCTTGAAGTGCGCGCGGGCACCGGTGGCGACGAGGCAGCGATCTTCGCCGGCGATTTGTTTCGCATGTATTCGCGCTACGCCGACGAGCAGGGCTGGGGCGTCGAAGTGCTGTCGGAGAGTGCCGGCGAGCACGGCGGCTACAAGGAGATCATCAGCCGCGTGGTCGGCAAGGGCGCGTTCTCGCACTTCAAGTTCGAGTCGGGCACGCATCGCGTGCAGCGGGTGCCGGCGACCGAAGCTCAGGGACGCATTCATACGTCAGCGTGCACCGTCGCGATCCTGCCCGAGCAGGACGAGATCGAGGCGATCGAGCTCAATCCCGCCGAGCTGCGCATCGACACGTTTCGCGCATCCGGCGCCGGCGGCCAGCACGTCAACAAGACCGACTCGGCGATTCGCATCACGCACCTGCCGACCGGCATCGTCGTCGAATGCCAGGACGAACGTTCGCAACACAAGAATCGTTCGCGCGCGCTGTCGTTGTTGAAGGCGCGCTTGATGGCTGCCGAGCGCGAGAAGCGCGACAAAGCCGAGGCTCACTCGCGCAAACTCCAGGTCGGATCGGGCGACCGCTCGGAGCGCATTCGTACGTACAACTTCCCGCAAGGCCGCGTCACCGACCATCGCATCAACCTCACGCTCTACAAGCTGGCGGACGTGATGAACGGGCGGCTCGGCGAGCTGATCGGCCCGCTGCAGCAGGAGTTTCAGGCCGAGGAGCTGGCGCGAATGACGGAATGAGGCCTCTCCAAGCCTCTGAACTTTAAGTTAAATTTATTAAATGATATCTTTGTGATATCTTCATGGCGTCACTGGAGATAACGCCATGAACAAGTCGATTCAGGAACGCGACGCCACCACCCTGCCGGGCATGCTGATGGTGCTGTTGCTGCTGGTCCTCACGGCCGCCGCAGCGTGGTGGGTGATCGTGTCCTTGCTCAACCTGATGAATCCGGTCGGCGCCATCGTCGTGCTGGCCTTCCTGCTGTTCCTGTGGGGCGGCTTCTTCATCGTGCAGCCGAACCAGACCGCAGTCCTGCAGTTCTTCGGCAAGTTCGTCGGCGTCGAACGCGCGAGCGGGCTGCGCTGGGCGAATCCGTTCTACACGAAGAAGCAGGTCACGCTGCGCGTGCGCAACTTCGAGTCGAGCAAGCTCAAGGTCAACGATCTCGAAGGCTCGCCGATCGAGATCGCGGCGGTCGTCGTGTGGCAGGTGCACGATTCCGCGGAAGCGGTCTTCAACGTCGACAGCTACGAAGACTTCGTGCACGTGCAAAGCGAGTCTGCGCTGCGCCAGATGGCGACGAGTTATCCCTACGACCTGCACGAGGACCACAAGATCGCGCTGCGCTCGCACTCGCGCGAGATCAACGATCACCTGAAGCGTGAGATCCAGGAGCGGCTCGAGCGCGCCGGCGTGACCGTGCTCGAAGCGCGCGTCAGTCACCTCGCCTACGCGCCCGAGATTGCGCAGGCGATGCTGCAACGTCAGCAAGCGGCCGCGATCGTCGCTGCCCGCACTCGGATCGTCGAAGGCGCAGTCACGATCGTGCACATGGCACTCGACCGACTCGCGGAGAAGGGTGTCGTGCAGCTCGACGAGGAGCGCAAGGCCGCGATGGTCTCGAACCTGCTCGTGGTGTTGTGCGGCGAGCGCGGCGCGCAGCCGGTCGTCAATACCGGCACGCTGTACAACGGGTGAGCACGGCCACTGACTGAAGAAAACAGTGGCTGAGAAGAAAGCCTATCCGCTGCGCATCAACAGCGACGTCCTCGATGCCCTGCAACGCTGGGCCGAGGACGAGCTGCGCAGTTTGAACGCGCAGATCGAATATGTGCTGCGCGAGGCGCTGAGGAAGAGCGGGCGGATGAAGGCTGGAGAAGAGAAAGACAAAGAGTCGGGCTAAAGCCCGACCTACGGCGCTGCAACAGACGTCGGCGGTTGGGCTGTAGGTCGGGCTTTAGCCCGACAACGCTTCCTTCAGGTCTGCCACCAGATCCTCGACATCCTCGATCCCCACCGACAACCGAATCAGCGAGTCGTCGATGCCTAGCGTCTTGCGCATCTCGGGAGGCACGGACGCATGCGTCATCAGCCCCGGATGATCCACCAGGCTCTCCACTCCGCCGAGACTCTCAGCCAGCGTGAATATGCGACACCGTTCCAGCACTCGCCGCGCCTCTTCCAGCCCGCCCTTCACGGCAAAGCTCACGATGCCGCTGTAGCCGTTCTTCATCTGCCGCTTTGCAAGCTCATGCTGTGCATGACTCGGCAGGCCGGGATAGAACACATGCGCGACGCGCGGGTGCTTCTCCAGCCAACCCGCAACATGCAGCGCGCTCTCGCTCGCCTGCCGCATGCGCAGCGCCAGTGTCTTCAAGCCGCGCAGCGCGAGGAAGCTGTCGAACGGGCCGGCAATCGCGCCGACTGCGTTCTGCAGGAATGCGATTCTCTCGGCGAGCTCCGCATTGGCCGTGACGGCGACGCCGCCGACCATGTCGGAATGTCCGTTGAGATATTTGGTCGCCGAATGCATGACGATGTCGGCGCCGAGCTCGAGCGGCCGCTGAATCCACGGGCTCGCGAAGGTGTTGTCGACGACCGTGAGAATGCCGCGCAGACGCGCGAACTCCGCAACCTGCGCGATGTCGACGAGACGCAGCGTCGGATTGGTCGGCGTCTCGATCCAGATCATCTTCGTCTGCGGGCGCACGGCCTGCGCCAGATTGGCGTGCTGCGTGAGATCGACGAAGCTGCTGTCCAGATTCGCCGAGCGCCGCCGCACGCGCTCGAACACGCGGAAGGTGCCGCCGTACAGATCGTTCATCGCGACGATGTGGCTGCCGGAGTCGACGAGCTCCAGCAGCGTGCTGGTCGCCGCCATGCCCGATGCAAACGCAAAGCCATGCGTGCCGCTCTCGAGATCAGCGATGCAGCGCTCCCACGCGCCGCGCGTCGGGTTGGCGGTGCGCGCGTAGTCGTAGCCCTTGTGGACGCCGGGGCTGGACTGCGCATAGGTCGACGTCGCGTAGATCGGCGGCATCACCGCGCCGGTGGTGGGATCGGGCGCCTGCCCGCCGTGAATGCAACGAGTAGCAAAGCGAAGCGACTGCTTGGAGGCCATGTTCAAACCTGCCGACGAAGATAGTTCAGAACGTCCGAGCGCGTGATGAGCCCGTAGAATTTGTCGCCGTCCATCACCGCTGCCGAAGCGCAGACTTCCAGCATCGCGACCAGATTGTTGACCGACAGCGCCTTGTCGACGCGCAGGAAGGTCGCGGTCATCGCGTTGCGGACCGGCTCCTTGAAGCGCTCGGGACGCCCGAACGCGAAGCGCAGGATGTCATCCTCGGTGATGATGCCGATGAGGTTGTCGTCGCTCATCACCGGCAGCTGCGAGAATCCTGCGTTGCGCAGGCGATTATGTGCCGTGGTCAGCACGTCGTCTGGCCCGACGGTGATCGTGGCGCGCACACCGTGCGGACGGCCGACCAGGTCGCGCAGATCGCCGAAGCGCTCGCGCTCGATGAAGCCCTGATCCTCCATCCAGAAATCGTTGTAGAGCTTCGACAGATAACGCGCGCCGGTGTCGCACGCGAACGTGACGACACGTTTCGGCGTTTTCTGCTCGCGGCAGAAGCGCAGCGCCCCGGCGAGCAGCGTGCCGGTGGACGAGCCGGCGAGAATCGCTTCCTTCTGCAACAGCTCGCGCGCGACCGAGAACGACTCTGCATCCGGAATGCTGTACGCGCGCTTCGTCAGCGAGAAGTCGCAGATCGTCGGAATGAAATCCTCGCCGATGCCTTCAACCAGCCACGAACCCTTCTGCGTCATCTTGCCGGTCGCGATGTACTCCGCGAGGATCGAGCCCTGCGGATCGGCGAGCACCAGCTCGACGTGCGGCGCGGTCTTCTTGAAGAACGCGGCGAGCCCGCCGATCGTGCCGCTCGAACCGACGCCGAGCACGATCGCATCGAGCCGCTGCGACATCTGTTCCCAGATCTCCGGCCCGGTCGTCTCCGCGTGCGCCTTCGGATTGTCGGGATTGCCGAACTGGTTGATGAAATACGCGCCGGTGCGCTCGGCGATCGCGGCGCCGAGATCCTGGTAATACTCCGGGTGGCCCTTCGCCACGTCCGAGCGCGTGAGCACGACTTCCGCGCCCATCGCGCGCAAGTTGAAGATCTTCTCCTGGCTCATCTTGTCCGGCAGCACCAGGATCAACCGATAGCCCTTCTGCGCGGCCACCAGCGCCAGACCCAGGCCGGTGTTGCCGGCGGTCGCCTCGACGATCGTGCCGCCAGGCTTCAGCTCGCCGCGCTTCTCGGCCTGCTCGATCATCGACAGCCCGATGCGGTCCTTGATCGAGCCGCCGGGGTTCGCGTATTCGAGCTTCAGGAACAGCTCGCACGGCCCCGTGTCGAAGCGGTGGAGCTGCAGCATCGGCGTCTTGCCGATCATTTCGATAGCGTTCTGATAGACGCGCATGGTGAGTCGCCGGAAAGCGATTCCGACCTACAATAAAGTGAAGATGGGCAATTGTACGTGACTCAAACGATCTCCGACGCGCTGC
>DATNFA010000121.1:0-6458 GCA_035606615.1 Steroidobacteraceae bacterium
GCACGACCTGTCGCACGAGACGGATGGACTCGGCGACTTCGTCGAATCGCACGGCAACTCGCGCAGCGACGTCTCCATCGGTGCGCACAACCTTGTTGGGTGCGAGCTCTGCGTAGGGATCCCACGGCAGGTCACACCGCAGATCAAAACCCTGGCCGCTGGCGCGCCCCGCCAATCCAGTCAGTCCGAGTCGGGCGGCCAAAGCCGGCGTGACCACACCGGCCCCGACGAATCGATCGCGCAGGCCCGAGTGCTCGTCATAGATCGCGCGGAGAGTTTCGACCTCCGTCGCGATCGACTGGATGCAATCGATCAACCCGTCTGCGCCGCTGGGTGAAAGGTCGACGCGCGTGCCTCCGGGCACGACCAGGTCCATGAGGTAACGCTGTCCCAGCGCATGTTCGGTGGAGCGCAGCAGCTGTTCCTTGAGTCGAGAGAATTGCGCGAGGCCGACCGCGAACCCCGCGTCATTGCCCAGCGCCCCAAGATCTCCGAGGTGATTCGCAAGACGCTCCAGCTCCAGAGCAAGCGCTCGCAACCAAATCGCCCGCGGCGGGACGCGCGCAACGCTCATACCCTCGAGCGCCTGGCAATAAGCCCATGAGAATGCAACCGCCGAATCGCCGGAGACCCGCGCAGCCAATCGGTGGCCTTCGAGCAATGGCAGCTCGGTGAAACGGCGCTCGATGCCCTTATGCACATAGCCGAGGTGCTGCTCGAGCCTGAGGACCTTCTCGCCCACGATGGAAAAGCGGAAATGACCCGGCTCGATGATGCCCGCATGCACCGGTCCGACCGGAATCTCGTGCACGCCCTCGCCCTCGACCGGCACGAACGGGTAGTCATCGGTGGCAGGCGGGGCAGTCTGATCGGGAATTGCCGCGTCGCTCAGCGGATGGAAGGCGGCGGGCCACGCAGCATGGCGCAGCCACGGCCGCTGATCCGCAGCGGTGCTGTGCAAGCCGGAGAGATCGGCGATGGCGCGCTGCATGCGGCTTGCACTAAGGAACGTTTGTTCGATCCCGGGATAATGGGATTGCGATCCAGCCAATCGCAGTGTCAATACCAGCACACCGGCGTCGGCCGCGAATGCAGCGCGCACGAGATTCTCGCCACCGGTGTCGCGACTTGCCCAGAGTGAGATCAAGCGTCCGCCGCCTGAGCCAATGTTCTGAGTTGCCTGACGCCACTGCTCGCCGGTGACGGCCAGCTCCCAGGCATTGTGCGCGCCCGCGATCGGTGCCGCGCCTTGCGCATCGGAATGTCGGACCGCCTGCTCGAACCAGTCCTGCATGAGGTCTCAGTGCCCCGCGATCAATTGCGCTGCTGCGCGATACCAGTCGGCGAGATACGGTGGGATGAAGATACCGAGCATCAGCACCAGTGCGAGGTGTGTGAACACCGGCAGCAACGCCGGAGGATGCGGCAGCCGCTTCGCGGTCGTTTCCCCGAACACCATCGGCTGCACCCGGCTGAAGATCGCTGCGAACGCGACGCCGAGCGCCAGCAGCAGGATCGGCGTGGCCCAGGGCTCCTGCTTCATCGCGGTGGTGAGAATCAGAAATTCGCTCGCGAACACACCGAAGGGTGGCATGCCGAGGATCGCGAGCGAGCCCATCATCAAGCCCCAGCCGATCGTCGGGCTCAGGGTGATGAGGCCGCGGATGTCCTCTATTAGCTGCGAGCCTGCCTTCTGCGCGGCATGCCCGACCGCGAAGAAAATCGCCGATTTGGTCAGCGAATGCACAGTCATGTGCAGCAGCGCGGCGAAGTTCGCTACCGGGCCGCCCATCCCGAACGCAAACGCGACGATACCCATGTGCTCGACGGATGAGTAAGCAAACAAGCGCTTGATATCCCGCTGCCGCCAGAGGAAGAACGCCGCGAGCACGACGGACAACAGGCCGAAGCCCATCAGCATGCGCCCCGGCAGAGTCGACTGCAGCGATCCCTCGACGAGCACCTTGCAGCGCACGACCGCATACATGGCGACGTTCAGCAATAGTCCCGACAGTACTGCGGAGATCGGCGTGGGGCCTTCGGCGTGCGCGTCGGGCAGCCAGTTGTGCAGCGGAGCAAGCCCGACTTTGGTCCCGTACCCGACCAGCAGAAATACGAACGCCAAGCTGAGCACCGCGGGCTCGAGGTGCGCCTTCACGACGTTGAGATGCGTCCACAGCAAAGCGCTGACGCCCTCGGCTCCGAGGACTTTTTCCGCGGCGAAGTACAGCAGGATCGTGCCGAACAGCGCCTGCGCAATGCCCACGCCGCAGAGAATGAAGTACTTCCAGCCTGCCTCCAGACTGGCGGGCGTGCGATACAAGGTTACGAGCAGCACGGTCGACAGCGTTGCTGCTTCCATTGCCACCCACATCAAGCCGAGGTTGTTGGTCGTCAGCGCGATCAGCATGGTCGCCATGAAGAGCTGGTACATGCTGTGGTACAGCCGCAGCTGCGCCGGGCTGACGCGGCCGAGCTCGGCCTCGATACGCATGTAAGGGCGCGAGAAAATCGCCGTGGTCAGGCCGACGAAGGCGGTCAGCGTCACCAGAAACACGTTGAACGCATCGATGAAGAATTGCTCGCGCATCACCACCAGATGCCCGTGAGTGATGACGCGGGATGTCAGCGCAGACGCCGCCAGAAAGGTCAGCGCCGAGAACAGCACGTTGAGTGCGGGTGCCCAGCGCTTTGCGCCGAGCAGGCCCAGCAGCAGTGCGCCGATGAGCGGTGTCCCGAGGAGCACGGCAAATGTGAGGATGCTCGACACCTACTGATCTTCTTTCAGCGATTCGAGGTGGCTCAGATCCAGGCTGTCGAACTGCTCGCGAATCTGGAAGAAGAACACACCGAGCACGAGCATCGCCACCAGCACGTCGAGCGCGACGCCGAGCTCGACGATCATCGGCATGCCGTAGGTCGCGCTCATCGCGCCGAAGAACAGACCGTTCTCCATCGACAGGAAGCCGACGACCTGCGACATCGCCTTGCGGCGTGTGATCATCGTCATGAATGCGATCAGGACGACGGCAACCGCAATACCGATCGCATTGCGCGTGGCGGTGCTCGCGAGAGCGGAGATTGGCTGGGCGAGCCCGAAGGAGAACACGACGACGAGCACGCCGATCAGCATGGTGCCCGTGGTATTGAGCAACGGCTCGGTATCCCAATACACCCCGAGCCTGCGCATCAGCCGGTGCAGCAGCCAGGGCAGAAAGATCACCTTCAGCGCAAGCGTCAGTCCGGCGGAGAAATACAGATGACTGGCTCCGGTGCGCCATGCCAACAGAATCGTCGCAATGCACAGCAGTGCCCCCTGCATCGCCAGGAGATTGACCAGCGTGACGATGCGCCGCTGCGACAGCATGGCGAAGGAGATCAGCAGCAGCAGAGCTGCCAGGGCATTGAGTAGCTGCAGATCGAACGGTAATGCTTCCACCTTTACGCTCCCAGTAACAGCCGCACCAGCAGTCCGAGTACGGCGAACAGGAATGCAGTGGCAAGAAACTCCGGCGCCCGGAACACGCGCAGCTTGGCCGACACCGTTTCGATCAGAGCGATACCGGCGCCGGCCAGCACGAGCTTCGCTCCAAGGAACAGTAACGAAAGCGTGAGGATGAATGGTGCCTGGCTCGTGGCCAGCCCCCACGGGATGAACAGTGCGAAGCCGATGCAGACGTAGTTGAAGAGCTTCAGTGCGGCGGCCCATTCCATCAGCGCCAGATGGCGCGCCGAGTACTCCAGCAGCAGAGCCTCGTGAATCATCGTTAGCTCCAGGTGCGTCGCCGGATTGTCGACCGGGATGCGCGCGTTCTCTGCCAGCAGCACCATCGTGAATGCCACAGCGATGAAGGCCAGGCTCGGGTACAGTGCAAGCGACTGTGTTGCGAGCAGCTCGGAGATCTGCGGCAGCGCCGTGGTCGCTCCGATCAGCGAGGCGACAAAGATGACCATCAGCAGCGCAGGCTCGGCCAGGAAGCCGATCATCATTTCGCGTCGGGCACCCAGCGTACCGAAAGCCGTTCCGACATCCATCGCTGCGAGCGATACGAACACGCGCGCCGTTGCGAACAGGCCGACGAGTGCAATTGCGTCCGCAGCCCGCGTGAAGGGCAGGCGGGTGGCGATCGACGGAATGATCGCTGCAGCCGTCACCATCGTGCCGAAGACGACGTACGGGGCGAGGCGAAACAGCGGCGAAGCGTTGGACGCGATCACCGCATCCTTGTGGAAGAGTTTGCGGATGGTGCGATAGGGCAACATGAGCGGCGGGGCAGATTTGTTCTGCAGCCAGGCGCGGCACTGATTCACCCATCCGAGAAACAGGGGCGCTGCCAGCAGGGCAGCGAAAATGCCGAGGATCTGCGCGACCCAGTCGAACGCGGTCATAGCACCAGCGCCAGCAATACTACGAGCGTGACGAAACTGTAGAGCAGGTAGTTCGCGATCCGTCCCTGCTGCAGCCACGCTATGGCATTGGCGATGCGGCGAACGAGCGCGCCCAGCGGTAGGTACAGGCCACGCCAGATACGGTCACCGACTACGACGCGGTAGCGAGGCGCCAAGTCGAACGGGCTCGGCAGCTCGCGCACCATTGCAAAGAAGGGATTGAACAAATGTCGGATGGGCTGCCCGAATCCTTCCGCTGTGTCCTGCATGCGGCCGTTCAGCCGTCCGAACCCGCAATCCCACGGCGCGCTCAGGCGGACGCGTTGGTGATAGAAGAATCGCACCGCTGCGATCGTCACTAGGACTACGGCCACGATCACCGCAAGAAATACCAGAGGAGCATAGGAGGTCTGTCGCTGCGGCAGCGGCACAAGTAGCCACCAGGATCGTTCGTCGAGCGACAGTCCGCTGAATCCGAGTGGCTGTATCACCCGACTCAACATGGGAATGATCTGCGTCGGAAACAGCCCGAGCAGCACGCAGCCGATCGCCAGCCACGCAAGTCCGATGCGCTCGACGATGCCGGCGTCATGCGCCGTGCGCAAGGCGGCTTCACGGGGCTGACCGAGGAAGATCACGCCGAAGAACTTGACCATCACGTAGCCTGCCAGCGCCGCAGCGAGCACCAGCAGCGCCGCGCCCAGCGGCAACAGCATGTTGACGAAGGCTCGCGGCAGCTCGTGAGCGAACAGAAACGACTGCAGGAGCAACCACTCGGACACGAATCCATTGAGCGGCGGCAGGCCCGCGATCGCCAGCGCCCCGACCAGCGTCAGCCATGCAACCCAGGGCATCCGATGGATCAGGCCTCCAAGACGTCCCAGGTTGCGCTCGCCGGTGGCATGCAGCACTGCGCCGGTGCCGAGAAACAAAAGACTCTTCATGAACGCATGATTGAGCGCGTGGTACAGCACGGCGATCAGAGCGAGCGACGCGGCAGCGTGCATCCCGGTGCCGGCGAACAGAATCGCGAGTCCGACACCCGTAAAAATGATGCCGATGTTCTCGATCGAGGAGTACGCCAGCAGACGTTTCATATCGGTCTGCGCGGCCGCGAAGATCACGCCGTACAACGCTGTGAACAGACCGAGCGCGAGCGGGATCAGGCCCCACCACCACAGCGGCTCGCCGAGCAAGTCGAACGTTACGCGCAGCAGGCCGTACAGCGCTGTCTTGAGCATCACGCCGCTCATCAGAGCGGAGACCGGAGAGGGCGCCGCCGGATGCGCTTCCGGCAGCCACACGTGCATCGGCACCAGGCCTGCTTTCGCGCCGAACCCGAACAGCGCGAGAAGAAAGGCGACCGCGGCCCATGCCGGATCGAGCTGCGCTCTGCGCATGGCATCGAAAGTAAACTGCCAACTGCCGCCTTGCAGGACGCCGAAGCTCAGCAGGATGGCAATTGCGCCGATGTGAGCGATGAGCAGGTAGAGAAAGCCGGCGCTGCGAATTTCCGGAATGCGATGCTGCGTCGTAACCAGGAAGTAGGAAGACAAGGCCATCGTCTCCCAGGCGAGCATGAATCCGTACGCATCGTCTGCCAGCAGCACGAACCCCATGCTGGCAAGAAACAGGTGATATTGCAGGCACATCAGGCCTGGCGGCGTGCCTTCGCCGCGGCGGAAATAGCCGGCGGCAAAAATCGAAATGCCCGTCGCGGTGGCGCCCAGCAGAAACAGAAATGCGGCCGACAGGCCATCGAGGCGCAGATGAACCGGCAGGTCCGGCAGACCGATGGGCAGCACGATCTGTTCAGGTGACGCAGAAAGGCTCGTAGCCGCTACACAGGCGAGGGCCGCCCCACACAGCGCCCCCAACGGAAACAGGGTGCGCCCTGCGAAACCGACGCTCGCCGGCCGTATCAGGCCCGCAAATCCGATCGCAGCCCAGGCGCTGAGCAGCAACGAGCACAGTACCAACGGCGAGCTCAGCGGCTCTGTCACAGAGCACCGCTTTTTCTTGTCGGCGTCAGACTTTGCATTGGGCGTGCGAGCGAGTCGATTGCGACG
>DATNFA010000122.1:0-12241 GCA_035606615.1 Steroidobacteraceae bacterium
ATTCGCACGGCGTGCACCCGTCAGTTCACCTGTCTCTGCCTGCCCTGCCAATACGGCGCGCGCAGTTCCCGCCGCAAGATCTTCCCCGAAGGATTTCTCGGCAGCACTGCAATGAAGTCGACGCTCTTCGGCACTTTGTAAGCAGCGATGCGCTCGCGCGCCCACGCGATGATCGCGTTCGGGTCGGCAACCGCACCGGGCTTGAGCGCGACGATCGCTTTCACTTCCTCGCCCCACTTCTCGCTCGGGATGCCGATCACGGCGACTTCCGACACGGCGGGATGACCGTAGATCGCGTTCTCCACTTCCGCCGGATAAATGTTCTCGCCGCCGGAAATGATCATGTCCTTCACGCGATCGTGGATGAACAAGTAGCCGTCCGCGTCCATGTAGCCGGCGTCGCCGGTGCGCAGCCAGCCGTCGGCGCCGATCGTGCGCGCAGTTTCCTGCGGCAATTTCCAGTAGCCCTGCATGTTCGTCATCGAGCGCACGGCTACTTCGCCAACAGTTCCAACCGGCAGCGGCTCGCCCGCCGCGTTGAGAATCGCGAGCTCAACTCCCGGCAGCGCCTTGCCCGCCGAAATCATGCGCGGATTGCCCGCGAGATCGTGATCCTCGGGACCGAGTGCCGTCACCGAGCCCGTCGTCTCCGTCATGCCGTAGAGCTGCACGAAGCCGCAGCCGAACACTTCCATGCATTCGCGCAGCAGCGCGAGCGGCATCGGCGATGCACCGTACATGATGTACTTCAACTGCGAGTAGTCGATCGAGCGCGCCTTCGGGTTGCGCACGACGACCTGCAGAGCTGCCGGCACCATGAACAACTTCGTGATCCGCCATTTCTCGATGAAATCCAGCACTTTCGTCGGATCGAACTCGCGCGCAATGACGTTCAGCGCGCCGTGCATCAGGCCGAGGATCGCCCAACCCGTGCCGCCGATGTGGAAACACGGCATCGCGAACAGGCTGACGTCGTCTGCGCTCCAGCGGCTCCACGTGTACGTCCTGGATGACTGCGGCATGCCGACGAGATTGCGATGCGTGAGGACTGCACCCTTCGGGTTGCCAGTCGTACCGGAGGTGTAGAGCTGCACGGCGGCGCTGTCGCGCTTGATCAACGTCTGCGGATCGCGCGTCGGCTGCGCATCGCGCCACTCGACATAGCTGCGACCCTTGAACGGCGCTTCCACGCCGATGATCTCGCCGACACGCAGCGGCTCGGCTAGGCCTTCGACGGCACCGATGAACTCCGGCCCGACGAACAGCACCTTGGCTTCGCAATCGTTGATGATGTATGCGAATTCGCGCGGCGCGAGCCGCCAGTTGACCGGCGTCATCACCGCGCCCGCCTTCGCCGCGCCGAGCAACAGCTCCAGATAGAAATCGGAGTTCTTGCCGAGATGCGCGATGCGGTCGCCCGGCTTCACGCCGCTGGCGATCAGGCCGTTGGCGACCTGGCTGGCACGCTCGTCGAGCTGCTGGTAAGTGGTCGTGCGGCCCTCGAACGCAAGCGCGGGCCGTTGCGGCGTGAGCCGCGAATGAACGCGCGGAATGTCGCCGAGCGAATGAATGCCCTCGGGCGGTCCTTCCGCCGGAGCGCTTGCCTGGAGCGCCATCGCGATTCCCCTCGTGCGTCAGGCTTCGCGCCTGACTCTTGGTCTACATCGATTGTCGCAACTTCGGGCTCGCCACCGCCAGATCTCGTTCGAGCCGGATCGCATCCTCGACGCCGCTGTAGTAGCCGGCCGAGCGAGTCGTCTCGCGATAGCCGAGCCTTGCATAGAAGCGCCGCGCCTGCTGATTACTCGCGCGGACCTCGAGCTGCATCAGGAACAGCCCCGCGACCGACGCGCTCTCTTCCACCCAACTCACCAGTTGTTTGCCGAGTCCGCTGCGCTGATGGGCGGGACCGACTCCGAGCAGGGCCACGTGCACGGCTCGACTGCCGAATTGTGCCAGTACGAAGCCGGCTAGTTCACCGCCGTCCACGGCAATTACCGAGAGATGCTCGCGCGAGCGCATATGATTCGCGACGCGGCGCGGCGTCCAGCTCCACGGCAGGCCGGCCTCGATCAACGTGCGCGACAGGATGGCGATGCGTGGGGCATCGCCCAGGCGGGCCAGGCGTAGAGCGATCTGCGACATGTCGACTCCGGAGAGGCTCGATTCTAGCGCGTGCGGGTCGGAATTCAGTACCCTGACGGCCCCGTGAGCCAATCCCCGCATCCACTACGCAATGTATTCATGCTGGCCGCCGCCCAGATGCTGGGCTCGTCCGGCCTGACGGTCGTCGTGATTCTCGGCGGCATCGTTGCCGCGCAGATGGCGCCGCGCCCCTCGCTGGCAACAGTGCCCATATCGCTGGCAATCGTCGCGACGGCGCTGACCACGATCCCGGCTTCCCTGCTCATGCGCCGCATTGGCCGCCGTGCAGGCTTCATCCTCGGTGCGTCCATCGGGTGTGTCGGGGGCCTGGTGGCGGCCGCGGCGATCGTCCTCACGAACTTCGTCATGTTCTGTGCGGCCACGCTGCTCATGGGCAGCAGCATGGCCTTTACGCAGCAGTATCGATTCGCCGCGGCGGAAAGCGCGCCGCCTGAACGGCTCAGCCAGGCGGTCTCATACGTATTGGTGGGCAGTTTCGGTGCGGCGATCGTGAACCCGCAGCTCGCATTGGCCGCTCGCGGGCTGGTGCCGGGAGCGGAATACGCAGGGTCGTTCGTCGCCGTCAGTTTGTTGTATGCGGCGACCATCGCTGTGCTGTCCCGGCTCCACGTGCCGCCTCCGTCGGTGCCGCGTCCGAAGACCGCGAGCGAGGCGACGCGTACGCCCTTCGCGACGCCACAGTTCCGAATGGCCGTGTTCGCTGGTGCTTGCGCTTATGCCGTGATGAGTTTCGTCATGACCGCTGCGCCGATCAGCATGCACAACCTCGATCATCACGGCCTCGAGGCAACGACGTGGGTCGTGCAGAGTCACGTCCTCTCGATGTACCTGCCGTCGCTGTTCACCGGACATCTGATCGCGCGGTTTGGCGAGCGCACCGTGATGATGTGGGGTGGCGCGCTGCTCGCCTCATGTGCGGGAGTCAGTTTGTTCGGCCACCATCTCATGCATTACTGGCTGGGATTGGTGGCACTCGGTCTCGGCTGGAATCTGTTGTTCGTCGCCGGCACGACGTTGCTTGCTCGCAGCGTCGATCCGGCACACCGTCATCGTGCGCAGGCGCTCAACGATTTCACGGTCTTCGGCTCACAAGCGTGCGCGTCGCTGCTGGCCGGCCTCGGCGTGCAGCTGCTCGGCTGGCAGGCACTGAATCTCGCCACGTTGCCGCTGCTCGCGGCGATGATCTTCACGGCAAGCCGCTTGCGCCCTGCGGCGGCAGCCGTCGCACCTGTCTCCACCGTAGCTTCAGAGTCGCGCTTGTGAGCGACGCGTGGTTGCAGCAGATCCGCTCGCACATCGAGCGGCACATCGGCCGCACCGACTGTGCTCTCGCAGGCGACCCGGGCCAAGGCACCGCTGACGTGCTGCACGTGCAGCCTGTCCATTCACGTCCGTACCACACGCTGATCACGGCCGGGATGAGCAGCGTCGCCATGCACGTGCCGCCCGACGTGAGCGCGCCGCAGCGCCTCGAGCTGATGATGACGCTGCCCGAGGGCTGGAAACCGGCCGACGATTGGGCGCCGCGCCTACTGCAATCGCTCGGCAAGTTGCCTCGTGAGCGGGAAAGCTGGCTCGGATGGGGACACATCGTACCGAATGGCGATCCTCCGCAACCGCTGGCGCCGCACACCCAGCTGTGCGGCGTGATCATCGCGCCCTCGCTGCTCGTCCCCGTTGCGTTCTACGAGCTCGACATCGACGGCGAGCGCGTTGCGTTCTACAGCGTCATTCCGCTGTATCGCGAAGAATTGGAATTGCACGCGCGCGCAGGCATGGCGGCGCTGCTGGAACGGCTGGTGCACAACGACATCAACGACGTCGTCTTTCTCAAGCGCAAGAACGTGGCGAGGAAGAAGCGGTTTGGCTTCTTTTAGTGAGTGGTCGCGGGCTCCTCGTGGCCCGGCGACTCGCCCTGCGGCGCAATCGCGGCATCTGGATTGAGCGTGCCCTTGGCTAGCTCGCTCAGCTCGCCGTCGACAGCTTTGTCGCGATCCGCAAGCTGCGCG
Source organism: Steroidobacteraceae bacterium (assembly GCA_035606615.1). Taxonomy (GTDB): domain Bacteria; phylum Pseudomonadota; class Gammaproteobacteria; order Steroidobacterales; family Steroidobacteraceae; genus Steroidobacter. The sequence continues at coordinate 4,176 of DATNFA010000122.1, forward strand.
AAATGCGCCGCTTCGGATACACGCCCGAGCGCCTTCGCGTACGAGGCGATCGCTCCATAGCCTGCGATCTTGTAGTGCATGATGCGCTGGACCGAGGCAGTGACTGCAGCGTCGCGCACGTTCGCCGCGGAGATGCGCCACATTTTTTCCGTCTCCGCGATCAATGCATGCATCGCGTCATCCATTTCGCCGCGCATCTCGGCACCGATGCGTGCCAGGAAGTTCTCCAGATCCCTGCGGCGCGCCTGCAATTCCGTTGCGTACTCCTGCAGGCGGAACGCGAGCTCGGGATGCGTCATCGTGCGCGCCAGGTCGTTGGCGAGTTGACCCAACTGCCCTTCGGCGCTGTGCAGCTCCTGCAACTCCGCCTCGTACATCCCTTCCAGGCTGTCGAGCCGCTCGCTGCCCTCCGTGAGATCGGCGAGCGCATCGTCAGAGCGGTTCTTCAGCGCGGCCTTCACGTGACAGTAGCCTGTCGCGCCGCGAGCCAGCATCGAAAGAGCCAACGCCCCGCGCGCTACGCGGCCGAATCCGCCGCCGCGCCGGGTCGTGAGCAGCATTCCGACTCCGCCGAGCAGCGATAGCCACCGTTCGGCGGTTCCGAGGTTTGGTTGGTGCGTCATGGGATTACAACCCTCGATGACGCGGGAGGTTCCGCTTTATTCGAGCCAGACCGCCTCGACGTTGTTGCCGTCCGGATCGAACAGGAACGCCGCGTAGTAATTCGGGCTGTAGTCGGTGCGCAGGCCGGGACGGCCGTTGTCGCGTCCACCCGCTTTCAGCCCTTCCGCATGAAATCGATCGACCTGCGCGCGACTGGTTGCCCGCAACGCCACATGCGTGCCGGCAGTCTGTTTACCCGGCGTCGCGTAAAGCCACAGCGCTGGTGCACCGCGTGGGCCGAGGCCTGCATAGGATTCGTCGTGCGAAGCCAGCTCATGACCGAGCGCACCCAACGCCGCGGTGTAGAAACGCACACTGGCGTCGAGCTCGCGCACCTTCAGACCGATGTGATCGTACATAAGGACCTCCAGAGAACTTGCGAGGTCGATGCTAGACAGCGCTGGCGAGGCGATCTTGGAGAATCTTGCGATCGTGCGGATCGCCGGTGCGCGCGGCCTGCCGGAAGCCGCGCGGCGAGACACCGGCCGCGCGATGGAAGGTGCGCACGAAGTTCGACAGGTCGGCAAAGCCGACATCGAGTGCGATATCGCTGACCGGCCGATCGTCAGCGGCAAGCGCGCGTGCGGCGCGGCGCAACCTCGCGCGCAGCAGGTACTGATGCGGCGTCACGCCGACGATGCGGGAAAACAGCCGCAGGAAATGAAACGGGCTCAATCCCGCCTGGCGCGCGGCGCGCTCGAGATCGACCGGCTCGTGAGCGTTCGCATCGAGCCACAACGCGGTTTCGACTGCACGCCGGCGATCGCGGGCCGTGGCGCGCCGCAGCTGTTGCGATCTGGCCCCGGCCAGCGTCGCGAGCCGCATCGCCAGCAGCATGCCGGCCTCGTCGAGCCCGACGTCGCTAGCTCCGCAAGCCGCAGCCTGCGCGAGCTCGCCGATGACCATGATCGGCGCGAGCGGCGGCAGCGCGCCGCGCTTCCAGACATCGCCGCCCGTACCCAGCGTGTCCACGACTTCGGGCGTAAGGTGGAACGACAGGCACTCGTCGCCGCACGCGTGATCGTGCGTACAGACGAACTCATCGCCGGGGGAGCCGAGCAGCACCGCCCCCGCAACCATCTCGAACTGCCGGCCGCGGACGCGATAGCCGAAAGTGCCGTGGCGAACATAGGACAGCGAGTAGCACTGATGCTGCTCCGGGAACGACGGGTCGCCCGGCCGGGCTTCGCACCGGTAGTCGATGACCGAAATCGGCCCGCTGTGCAGGGTGGTTGCCGTGAGCATTGCGGTCATGGTCGCCCAAGGCGCCCCGGACAACAAGAATTGCGTAGGATAGGGCCACAACGACAAAGGGGGACCGTATGAAGTTCCGCGTGGCGTCACTCTCCTTCTGCGCCCTGGCCGCTGCACTGCTGATCGCCGGCTGCGGCTCGGAGTCCAAACCTGCGCCGGCGGCTGCCGCAGTCACTCCGCCGCCGCCTGCCCCGCCCCCGACGACTCAGTACGACGCGGAAGCGTTCTTCGCCACGACGTCGTACGTCATGCCGGCAGGTTACGCGTGGTCTGCGGATGACAAGCAACTGCTCGTCACCTCGGACGAGACCGGCATCTTCAATCTGTACGCGCTGCCCGCGGCAGGTGCAGGTAAGCAGCCATTGACGTCGTCGACGACCGATTCGACGTACGCAGTCTCGTGGTTCCCTGCCGATGGGCGAGCACTGTTCACTGCGGATAGTGGCGGCAATGAGATCAATCATCTGTATGTGCGCGAGGCGGATGGCACGACGCGCGACCTGACGCCCGGCGAGAAGGTGAAAGCGCAGTTCCTCGGCTGGTCCGCCGACAAGCAGCATTTCTTCATCACGACCAACGAGCGCGACGCGCAGGCTTTCGACCTGTACCGCTACGCGGTGAAGGGCTACGCGCGCACGCTCGTCTTCAAGAACGATGCGGCCTGGCAGCTTGCCGAGGTTTCGCCGGACGATCGCTATCTCGCGCTCGTCAAGCCGCGCACCAGTGCCGACGCGGACGTCTATCTGCTCGACCTCTCCGTGAAGAAACACGCGCCGCAGCTGATCACGAAGCATGAGGGCAATGTCACGCACAGCGTGTACGCATTCACGCGCGACAGCAAACAGCTCGTGTATGCCACCGACGAGTTCGGCGAATTCACGCAAGCCTGGACTTACGAGATCTCGAGCGGCACGCGGACGCCGCTGCTGCGCGCGGACTGGGACATCTCGTTCGTCGCGTATTCCGACTCCGGTCGCTACCGCATCTGGGGCATCAACGAGGACGCGCGCACGGCCGTGCACATCCTCGACAACAGCAGTGGCAAGGAAGTCACGCTGCCGGACCTGCCGGCCGGCGATCTCGCGCAGGTTCGCTTCTCCCGCGACGAATCGCGGCTCGCGCTGCTGGTGAGCTCGGACACCTCGCCGAACGACGTGTACACGATCGACCTCGGCGCCGCCCGCAGCGCGCGTCTGACCAACGCGCTCAACCCGAAGATCAAGGAAGCGGATCTGGTCGAGACCAAGGTCGTGCGCTATCCGAGCTTCGACGGCCTGAAGATCCCGGCAATTCTCTACCAGCCGCAGAATGCTGCCGCGACTCACAAGGTGCCGGTGCTCGTGTGGGTGCACGGCGGACCGGGCGGCCAGAGCCGCCGCGGCTACTCGGCGACGATTCAGCATCTGGTGAATCACGGCTACGGCGTGCTCGCCGCCAACAACCGCGGCTCGAGCGGTTACGGCAAGACGTTCTTTCACCTGGACGACCGCAAGCACGGCGACGTGGATCTCAAGGACATCGTCGCGGCCAAGCAATATCTGGTCGGGCTCGACTGGGTCGATGGCGAGCGCGTCGGCATCATCGGCGGCTCGTACGGCGGTTACATGGTCGGCGCCGCGCTCGCGTTCGCGCCCGACACGTTCGACGTCGGCATCGACATCTTCGGCGTGATGAACTGGGTGCGCACGCTGACGAGCATCCCGCCCTGGTGGGCCTCGTTCAAGGAATCGCTGTACGACGAGATGGGCGATCCGGCGACCGACGGCGAACGGCATCGCGCGATCTCGCCGTTGTTCCACGCCAAGAACATCCGCGCGCCGCTCTTGGTCGTGCAGGGCGCGAACGACCCGCGCGTGCTGAAGGTGGAGAGCGACGAGATCGTCGAGGCCGTGCGCGCGAACGGTGTCGCTGCGGAGTACAAAGTGTTTCCGGACGAAGGTCACGGCTTCACCAAGCGCGCCAACAAGATCGATGCCTCCAACGCGTACGTGGTGTTCCTCGACAAATATCTGAAGGCAGGCGCCGAATGAGAACGTTGCTGGCAGCAGGACTGCTGCTGTTCTTCGCGCAGGCTCGCGCGGCCTGCGATGTGACCACTTGGCAGGCGCCGCGCGATGTGGACTGTGCGCGGTCGTGGATGGACGAGAACCTGCACGTCAACGATCTGCTGAGCATCGGCACGCACAACAGCTACAAGAGCGCGATTCACGATGCAGAGATGGCGCAGCTGCGTGCACGTTCCAGCAAAGCCGGGATCGTTCTGGACTACTCGCATCGACCGCTGAATGCGGAGCTGGATGACGGAGCGCGCCAACTGGAGCTGGATGTGTACTACGACCCGCAAGGCGGACGCTTCGCCGATCCCGCCGGTCCGCGCGCGCTTGGCCAGCACATGGATGCAGCGATGGCTGCCGAGTTTGCGAAGCCCGGGTTCAAGGTGATGCACATCCCGGACTTCGACTTTCGCTCCACCTGCACGCTGTTCGTCACCTGCCTGCGAACGATCAAGACGTGGAGCGATGCGCATCCCGATCACATTCCGATCGTGATCCTGATCAACGCGAAGGACGATAACCCGCTCGGCTCGGGCGGCGCCGCGGTCCTGAAGTTCGATGCCGCCGCGTTCGATGCGCTCGACGCGGAAGTGTCCTCGGTGTTTTCGGACAAGCAACTCATCACGCCTGATCAAGTGCAAGGCAAGCACAAGACGCTGCGCGAGGCCGTGGTCGCCGGCGGCTGGCCGAAACTGCGCGACGCGCGGGGTCGCGTGTTTTTCGCGTTGGACGAAGCGCCGGCGAAAGTGGCGATCTATCGCGGCGAGCGGCGCTCGCTCGAAGGCCGTCGCATGTTCGTCAATACCGATGAGTCTTCGCCGGCCGCAGCGTACATCACGCTGAACGAGCCGCTGCAGGATGCGTCGCGCATTCGCGAAGCCGTCGAAACCGGATTCATCGTACGCACGCGCGCCGATGCGGACACGCTCGAAGCGCGTGAAGGGAAGACGGAGCGGCGCGAGACGGCCCTGAGATCAGGTGCGCAGTACGTCTCGACTGACTATATGAAACCCGACCCGCGCTTCGGCAAGTATTCAGTGAGCCTGCCCGACGGCGTTACGACCGTGTGCAACCCGGTTCGCGCGAAGCGGCGATGCGGCGGGCTCGCCGTTCGGTAGTTATTCGATCACTGTCGCGCTGGCCGGACGTGGGCACGTCGAGCGCAGCCCGTCCACGTGCTCGTGAAGATCGTCGGCTATCGGACCCCACATCGGATCGAGAATGAAATCGACACCTTCTCGTCGCGCCAGCTTCGCTGCCGGAACGAAATCGGAGTCGCCAGCCACGAGCACAATCTGATCTACCTGGCGTTTGTACGACACCGACGCGATGTCCAACCCTACGCGCATGTCGGTACCTTTCGCTTTACGTCGTAAGCGAAGTCGTCGTCGGTCAGCTGCGAGAAGTCAATCTGTTTGCGCAGCAAGGCTTGCAGTCGCTGCGGCTTCATCGCCATGCGCAATGGTCTTGCAGTCGGCCGAGGCGCAAGGCGACCTTCCTCAGACACTTCAGCTGTCGATGAAACTCGAGCCGGAACTGCGCGGTCGCCGTCCTTGCGAAGTCGACAGACCGATACGTAATAGGGTGATGCGCCCTCTTCAACAGCGGCGGGCAGTCATAGACGAAGATGCGATACAACTCTCTTCGCTCGGCATCGCGGCGTTGCTTGAGATGATCCAGCGCCATTTCGTGCAGCGTGCTAGCGACGAGCACGGCATCTCCGACGTTGCGGCCAGGATAGACACTCGGAAAGCGCTTTAGAAAGAACCCCGCGTCAACGAAGATTGCCGTCGGCATGCTCGCATCCCTGCGTAGCCAAAGAAATGCCCCTGGGCTCGGCACGCAGAAGATAACGAGCTGCGAACGTACTACCAGGGGCGAGATGACGTGAGTCTAGAATCCCTGTCGCATTTTGCAAGACCTCCATGGCCGCGAGCCTAGCGATTCATTGACATGTCGCTGGCGAATCGCGCGATCGTGCTGTCAATCTGATCGTAGACTTCCGCGAGCAGCTTCTGCGCGTGGCGCAGACACACGATCTCCGGATCGTACGAGCGCCGCGCGTCGTCCTCCGTTTCGTCGAGACTCTGCCACTGCTCCAGCGACCGCACTGCGCATTCGAGCACGCAGCGAGCATCGTTGAAGCGGCCCAGGATTTCCCGCAGCGCCGCCACTTCTTTCCCCGACGACGGCTCGTCCGATTGCCTGGCCATGGCAGATTTCCATATATCCTATTTCAGGATAATAGCAGATGTACAGGGATTGACCGGTGCAGATAAACCACCGATCCCCGCAAGATCGTCGCTGGTTGCCGGAATCGATTGTCAGAAAGGGGCGCTTCGCCCGTAGACTGTGCGAACTGGAGAGTTCGCCCATGCACGTTTGGTCACAAGCGTCGACGCTTGGCTGTTCGATGGTTTTGCACGCACTGCTCGTCGCTGTCTTGTTGCCGTTACCCCAGCTCGCTCTATCTCAAGCGCGGGTGACTGATCCCGAGGATGCGCACATCCATCGCGTTGAGGCCGGGCTGCTGCCAATCGCGGCAACGCGAGACAAGCTGGGCTCCCATGAGACCATTGGCGAGCGGCTTCGCGCATATGGAGTGGCCGGCTTGAGTGTCGCGGTGATCGACGAAGGCCGCATCGCCTGGGCCAAAGGGTACGGAGTCGCCGATACGACCACCGGACAGGCTGTAACGCCCGAGACACTCTTTCAGGCCGGTTCGATCAGCAAGCCAATCGCGGCGCTTGGCGCGCTCCTTCTCGTCGAGCGTGGCAAGCTCGACCTCGACGGCGACGTCAACCGCTACCTCAGGAAGTGGAAGATTCCGACGAATGCATTCACGGCCGCGCATCCGGTGACGCTACGAACACTGCTCGATCACAGCGCTGCGCTGACAGACTTAGCCTTCGAAAACTACGAGCCCGGGCGGCCTCTGCCCGCATTGTCCGACGTGCTACAGAGTCACTGGTCGGCGATTCGCGTCGAGTCCGAGCCCGGACGACAGTACAGCTACTCGGGAACCGGCTACGTAGTGTTGCAGCAGCTCATGATGGATACGAGCGGTCAGCCATTCGATACGTTCATGACCTCGCAAGTGCTGCGGCCCCTGGGCATGACTCGCAGCACATACGCCAATCCCATCCCGACTTCCTTGCAACAATCCGCGGCGATGGGTCACTACTCGGGCGGCGAGCGAATCCCAGGCGGCTATCGAGTCGGGCCCGAGTCAGCGGTGGGTGGACTCTGGACTACGCCGTCCGACATCGCGCGTTACATCATCGAGGTACAGGAATGGTATGCAGACTCGCGTCGCGGGCTGATCAGCCCCCGGATGACGCAACAGATGCTGTCGCCCCAGATTGGCTACGCCGGGCTTGGCGTGGTCTTGAGCGGCTCGGGCGAGGACCTGCGCTTCGGGCACGACGGGTTCAACGAAGGATTCGAGTGTGCGATGGTGGGCTACGTGCGCGCAGGACGCGGAGCTGTCGTGACGGCCAACTCCGGGTTCTCTTACATGCTGATCAAGGAAGTGCTGGGAAGCATAGCCCGCGTTTATGAATGGCCGCACTACGACTCGACGAATCAGTGGCCGCCTTCGGCCGCGATACGCCAGCAGGAGATCGCGCGGGTTCCCAATGAGGTAACCGCGCAGGCAGTCGGCCATTACTCGCTCGATGCCAATACGAGCGTTCGCGTGTTTGCCAAGGACCAGCGACTGTTCATTCACTGGCCGCGGTCCGGCAATGCTGAAATCTTCCAAACGCCGGACGAACGGCTGTTTTGCCCGCAACTGACGTTCTCCGAGTTGGGCAATCCATTCCTGCGCCTCCGAGCCGCAAAACGCGGCGCGCCGGGCGAACTGCTCGGCGCGGATGATCAAGTAGTAATGCAGGCCGTAAAATGATCAGGGACCGGATCAGAACGTGGCGCGCAGGGTCAGCCGGAAGGTCCGCGGCTCGACCGGATGAAAGTGAATGTCGCTCACTGGCTGCGTTTCGCCGGGCAGCTGCGACTCGTAGAAATAGGTGATGTCGTTGTCGCGGCTGTCGAAGACGTTGAACAGCGCCGCGCTCAGCTGGATGTTGTCGGTGA
>DATNFA010000123.1:0-10582 GCA_035606615.1 Steroidobacteraceae bacterium
CAGCGCCGCAGCCGCCAGTCCGGTGCCGACGATTCGGAAGATCCGGTGCAGGAATTCTTCCGTCGCTTCGGCATGCCGAATCCGAATTCGCCGCAGGGGCGCGGCGACTATCAGCCGCGACAGGGTGAAGGGTCGGGCTTCATCGTGAGCGCCGACGGTTACATTCTCACCAACGCGCACGTGGTTGCCGACGCCGACGAAGTCACGGTGCGCACCACCGACCGCCGCGAGTATCCGGCGAAAGTCATTGGCCTCGATCGTCGCACCGACGTCGCCGTGCTCAAGATCGAGGGCAAACAACTTCCGGTCGTGAAGCTGGGCGATCCCTCGAAGCTGCGACCCGGTGAGTGGGTGCTGGCCATCGGCTCACCGTTCACCTTCGAGAACAGCGTCACCGCGGGCATCGTCAGCGCGACTTCGCGCGCCATGCCCGGCGGCAACTACACGCCGTTCATCCAGACCGACGTCGCGGTCAATCCCGGCAACTCCGGCGGCCCGCTGTTCAACTTGAACGGCGAAGTCGTCGGCATCAACTCGCAGATCTACAGCCGCACCGGCGGCTACATGGGCGTGTCGTTCGCGATCCCGATCGACGTCGCGAGCGGCGTCAAGGATCAGCTCATCAAGAGCGGCCACGTCACGCGCAGCCGCATCGGCATCTCGATCCAGGACGTCACCGCGCAGCTCGCCGAGTCGTTCGGCCTCGATCGTCCGCGCGGCGCACTGGTCGGCATGGTCGAAGACGACGGCCCGGGCCAGAAGGGCGGCGTCCATGCCGGCGACGTGATCCTCAAGGTCGACGGCGAGACCGTCGAGACTTCCTCGCAGGTGCCGGTGATGATCGCGGGCAAGAAGCCCGGCTCGTCGGTAGCGCTCGAAGTGTGGCGCAACGGCTCGACCAAGGACCTGACGGTTCGCCCGGTCGAGATCCAGGACAAGGGCCAGCGCGTCGCCTCGAACGACGCGCAGCAGGGCGACGAAACCGCGCGGCTCGGCCTCGCGGTGCGGCCGCTGACCCAGCAGGAAAAGCGTCAGGCGGAAACCGATGGCGACCTGCTGATCGAGGACGTCGACGGTCCGGCAGCTGTCGCGGGCGTGCGGCCCGGCGACATCATCCTGGGCGTCAACGGCGCCAAGGTGAAGTCGATGGACGAGCTGCGGGCAGCCGCGAAGAAGCGCAACGGCAAAGTGGTCGCGCTGCTGATCGAGCGTGATAATGCGCAGATCTTCGTACCCGTCCGCGTTGGTTAAATTGAGTAGATGCGCCTGCTCCTGATCGAAGACGACCTGCAAGCCGCCGAGTATCTCGTCAAGGGATTGCGCGAGAGCGGCTACAGCGTCGAGCACAGTCCGGACGGCCGTGACGGCCTGGACAAGGCCGGTCACGGTCCGTACGACGTGATCATCGCGGATCGCCAGCTGCCGTACCTCGACGGCTTGAGCGTCATCACGGCACTGCGCGAGCGCAGCGATCGCACGCCGGTGCTGATCCTGTCTGCGCTCGGCACCGTCGACGACCGCGTGCACGGCCTCAAGGCGGGCGGCGACGACTATCTGACCAAACCCTTCGCATTCGCCGAGCTGCTGGCGCGCATCGAGGCGCTGAACAGACGCGGCGCGGCGGCGAGCGAGACGACGCGGCTCAAGATCGCCGACCTCGAGCTCGACCTGCTGGCGCGTCGCGTCACCCGCGCCGGGCGCAACATCGAGCTGACCACGAAGGAGTTCCAGCTGCTCGAATACCTGGTGCGCCACGCCGGCCAGACCGTGACGCGCACCATGCTGCTGGAAGGCGTGTGGAACCTGCATTTCGATCCGCAGACCAACATCACGGACGTGCACATGAGCCGGCTGCGCAACGCCATCGACCGGGGCTTCCCCAGGCCGCTCATTCACACCGTGCGGGGCGCGGGTTATGTTCTGAAGGAATGACAAGCACGCCAACCCTGTTCCCATGACAGCGCCGCCGCGGATGCGGCTGTCATCGGCGCGTCTCGCCGCGCTGTTCGTCGTGATCTTTGCGGCGGCCATCACGCTGGTGTTGACTGCGGTCTACGTGCTCACCGCGCGGGTGCTCGATCGCGAAGTCGACTCGGTGATTCGCACCGAGGTCACACATCTCGTCGACGATTATTCGAGCGGCGGCCTGCTGCAGCTGGTTGCGACGCTGCGGCGCCGTGCGGACAGCTGGGACCGCACCGGCGCGGTGTATCTGTTGATCGAGCCTAACGGTTATCCGATCGCCGGCAACCTCGCCCACTGGCCGTACGAGTTCGACACCTACGGCAGCTGGATCGAGTTCGAGATCGACGCGAGCGAGGCCGGCGGCGTGGTCTCGCATCCGGTGCGCGCGCAGGTGTTCCTGCTTCCCGGCGGACGCCGGCTGCTGGTCGGCACCGACATTCTGGAGCGGCGCAAGCTCGCGACGCGGCTGCGCACCGCGATGTTCTGGGGTGCAGGATCGAGCGTGCTGCTCGCGACAGTCTTCGGGCTCAGCTACAGCCGGCGCATCCGCCGCCGCGTCCGCGCATTCGCAAGTACGTGCGAGTCGATCATGGCCGGCGACCTGTCGCGGCGCCTGCAGGTGGACAAGTCGCACGACGAATTCGACGAGCTCGGCACCGCGGTCAATCGCATGCTCGAAACCATCGAGCTGCAAACCGACATGCTGCGCACGACGTTCGACAGTGCCGCGCACGATCTGCGCGGTCCTTTATATCGCGCGCGCGTGCGCATCGAAGAATCGCTGCAGCACGAAGGCTTGAGCGAGGATGCGCGCGGGACGATGGAGGCGACGCTCGCGGAGCTCGAACGCGTGCAGCGGACACTCGGCACGCTGTTGCAGATCGCACAAGCCGAGGGCCGCGGACGCGATGTCCCGACCGAGCCCGTCGATCTCGCGGCGCTCGCGCGCGAGCTGGTAGAGCTCTATCGGCCCGAGGCGGCAGCGCGCGAGATCACGCTGGAATATCGGGGAGTCGAGGCTGTCGTTACGCGCGGCAACAGTCAGCTGCTCGCGCAGGTGCTCGTGAATCTCATCGAGAACGCCATCAAATATGTATCGGCGGGTGGGCGCATCGATGTGAGTGTCGCGCTCGAGCCGGACGCGATCGTGCTGCAGGTCGCGGACAACGGGCCCGGCATCCCCGCCGCGGACCGGCAACGCATCCTGCAACCCTTCGTGCGGCTGGAACGCGATCGCGAGCAGGTCGGCAGCGGCCTGGGCTTGAGCCTGGTCGCGGCGGTCGTGCGGCTCCATCGCGGCAACATCGAGCTGCTCGATAACAACCCGGGGTTGATCGTGAGATGCAGCTTGCCGACGGTGCCGGGAGAAGAAAGCGGGTGAAACTCAGCGGCGCAGCAAATGCTGCACTGCTGAGTTTCACCTCGTTTTTTCTCCCGGCACCGATTCCACCTTCACCCAGACTTCGCGTGCATCGCTCTGGGTCGAGTACTGGCGGCTGAGGATGCCGCGCTGCTGCGTCGATGCTGTTTCGTTGACGCCGCCGAGCCGAACCCACTCGCCGAGCGGTCCGCTGGCCTGAGTCGTCAGGTGCTGCGTCTGGACGGTGCCGTTCACCACGCGCTCGTCCTGTTGCTCGATATCGAGCACGACTTGCGTGCCGTTGACGCGCGGCGTGACGACGAACCCGCTGCTCAAGTTGCGGTACTCAGTGACGGCTCCAGCGAACGGACGACGTCCTCCACGCGCGGCCACGGCGGTCACGATCGGCACATCGCTGCCGCTGCTGATGAACGCTGCGTTGCCTTCGATGACTTGCACGCTCGCGACGCCATCGCTGCTATCGCGCGCGTTCGAATTCGTCGCGGTCGCTGAAACAGCGGCGCCGCGATTGCTGACCACGGCGTTCGCCTGCGCACGTTCGCGCTCGACTTCCTGTTGAGTGCTTCGTCGCACGGACACGAGCAACTGATTCGGCTTGCGATCGATCTGCTCCAGCGCAGCGCGCAGCTGCCGCAGGTTCGCGGGACTGGTTCGCACGAAAAGCTTGTAGTCCTGGCCGGTCAGCGCCCCGCCCTGCTCCACGAGCGGCTGCAGCACCGGAATGACCTCCGCGGCCGTCCGGAACTTCAGATCGATGACCTCCAGGGACTGCGCCAGGACGGGGCAGGCGATCAGGCAAACGCTGATCAGGACCCAGGCCAAGGGCTGCACGGTTCTGCCAAGCGGCTTCATGAGCGGCATTGTGCCTCAACTTCCGGCCCCGGCTGCCGAAGCAGGCCCCAAGGCTATGAATCTCATCATTGGCATCCTGGTCGTATTCGGCTGCGTCCTGGGCGGCTTCGCCGTGCACGGCGGGCATCTCGGCGCGCTGTGGCAGCCGTCAGAGCTGCTGATCATCGGCGGCGCCGGGGCCGGGGCGCTGATCATCGCCAACCCGTTGCGCATCACCAAGCGCGTGGCGGCGGGGTTCGGCACGCTGCTGAAAGGCGCCAAATACAAGAAGGAGCACTACCTCAATCTGTTCGCGGTGATGTACGAGCTCCTGTCGCTGGCGCGCAAGGAAGGCATGATGGGGCTGGAGCGCGTGATCGAAGAACCGGCGAAGGCCGAAGTGTTCAAGAAGCGCCCGCTGATCCTCAAGGACCATCACGTCATCGAGTTCATCCAGGACTACCTGCGTCTGATCATCAGCGGCGACATGGACGAGCACCAGCTCGAAGCGCTGATGGACCAGGAGATCGAAACGCATCACCACGACGGCGAGGAGCCGGCGCAGGCGATGAGCAAGCTCTCCGATGCGATGCCCGGCTTCGGCATCGTCGCCGCGGTGCTCGGCATCGTGAACACGATGGGCGCGCTCGGCGGTCCGCCGTCCGAGATCGGCCACAAAGTCGCGGCCGCGCTGGTCGGTACGTTCCTCGGCATTCTGCTGGCGTACGGCCTGCTCGGCCCGATGAGCAACGCGCTCGAGCGCATGGCGCGCGACGAGACGCATTTCTACACGACCATCAAGACCTGCATCATGGGCTTCCTGCGCGGCCAGCCGCCGCAGGTCGCCATCGAGTTCGGGCGCAAGTCGACGCCGGGCCCGCTGCGGCCGAGCTTCAAGGACCTGGAAGCGCAGCTGCGCAAGAAGGCGTGACGCCATGGGCCGCGCCGCTGCCAAACAAGCCTCGGGCGAAGAGCCGCGGCCGATCATCATCAAGAAGGTCAAGAAGGGCGGCCACGCTCACCACGGCGGCTCGTGGAAAGTCGCATTCGCCGACTTCGCGACCGCGATGATGGCGTTCTTCCTGCTGATGTGGCTGATGGAAGCGACCACCGAAGAGCAGCGCGGCGCGATCTCCGAGTACTTCAACAATCCGTCCGACATCCAGGGCGCGAGCCCCGTGCCTTCGCCGTCGCCGATCCAGGGTCCGGGCGGCGCGAGCACCAGCATGATCAAGCTCGGCGGCGGCATGGAGCTGCACCACGATGCCGCGCCGCCGGCGCCGATCGCGCCGCCCACGCCCGGTGCGCAAACCGCAACGCGTCCCGACGACGACGGCGCGCAAGAAGAGAAGCTCGACAACGAGCGGCTGGCCGCCCTGATGGACGCGCTGAAGAAGGGCATCGACGAGCGCGAATCGCTCGCGAAGTACAAGGATCAGATCCTGCTCGACGTGACGCCGGAAGGCGTGCGCATCCAGATCATCGATCACGAGCGCCGCTCGATGTTCCCCCTCGGCAGCGCGCGGCTCGAAGACTTCAGCAGCGACATTCTCAAGGAGCTGGCGCACATCGTCAGCGGCGTACCGAACCGCATCAGCATCAGCGGCCACACCGACAGGAAGCCGTACGTCGCAGTGAACTACACCAACTGGGAGCTCTCGGCCGATCGCGCCAACGCTGCGCGACGCGCGCTGCTCGCAGGCGGTCTCGCGCCGGAGAAGATCGGCCGCGTGGTCGGCCTCGCATCGAGCGTGTTGCTCGAGCCGTCGGCGCCGGAAAGCCCGGTCAATCGCCGCATCAGCATCGTGGTGATGAACAAGCGCACCGAGGCGGCCATCAACGCGGAGAACGGCAATCTGCTGATGGTGCAGGACACGGGGCCGTCGCCCGCGCCCGGCGGCGAGCCGCTCGCGCAGCAGCCCTCGGTGCCTTAAGGGATCTGGATCTTCCCGCCGCCGCGACCGCCCGGCCCGGGTCCGAGATTCGGCATGCCGCCCTGGGGCACGACCAGCTGCGAGGCCTGCTGACGGCGCAGCTCCTGGATCTGCTGCACGGTGCGCTCGATCGCAACCGTTGCGGCCGCGGAAAAACCTGCCACGGCATCGGCCAGCGTCTTGCCTTCGATCTCGAAGCTCAGCGGCACCGGCCCCATGTTCGTCATGATTTCCGCCTGGCCGACGAACACCAGCGGCCGTGTGGTATCCGGCACGCCGTCGCCGGTGACCGGAGTCAGCTGGCGGATCGCGCCGACCTTGCGGTCCGTGAACATTTCCTCGCGATACAGGCCAGCTGCGTCCATCTGCGGATCCTGATTACGTTCATCGGCCATGGGTCGCGCCTCGAGCGAAATGACTGAATATGCGGTGTGCCAGTAGACCAGCGCCCGCCCCGATCTTCAAGGCACTCGCGCCGGACGCTTCCGGTACAATGCGCTGCATCCGCCAGCGGCGCATCGCCAGTGCGCGCAGGACCACGCCATGCAGGAAACCGACAACCCTTTCAGCGAAGCATTCGGCAAGGCCGTCGACCTCGGTAACAGGATCGCGGACACCGACGACAAGGCCGACATCTGGGACATCGCCGACGGCCTGCTCGCCGGCGCCGTGCAATATTGGCTGTACTCGCGCCAGCCGTGCGCCGATCCCGAGTGCGAAGAGTGCGTGCCGATCAGCACTGCCGAAGGACGCATCGAAGAGCTGCGCCGCCTCATGCGGCAGTTCGCCGAAGAGAGCGAGTACTTTCACTCGCCGACCGATCGCAACGTCGGCCGCGCTTAGCGCAACTGCGCATTTGTCAATCGCCGCATTGCAAATTTTCGCGCACAAATTTTTCGTGCGCGCTACGCGCTTGATCCGTAAGGCAGCGTAAAAACCACGCCGACGCGCGGGCGAGTTTTGCGATCCAGCGCACACCGCCTTGAGTGCGACGCGCTCCACACTTTGCTTCGTGACGACTACGACGCGAAGTCGCGGAGGCATCGCACCGTGGGAATGCTGAAGAATCTCAAGCTGCGCCATCGCGCATATGAATGCGCGTTCAACTCGTTTCGTTTCGCCGCGCGCTTGCGCGGCGACCTGAGCGAGTTCGCGCCGTCGATCGCCGAGACGTTGCAGAGCGTCGGCGACGAGCTCGCGGCGCTGGCGCGCGACAGCTGTCCGAACGAGAACGAGCGCCGCCAGTTGATCGATGGGCTCGAAGGCGCGCTGCGCGCGCTCGGGCTCTCCGATGCCGCGCAGGTCCACATCGTTTCGCAGCTCGCGCCGCGCATCATGGCGGGCGAACCGGCGAGCGCGAGCAAGGAAGCGTGGACACGGATGGCGGTGTGAGTCGAACGCGAAGCGCAGTGCTGCGAGCTCGACTTAACCTATCACTGGCAGTGGTTCACGCACCCTTCCGAGCAGTACGACATAACCTCAAATTCCCTACAGATTGCGACTTGTCGCCAAATCAAGTGTCGGCTGAAAGCGACCAAACCGCTTGACTTATCCCCGCTACGAAGCGGATTATCAAACCGTTCCATTGGCAAACTCGCCGAAAGGCGAGGACGCAAAGCTTCCGGTCTAACGGATTCATTTCCTAAGACAGCGGGGTTGCCACGGTGGCCGAGATTCGATCTCGGCAGCGGATTCGCCATAGAAATGTAGAGCAGCGAACCGCCGGCCGTGACGAGCGCGAAACGCATCAAGCGCGCTCCTTCCCCCATCGAAATGAATCATGTCGGGCCGCTCGCTCGGCTTCGTCGATTTTGCATTCGGGCATGGGGAAGAAGACGTGGACAAGAGCAACAGCAGCGCTCGCCTGGCTGTGACACCGCCGCAAATTGCGGCAGCCGGTGGCACGGGGTCGGCTTTGTTCGTCATCAATCTGTGTGCGTCCATCGCACCGGTGCGCATCGACGGCAACAACATTCCCGGGCTGGAAAACTATCGTCTCTATCAAGTGGCGCGCGTCGAGGACGGCCGTACGCGCCATCGCCTGCGGCTCGGCTTCTTCGTGAGCGAGTCGCACGCCGAAAGCGTGCTGACTGTGGTCCGCCAGCAATATCCGACTGCGTTCACCGCGTGCCTGTGCGAAGAAGATCGCCGCTTCGCACGCGGCTATTTGCCGGAGTCGGCGGCTGCCGCTCAGCCGAAACCCGTTGCGGTTCAACCGAAGCCCGCCACGGCTCAAGCGAAACCTGCCGCCGCCGCTGTTCAACCCAAGCCGGCTACCAAGCCTGCTGCTCCTGCGATTGCGGCGAAGCAGGCAGCGCCCGCCGAACCGGAAATCGTCGAGCTGACGTGGGAACCGGAGACGCCTGCTGCGACCCCGGCCGCATCGAAGCCTGCAGCGAAAACTGCCAACGCCGCGCCCGCGTCCAAGGCGGCGGTGGGACCGACCGACGGTCTCGACGACTTCACCTGGGAGCCGCCGTCGCTGACGCCGGCAGCGGATGCCGCTATTGCAAAATCCGTCGCCACGGGCATCGTGAAAGCGAAACCTGCCGCGGACAAGGCCACTTCCGATACCGCCAAGCATCCTGCACTCAAGCTCGCGCCGAAGGCTCCGGCCGCCAAACCGGCAGCACCCGTCGCTGCGAAGCCCGCCACGCCGGTTGCCGCAAAGCCTGCAGTGAAGCCGACTGCTCCGCCGGCAACCCCGCCGCTCGCGAACAAGGCCGACACGTCGAGCAGCATGCGAGTGCGCACGCTGGACCTGACCTTCTCCGATCCGCCACCCGCGCAAGCGCCGGCACAGTCGAAGGCGCCTGCCACACCGTTCCACGTCGGCAAAGGCGTCGAGATCAAGGACACGGGGATTCATCTCGCGGCGGAGTCTGCCGCCGCGGCCAAGCCGAAGACCGACAAGGCGCCTGTCGCGACGAAACCCATGGCGACACCGGCACCGAAAGTGCCCGCCAAGGTTGCCGACAAAGCGGCAAAGCCGACGCATGCGCCAACCGCACCGGCTGCTGCTGCAGCCAAGCCCGCCGCACCACTATCCGCGCCGGCAGCGATCCGCATCACCTCTTCGGCGCCGCCGCCGGAGCTGGACACCACGCAGACCATCCGTGCCCTGACCAGCGCGGAAATGGAAGACGAGCAGCAGGACAAGTGGTTCGCCGTGCAGCTCGCCGTCTCCGATCAGCCCGTGAATCTGGACGCGATGCCGCGCCTCGACATCTTCGAGGCGTATCGCCTCTACTCCGTCGCGACTGCGGGCAGCGGCAAGATCGTGCACTCGCTGCGCCTCGGCTTCTTCAAAGAAGCCGTGTCCGCCGAAGCAGTCAGCGGTTACCTGAACACGTTCTTCGGTTCGCCAACCATCATGCGCGTGAGCGTCGCCGAGCACGCGCGCTTCAAGGATCCGCCGTCCTCGAAGAAGCCTGCGCCGCCGGTGCATGAGGCGAAGGTCGTCGACTTCAACAACTCGCGCACGACTGCCCGCCCCGTCGTGCCGACCGTGACCATGGAAGTCGCGACCGGCGTCGACACCGCGGCGACCGGCTCGTTCAAGTCGCTCGATACCGGCTCGTTCAAGACCAGCGCGACCGGCACGCACAGGGCGCTGAAGAGCGCTGCGAAGTCCGCGGGTCCCAACACCAAACGCGCGCGCCCTCACAGCAAGACCGGCACCACCGGCAGGCACAAGACGCTGCCGCCGATCGAGAAGAAGAGCCTGGCGGAGCAGTTGCTCGACGAGGCACGCGAGGTCGAGCTGTCGGAGAGCGGCATCCGCAAGCTGCCGAAGAACGACTCGCTGCTGTCGCGCATGTTCGGCAAGCTCACGAAGTAGCGCCCCGCTCCACGTTGCACCGATACTCCGTACCGGGCCGAATGGCCCGGTGCGGGAGCTCACGCGTGGAATTTCAAACGGCCGACCTGTGCGATCGCTTCGCTGTCGAGCTGCAGATCGGCGAGCCCCTGTTTCGCGACTACGGCGGGCAGCCTCGCTTCGCCGGCCAGGTCGCAACCATCAAATGTTTCGAAGACAACTCGCGCGTGCGCGACCTCGTCGCCGAGCCGGGCCGTGGCCGCGTGCTCGTCGTCGATGCGGGCGGCTCGATGCGACGCGCAGTACTCGGCGACATGCTCGCGCAGCAAGCCGTCGATAACGGCTGGAGCGGCGTGGTGGTGTACGGTTGCATTCGCGACTCATTCGCAATTGCGCGGCTCCCGCTGGGTGTAAAAGCGCTCGGGACCTGTCCGATCAGGACGGACAAGCGCGGTGAGGGACAGCGCGACGTGCCTGTGCGCTTCGCCGGCGTGAACTTTCGTCAGGACGATTGGTTGTACGCCGACGAGGATGGGCTGATCGTCGCGCCGCGCCCGTTGCTGTAAGAAAAATCGCTGCTGTGAAACTTCGCAGCCACTTACCACGTTTTCAGTCGCCGTTTATCATGCGCGCCGTAACTTACCTTCCCCT
>DATNFA010000124.1:0-3926 GCA_035606615.1 Steroidobacteraceae bacterium
ACGTTCCTCAAGCTCGGCACGATTGCGCTGCTGGCGATCGCCGTCGTGATCATGCGCCCGGAGATCAAGATGCCGGCGGTGACGCAATTCATCGACGGCAGCGGGCCGATCTTCGGCGGCGCGCTGTTCCCGTTCGTGTTCATCACGATCGCCTGTGGCGCGATCTCCGGCTTCCACGCGCTGGTGTCGAGCGGCACGACGCCGAAGCTCATCGGCAGCGAGACCGATGCGCGCCTGATCGGTTACGGCAGCATGATGCTGGAGTCGTGCGTCGCGATCATGGCGATGATCGCCGCCACGCTGCTCGACCCCGGTGTCTACTTTGCGATCAACAGCGGCCCCGGCGTCGTCGGCGCAACTGCAGACGCGGCGGTCGCGACGATCAGTTCGTGGGGCTACCCGGTCACCGCTGAGCAGATGCACACGCTGGCGCAAGAGATGGGCGAGTCGACCCTGTTCGCACGCACGGGCGGCGCGCCGTCGCTCGCGGTCGGCATGGCGAGCATCTTCTCCAATGCGTTCGGTCAGAGCCTGCTCGCGGTCTGGTATCACTTCGCGATCATGTTCGAGGCGGTGTTCATCCTGACCACGCTCGACGCCGGCACGCGCGTCGGCCGCTTCATGCTGCAGGATGCGCTCGGCCACGTGTGGAAGCCGCTCGGCCGGACCTCTTGGTATCCGTCGGTGCTGATCGCGAGCGCACTCGTCGTCGCCGGTTGGGGTTACTTCCTGTACATCGGCGTCGTCGATCCGAACGGCGGCATCAACATTCTCTGGCCGCTGTTCGGCATCGCCAACCAGCTGCTCGCGGGCATCGCGCTGTGCGTAGCCACCGGTATTCTGGTGAAGAGCGGCAAGTTGCGTTACGCGTGGGTGACGGCGGTGCCGCTCGCGTGGCTGGCAATCGTCACGACGACGGCAACGTGGCAGAAAGTAGTGTCCTCCGACGTGCGCGTCGGTTTCCTGGCAGCCGCGGAGCAACTCGCGAACAAGCTGGCTTCCGGCGTACTCAGTCCGGAGCAGGCCGCGGTAGCCCCGAAGCTGATCTTCAATCAGCGCCTCGACGCGGCGCTCGCAATGCTGCTCGTGGCGATTTTGTGGATCGTGATCGCAGACATGCTGCGCGTGAGCTGGCGCGTCGTTAAAGGACTGCCGGTGCTGCCGAGCTCCGAAGCGCCGGCGGTCGCGCTGGCGGAGGTACGGACATGAAGCGGCGGTTGGTAGATTTGTGGAAGGTGCTGCGGGCGCTGGCGACGGACGATGCGTACGAGCGATATCTGGCGCACCACGCGGAGGCGCATGGAAAGGCAAAGCCGATTGGGCGCAGTGAGTTTTATCTGCGGCAGCAGCAAAGCAAATGGAGCGGCGTCTCCAGATGCTGCTGAGACCGGAGTCAGGCTGAAGCCTGACAGCTACACCACGAACCCCTGCTTCGCGATCGGCAGCGCTCTGATCCGCTTCCTCGTCGCCGCGTAAATCGCGTTACACACCGCCGGTGCGACCAGCGCGACGGCCGGCTCGCCCATGCCGCCGGGTTTCTCGGTGCTGTCCACGACGTACACCTCGATCTGCGGCGTCTCGTTCATGCGCAGCATTCGATAGTCGTCGAAGTTCTGTTCCTTCACGCGGCCGTTCGCGATATTCACCTCGCCGAACAACGCGGCGGTGAGTCCGAACACGATGCTGCCTTCGGCCTGCTGATGCACGATCGTCGGGTTCACCATCTGCCCGCAGTCGATCGCACACACGATGCGATGGACCTTGAGCTTATTGCCTTCCACCGACACTTCCGCCACCTGCGCGATGTACGTGTCGTAGCCCGACATCAGCGCGATGCCCTGGTGGTGGCCGCTCGGCGCACGTCCCCAGCCGGCCTTCTTCGCTGCCGTGTCCAGCACCATCTGCCAGCGTGCCTGCTTGTCGAGCATGCCGTGGCGGAACTCGTACGGATCGGCCTTGTTCTCGTACGCGAGCTCGTCCATGAAGCTCTCGACGGTGAAGCAGTTCAGCGCGTGGCTGACCGAGCGCCAGTAGCCGACGTCGATGCCGATCTCGTGCTGCAGATAGTCGACGTACACGTTCGGCACGTCGTACGGGAAGTTGTGGGCCGCTTCCACTGCGAACGGATCGACCTCGCCCTTGGCGACGGCCGCCGGGAACCAGCGCGAAGTGATCGACGGCGCGACGAGATGAATCTTGACGGCTTGCAGCTTGCCGCCGGAATCGAATGATCCCGTGAGCGTGTTGCGCGCCGGCGGACGGTACTTGTCGTGGGTCATATCGTCTTCGCGCGTCCACAGCAGCTTCACCGGCTTGTTCACGGCCTTCGCGCATTCGACGGCCGCCGGAATGAAGTCGCCTTCCAGCCGCCGGCCGAAGCCGCCGCCGAGGAACGTCGTGTGCACGAATACTTTCTCGGGCGGCAGTCCCGCTGCCTGCGCCGCTGCGCCCTGCGCGATCTGCTGAACCTGCGTCGGCACGTAGATGTGGCAGCCGTCGTCGCGGAACTCGGCAGTGCAGTTCTGCGGCTCCATCGTCGCGTGCGCGAGCAGCGGCAGCTCATACGTCGCCTCGAAGTGCCGGCCTGATTTGAGCGCGGCTTCGACATCGCCGTCCTTGCGCACCTCCTTGCCTTTGCCGCTCGCAGCGGAGCGCAGTCCCGCGCTGATCGCAGCGTTCGTCAGTTTCGCGTTCTTTCCCGGCGTCCACTCGACCTGCAGCGCGTCGCGGGCCTGCTTCGCTTGCCACCACGAGTCGGCAATCACCGCGACGCCGGAAGACGTCTGCAGCACCTGCTTCACGCCCGGCATGCCTTGCGCGGCATCGGCCTTGAAACTCTTGACGCTGGCGCCGAGCTCCGGCGGCTGAGCCAACGCCGCGTACAGCATGTCCGGCAAGCGCACGTCGATGCCGAACTGCGCAGTGCCGTCGACCTTGGACGGCGTATCCAGGCGCGGTTGCGGCTTGCCGATGTACTTGAACTCGTTGCGAGTCTTGAGTTGCACGTTCTCGGGCTTCGGCAGCGCTGCCGCCGCTTCCGCGAGCTCGCCGAACGATTTGCGGCGGCTGGTGAACACGACGTAGCCGTCGGCGACCGAGCACGACTGCGGCGGCGCGCCCCAGTCTTTCGCTGCCGCGCTGATCAGTCTCATGCGCGCTTCCGCGCCGGCCATGCGCAGCTTCTCCCACGCGTCGCGCACGCTGGTGCTGCCGCCGGTGACCTGGCCGCCCAGCAGATTGTTGATGTACTCCTTGCCGGGCGGCGCGAATTCGACTTTGACGCTCGATGGCGCAACGCCGAGCTCTTCGGCGATCAGCGTCGGCAGCGCGGTATAGACGCCCTGGCCCATCTCGGAACGATCGCAGAGGACGGTGATCGAGCCGTCGGTGCCGATTCTCAACCACGCATTCGCAGTGACCTGCTTCACGGGCCCCGCGTTCTTCGCCGCTTGTTCCGGCTTGCTGCACGCGGGTAGATACACCGCGATGACCAGACCGCCCGCGGCCGTCGCGGCCGATTTCAGAAAGCTGCGACGGGAAATGTCGTCATGAGGGAGGCGCATCATGTCAGCCACCCTCCTTGCCACTCAGCTCGGCCGCGCGATGAATCGCTTTGCGAATGCGCGGGTAGGTGCCGCAACGGCAGATGTTGCCGGACATCGCACTGTCGATATCGGCGTCCGAAGGCTTCGGGTTTTGTTTGAGCAGCGCCGCGGCCGCCATGATCTGACCGGACTGGCAGTAGCCGCACTGGGGCACGTCGATCTCGATCCACGCCTGCTGCACTGGGTGGCTGCGGTTGCTCGACAGACCTTCGATCGTCGTAATGGATTTCCCGGCAACACTCTCCGCCGGCGTGATGCAGGCGCGTGTCGGCGCACCGTCGACATGCACCGTGCAGGCACCGCATAAAGCCTTGCCGCAAC
>DATNFA010000125.1:0-14177 GCA_035606615.1 Steroidobacteraceae bacterium
GGTGAGCGCATCGGTCGAAGCGAGATCGCTGATGCGCTGAACAGCGCTCTGCATTCTCGTAACCAACGAAGCGACGAGTAACGCCACCGCCGTCGCAGGCGCGAAAGTCTCGAACAGCAGCGTGAGAAATTCCGGATCGCCTATGTAAGTGTTCGGAGTCAGCGAGCCGAGCAGCAACCCGAGTGCAGCGATGACGACTGCGAGCAACACGACGAGCCACCAGCTGCCGAAGGCGACTGCGATGCCAGCGAGCGGGATTGCATAGAGCGGGAGCAACGAGCTGCGTGCGGCGCCGGTCGCAGCGCACAGCGCCGTGACGGCGATCATCAATGTAGCGACATCGATCCAATGCTGCCGCGCGATCGGACGCTGCAACGAGGGAATCGACCGCGTGATCAGCATGCTGAGCGTAAGCAACGCGAGCGCACCGACGGCTAACAGCGGTTGCTGCACGGCGTGCGGGGCGAAGCCGAACTGCAATACGCCCGCGGTCAGGATCAGCAGATGCAGCCATAGCAGGACTGCCGCCGCGAAACCTCGATTGTCGCTGGCCGGCTGCTCGGCTCGCATGGCGGGTTATTTGGCGCTGCTCTGACGAATTGTGCCCGGGTCCTTGAGCAGACCCAGTGCCACGTGCAGGGCGCGATCGTCGCCATCCTTCGCGTCTTCGACCGCCACGTCGGGCTTGATGCCACGCTGGTGGATCGAGGCGCCGGAAGGCGTGAAGTAGCGGGAAGTCGTAAGTTTGATGGCGTGGCCGTCGGACAGCGGCATGACGGTCTGCACCGAGCCCTTGCCGTAAGTCTGGCTGCCGACCAGCCGTGCGCGATGATGGTCCTGCAACGCGCCGGCGACGATCTCGGAGGCTGAGGCCGAGCCGCCGTTCACCAGCACGATCAGCGGCGCGCCATCCAGGTCGTCGCCGGGCTGCGCGTCCATCGAGAATTGCGCGTCGGCCGCGCGGCCGCTCGCCGTAACGATCAAGCCGCCGTCGAGAAACACATCCGACACGCCGACCGCTGCTTCGAGCACGCCGCCGGGATTGTTGCGCAGGTCGAGCACGAGGCCGCGCAACGAGCCGCCGCTCGCCTTCTTCAGCTTGGCGAGGGCAGCTTCCAGGTCGGGCGTGGTGGTCTCGCTGAAGTGCGTGATCTTCACGTAGCCGAGGCCGGGCTCGAGCATTTCCTGCGTGACGCTGTGCACCTGTACGCTCGCGCGCGCCAGGGTGAACTCCCGCGGCTTCGGCTCGGGACCGCGCGCGATCGTGATCTTCACCGGCGTGCCGATGCGGCCGCGCATGCGATCGATCGTGTCGTTGAGGTTCTCGGCGTCGACCGGCACGTCGTCGACCGCAAGGATCCGGTCGCCCGCGAGCACACCGGCGCGAAACGCAGGGGTGTCTTCGATCGGGTTGATGACCTTGACGACGCCGTTCTCGAGCGCGACCTCGATGCCGACGCCGGAATATTCGCCGGTGGTGCTGATGCGGATCTCGTCGAACTGCTCGGGATCGAGGAACGCGGAATGCGGGTCCAGGTCGGCGATCAGGCCGCGGATCGCCGCTTCGATCAGCTCCTGGTCGGAGATGCGCTCGACGTATTCCTTGCGCACGTGCTCCAGAACTTCGGCGAGCAGGCGCGCGTCCTGCCACGGGACCGGCGCCGTCACTGCATCGGCGCTGGTCGCGCTGTGCGTCTTCGGCTCAGGCTCGCGGTCGGCCTTGACCGTGCGGCCGACCGACAGACCGAAGCCGGCGACGATCCCGATCGTCAGGACGAGCGCGAAGCGGACAGGGGTACCCAGGCGAGCCATTGCTGAGAGTTCGTGAGCTGAGGGTTTGTGGTCGTTGGCAGGCTGCGCGGAAAGCATATTACTTCGGATCGGCTCGGCCAATGCGGCAGAAGACTAAAGGCCGATGCGCGACGGTCGCGACGAGCCGCCGCTCGGCGCCGGACCGGAGCGCAACAGCTCCTGTAGGACGATCTCCAACGGCCGCGGCCGGCCGATCGCGAAGCCCTGCCCATAAGTCACGCCGAGCTGACCGACGGCCGCAAGGATCGATTCGCTCTCGACGCATTCGGCGGTGGTCTCGAGCTTCATCGCCTGCGACAGCTGCACGATCGCCGTGACCGCTGCGCGCGAGCGCGCGTTGCCGGCGAGATCGCGCACCAGGCCGCCGTCGATCTTCAGATGCGAGACCGGCAGCGACTTGAGATAAGTGAGCGAGGACAGGCCGCGACCGAAATCGTCCAGCGCGATCGAGTGGCCCAGGTCCTGCAAGCGCCGGATGAGTGTCTCGGCGCGCACGATGTTGGCGACCGCTGCCGTCTCCGTGATCTCGAACGACAGCAGGCCGGCGGGCAGGTCGTACTCGCGCAGCTTGCCTTCCAGGTACGTCGGGAAGTGTTCGTCGCCGAGCGACTGACCGGAAATGTTGATCGCGAAGTGCGCATCCATGCTCGCCAGCCGCGGCGCCGCCGACGACAGGATCTCGAGCGCGTACTGCACCACCCAGCGATCGATGTCGGTCGCGAGCTGGTAGCGCTCCGCGGCCGTGAGGAATTTGTCCGGCGCGACGATTTCGCCCGATGCGTCGATCATCCGCAGCAACAGCTCGAAGCGCCGCGCGCCGCCGGTATGCGCGAGCTCCACGATCGGCTGCGCGTCCATGCGGAAGCGATCGTTGGCGATCGCCTCGCGCAGATCGCCGATGATCGCGACGTCTTCATAGCGACGCACGATGCTGCGGTCAGCGTCCTGATACAGCTCCACGCGGCCGCGGCCACGATCCTTGGCAGCTTTGCACGCCGCCTCGGCATGCGCGAGCGCGTGCGAGAGCGGAAACTTCGTGCTCTGTACGGCTGCTACGCCGAAGCTCGCCGACACGTCGATCGGCGTGCCTTCGTGCTCGAAGGTGAGCTCGCTGATCGCCTGGCACAAGCTGCCCAGGAAAGTGCAGGCGGCGTCGAGGCTCTCGTTCGCGAAGAACAGCGCGAAGCGGTCGCCCGAGATGCGCGCGGCAAAAACATCCTGCGGCAATTGCGTTCGGATCGTCTCAGCGATGCGCACGATGACCGCGTCGCCGACGTGCATGCCGTGGTTCTCGTTGATCACGTGCAACCTATCGACGTCGGCGTAAGCGATGCAATGTTCGCCCGAGTTGCCTTCGAGCGCAGCGAGCGCGCGTTGCTCGAGTGCCGGGCGAGTCAGTAATCCGGTGCTCGGGTCGTACGCGTTCTGCAGCACGTAGGCGATGTGGCGAGTCATCATCTCGATCACGCGCACCTGGCGCGTGTCGAAGTCGGTGCCGGTGAGCCGCTTGAGCAGCATCAGCAGGCCGACGACGTGCTGCCCGCCCTGACGGATCGGGCACGCGAGGATCTTGTACGGCAGGCTGCCCATCGGGCTCGAAGCCGGCACCTTGTTCAACATCAGCGTGCGGCGCTGGACCTGCACCCACGCGAACAGATTCCGCTGGGTCTTGTCGAGCGTCTCGCGCTCGGCGCCGCTCGTACCGTCCGCGTGCAGGATCTCGATCTGCTTGTCCGGAATGAACAGCACGCCGGCAGAGCACTGCAGATGCGTGACGCAACTGCGCACGATCTGTTCGAGATCGTCGCTGCTGGTGTCTTCCGGGACGCTGGCATCTAGCAGCAGCTCCAGATCGCTGTCGCGCGCGGCGGGCTCTTTCTCGCGCGGCTCGACGTGGTTGTATTGGTTGTACTGGCTGATCAGCTCGCGACTCAGCACCTGCAGAGCCGGCCGCAGCAGTCCCAGCATGAGTGTGAACGGTCGCGCGCCGCCCGAGCCGTCCTGGCACGACACACCAAGCGCGCCGAGCAAGGTCGTATCGTCACGCAGGATGAACACATACGCGGTATCGCCGCTCGACGAGTGCGCGAAACCGTCGCGCTCCTCGGGATCCGTGTCCTCGCTCTTGGCCGAGTTGAGCCCCTCTTCGATGAGGTTCGACAGGTCCGGGCCTTCGCAACCGTCCGACAGCCAGAGCGGCACGCTGTTGCGATCGTAGATGGCGATGCAGCTCGCGCGCGGCATCAGCATCTTGACCAGCTGGCCATAGGGATCGAGCGACGTCGACAGGGCTTGCGCCTCTATCGTGTCTTCGTCGTCGAGAATGGTGCCAGCGGTCAAGTTCTGCCCTTCGTAAGCGCGGGTTTTCGCACCTTGGAACCCATCATCGGGCCCGCCCCCGCTGCGGTCCTTGATCCTGGCCGCAGTTTTAGCCCTCCTGCCTACCGAAAAGCGAGGATCCAGGGCCGGTCTGCATGGCGGAGCCAGTGACGCAGGTCACGAAGTCACGGCCCGGTCATGGTTTTGACAGCCAGTCCTGCGGGTCGAGCGGCTGCTTGCCCTTGCGGATCTCCAGATACAGCCCCGGCCGGCCCAGCCCGGCGGCCTCGCCGACGACCGCCAGCACGTCGCCCGGAGCGACCCGATCGCCGACCCGACGATAGACCTGCTCATTGTGGCCGTACAGGCTCATGTAGCCGCCGCCATGGTCGAGCACGATCAGCAGCCCGAGGCCGGGCAGCCAGTCGGCATAGACGACGCGGCCGTAGTACGGCGCGCGCACCTGCGCACCGCGCTCCGCGGCGATTACCAGACCCTGCCACTTGAGCGGTCCGCCCGCGCGCAGCTGCCCGAACTTCGCCAGGAGCGCGCCTTTGACCGGCCACGGCAACTTGCCCTTCACGCGTTGAAACGGCTGCTCTGCCAGCTCGGGAAATTCCTCGATCGCACGGCGCAGCTGCTCGACCAGCTTCTCCAATGCCTGCGCGTCCGACTGGAGTCTGCTGAGCTGATCGTTGCGCGTGCGCAGCTTCGTCTGGACCTCCGCGAGCGTCTGTGCGCGCCGCTCGCGTGCGCCGGCGAGAGCCTTGACGTCGCGCGCGTTCTCTTGCTCCAGGTCGCGCAGTCGTGCCGTTTCCGCGCCGATGCGCTCGCCCAGTAATTCCAGATGGGCGAGGTGCTCGGTAATCGATGTGATGCGCTCGGCGCGGGCGCGGCCGAAGTAGCCGTAGTAGGCCATCATGCGGCCGGCTGCCGCCGGGTCGCGCTGGTTGAGCAGCAATTTCAGCTGCTCCTGGCGGCCGTTCATGTAGGCGACTTTCAGCTCCGCCGCGAGCTCGTCGCGCTCGTCCACGACCTCGCGTTGCGTCTGAGTCTGCTCGGCCTTCAAGCCCGCCAGCTTTTGCTCGGAGTCGATGCGGCGGGTGCGAACTTCGGCCAGCCGCTCGCGCGCCGACTGGATCTGCAGGTCAGCGGCCTTGAGCTGGCCCGTCAGCGCATCGCGGCGCTCCGCGTCCGCGTGGATCTCCTTGCGGATCACCTCGATGCGCGTGCGCACCTGCCGCAGCTCGGCTTCCTTGGTGTCGATGCCCGCCGCGGCGGCTTGAAAAGCGACCGGGCACAGCAACAGTACATAAGCCGCCGCAGCGGCACAGACGCGAACTGAGCGTGCGCCGCTCACTGGCCGGGCCGCAATCGGCGCGGCGTGTCCGAAAGAGAGCGGCTGCTATACTTCCGCGCCTTTTGGGCAGCCCCCTGTCGGGTCGCGTACAGCGTGCAATGAATCGATTCTTCGAATACGTCGTCCATCATCCCTTCCTGGTCGCAGCTGCGGCGATTCTCGCCGTTCTCGCGATCGTGATCGAGATCCGTCAGCGAGCGCGCGGCAGCAGTGCCATCGCCCCGGCGGATGCGGTCCGCCTCGCCAACTCCGGAGCGCTGCTGCTCGACGTGCGCGAGGGCCAGGAATACGAGACCGGGCACATCATCGAGGCGCGCCATCTGCCGGCCGCCGAGCTCGCCGCCAAGGCCGAGACGCTGAAGAAGTACAAGGAAAAGCCCGTCATCGTCTATTGCGAGAGCGGCGCGGCCTCGGGCGCGGCGGCGCGCACGTTGCGCGCCGCTGGCTTCAACAAAGTCGTCACGCTGCGCGGCGGCTTGCAGAGCTGGCGCCAGGAAAATCTACCGCTGGTGAAGGGCGCGGCCCGCAAGGACGGCAAGCACTAATGAGTCCGGTTGAGGCGGTCATGTACTCGACCAACTGGTGCGGGTATTGCCAGCGGGCACGCAACCTGTTCGAGCGCAAGGGCGTCGCCGTCCGCGAGATCAAGCTCGACGACGAGCCGGAGCAGCGTGCGGTGATGCTGCAACGGACCGGCGGTCAGCGCTCCGTGCCGCAAATCTTTATCGGCGAGCTGCACGTCGGGGGTTATGATGAGCTGGCCGCGCTCGACCGCTCCGGCGAACTGAACAAACTGCTCGGCCTGGCCCCGTGAAGGGATAGCGGCCGGCCCGACACGAATACATCGAAGAGGATCCGTATCATGGCTGACGAAGCCCCAGTACCGAATGACCAGACGGTCGACCCGAATGCCCCGCAGTTCGCGCCGCAGGCCGTTTATCTGAAGGACGTGTCGTTCGAGGCGCCGGCCGGTCCGCGCATCACGCCGAATGCAGCGAACCCGACCATCAATCTCAACCTCAACACGTCTGTCAGCGACATCGGCGGCGACATGAAGGAAGTCGTGCTGATGGTGCGCGTCGAGGCGAAGGCCGCCGACAAGACCGTGTGGCTCGTGGAGCTGCAGCAGGCTGGTGCGTTCGGGATCCGCAACGTGCCCGCTCAGGACATGCAGCGCTTGCTCGGCATCTTCTGCCCGAACTATTTGTTGCCGTACGCGCGCGAAGTGATTTCCGATCTGCTGACCAAGGGCGGCTTCCCGCCGTTCCTGCTGCCGCCCGTGAACTTCGAAGCGCTGTTCAACCAGGCCGCGACGCGTGCCCAGCAGGGTCAGCCGCAATCTCCTGCGGCCTCGGTGAACTGAGCCGCGCAGATGTCCGCCGCGCCCGAGAGCTCGACGTTGGTCGTGCTGGGCGCCGGCTCCTGGGGCACCGCACTCGCGATTCAGCTCGCGCGCTTGTCGCGGCCTGCAGTGTTGTGGGGCCGCGATCCCGCGCACGTTGCTGCCCTCGCACGTCAACGCAGTAACGAGCGGTATTTGCCGCAGGCTGCGTTTCCGGACTCGTTGCGCGTCGAGGCCGATCTGGCTGCAGCCGTGCGTGCGGCGCCGGACGTGCTCATCGCAGTTCCCAGTCACTCGCTGCGTCTGCTGCTGCAGGAGATCGCTCCGCATCTCGGCGCTGACGCGCGCGTCAGTTGGGCGACCAAAGGATTCGAGCTCGCGACCGGCTTGCTGCCGCACGAAGTCGTGCGTCACGTGCTCGGCGAGCGCGTGCCGACTGCTGTCGTGTCGGGCCCGACGTTCGCGAAGGAAGTTGGTGCAGGCCTGCCGACAGCGATGACTGTCGCTGCGAACGATGCGACGTTCGCCAACGATCTGGCGCAGCGACTGTCGGGCATGAACTTCCGCGCCTACACGTCGACCGACATGGTCGGCGTGGAAACGGGCGGCGCGATCAAGAACGTGCTCGCCATCGGCGCAGGAATTTCCGATGGGCTCGGCTTCGGCGCCAACACCCGCATCGCGCTCATCACGCGCGGGCTGGTGGAAATGACGCGACTCGGCGTCGCGCTCGGCGCGCGCAAGGACACGTTCATGGGGTTGGCAGGACTCGGCGATCTCGTGCTCACGTGCACGGACAATCAGTCGCGTAACCGCCGCTTCGGCCTGGCGCTGGCTTCCGGCACGACTGGGGCAGCCGCACAGAAATCGATCGGCCAGGTCGTCGAAGGCGTGCAAGCGGCCCGCGCGGTGCGCGACGTTGCTGCGCGACTATCGGTGGAGATGCCGATCTGCGAGCAGGTGTATCGCGTCGTGCACGAGGGCGCGTCGCCGAAAGAGGCCGTGAAGGAATTGTTCAGCCGGGCGCTGAAGCCGGAGACTGAAGAGTCAGGCTGACAAGAATCCGCGCTGTCGCCACGCTTCGTACACGACGACCGCGGCCGCATTCGACAGATTCAAGCTGCGATTGCCAGACCGCATCGGAATCCGCAGCCGCCGCTCCGGCGGGCATTCCTCGAGCACTGCTTGCGGCAGTCCGCGCGTCTCGGGCCCGAACACGAACGCGTCACCAGCCGCGAACTGCACGCTGTCATAGCGGGTGACGCCGCGTGTGGAAATAGCGAACCAGCGCGGCCTGCCCAGCGCCTCCATGCATTCCGCGAGACTCTGCCAGACCTGCACGTCGGCAAGCTCGGCGTAATCCATCCCGGCGCGGCGCACCGCTTTTTCATCGATGTCGAAGCCGAGCGGCGCGATCAGATGCAGCCGCGCGCCGGTGTTGGCGCACATGCGGATCACGTTGCCGGTGTTCGGCGGAATCTCGGGCTGATACAGGATGACGTGGAACATAGGCCCTTAACATCGACACGGGGGTAAACTATCGGCCCATGCTTCCAGCGAGCCTAGCGATCGATTTCTGCGGCCTCAAGCTCGATTCGCCCATCGTGCTGCTCTCGGGCTGCGTCGGGTTCGGCGAAGAGTACACGCGCGTCGAGGGCTTCTCGAACCGCGACGCCGGCGCCATCGTGCTGAAAGGCACGACGCGCGAGCCGCGGCTCGGCAATCCGGCGCACCGCGTATACGAGACGCCGATGGGCATGCTCAACGCCATCGGCCTGCAGAATCCCGGCGTAGAGCACGTCGTGACCTCGATCCTGCCGTCGCTGGATTTCACGGAGACGCGCTTCATTGCCAACGTCTGCGGCTCGACGATCGAGGACTACATCGAGGTGACGCGCCGCTTCGACGATTCGCCGATCGACGCGATCGAGGTGAACATCTCCTGCCCGAACATCAAGGAAGGCGGCGTGCAGTTCGGCAACTATCCGCAGATGTCCGGCCGCGTGACGGCCGCGTGCCGCGCGGCAACGAAGAAGCCGCTGATCGTGAAGCTGTCGCCGAACCAGACTGATATCCGCGACAACGCGCGTCACTGCATCGAGGCTGGCGCGGACGCGCTGGCAGTGATCAACACCGTGACGGGGATGGCGATCGACGTGCACGCACGGCGTCCCGTCATCGGCAACGTGCAAGGCGGGTTGTCGGGACCGGCGATCAAGCCGATCGCGCTGCTCAAGGTGCACCAGGTGTACGAGGTCGCGCGGCGGCACAATGTCCCGATCATCGGTCAGGGCGGCATCTGTTCGGCGAACGACGCGCTGGAGTTTCTGATTGCCGGCGCTTCGACCGTCGGCGTCGGTACGGCGCTGTTCTACGATCCGCTGGTATGCAAGAAGATCAACGAGGGGATTGCCGCGTACCTGGCGAAGCACAAGATGCAGTCGGTGAGCGAGCTCATCGGCACTTCGTCAGCGCACCCGCCTCTCGACATCGCTACTCGTCATCCATCGTCAGCTCTTTGAGCTTCCGCGTGAGCGTATTGCGGCCCCAGCCGAGCAGCCGCGCAGCTTCCTGACGTCCGCCCTGCGCCTGGCGCAGCGCTGCGCGAATCAACGTGCGTTCGAACTCTGGTAGCGCGTCGTCGAGCAGCGGCGTCTCGCCGGCTGCGAGCCGTCGCTCTGCCCACTGCGTCAGCTGACGTGTCCATTCGTCCTGCAACTTCGACGCACCCGGCACGCCGCCGAGATCGGGCGGAATGTCGGCGACTTTGATCTCGCGGCCCGGTGCCGTCGCGGTCAGGCGCCGGCACGCATTCACCAGCTGGCGAACGTTGCCGGGCCACTCGAAATTCGACAACGCGGCCGCAGCTTCCGGCGTCAGGGTCTTCGGCTCGGCGCCGAGCTCCAGCGCCGCGGCGCTGAGATAGTGGATCAGCAGCTCCGGAATGTCCTCGCGGCGCGCGCGCAGCGGCGGCACTTCGATGCGGATCACGTTGAGCCGATGGAGCAGATCCTCGCGGAACAAGCCCTGCCGCACGCGCTCTTCCAGATCCTGGTGCGTCGCTGCGATCACGCGCACCTCGACGCGTACCGGGATCTGTCCGCCGACGCGATAGAACTCGCCCTCCGCCAGCACGCGCAACAGTCGCGTCTGCAATTGCGGCGACATGTCGCCGATCTCGTCGAGGAACAGTGTGCCGCCGTCTGCCTGCTCGAAACGTCCGCGCCGCAATTGATCGGCGCCGGTGAACGAGCCCTTCTCGTGCCCGAACAGCTCGGACTCCAGCAGGTCCGCGGTGAACGCCGAAGTGTTGAGCGCAATGAAGGCCTTCGCCGCGCGCGGGCTGTGTCGATGCAGCGCGCGTGCGACGAGCTCCTTGCCGGTGCCCGACTCGCCGGTGATCAGCACCGTCATGCTCGACCGCGACAATCTGCCGATCGCGCGGAAAACTTCCTGCATCGCCGGCGCCTGACCCAGCATCTCGGGGATGCGCCGCGCTTCGGCTGCAGGCTCCGGTGCCAGCACGCGCTGCTGAGCCGCGCGCCGCACGAGATCCACCGCCTGGTCGATATCGAACGGCTTCGGCAGATACTCGAACGCGCCGCCCTGGTAGGCGGCCACTGCGCTGTCGAGATCCGAATGCGCCGTCATGACGATCACCGGCAGCTCCGGCTGGCTCGCGCGAATCTGCGTCAGCAGCTCCAGGCCGCTGCGCCCCGGCATGCGAATGTCGGTGATCAGCACGTCGGGCCGGTCGCGACGCAGAGCGGCGAGCGCGCTGTCGGCCTGATCGAAAGCAGTCGGCGACATTCCGCCCTGCCGCAAGGCGCGCTCGAGCACCCAGCGGATCGAGGCGTCGTCGTCGACGAGCCAGACGTTAAGAGGCTTCAGTGAGATGGACATGGAAGGGCAGCAGGATCGTGAATAGGGTGAGCCCGGGGCGGCTCTCGAACTCGATCAGGCCGTCATGCCGGCTGACCAGGTCCTGCGCGACGGCAAGACCGAGCCCGGTGCCGTCGGCACGTCCGGTCACGAGCGGATAAAACAGCGTTTCGCGCAGCTGGTCGGGCACACCCGGACCGTTGTCTTCGAACTGCACGCTGGCGACGAGCCGGTGGCGGCGTGTGCCGATGTTGACGTTGGTGAGCGCCCGCGTGCGCAACACGATGCGGCCTTTGCCGCCCGCGTTCTGCGCGATCGCCTGCAGCGCGTTGCGCCCGAGGTTGAGCATCGCTTGAATGATGAGATTGCGATCGAGCGCGAGCGGCGGCAGGCTCGGATCGTAGTCACGCTCGATGGTCACGTCTGGCGGAGCGTCGGCCGCCAGCAGATGCCGCACGTGCTGGATC
This sequence comes from Steroidobacteraceae bacterium, assembly GCA_035606615.1. Taxonomy (GTDB): domain Bacteria; phylum Pseudomonadota; class Gammaproteobacteria; order Steroidobacterales; family Steroidobacteraceae; genus Steroidobacter. The sequence goes on from DATNFA010000125.1 coordinate 11,183, forward strand.
AGCTCATGAATGTTGGTGAGCTCGCGACGCAGCGCATGTCCCGGGCCGAGCATCGCGTCGACCAGTCCCGCGAGGCGATCCGCTTCGCTGATGATCACCGACGTATATTCGCGCATCTGCTCGTCGGGCAATTCGCGCGCGAGCAACTGCGCGGCGCCGCGCAGGCCACCGAGCGGATTTTTGATTTCGTGCGCAAGCTGACGAAGCATCAACCGCCTGCCGTCGATCTGCGTCAGCAGCGCCGTCTCGCGTGAAATGCGCTGATGCTCGGTCGTGTCGCTGATCTCGATCATCACCGCCGGCGCGGCCGACTCTTCATACGGCGCGACCACGCAATCGACGATCAGCTCGCTCTCGCCGTTGACCGGCCGCAGCGCCAGCTCACGCCGCAGGAACGGCCGCGCGGTTGTCAGCGCGCGCTCGACGAGCGCGTCCAGCTCGGTGGCAGCAGCAAATAATTCTTCCAGCGGCCGGCCGCGCGCCTGGTTGCGGCTGATGCCGAAGAGCGTTTCGGCGGCGACGTTGAGATACAGAATCGCGCGCGCACGATCGACGATCAGCACGCTGGTGCTCAAGCTATCGAGGATGCGTCCGGGATCGGCCATGGCGCTCGCAGCGGCGAATGACGAAGGCAGCGCGGCCATCGCTAGCCGCACCTCTGTGGGTCAGGCTTCAGCCTGACTCTTTTTACGGCTTGCCGGGTTTCGGCGCGGCTTTCTTGACGACCGGGAGATTGGTCGCCGGATCGATGGCCTGATGTGCGCTGCCGTTCAATGCGCCGTAGCTCGGCTGCGTCGTGAGCACCTTGTTCGACGCGCGCGGCGTCGGCTTCGGCGGCGGCGGCCGCAATGACGGACCGACCGGCGGCTGCGCAATCGATTCCTGCCGCACAGTGAACGTGACTCCAGCGCTCGTGGCGATGACCTGACCGCGTTGATCGGTCACCGTAGCGGTGACGTTGTGCGTCCCGCGCGGGACTTCCCGCAACTCGTAACTCAGCGCGTTGCGCGGGTAGCCCTGGACCGCCCGGCCGTCGAGCAACAGGTTCAGCGTGTGCTGCTGCCTCACTCCAGGCTCGATGCGGACTTCGACGTTGACCACGCCAGCTGTGTTGATGATCGACTGGTTCGGCTCGGGTCGCCAGATCTCGAAATTGCGATAATCCGGGTCGGCGGCCGGCGCCGCGGAGCTGGACGAGGAGCCACTCGAGAACGAGCCACCCGGCGCGGTTCCGATGACATTGCCCGTGCGCACCTCGATCTTGGTGGCACCGGCCACAGGCTGGTCGGAGTAGTGCGTGATGCCCTTCTCGTCCACCCATTTCCATACGTCGGCGGCCGCTGCGGTGCTGCACACAACCGGAGCCGCGAGCGCGAGCATTAGCAGGAGCGCCGTACGCATGAGGCCAGAGCATAGCCGCTTCGCCTATAGCTGACAAAAACGGTGACGGCGAGTGTGACCGCCGTCACCGCAGGCTACCGCGTGCGCTGCATGCCGGGCCGGAGGACCCGGCATGCAGCATGTTCACACGCTGTAGTACAACTCGAACTCCAGCGGATGCGTCGACATACGCACTTTGGTCACTTCCTGCATCTTCAGTGCGATGTACGCGTCGATCACGTCATCGGTGAACACGCCGCCGGCCTTGAGGAAGCCGCGATCTGCGTCCAGCGACTGCAGCGCCTGCTCCAGCGAGTAGCAGACTTCCGGAATGTGCTTCGCTTCTTCCGGCGGCAGGTCGTACAGATCCTTGTCCGCGGGATCGCCCGGATGGATCTTGTTCTGGATGCCGTCGATGCCCGCCATCAGCATCGCCGCGAAGCCGAGGTACGGATTCGCGGTCGAGTCCGGGAAGCGCACTTCGATGCGGCGACCCTTCGGATTCGCAACCCACGGAATGCGGATCGAAGCTGAGCGATTGCGCGCGGAGTACGCGAGCATCACCGGCGCTTCGAAGCCCGGCACCAGCCGCTTGTAGCTGTTGGTGGCCGCGTTCGTGAACGCGTTGATCGCCTTGGCGTGCTTGATGATGCCGCCGATGTAGTACAGCGCCAGATCCGACAGGCCCGCGTACTTGTCGCCCGCGAACAGCGGCTTGCCGTCCTTCGAGATCGACTGGTGCACGTGCATGCCGTTGCCGTTGTCGCCGACGATCGGCTTCGGCATGAACGTCACGGTCTTGCCGTAAGCGTGCGCGACGTTGTGCAGGGCGTACTTCAGCATCTGCACTTCATCGGCCTTGCGCACCAGCGTGTTGGCGTTGACGCCGATTTCGCACTGGCCGGCCGTCGCGACCTCGTGGTGATGCACTTCCGCCTTCATGCCCAGCTCTTCCAACGCCAGGCACATCGCCGAGCGCAAATCCTGGAACGAATCGACCGGCGGTACCGGGAAATAGCCGCCTTTCACGCCTGGACGATGCGCCTTGTTGCCTTCCTCGTAGTTCTTGCCGGAGCTCCACGCCGCCTCGATCGACTCGATCTCGAAGAACGAGCCCTGCATGGTCGTGCCGAAGCGCACGTTGTCGAAGATGAAGAATTCGTTCTCCGGGCCGAACAGCGCGCGGTCGCCGATACCGGTCGACTTCAGATACGCCTCGGCGCGTTTCGCGAGCGAGCGCGGGTCGCGCTCATAGCCCTGCATCGTCGATGGCTCGAGCACGTCGCAGCGCAGGATCAGCGTGGTCTCTTCGAAGAACGGATCGAGCACCGCCGTCGTGGCGTCCGGCATCAGCACCATGTCCGATTCGTTGATGCCCTTCCAGCCGGCGATCGACGAGCCGTCGAACATCTTGCCGTCGTCGAAAAAGGCACTGTCGAGAGTGTGCGACGGCACGGTCACGTGCTGTTCCTTGCCGCGTGTGTCCGTGAAGCGCAGGTCCACGAACTTGACCTCCTTCTCCTTCAACATGCTGAGGACTTCAGCGGGCGTCGTCATGAGTCTTCCTCCGGTTGGCGGCGAAATTGATGATCACCGGCCGCTCGCCGCTGCGATG
>DATNFA010000126.1:0-5959 GCA_035606615.1 Steroidobacteraceae bacterium
GTCGGCAGGGCTGCCGCCCTCCTCCGACTCGCGCAGCTCGATGACCTTGTAGCTGCCGGTCTGGTCCCAGGTGACGACGACGTCGAGAAATTCGCTGTCGATGTGCAGGTATTCGATGCGGTCGGAAGTGACGACGGCCGAATACGGCCGCGGCAGCGCATGCGCCAGCGGGTTTTTCGCCTTCGGCGTGCCGCTGCGGACCTGGCCGATCACCTCGCCCTCGGCCATCAGGTCGACGGTGCCGCTCAGCAGGTAGTAGGTCTGCTTTTCCTCATCGCCTTCCGTGAACAGCAGACGACCCTTCGGCGCCTGCAACCGGCTGGTCCGCTTGGCCAGCGCGGCGAGGTTTTCCGGCTTCATGGCGTCGAACGGCGAAAACCGCCGCAGCAGCGCCAGATCCGAAGGACTTGCTGATAACTCCATGCACCCGGTCTTTTTATCTGCGAGAGCGGCAGTATAGGCAGCCGCTCACGGGCGGAGGGGGACCGATCTCACACTGCCGGTCCTCGCAGTCGAACCGGCCGTAGGCAAGTCCAGGAATCTGCGCAGGTTGTGACCCGCGTCAAGGCTGTTCACGTGGAGTTCACCCCCTGGAACGCATCATGGCGCCAACCGTTTCACTACGGGATGCGAGGTTTATGAACGTTCAGGTGCTCTCACGAAATGCGGTGTTGTGGCTGGCCGGCCTCATCGGCCTGGCCGCGGCCCACTACGCCCATGCGCAGGAGCCGGTGGTCGACCCGCCTGGCCGCGTCGCGCGCCTGAGCCTCATGGACGGCGACGTTTCGGTGGCACCGGCCGGCACCGAGGAATGGGCCGATGGCGTGGTGAACCGGCCGATCACCAGCGGCGACCGGCTCTCGGTCGGCGCCGACGGCCGTGCCGAGCTGCAGGTCGGCACCGCCAGCGTGCACCTCGATCGCAGCACCAGCTTCGAGTTCATCGAGCTCGACGACGACGTCATGCAGATGAGCCTGACCGACGGCGTGGCGACGATCCGCGTGCGCACGCTTGGCGATCGCGAAAAGATCCAGCTCGAGACCCCGAACGCGACGGTGTATTTCAGCCATCCCGGCGACTACACCGTGCAGGTCGATCCGCAGAGCGACCGCACGATCGTCCGCACGCGCAATGGCGAAGCGGAAGTGACCGGCGCCTCCAAATCGTTCCGCGTGCGCGCCGAGGAGGAAGGCACCTTCACCGGGCTCGACGGCTTGACCGCGGACATCGGCAGGATCACGCCGCGGACCGCTTTCGAGTCCTGGGCGAACGATCGCGACCGGCGCGGCGACACGTCCGAGTCGGCGCGTTACGTCTCGCGCGAGGTCGTCGGTTACGAAGATCTCGACGGCCAGGGCGAGTGGATCAACGAGCCTTCCTACGGTTACGTGTGGCGCCCGACGTATGTAGTGAGCGACTGGGCGCCGTATCGCTACGGCCGTTGGGGCTGGGTCGCGCCGTGGGGCTGGACCTGGATCGACGCTGCGCCCTGGGGCTTCGCGCCGTTCCACTACGGTCGCTGGGCATTCGCGAGCCATCGTTGGTGCTGGGTGCCGGGCCCGCGCTACGTCCGCCCGTATTACGCGCCGGCTCTCGTCGGCTGGGTCGGCGGGCCGTCGGTGAGCGTGTCCGTCGGCTTCGGCAGCGGTGTCGGCTGGTTCCCGCTCGCACCGCACGAAGTGTACGTGCCGTGGTATCGGCACACGCCGCGTTACGTGCGTCACGTGAACGTGTCCAACACGATCATCGTCAACAACATCAACGTGACGAATGTGTACGGGCGTCGCGGTCAGCGGCCGCAGTACACCTTCGGCAACATGGCTAATGCCATAACAGCCGCGCAGCGCGACGCATTCGTCGGCGGTCGTCCCATCGGCACCCAGCGCGTGCATGTGGACGAAGGCCAGCTGCGCCACTGGCGCGACAACGTGCGACCTTCCTCGATCGCGCCGGAACGCGACAGCATTCTCGCGGGTCAGGCGCGCCGTGAGGCGCCGCCGCGCGCGGCGCTCGCGCAGGAAAATCCGAAGCGCGGCGGCGGCGGCGATTTCCGTGCCTCGCGCGTGGCTGCGGAGCAGATCCGGCGCGCGCAGAGCAGCGAGCGGAACATCGCACCCGAGAAGCGCGTCGCGCTGCGCGAGCCGTCACGTAATTCCCAGTCGATCGAGAGCCGCGAGCCGGAACGCGTGCAAAGCATGCGCGGTGAATCCGAGCGGCGCGCGCGCGATCACATGGAACGTCCGCCGGTGCAGGCGCTGCAAGGCAGCCCGTCCATCGAGAGCCGATCGAATCAAAGCGGCAGCAACGAAGTGATTCGGCGCGCGCGCGAGAGCCTCGATCAGCGCGACACATTCCAGCGCGACAACAGCCGCCGCGAAGTCCGCGAGCAGCCCCGCGCACGCGAATCCAGTCAGCCCGAGCCGCGGCAGATCGAGCGCCGCGAGTCGCCGATCATGCGCGAGTCGCCGATCATGCGATCGCAGCCGCGCAGCGAGCCGTCGCAGCCGCGCATCGAGCGCAGCCATTCGGAGCCGCGCTCGTCCGGGTCGAACGAGATTCGCAGCAGTCCGCCGCCGCGCGAAGTCCGTAGCAGTCCGCCGCCGGATACCAGCTCGCGCCAGAACAGTAATCAAGGCAGCAGCCGTCACAGCGGCGGCAACGACAACAACGCCAGCTCGCGCGACCGCCCGAATCGCCGGCCGGACTGATCGCACCAGCCGGTTGCGGAAATTTACAATCGCGCGGCGAGACGCTCGGGCCATACTGCGCCCATGCCGAATCGCCGCGCTGTTCTCTTCATCTTCATCACGATCCTGATCGATTCGATCGGCTTCGGCATCATCATGCCGGTGCTGCCGGAGCTGATCATGCAGCTCAGCGGCGCGAGCCTGAGCCAGGCGGCGCGCTACGGCGGTTGGCTGTATTTCGTGTATGCGGTCGCGCAGTTCTTCTGCGCGCCTGTGATTGGCAATCTCAGCGATCGTTTCGGACGGCGCCCGGTGCTGCTGTCGGCGCTGTTCGCGCTCGGCATCGACTACGCCGTCATGGGCATGGCGCCGGGCTTGGCCTGGCTGTTCGTCGGCCGCCTCATCTCGGGCATAGCGGGCGCGTCCTTTACACCTGCCTACGCGTACATCGCCGACATCACTCCGCCCGAAAAACGCGCGCAAAGCTTCGGGTTCGTCAGCGCTGCATTCGGGCTCGGCTTCGTGCTCGGGCCGACGATCGGCGGCCTGCTCGGCTCGCTGGGTCCGCGCACACCGTTCTTCGTCGCCGCGGGCCTGGCACTGATGAATGCGACGTTCGGCTTGTTCGCGTTGCCGGAATCGCTGCCGCGCGAGCGACGGCGTGCGTTCGAATGGTCGCGGGCCAATCCGTTCGGCACGCTCATGCAGTTGCGCAAACAACCGGTGGTCGTAGGCCTCGCGGGCGTAACGTTCCTGTGGATCCTGGGCCATCAGGTCCTGCCGAGCACCTGGGCCTTCTACACGATGCTGCGTTTCGGCTGGTCGGAAGCTGCCGTCGGCCTCTCGCTCGCCGCAGCCGGAATCGTCATGGCGATCAGCCAAGGCGGCCTGACCAAGGTGCTGGTCCCCAAGCTCGGCGGCGAGCAACGCGCAGCGCTGGTCGGACTGCTGAGTGGCGCAGCCGTCTACTGCTGCTATGCCTTCGCGCCCTCCGGCTGGATGATGTACATCGGCATCCTGGGCTGGGGCCTCGCGGCAATGAGCTGGCCGTCCTTGAACGCTCTCATGTCCCAACAGGTCCCGCCGAACGCCCAGGGTGAGCTGCAAGGCGGACTCGCCAGCCTGTCGAGCCTTGCGGCGATCCTGGGGCCGCCGCTCATGACGCAACTGTTCGGCACGTTCTCCGACTCCGCCGGAGCAGTGTATTTCCCCGGAGCTCCGTTCTTCGCCGCCGCACTCCTGGCGCTCGCGAGCGCTATCATCCTGCTATGGATACGCGGCGAGCACTCTTCATCACTGGCGCCTCAGGATTCGTCGGCGGCGCGATAGTTCGCGCGCTCGCGGACCGTTACTCACTGCGCGCCCTCTCGCGATCGGAGAACAGCGACGCTGCGATCCGCGCGCTCGGAGCGACGCCGATCCGTGGCGAGCTCGGCTCGGTGGCCACGGACGCGATTGCAGGCTGCGAGACCGTCATCCACTGCGCGGCGTTCGTGAAGCAATGGGGCACGCGCGAGCAGTTCTGGAACGCCAACGTCGAAGGAACGCGTCAGCTGCTGCAGGTCGCACGTCAGGCCGGCGCGCGGCGCTTCATCCATATCGGCACTGAGGCTGCGCTGTTTCACGGCCAGCACATGCGCGATATCGATGAGCGCTACCCGTATCCGGAGCGCACGCCTTTCCTCTACTCCGAAACCAAGGGTGCTGCGGAAAAGCTCGTGCTCGCAGCGAACGCCCCCGGCTTCGCCACGCTGTCGATCCGCCCGCGCTTCGTGTGGGGCCCGGGCGATCAGACAATCCTGCCGGTCCTGGAAGCGATGGTGAAGAGCGGACGGTTCGTGTGGATCGATGGCGGCCGCGCGCTGACCTCCACCACGCACATCGCGAACCTGGTTCATGGTGTCGAGCTGGCGCTCGAGCGTGGCAACGGCGGCAATGCGTACTTCGTGATCGACGAAGGCGTGACACCGATGCGCGAATTCCTCACGGCGCTGCTTGCGACGCGTCAACTGACACCGCCAGCGAAGACGATTCCAGGATGGCTCGCGCGCACGCTCGGGACGGCGACGGAGACGGCGTGGGGCGTGATGGGCAAGACGAACGATCCGCCGCTGACGCGGTTTGCAGCGTCGATGATGTCGCGCGATTGCACGATCACGAGCGATAAGGCACGGCGGGAACTGGGGTATGAGCCAGTGATCTCGCGCAACGAAGGGCTAAGAGAATTGTCAGGCTAAAGCCTGACTCTTATTTTTTCTGGACTTTCCACCCGCCGCCGGCGAACACCTGATCGCCGCCTTTCGGGACCAGGCTCCACGTGCCTTCCGCCGCGCCGCCGTTGAACGTACCGGTGATCGCGACGTCGGCTTGCGTGTCGAGCGGAAACTCGTAGCGCGCCTTCATGTTCTGGCCGTCGAAGCTCAGCTCTTTGAACTTCGCGGTGTAGTCGCCCTGTTCGGTGCCGACCGAGACGCCGCCCGCCGGCTTGCCGTCGCTGCCGCGCTCGATCGTGAGATCGAAGCGACCGGCACCGCCGCCTTCCCATGTGCCGTTCCACGTTCCCACGAACGCGGCGATGTCGGACTGCGCCACCGCCACCGCGCCGAGCAGCGCAATCGCTGCCGCCGCTAACCACTTACGCATGAGCATCTCCCCCTTCTTATGAATTCAGCATCAGCTCGTGAAACAGGCGCACGCCGCTCTCGCGCTTGGGCGAGTACGGACCGCTGCGATACGCGCGCGAGTGCAGATTGAACTGCACGGCTTCACAGATCTGCGCGTCCTCCGCCTGCACCTCTTCGCTGAACCGCGCCAGCTCGATCCAGCGCTCGTTGGTTTGCGGATCGGGCAGCGGCTCGTAAGCGAACCACTCGAAGCGCACCAGCGTGTTCGCGGCATCGAGCGGAATCACGACGTTCGATTGCAGCTGGCCTTCGTAGAAGTTCAGCATGATGTTCGGGAACAGCCAGTAGTAGTAGGCCTCGCCGTCACCGACCTTGCCCTTGTAGTGCTCGCTGCCCTCGCGCACCGGCGCATGCTGGAGCGTGTGACGCGCACCGAGCTCCGTGACGTACTGTCGATAGTCGATCTCGCGATTGAGCGCGGGATGCACGAGCGGGATGTGATAGCCCTCGAGGAAGTTGTCGACGTACACCTTCCAGTTGGCTTTCACTGCGAAGTCGCGCGTCGCGACGAATCCCATGCGTTCGAGGCCGAGCGGCGCGCAGCGCTCGCTCACACCGGGAAACATCTCGTCGAACGCGGGCGTCGCG
>DATNFA010000127.1:0-13016 GCA_035606615.1 Steroidobacteraceae bacterium
TGCCGCTCGCACGGCCACGAGCTGGTCGTGACGAACGCCGGAACATTGCCGACGGACAATCTGTCGGCAGCGCAGCGCCGCTTCACCACGCATCCGGGCGGCCACGGCATGGGCCTCTATCTGGTGCGGCGGATCTGCGAACGCTATGGGTGGGATATTCGCCTCGAGAACGGGCCGCGCGGGGTCACCGCCCGCGTGGGATTTGCCTAGGAATCTGCTACGATTCCGCCCCCATTTTCCCCCGCCTCCCGGTCCTACGGAGCCTCCCTGATGTCGACCGCTCTCAAGCTCAACGTGCCCGCCCAGGGGCAGAAGATCACGATTGCCAACGGCAAGCTCGCCGTGCCCGATCAGCCGATCGTCCCGTTCATCGAGGGCGACGGCACCGGCCCGGATATCTGGCGTGCCTCGGTGCGCGTCATGGACGCGGCCGTGCAGAAGGCCTATGGCGGCAAGCGCAAGATCCACTGGATGGAGGTGTACGCCGGCCAGAAGTCGAACGACTTGTACAACACCTGGCTGCCGGAAGAGACCGTGCAGGCGTGTCGCGATTATCTGGTGTCCATCAAGGGCCCGCTCACGACGCCGGTTGGCGGCGGCATCCGCTCGCTGAACGTCGCGCTGCGCCAGATGCTCGACCTGTACGTCTGTCTGCGGCCGGTGCGCTGGTTCAAGGGCGTGCCCTCGCCGGTGCGTGCACCGGAGAAGGTCGACATGACGATCTTCCGCGAGAACACCGAGGACATTTACGCGGGCATCGAGTTCGAGGCGGGCAGCGCCGACAACAAGAAGTTCCTCGAGCTGTTCCAGCAGGCGTTCCCCAAGCAGTACGCCAAGATCCGCTTCCCGAACAGCTCGGGCATCGGCATCAAACCCGTCTCGCAGGAAGGTACGGACCGGCTGTTCCGCGCCGCCATCGAGTACGCGATCGTCAACAAGCGCAAGAGCGTGACGATCGTGCACAAGGGCAACATCATGAAGTTCACGGAAGGCGCCTTCCGCAACTGGTCGTACGCGCTGGCGGAGAAGGAATTCGCGCAGCAGACGTACACCTGGGACCAGTGGGAGCGCACCAAGGCCGCCAAAGGCGAGAAGGTTGCGAACGAAGAACAGGATGCGGCGAAGAAGGCCGGCAAGATCATCATCAAGGATGCGATCGCCGACATCACGCTGCAGCAGGTGCTGACGCGCCCGGAAGAGTTCGACGTGATCGCCACGATGAACTTGAACGGCGACTACCTGTCGGACGCGCTCGCGGCGCAGGTCGGCGGCATCGGCATCGCGCCGGGCGGCAACATCAACTACGTGACCGGTCACGCCGTGTTCGAGGCGACGCACGGCACGGCGCCGAAGTACGCCAACCAGGACAAGGTGAATCCGGGCTCGGTGATCCTCTCCGGCGAGATGATGCTGCGCTACATGGGCTGGGTCGAAGCGGCCGATGCGATCATCAGCGCGATGGACAAGACGATCGGCCAGAAGACCGTGACCTACGACTTCGCGCGCTTGATGGAAGGCGCGAAGGAAGTGAAATGCAGCGAGTTTGGCGACGCGCTGATTCGCAACCTGTGATGTAAGTGTCTGCCCTTTCCTCCGCCAGCAGCCGTGACGCACTCGTCGATGAGGGCGCCGCGGCGCTCGTGCAGAACTTCGCCGACTACAACGCCGAATTTCGGGCCATCACGCGTCGCGCGCCGCAGCGCTTCGAGGCGCGCGATTGGCGCGGCAGCCAGCGCGATGCTGTCGAGCGCATCGAGCTCTACGACAAGTGCGTCAACCGCGCCGTCGCGCACATGCGCGAACGGCTCGGCGAAGACGCGATCGAGCGCCCCCTGTGGAGCAGCATCAAGCGCCGCTTCACCGAGCTGATCGACGCGCTGCCCGACCTGGAGTTCGACAAGACCTTCTTCAACTCGGTCACGCGCCGCACGTTCGGCACGATCGGCGTCGATGGGGCCGTCGAATTCGTCGCGCTCGATCTGAATCCGATCGGCTCGATCACCACACAGATCGAAACCACGGTCTACGGCAACCGTGGCTCGCTCGAACTGTTGTTCGAGGAAGTGCTGGCCGACTTCCGCTTCAAGACTCCGTATCTCGACTTCGACCGCAGCGTACGGATCATCACCAACGAAGTGCGCGCACAGTGTGAGTCGGATTCCGATGCGTTACGCCCGCCGCTGCAGGTCGAGCAAGTCGAGTTCGTGCGCACGCCGTTCTTCCAGATGACGCGTGCCTATCTGGTCGGCCGCATCTCGGGCAAGGGCTGGATGCTGCCGTTCGTGCTGGCGCTGAAGAACACCGAAAGCGGCGTGCTGATCGACGCGATCATGATGGACGAGGCCTCCGTCAGCATCCTGTTCAGCTTCACGCGCTCGTACTTCCACGTCGACCTGCCGCACGTCGGTCAGGCGGTCGTGTTCCTCAAGAGCATCTTGCCGCGCAAGCCGGTCAGCGAGCTGTACACGGTGCTCGGCCGCGCCAAGCAGGGCAAGACCGAGCGCTACCGCGAGCTGTTCCGTCACCTGCAACAGAGCACCGATCAGTTCGTCCACGCACCGGGCGATCGCGGGCTGGTGATGATCTGCTTCACGCTGCCCTCGTTCGACGTGGTGTTCAAGATCATCCGCGACCGCTTCGCGTATCCGAAGAACGTGCTGCGCGAAGAAGTCCTGAAGAAATACGAGCTGGTATTCAAGCACGACCGGGCGGGCCGGCTGGTCGACGCACAGGAATTCAAGCGCCTGCAGTTTCCGACGGCACGTTTCTCCGACGCGTTGATCGAGGAGCTGAAGAGCGAGGCCGCCGGCACCGTGCGCTTCGAGAACGGCGAGCTGGTCATCGGCCACGTGTACATCGAGCGGCGCATGACGCCGCTGAATCTCTATATCCGCAACGCCTCACGCGAGGACGCCGAGCGCGCGGTGCTCGACTACGGGCAGTGCATCCGAGACCTGGCGGTGACGAACATCTTCGCGGGCGACCTGCTGCTGAAGAACTTCGGCGTCACGCGTCACGGCCGCGTCATCTTCTACGACTACGACGAGCTGTGCGCCGTGACCGACTGCCGCTTCCGCGACATCCCACAGGCGCAGAACGAAGAGGACGAGATGCGCGCCGAGGCCTGGTTCCACGTCAACGACAACGACGTGTTCCCCGAGACGTTCATGCAGTTCCTCGGCTTCGACCCGCAGCTCAAGGAGGCCTTCGTCAAAGTGCACGGCGAAATCATGACCGCCGACTGGTGGCGCGGCATCCAGCAGCGGCTGACGGAAGGCGAAGTGCTGGAAGTGCTGCCGTACCACCGGCACCGCGTGCGAGTGTTCGGCAGCCTCTAGAAAAGAAAGACCCTCCCGGCGATTGCAGGGAGGGCCTCAAGGGGGATGTCGGACCGAAGGTTACTTGCGCGTCTCGTCGTCGTGCTTCTCTTCGAAGATTTCCTGGCTCTGCTGATTGAGCTGCTGATGCAGGTCCTGGCGCTCGTCGCGCGTCAACGTGCCGTCTTCCTTGTACGTGTGCTCGAGGTCGCGAATGTCGCGCCGCTCGGTGCGCAGATCCTGCGCTTCGCCGTGCGTCAGCTCCCCTGACTTCACGCCCTGCTGGATGCGCGCGGTCTGGTTCGCCTGGCGCTCGTTCACGCCCGGATCGCGCACCGCTGCCGGCGGACGGTCCTGCTCGTCGTGCTTCTGGCGGTAGATGTCGCGGCTCGCCTGGTTCTGCTCATGCTGCAGGTCGCGGCGCTCCGCGCCGGTCAGCGTGCCGTCCGACTTGTACCCGCGCTCCAGCTGACGAATGTCGCGCTGTTCCTCGACCAGCCTGCCGGTCTCGCGCCGCGTGAGCTCGCCGGACTTCACGCCCTGCTGGATGCGCTCGCGCTGATTGTGCTGGCGTTGGTTGACGCCAGGATCGCGCGTGCGGTGCGTATCGGCGTGGCTCGCGCTCACCACGGCAACCGCGCCGGCGAGCGTCAGCACTACTGCGGAAAACTTCTTCATTGCAAGCCTCCTGAAAAGGCGGTGATTTCGAGGGTGTTCAACGCCCCACCCCGCCGCCGGTTGACCTGCCCACTCGGAGAATTACAGGCGGCGCTATTCTTGTTAAATTGCCGCCGGTCGCATTTATCTGCAGTTCAGGCGTCCCCCTCCTCCATGCAACGCGCGCTGTTCGTCCTCGGAATCTTCATTTCGCTGGTGGGACTTGCATGGCCGTGGATCTCGAAGCTGCCGCTCGGGCGCCTGCCGGGCGACTTCCTGATCGAGCGCCCGGGATTCAGGCTGTTCCTGCCGATCACGACGATGATCGTGGTCAGCGTGCTGATCTCGCTTATTTTGATGCTGTTCCGGAAGTAGCGAGTGCCTGGCGCAGGTCCGCGATCAGATCGTCGGCGTCTTCGATGCCGATCGACAGCCGCGCGGTGCGCTCCGAAACTTCGGCCCACTGACGCTCCTGCGCGCTGAAGTCACGCGGGTTGATGAGCCGCCCCGGCCACACCAGCGACTCCGTCGAGCCGAGACTCGCCGAGATTGCGAACAGCTGCAGCGCCTCGCTGAAGCGCGCAGCATCCTCGCGCAGCTCGACGGTCACCATCGCGCCGAATTCATGCATCTGCTTTGCCGCGAGCGCATGTTGTGGATGCGACGGCAGGCCGGGATAGCGGACCCGCGCGATCTGCGGCTGCGCTTCCAGAAACTGGGCAATCGTCAGCGCGTTCTGGCACTGCCGTTCGTAGCGCAGCGGATAGGTCTTCAGTCCCCGCTGGATCATGAACGCCGTGTGCGGATCGAGCGTCGCGCCGAGGATGATCGAATCCGTGTGCATCCCGTCGATCAATTCCTTGCGCGCAATGACCGCGCCGCCCATCACGTCGCCATGCCCGGACGCGTACTTGGTCAGGCTGTGAGCGAAGATGTCGATATCGAACTGCCCGTGGTTGTGGAAGCCGGCGAACGTGTTGTCGAGCAGCGTGAGCGCGCCCTGCGCCCGCGCCGCCGCGGTCATGCGTTCGAGCGACGCAACTTTCAGCACGGGATTGGTCGGCGATTCGAACACGATCAGGCGTGTCGGCCGTTCTGCAAGCGTGCGCTCGATGCCTGCGACATCCTCGATCGACAGCATCGTGTGCGCGATCCCGTAGCGGGACAGGACGCGCCGGATCATGTAGCGCGTCGGCTGATACATCTCGGCGAACATCAGCACGTGATCGCCCTGCTTGCACAGCGAGAGCATCGCGAGGTTCGCGGCAGCGACACCCGATGCAGTGAGCAGGCAACCATCGCGGCCCTGCAGCTCGGCGAGCGTCAGCTCGAGCTGGCGCAGCGTCGGGTTGGCGACCCGCGAGTATTGAAACCCCTCGCGCTGACCGCGCGACTCCCGCTCGCTCTCGGCGACGCTGTCGAAGGTGAACTTGACCGACTGGTAGATCGGCGCGACCAGCGGGCGATTGTCCGGCGGCACCGGCACCGCCGGTGGATGATTCACGCGGGTCGGCGGCTTCATACGCGGCACAGCCGCTCGGCTGCTTCCTCGAGCGTCGAATCGTTCTTCGCGAAACAGAAGCGCAGCACCGTCAGCTTCGGCGGATTCGCATAGAACGGCGAGACCGGAATCGAGGCCACGCCCGCCTCGCGCAGCAGCGTATCGGCAAACTCGACGTCGCTCTGTTGCGAAACCGAGCTGAAATCGAGCAGCTGGAAGTAAGTGCCGGCTGCCGGCGTCCAGCTGAAGCTCGAGGTGCGCAGGCAATCGAGGAACCGGTCGCGCTTGCGTTGATAGAACTCGCCGAGCTGCGAGTTGTGCTCGGGCGAGGCCTTGAGGAAATCCGCGATCGCGAACTGCAGCGGCGCGGCGATGCTGAAGGTGTTGAACTGATGCACGCGACGGATCTCGCGCGTGACTTCCTCCGACGCCACGGTGTAGCCGACGCGCCAGCCGGTGGCATGCATGGTCTTGCCGAACGAGAACACTGCGACGCCGCGCTCGGACAACTCCGGATGACCGACGATGCTCGCATGCAGCTCGCCGTCGTAGATCATGTGCTCGTACACCTCGTCCGAGAGCACCATCGCCGAGGTCGGCCGCAGCAAGTCGGCGAGCACATCGAGATCGGAAGCGCTCGCGATGGTCGCGGTGGGGTTGTGCGGCGTATTGAGCATCACGAGCCGCGTGCGCGGCGACAATGACTGCCGCACGCGTTCCCAATCGATCTGGAAGCGCGGCGGTTGCAGCGGGATGTGCACGGGCCGCCCGCCCGCGAGCAGCACGGCGGGCGCATAGGAGTCGTAGGAAGGATCGAACAGAATCACCTCGTCGCCGGGGTGCACCAGCGCCTGCACGGCGGAGAAGATGCCCTCGGTGGCGCCGAGCGTGATCGTGATTTCGTTCTCGCTGTCCAGCAACCGGCCGTAGCTCGAGCCGAGCTTGAGCGCGATCTGCTCGCGCAGCTGCGGGACGCCGATCATCGGCGCATATTGATTGTGGCCGGCGGCGACGTGGTACGCGACCAGATCCTTCAGCTTCGCCGGCGCATCGTAGTCGGGAAACCCCTGCGCCAGGTTGATCGCGTTGAGCTCGCGCGCACGATTGGTCATGACCGTGAAAATAGTCGTGCCGACGTGCGGGAGCTTCGAGCGGATCATGGCTACATCATTTCAAAGTCGCGCCGGCCGCCAGCTGCATGTCGCGCTGGCGGCGCTTTTCCTGCCTCGCCATCATGATGCCGGCGATGACCACGCCTATCGTCACCAGCAGCACCATGATCGTCGCGAGCGCATTGATGTCCGGACTCACGCCGAGGCGCACTTTCGAGAATATCACCATCGGCAGCGTGCTCGAGCCGGGGCCAGAGACGAAGCTGGTGATCACCAGGTCGTCGAGCGAGATCGTAAACGACAGCAGCCAGCCCGAGATCAGCGCCGGCGCGATGATCGGCAGCGTGATCACGAAGAACACTTTGCCGGGGCGCGCGCCGAGATCCATCGCGGCTTCTTCCAGCGAGTCGTCGAGGGTCGCGAGCCGCGACTGCACGATGACCGTGACGTAAGCGAGCGTCAGCGTGATATGCGCAATCGTGATGGTCGTGAAGCCGCGGCCTTCGGGCCAGCCGAACAGCTGCTCCATCGCGACGAACAGCAGCAGCAGCGACAGGCCCGTGATCACTTCCGGCATCACCAGCGGCGCGGTGGTCATGCTCGACAGCAGAGCGCGGCCCTTGAATTTGCCGAAGCGCGCGAGCGCCGTGCCGGCCAGCGTGCCGAGGATCACTGCACCGGTCGCGTTGATCGCCGCAACCTTCAGCGACAACCACGCCGCATCCAGGATCTGCTGGTTCTGGAACAGCCTGCCATACCATTGCGTCGAGAAGCCGCCCCACACGGTCACCAGACGTGACTTGTTGAACGAATAGACGATGAGCGACAGGATCGGGCCGTACAGGAAGATGAAGCCGAGGACCAGCGTGCTGAAGCGGAACGCGGTGATGTTGCGGGCCATCGCTACGTTCCCCGCGCTTCGGCAGCTTGCGCACGCTGCAGCAAGGCAATCGGAATCAGCAGCAGCGACAGCAGCGCTATCGCCACGGCGCTCGCCACCGGCCAGTCGCGATTGCTGAAGAACTCGGTCCACAGAACCTTGCCGATCATCAGCTGCTCGGGCCCGCCGAGCAGCGCCGGGATCACGAACTCACCGACGGCGGGAATGAACACCAGCAGCGAGCCGGCGATGATGCCCTGGATCGACAGCGGCAGCGTGATCGTCATGAACGCCTTCCAGGGACGCGAGCCGAGATCCGCGGCCGCCTCGAGCAGCGTGAGATCCATCTTCTCGAGGCTCGTGTAGAGCGGCAGGATCATGAACGGCAAATAGGAGTACACGATGCCGACATAGATCGCGAAGTCGGTCTGCAGCATCACCAGCGGCTCGTCGATCACGCCGAGCCACACCAGGAAGTTGTTGATGAGACCGTTGTTCTTGAGGATGCCGATCCACGCGTACACGCGCAGCAGGAAGGAAGTCCAGAACGGCAGGATCACCATCATCAACAGGATCTGGCGCGAGGTGCCGCTGGCGCGCGCAATTGCGTAAGCGATCGGGTAGCCGACCAGCAGGCACAGGATCGTCGAGACGGCAGCGATCTTCAGCGAGTTCAGATACGCCCGCCAGTACAGGCTGTCCTCCACGAGATACAGGAAGTTGCCGACGTTGAGCTTGATCTGCAGGATCCGCTCCTGCGTCCACGCGAACAGCGGCTGGTACGGCGGCAGCGCGATCTGCGTCTCCGAGAAGCCGATCTTCAACACGATCACGAACGGGATCAGGAAGAACAGCAGCAGCCACAGATACGGAACTGCAATGACGGCAGTGCGGCCCGTCACGCCCCAGCGTACGAGTCGCGAGCGCGTCCAGCGATACGGCGGCAGGTTCTCGAGGAAGCGCAACAGCAAATGCGCGCCGACGCTCCGGCGCTGCGGGTGCGGGACCTCGGCGCGCGCGCTCATTCGATCAGCACCACCGGGCTGGACGCATGCCAGTGCAGATACACCTGCTGGTCCCAGGTGATGTCGTCGGCGTGCCGGTAAGCGTTCGGCTGGGTCACGCGCATCATCTTGCCGGTGGCCAGCTGTACCAGATAGATGCTCATGTCGCCCATGTAGGCGATTTCCTTGACGACGCCGCGCGTAACGTTGTCTTGCTGCTGCGGCGGCTCGATCGAGAGCTGGATTTTCTCGGGCCGGACTGCGGCCCAGACCACCGCGTCCGAGGCGGCGCTGACGCCGTGATTGACGTAGATCGTGCCTTCCATTTCCGGCGTCGCGATCCGCACGTGGTCCGGCTCGTCCTCGATCATCGTCCCCTGGAACACATTGATGTTGCCGATGAACTCGGCGACGTACTTGCAGTTCGGATATTCGTAGATGTCCTTCGGCGTGCCGGTCTGCACGATGCGGCCGGCCTCCATGACGCCGATGCGGCTCGAGAGCGTCATCGCCTCTTCCTGATCGTGCGTCACGACGATGAACGTGACGCCGAGCTGTTCCTGCAGATTGACCAGCTCGAATTGCGTGTGCTCGCGCAGCTTCTTGTCGAGCGCGCCGAGCGGCTCGTCGAGCAGCAGGAGCTTCGGCCGCTTCACCAGCGAACGCGCGAGCGCGACGCGCTGCCGCTGGCCGCCGGACAGCTGGTGCGGTTTGCGCTTCGCGAACTGCGTGAGCTTCACGAGACTCAGCATGTCGGCGACGCGCGTGACGATGTCGCGCTTCGGGGTGCCGTCCTGCTTGAGGCCGAACGCGACGTTCTGCTCGACCGTCATGTGCGGGAACAGCGCATACGACTGGAACATCATGTTGACCGGCCGCTCGTACGGCGGGATGCCGGCCATGTCGACGCCGTCGATCGAGATGCGTCCGGCCGTCGGCTCCTCGAAGCCCGCCAGCATGCGCAGCAGCGTGGTCTTGCCGCAGCCCGAGCCGCCGAGCAGGCAGAACAGCTCGCCGCGATAGACCTTCAGCGAGACGTCGTTGACGGCGACGAAGTCGCCGAACTTCTTCGTGACGCTCTCGATGTTGATGTACGGAACGGCCTGGGGATCGTTCCAGACCGGCACTTTCTGCTGCTGGGGCCGGTTAGTCGGGTTTGCAGCCATGTAGATCGGCGCGCCGGGCGCAAGGCCCGGCGCACTCCTGGTTTCTTATTGGCCCGTCTGGAACTTGGTCCACATCCGGTTCATGAGCCGCTGGAAATCCTCGCCGTAGGCGAGCGAGGGGAACAGCTTCGCCTTCACTTCCGGCGTCGGATAGATGCCGGGGTCGTTCTTCACCTCGTCGCTCACCATCGGGAACGACGCGGCATTGCCGTTGGCATAGTTCACGAAGTTCGAGTCGTTGGCCGCGACCTGCGGCTCCATCAGGTAGTTGATGAAGGCGTGCGCGTTCTTCGGGTGCTTGGCGTCGGCCGGAATCGCCAGCATGTCGAACCACACGATCGTGCCCTCCTTGGGAATCGCGTACTTGATCTTCACGCCCTGGCCCGCTTCCTCGGCGCGATCGCGCGCCTGCAGGATGTCGCCGCTCCAGCCGACGGCGATGCACAGGTCGCCGTTCGCGAGATCGTCGATGTACTGCGAGGAGTGGATCTTGCGGACGAACGGCCGGATCGGCATCAGCTTCGCCTCGGCCGCCTTCAGGTCCTCTTCCTTCTGGCTGTTCGGATCGCGCCCCATCCAGGCGAGCACGGTCTTGAGGATTTCATCCGGCGCGTCGAGCAGCGACAGGCCGCAGTCCTTGAACTTGGCGACCAGCTTCGGATCGTAGATGTAGTTCCAGCTGTCCGGGCGCGCGTCGCCGAGGATCTTCTTGATCTTGTCCTCGTTGTAGCCGATGCCGGTCGTGCCCCACAGGTACGGCACCGAGTACTCGTTGTTCGGGTCGTGCAGGCCGACCCGGCCCATGATGTCCGGGTCCATGTTCTTCAGGTTCGGGATCTGGCTCTTGTCGATCTTCTGGAACACGCCGGCCTTGATCTGGCGCTCCAGGAACGAGGCGGACGGCACCACCACGTCGAATCCCGAGTTACCGGCGAGCAGCCGCGTCTCCAGCACGTCGTTCGAGTCGAAGACGTCGTAGGTGACCTTGATGCCGGATTGCTTCTCGAAGTTCGGGACTGTGTCCTCGGCGATGTAGTCGGACCAGTTGAAGACATGCAGGACCTTCTCTTCCTGCGCAGCTGCACCGGGCTGCTGGGCCTGCTCCGTTGTGTCCTTCTTGCCGCAGGCGGCGACGGCCAGAACGATTGCGGCCGCCGTCAAAACAGTGCGAACCGGGTTATTCATTGGAGCGGTCTCTCCCCGTGGATGGTTCGCGGCGCAGCGTAGCGCACAAACGGGAGTCAGCGGAAGCGTCTGAAGTAATGCATGTAAGGTCCGTTTAGACGTTGAGGAGGAGATGCTCGCGTTCCCAGGAGCTGATGACCTGCAGGAACGTCTCGTATTCGTTCTCTTTGACCGCCGCGTAGGCGATCACGAAGCGCTCGCCCAGGATGTCGATCAGCGGCCGCGCGTCGCGCAGCAAGCGCAGCGAATCTTCGATGTTCCGCGGCAGCGAGAACGGCAGATCGTAGGCGCTGCCCGAGATCGGTTCGGACGGCTTCAGCCCCTCGACCATGCCGAGGTAGCCGCAGGCGAGCGACGCAGCGATTGCGAGATAAGGATTGGCGTCCGCGCCCGCGATGCGATTCTCGACGCGACGCGCGGCCGGGCCGGACACGGGCACGCGCAGGCCCGCGGTGCGGTTGTCGTAGCCCCACTGGGTGTTGATCGGCGCCGAGTAGTGCCGCGTGATGCGCCGATACGAATTGACATTCGGCGCGAACAGCGACATCGCCGCGGGCAGGTACTTCTGCAGCCCGGCGATGTGCGAGAAGAACAGTGACGAGGGCCGGCCTTCGGCGTCGCTGAACACGTTGTTGCCGGTGCGCCGGTCGATGATGCTCTGGTGGATGTGCATGGCGCTGCCCGGCTCGCGCGCCATCGGCTTGGCCATGAACGTCGCATACATCTTGTGGCGCAGCGCCGCTTCGCGCGCCGTGCGCTTGAACAGGAAGACCTGGTCGGCGAGCGACATCGCGTTCCCGTGCAGCAGGTTGATTTCCATCTGCGCGGCGCCGTCCTCGTGGATCAGCGTGTCGATCTCGAGGTCCTGCGCCTCGCAGAACGCGTACATGTCGTCGAACAACGGATCGAACTCGTTCACCGCGGCGATCGAGTAGGACTGACGTCCCGCCTCCGGACGCCCGGAGCGGCCGATCGGCGGCTTGAGCGGGTAGTCGGAGTCGATATTCGGCTCGACCAGGAAGAACTCGAGCTCCGGCGCGACCACCGGCTCCCAGCCGTGCTGCGCGTAGAGCTCCAGCACGTGCTGCAGCACGTAGCGCGGCGCCATGATCACGGGGCGGCCGTCCGAGTAGAAACTGTCGTGGATCACCTGCGCGGTCGGCTCGGCCGCCCACGGTACGACGCGGATCGTGTTCGGATCCGCCTTGAGCACGACGTCGATCTCGGACGGACTGATGGCGCGCTCTTCGTCCGGATAATCGCCGGTCACGGTCTGCAGGAAGACGCTCTCCGGCAGGCGCATGCCCTCTTCTTCCGCGAATTTCTCCGCGGGCATGATCTTGCCGCGCGCTACGCCGGCCATGTCGGGGATGATCGCCTCGACTTCCGAGATGCCGTGCTCTTTGAAGAACTGCTGGATGACGCTCATAGACGATGCCCTTTGCGGCCTTCGTGCGCGCGCTCGCGCGCCGCCTCACCGAAAGCCGCGAATAGCGCGACGGAAAATGGGTTCTCGCTGAACTGCCACTCGGGGTGCCATTGCACGGCCAGTGCGAAGGCCGGCGCATTGCGCACGCGGAAGGCCTCGACGACGCCGTCCGGCGAGCTGGCCTCGACCTCGAGGTCGCGCCCGAGTGTCTGCACGCCCTGGGAGTGCAGCGAATTCACAGTGATCTGGTCCTTGCCCGTCAGCCGCTGCAGGAGACCGCCCCGCGTCAGCTGGACTTCATGCGCCGGGCCGTACTGCTCTTCCAGCGGCGCCTGCAGGTTCTCGCGGTGGTCCCGCAGACCCTCGACCTCGTGCAGCTTCTGCCAGAGCGTGCCGCCGAACGCGACGTTCATCTCCTGGAAGCCGCGGCAGATCGCCAGCAGCGGCATGCCGCCTTCGACGACGTGCGGAATCATCGGCAGCGTCGTCGCGTCCCGGTACGCGTCGTGCAGCGTGCCGGGGTCGCTGGGCGGCCCGCTGTAGTGGTGCGGCTCCACGTTCGACGGACTGCCCGTGAGCAGGATGCCGTCGAAGTCTGCCAGCAGCTCACGCACGTTCAGCACCTCGCCCAGTGACGGGATCAGCACCGGTGTCGCCTGCGCGCCTTCCGCCACGGCGCGGATGTACTTCTCCCCGACGCAGTGGAAGTAGTGACGGCCGAGCAGACGGCGATCGGCCGGAATTCCTATGACCGGTTTGCGCGTA
>DATNFA010000128.1:0-55450 GCA_035606615.1 Steroidobacteraceae bacterium
TCGATCGGCGGCACCTGATTCATGCGCAGCAGCTGGTAGTCGTGGAAATTCGATTGCTCGACACGTCCATTTTTGAGCGTGATCTGGCCATACAGCGCAGCAGTCAAACCGAAAGTATGGCCGCCCTGCAGCTGCGCGACGATCGTGTCCGGATTGACCGCCAGACCAGTGTCGACTGCTGTGGTCACGCGCCGCAGCTCGACTTCGCCCGCGTCGCTCACTGCGCACTCGACGACGGTCGCGATGTAACTGCCGAACGACGGCTGCGCGCAGACGCCACGTCCACAGCGCGCCGGCAGTGGCGTACCCCAGCCGCTCTTCTGTTTCACCAGGTCGAGCGCCGCCTGCAGGCGCGGCTCCTTGTCGAGGTGAGCGCGCCGGAAGGCAATCGGATCCTGCTTGGCGCCGCGCGCGAGCTCGTCGATAAACGACTCGATCGCGAACACGTTGTTGTTCGGACCGACGCCGCGCCAGAAAGCCGTGTTGACTCCCGGCGGTTCTTCGCGGTTGAACTCCACGCGATAGTTGGGAATGTCGTACGGAACGTCCACTGCGGAGTCGACGCCGTCCCCATCCACGCCGTCCTTGAAGCCTGGTGGCAGCCAGCGCGCAACGACCGCGGAACCGGAGACCTTGTGTTTCCAGCCGACGATGCGCCCGCCGTCCATCTGCGCGGAGAGAATCGTGTGGTATACGGGACGATACCAGTCGTGGCGGATGTCCTCTTCGCGAGTCCACACGACTTTGACCGGGCCTCCGCCCATCTGCTTCGCGATGCGCGCGGCGTCATAAGCCATGTCGGGTTCCAGCCGTCGCCCGAAGCCACCACCGAGCACGTGCTGATTGACGGTCACCTTGTCTCCCGGCACGCCCGCAGCCTTCGCGACTGCATCTCGCACGCGCGTCATCACCTGTGTGCCGATCCACGCTTCCGCGGAGGTCGGTGTGATGTGCACAGTGCAGTTCATCGGCTCCATGGTCGCGTGCGCGAGCAGCGGCATTTCATACTCTGCTGTCACCACGCCGCCCTTGCCGAAAACTTCGCCGACGCTGCCGACCTCTTTCGCGACAGCACCGTCACGCTTGCTCGCTTCGCGCAGCCGCGACCAGATCAGATCTGTGGACACGTTGCCATTCGGCCCGTCATTCCAAGTGATGTCGAGCGCAGCGAGGCCCTGCTTCGCAGCCCACATGTGATCGCCGATCACGGCGACCAGATCGTCCAGCACGATGACCTGGCGCACGCCGCGAACGGCACGCGCGCGCGCGTCATCGACACGCGCGACTTTGCCGCCGAGCACCGGGCTCTTGATCAGCGTTGCGATCTTCACGCCGGGCGGCATCGCATCGATGCCGTACTTGGCGCGACCGTTGGTCTTCTCCGGCGTGTCCAGTCTCTTGATCGGCTTGCCGATCAACCGGAAAGCAGCGGGATCCTTCAGCAGCACGTCTTTCGGCGGCGTCACGGCGGCAGCACCTGCGGCCAGCGCACCGTAGTCGAGAGTGCGCTTCGAACCATCGTGGATGACTCTGCCCTCCTGCGAGCGGCACTCAGCTGCCGGCACCTTCCAGGTTCGTGCAGCCGCCTCGATCAGACAGGCACGCGTCGTGGCACCCGCGGTTCGCAGCGGTTTCCAGAAGCCTCGGATGGAGTTGGAATTGCCGGTCGCCTGCACGCCGAGCATCGGGTTGTAATACAGTTTCTCGTTCGGCGGCGCATGCTCGACGCGAACGCGCTGCCAGTCGGCGTCGAGCTCTTCGGCCACGATCATCGAGAGCGAGGTGTAGACACCCTGCCCCATCTCGACCTGGGGGATGATGAGCGTCACGATCCCCTTGTCGTCGATCCTGATGAAAGCGTTGGGCGCGAACGGCCCGCCCTTCGGCGCGTCGTTGGCCGTGCTCGCGGGCACGTGAAAGCCGTACAGGAAAACGGCGCCCGCCGTCATGCCGAAGAAGTCGCGGCGCGTCACGTCATTCATGGCATCAACCCTCTGCAGCGCGCTTGATGGCCGAGCGAATGCGGCCATACGTGCCGCAACGACAGATATTGCCCGCCATCGCCGCACTGATGTCGGCGTCGCTCGGGTGCGGATTGGAATCGAGCAGCGCGGTCGCCGACATGATCTGACCCGACTGGCAGTAGCCGCACTGAATGACTTCCTCATCCAGCCAGGCCTTCTGCACTTTCGCGCCGTTGCGCGTCGCGCCGACTGCCTCGATTGTCGTGATCTTGCCCTGACCGACAGCGCTGACCGGCGTGATGCAGGAGCGGATCGCCTGGCCGTTCAGATGAACCGTGCAGGCACCGCACAGCGCCATGCCGCAGCCGAACTTGGTCCCGGTCATTCCCAGAACGTCGCGCAGCACCCAGAGAATGGGCATGTCCGGCGGGACATCGACCTCGCGCCGTTCGCCGTTGATGGTGAGAGCGATCATGCAGATGCCTCGCGCGTCGGTTGCCTTGGGCAGAGGTTACCCACATCGCGCGGCACGGCGATCATACGAAGGTGTTGATTCGGGCATACTCGTCGCGCATGACTCTGCTGCAAACACTCGGGATCGACCTGCCGATCATTCAGGCGCCGATGGCGGGAGTGTCCTCGCCGGCGATGGCGGCGGCGGTCGCGAATGCGGGCGCGCTTGGCTCGATCGGCGTCGGCGCGACGAATGCCGACGGCGCCCGCAAGATGATCGAGGAAGTGCGAGCGCGCTCCAGCCGCTCCTTGCACGTGAACGTGTTCTGTCACCAGCCGCCGCAGGCTGATGCAGCGCGCGAGGCAGCCTGGCTCGAGTATCTGCGCCCTCAGTTCGAAAAGTTCGGCTCTCGGCCGCCCGAGCGGTTGCGCGAGGTCTACCGCAGCTTCGCCGATGACGATGCGATGCTCGCAGCGCTCGTGGCCACGAAGCCGCGGGTCGTGAGTTTCCATTTCGGGCTTCCTCCCGTCGAGCGCATCCGTGCCCTGCGCGCAGCCGGCATCGTGCTCATCGCTTCCGCGACCAGCGTCGCCGAAGGTCGGGTGGCAGCGAGTGCAGGCGTGCAGGCAGTTGTGGCACAAGGTTACGAAGCCGGTGGCCACCGCGGCGTCTTCGACCCGGACGCTCCGGATGATCGTCTCGGGACGATGGCACTGACGCGATTACTGGTGCGCGCACTCGATGTTCCCGTCATCGCAGCGGGTGGAATCATGGACGGCGCGGGCATTTCCGCAGCGTTGCGGCTGGGCGCCGCGGCAGCGCAACTCGGCACAGCGTTCATCGCCTGCACCGAATCACTCGCGGACGAAGGTTATCGCGCGCTGCTCGCAAGCGACGCGGCAAATCACACGGTGATGACCCGCGCCATCTCCGGGCGACTGGCGCGCTGTCTCGCGAACGAGTTCACACGCTCGACCGCCGACGTTGCGCCTCGACAGATTCCCGCCTATCCCATTGCCTACGACGCAGGCAAAGCGCTCAACGCGGCAGCAAAGGCCGCGGGCGAAACGCGCTTCGGCGCGCAATGGGCCGGTCAGGGCGCGCCGTTGGCAAGAGCTCTGCCGGCGGCGCAGATCATCGCTGCGCTGGCTAACGAGATGCGCTGAGACGCGGCACGTAAGCGAAGCCGAGCTGCAAGCCGACGTCCGGCGTGTTGTTGATGTTCTGCACGTTCTCCGTGAAGCCGAACGTGAAGATCATGCTCTCGTAGCGATGGCGTATCCCGAGCGTGTACTGGTACTTCGTGCCGGTCAGCTCGTCGAGATCAGTGATCTTGTCCGTGTACGGGCTCGTACTCACGTAGGCCTGCAGATTCAAGTTGGTGCGCGCAGTCAGCTTGTACTCATAGCCGAGCACGAGCGTGGGAATGACCTGCGACTCCTGCGGCGCAGGATCGTCGGCGCCGGCGTAGTAAACCGCTGCCAGATCGACGTAGAACGCATGGCGGATGCCCGGGTGCTGCAGCGATGCCTGCACTCCGAAGTCGGTCTTGCCGGTGGACAGCAGGAGCCTTTCTCCGCCGACAGGAAGCTTTGCGGCCGCCTCGAGCGAGAGCCGCCAGTTCTGCAACGGCTGCCATCCGGTGTAGCGAGCGCCGATCGTCGGATCGAGAAATCCGCCATCGGTCGGCTTTTCCAGGAACACGGTGTGCGCGCCCTTCAGGTCGTACACGAGCGTTGCCTGATTGCGCGCGACCGCGGGACGGCCGAAGGTGTCGAAGCCGAAAGTGTCGTGGAAGCTCTCGATGGTGCTATCGAGGAAGCCGCCCTGGTAATGGATCGCACTCACGATCGCATAGGCTGTCCAGTCCCGCGCCAGCTTGTAGTGGAACGTCACGTCGAACAGCGCAGTCTCCAGGTCGAGCATGTAATTCTCACCCGGTAGAGCTTCGATCGCCGCCACTTCGGCCGGTCCGATGTGGCGCCGGCCGGTCGGTTCGAGGCTGACGAAGTAGTCCTCGACCTCCTTGCTCAACGCCCAGGTGTTCTGGTAGCCGATCTCGGTCTCGATCGCCCAGCTGCCCGGCTCGATCGACACGGCATGCGCGGGACGCATGTCGAGGCGCAGGAATCCGAACGGCGACAGATCGCGCTGGCGCAGCAGCCCATAGAACTGCCCGTTGTCCTTGTCCTCAGCTGCGTGCACCAGAGAAGCGCATGCAAGCAGTGCGGCGGCCAGTCCGATTCTTTTGCAGGTCCGTAACATTGCGTTCGCTCCGGACGAAGTCGTTGTGGGCGCAAGGCTACGTGAGGCCCGCTGCGGCGCGCGATTACATCAAGGTATAGGTCGCCTGCGGGGCGCGCAGGCTCGCAGCCATCGTCACCAGCTCGGCAAAAGAGCTGGCGCGCATCTTGCGCATCATCTTGCCGCGATGGGCTTTCACCGTGATCTCGGAGATGCCGAGCTCGCCGCCGACCTGCTTGTTCAACCGGCCGCGCACCAGCAGGCCCATGACCTCGCGCTCGCGCCGGCTGAGCGATTCGAAGCGCTCCTGCAGGGCATGCATCTGCGTGAGCTGCCGCAGCGCCGCTTCACTGCGTTCCAATGCTCCGCGGATTGCATCGAGCAGGACCTCGGGCATGAGCGGCTTGACGAGGAATTCGAATGCTCCGCGCTTCATGGCCTGCACCGTCGCCTGGATGTCGGCGCGGGCGCTCATGAAGATGATCGGCATGTCGGTGCGATCGGCCACCAGCTTCTGCAGCTCGAGGCCGCTCGATCCTGGCAGCTCCAGCTCCACGAGCAGGCAGCTCGGTGTGATGGCGCGTTCCTGCGCCAGGAATTCCGCGGCCGAGGCGGCCATGCGCGGCTCCCATCCGGCGGAACGAATCAGCACGTCCAGTGCGTTGCGCGTCGCTGGGTCGCCGTCGACGACGGACACGACCGGCTTCGCAGCTGACTGATACAGGCGCTGGCCTGAGCTGAGGTAGTCGAGATTCATGGCTGATTCCCTCGTTGAGCACATTCCCCGTGTCGTCATCGTGTGCCACCGCCGCTCGCAAAACATGCCTCTTATGGGAGGTGCTCACGCCGGCGGCAGCACGACCAGTCGCCGCCCGAAGCGGCGCGAGTCGAGCGAATAGGCACCGGGACCGAGCAACGCAAGCGCCAGCGCATCGAGAGCGAAGAGCAGCGTGAGCGATGCAGCGCCGAGCGCTGCCCCGACAGCTAGCCAGATGACTGCGTGACACACGAGCGCCGCGATAGCGACGATAGGCGTGAGATATCCCACGGATACGCAAAGCGAAATCAGGATTACAGCCCCGTGAACCCAGCCCGGCATCGCAGCCCAGTGACCATAGTCGTGCATCAACAGGGCACAAGCGACCGAAGCACGCAGGAGCAGCAACGCAAGCCCGGGCAGGCCGGGCGGAAACATGGAAAATAACCGTTGCACAGCTCTTGAGCGTGCTGCACACGTTAACGGCAACGTAGCCAATAGTCGGGGATCGGATGCTCCCCCTTTCGGGAGATCTCGCGGCTACCTGCCACGGTTTCTGAACGCCGCGCCTGCGGCGTATGCTACGCAACACCATGAGCGTCCCGCGGCACTCCGAGTCAATCCGCATCCTCACGGTCGACGACCACCAGCTGCTGCGCGAAGGCATCGCTGCGGTGCTCGAAAGCCAGGAGGACATGACGCTGGTGGCGCAGGCCAGCAATGGCCGCGAAGCCGTCGAGAGCTTCCGCCGCCTGCGACCGGATGTAACGCTCATGGACCTGCGCATGCCGGACATGAGCGGCATCGAGGCGATTGCAGCCATCCGCGCCGAATTTCCCGATGCCCGCATCATCGTGCTGACCACGTACGCGGGCGACGCGCAGGCTGCGGCAGCACTCAAAGCGGGTGCGTCCGGCTACTTGCTGAAGAATCTCGTGCGCAAGGAGTTGCTCGAAACGATCCGCGCGGTGCATTCGGGCAAGCGTCGCGTACCGCCCGAGATCGCGACCGAGATCGCCGAGCATGTTGCCGACGACGCGCTGACCGGGCGCGAAGTCGAAGTGCTACGCCGGGTGGCGGCGGGCAAGTCGAACAAGCTGATCGCGGTGGAGCTCGACATCTCCGAAGGCACGGTCAAGACGCACATGAAGAGCATCCTGCCGAAGCTCGACGCTTCGGACCGTACGCACGCGGTAATGATCGCGCTGAAGCGCGGCATTCTCGACTTGTGAGCGCAGCGCCCGGTCAGTACTCGACCGTCTCATCGTCCGGATAGCAGTAGAGCCAGCGTTCGCCGATCTCAGCGGAGGCGATCACCGGATGTCCGCTGGCATGAGCATGCGCAGTCGCGTGTCGGCCCGGCGAGCTGTCGCAGCACCGGGTGGTGCCGCAGGTCTGGCAGGTTCGCAGATGCACCCATCTACCGCCCACCTTCTCGCACTCTTCGCAGACGCGGCGCTGCGGCTCCTTGACGTCATGGATCGCTGTCAGGTGGGTACAGGCTTTTTTCGCCATCTCAGGCTCCTCGATAGCTCGCCGCTATTCTGCGAGCACACGATGTACGAACGAAATCGCGATCGATCCCTCGCCGACGGCCGACGCCACGCGCTTGATGTTGCCTGAGCGGACGTCGCCGACGGCAAACACGCCAGGCACGCTCGTCTCCAGCAGATAGGGTGCACGCGCCAGCGGCCATTCCGCCGCATCGAGCTCCTCGCGCGCCAGTTCCGGGCCGGTCTTGATGAAACCATTCGAATCGAGCGCGAGGCACCCGGCTACCCAGCTCGTCGCCGGCGTTGCGCCGGCCATCACGAATACGTGACGTATCGGTCGTGTCTCCTCCACCAAACTGCGGCTGTCGCGCCAGCGCACGGCCGTGAGATGCGTCTCGCCCTCGACTCCAACCAGCTCGGTGCAGGCGTGCAGCTCTATGGTCGGATGACTCTCGATGCGATAAACCAGATAGCGGGACATCGTGGCCGCCAGCCCGCTGCCTCGCACGAGCAGGTGCACTCGTAGTGCGCGCTCGGCCAGGAACACAGCCGCCTGACCGGCGGAGTTCGCGCCGCCGATCACGATGACTTCTTCACCGGCACAGAGCTGCGCCTCCATGAACGTCGCCGCGTAGTAGACGCCAATTCCTTCGAAGCGCGCCAGGTCCGCGAGCGGCGGCTTGCGATACTCCGCGCCGGTCGCGATAACGATCGTGCTGGCCTGAACGGGGTTGGCTTCCTCGCCGAGTTGCAGCTTGTAAGGACGCTTGCTGCAGTCGAGGCGCGCCGCCGTGCGCGCGATCAACAGCTGCGCGCCGAACTTGCTGGCCTGACTCAGCGCCCGGCCGGCGAGCGCCTGGCCCGAGATGCCGGTGGGGAATCCGAGATAGTTTTCGATTCTCGAGCTCGAGCCCGCCTGCCCGCCCGGCGCACGCGCCTCGATCAGCAGCACATCGAGACCTTCGGAAGCGGCATAGACTGCCGCCGACAACCCTGCGGGTCCTGCCCCCACGACGACGACATCCTGCCGATGATCGCTGGCGATCGGCGCATTGAGCCCGAGACATTCCGCGATCTGCGCATTCGTAGGGTTGCGCAACACGAGCTCGCCGCGACAGATGATCACTGGAACGTCCGCGTGGGTCACGTGGAATCGATCGAGCAGCTGCTGGACATCGCCGTCGCGGTCGAGATCGACGAATGAGTAAGGCTGACTATTGCGACCGAGAAACTCCCGCACGCGCAGCGTTCCAGCGCAGAACAGCGAGCCCAGCAACACGACCTCGCCGAGCCCGCGGGCGATGAGCTCGACGCGCCGCAGAATGAAGGCGCGCATCAGGATCTCGCCGATCTCCGCGTCGCGCTGGACCAGCTCCAGCAGGTGCTCGCGATCGAGCTCGATGATCTCGCCCGCCTCGCTCACGCGCGCCTGCACCAGCGAGCGTCGCCCGGTGAGCAGGTTCATCTCGCCGTTGAACTGCCCGGCTTCGTAGCTGACGATCAGCGTGTCCTCGCCCTGGCCCGGCCGTACGATCTCCACGCGGCCGGAGAGCACGACGAAGAACGCAGGCGCACGGTCGCCCTGGCGAATGAGCAGCTCGCCTGCCGCAGTCGCGCGAACGCGGCCATGAGCTGCGACCCGCGCAACCTGCGGTTGCGTGAGCCGGGGGTAAGTTCGTTCGCTGGTCTCGGTCATTCGCGTGTTCGCTGAGCGTAAGCGCAGTGCGCAGGATAACCGTCATCCGCAGGTAGCGCGCGCCGACCAATACCATGGTGCAATCCAAGCGCTCCTTCGAGTCTGCTGCAATCGGCTGAGTCAGCCGATCAGCTACGAGGAGTCGTCATGCACACCGCACTGAAATACTTCATTGGCTTGGGCAGCTGCGCTGCTCTCGCCGCCACGATCGCGTTCGCCGCAGATGCGCCGGCGAAGAAGCCGGCGCAGGACAAATACACGGTGAAAGTGCCGGGCGGTCTCGGCTTCGCCGAGTTCAAAGGCTACGAGAGCTGGCAGGTCGTCTCGGTCAGTCACAACCCGAAGGCGATGGCCGTGATCGTCGGCAATCCGGCGATGATCAAGGCGTTCGAGCAAGGCATCCCGGTAAACGGCAAGCCGGTGCCCGATGGCGCCCGGATGGCCAAGATGCATTACGCGCCGAAGCAGAACCAATACTTTCCGGACGCAATAGTACCGGACAAGCAAATGGACGTGGACTTCATGGTGAAGGACAGCAAACGCTTCGCCGACAGCGGCGGCTGGGGCTATGCAGCGTTCAAGTACGATGCTGCGTCCGACACATTCGCGCCGGTCGGGACGGATGGACAGCCGCCGCAAGGGAACGACGCGAAATGCGGGCAAGCGTGCCATACGGTCGCGCAGAAGAACGACTACGTCTTCACGGAGTACCAGCATCGATGATGCTCAGGACGCTGCGCGCCGGTCACGCGCAGCGTCATACGAAAAGTTCATCGCTTCCCGCCGACAAGGCAGACAGTGCATGGGCGATTGCAGGTAGTATTCCTCCCGAGTACGAACCCACGCTCGCCACGAGCCCGAGACCCTCGGCGCCTGGGCGCACAAGGCAATCCTGAACGTGGCTGCATCCGGCAACTTCTCGAGCGACCGGAGCATTGCGCAATATGCCAGCCAGATCTGGCATGTTCGTCCCTGCCCCGTGTCCTGAGGAGGCTCCGATGGCCCTATCCCCGCTGGCCGGCAAACCGGCTCCCAAGGAACTGCTGATCGACCCGGCGCAGCTGGAGCGCGAGTACTACGCGCGCAAGCCGGAGCCGGCAGATCCGGCCCAATTGGTGAGCTTTGGCACGAGCGGCCATCGCGGCTCACCGCTCAAGGGCTCGTTCAATGAGGCGCACATCGTCGCGACCACTCAGGCGATCTGCGACTACCGGCGCGCACAGGGCATCAACGGGCCGCTCTTCGTGGGTCGCGACACGCATGCGGTGTCCGCGCCGGCACAGCGCACCGCGATCGAAGTGCTCGTGGCCAACGCAGTCGAGACTGTCATTCAGAGCGCGGATGGGTTCACCCCGACGCCAGCGATATCGCGCGCGATCCTCGTTCACAACCGCAACCGCACGGAGCGGCTGGCGGACGGCATCGTCATCACGCCGTCACACAATCCGCCGGAGGACGGCGGCTTCAAGTACAACCCACCGAACGGCGGCCCGGCCGATACCGACGTCACCGGCTGGATTCAACAGCGTGCCAACGCGCTGCTGCGCGAAGGCAATCGCACGGCGAAGCGCACGCCACTCGCCGATGCTCAGCGCGCCGCGACGTTCCACGAGCAGGACTTCATGATTCCGTACGTGGAGGACCTGCGGCACGTCATCGACATGGACGCGATCCGCGCCGCGCGGCTGAAGCTGGCGGTGGATCCGCTGGGCGGCGCCGCCGTGCACTACTGGGAGCCGATCAATCGCATCTACGGCCTGGACATCGAGATCGTCAATCCGCGAGTCGATCCGACCTTCTCGTTCATGACGGTGGATCACGACGGCAAGATACGCATGGACTGTTCCAGCCCGTACGCGATGGGCAGTCTGCTCGGCTTGAAGGACCGGTTCCAGGTTGCGTTTGCCAACGATACCGACGCGGACCGTCACGGGATCGTCACGCCTTCGACAGGATTGCTGAATCCCAACCACTATCTCGCGGTCGCGATCCACTATCTGCTCAACGCTCGTCCGGATTGGAGCCCGAACGTGGCGGTCGGCAAGACGCTGGTCTCGAGCAGCATGATCGACCGTGTGGTTGCGGCAGCAGGACGTCGCCTGCTCGAAGTGCCGGTCGGATTCAAATGGTTCGCGCCAGGGTTGCTCGACGGCTCGGTCTGCTTTGGCGGTGAAGAGAGCGCCGGCGCGAGTTTCCTGAGCCGGGATGGAACGGTGTGGACCACCGACAAGGATGGAATCATCCTCGCGCTGCTCGCCGCCGAGATCACTGCGCGCACCAACAAGGAGCCCGGTGAGTATTACTGGGGCCTCACCACGCAGTTCGGCACTCCGCACTACACGCGCATCGATGCACCGGCGACGCCGGAACAGAAGGCCCGGCTTGCGAAGCTCTCCCCCGAATCGGTGCGAGCGTCGTCGCTGGCCGGCGAGCCGATCATCGCGAAGCTGACTCGCGCGCCGGGGAACGACGCGCCGATCGGCGGACTCAAAGTCGTGACGGAAAGCTGCTGGTTCGCCGCGCGTCCCTCCGGTACCGAGAATCTCTACAAGATCTATGCAGAGAGCAGCCGCGACACCCGTCACCTGCAACAACTGATCGCCGAGGCTCAACAGATCGTCTCCGAATCCCTGAGGTCACCATGAATCCCACCCAAGCACTGTCGCGAGCCGGCCAGAGTCTGTGGCTCGACAACATCACGCGCGATCTGCTGACGAGCGGTACGCTCGCGCGCTACATCAGCGAATGGTCGATCACCGGGCTCACTTCGAACCCGACGATCTTCGACCAGGCGATCAAGAAAGGCACGGCCTATGACGAGTCGATCCGTGCGCGGCTGCGCAACGGCCTGTCCGGCGAGAAGCTGTTCTTCGAGATTGCGCTGGAGGACATCACCCGCGCCGCCGATCTGTTTCGTCCGGTGCATGAGCGGACCGCCGGCGTCGACGGCTGGGTCTCGCTCGAAGTCTCGCCGCTGCTCGCTCGCGACGCGAAAACGACGTTGCGCGAGGCGCTGGAGCTGCATGCGCGCGCCAACCGGCCCAATGTCTTCATCAAGATTCCCGGCACCGCTGAAGGCTTGCCCGCGATCGAGGAAGCGATTTTCGCTGGCGTGCCGATCAATGTGACGCTGCTGTTCTCCGTCGAGCACTATCGGGCGGCAGCCGAAGCCTGGCTGCGCGGTATCGAGCGCAGAATCGAAGCGAATCTGAATCCGGACGTTGCATCCGTGGCGTCGATCTTTCTCAGCCGCTGGGACGTCGCAGTCGCGGGCAAGGTGCCCGATGCGCTCACCAACACACTCGGACTTGCGATCGGACATCAGGCGTATCGCGGCTACTCGCACTTGCTGCAATCCTCGCGCTGGCGTCGCGTGCTCAATGCGGGTGCACGGCCGCAGCGGCTGCTCTTTGCGAGCACGGGCACGAAAGATCCCAAGGCGTCCGACGTTCTCTACATCAAAGGGCTGGTCGCACCGCTAACGATCAACACGATGCCCGAGAACACGCTGAAGGCTTTCGCCGATCACGGCGAGCTGGGACCGGAGCTGCGCACTGACGCCGGCGACGCCGAGAAAATGCTCGGCGATTTCCGCAAGGCCGGCGTCGACCTCGCTGCACTCGCCGTGAAGCTGCAGGACGACGGCGCTGCGTCCTTCGTCGATTCGTGGAACAACCTGCTCGGCGTCATCGCCTCCAAGGGCTCATCGCTCGCGCAAGCGAGCTAGGACGGTCGCATGACGACCAATATTCTGCCGCTTCCCGAGCGCCCCGCCTGGGAGGCGCTGCAAGCGCACTACAAGCGCATTGCTCCGTTGCATCTTCGCAAGCTGTTTGCCGATGATCCCAAGCGCGGGGAGCGCTTGACGCTCGACGCCGCCGGAATCCATCTGGATTACTCGAAGAACCGCGTCACCGACGAGACGTTGTCGCTGCTCCTGCAGCTTGCAGAAGAGTCGGGCCTGCGAGAGCGCATCGATGCCATGTTCGGCGGCGAGCGCATCAACGTCTCCGAGAACCGGGCCGTGCTGCACACGGCGCTGCGTGCTCCGCAGGGCGCAGCCATTCGCGTGGATGGCGAGAACGTCGTGCCGCAGGTGCACGCGGTGCTCGGCAAGATGAGCGACTTCGCGAATCGCGTCCGCAGCGGCACCTGGAAAGGCCATACGGGCCAGCGCATCGCCAACATCGTCAACATCGGCATCGGCGGCTCGGATCTCGGACCCGTGATGGCCTACGAAGCGCTCAAGTCGTACAGCGAGCGCGCCATGACTTTCCGCTTCGTCTCCAACGTCGACGGCACCGACTTCGCCGAAGCCGTCCGCTATCTCGATCCGGCGCAGACGCTGTTCATCGTGTCCTCCAAGACTTTCACGACGCTCGAGACGATGACCAACGCGCAGGCTGCTCGCGCCTGGTCGCTGCAGGGTCTCGGCGGCGACAGCAAAGCTGTCGCCAAGCACTTCGTGGCCGTTTCCACCAATGCTGCCGAAGTCGCGAAATTCGGCATCGATACCGCGAACATGTTCGAGTTCTGGGATTGGGTCGGCGGGCGCTACTCGATGGACTCGGCGATCGGCCTGTCGACGATGCTCGCGATCGGTCCGGAGCACTTCCGTGCGCTGCTCGCCGGCTTCCACGCGATGGATGAGCACTTCCGCACGGCGCCGTTCGCCCGCAACCTGCCGGTGCTGATGGGCCTGCTCGGCTTGTGGTACGCCAACTTCTTCGGCGCACAGACGGTCGCTGTGCTGCCGTACGAGCAGTACTTGCGTCGCTTCCCCGCCTACCTGCAGCAACTCACGATGGAGAGCAACGGCAAGCACGTAACGCTCGACGGCCGGCGCGTTCGCTACGACACCGGTCCGATCTACTGGGGCGAACCCGGCACCAACGGGCAGCACTCCTTCTATCAGCTCATTCATCAGGGCACGCGGCTGATCCCGTGCGACTTCATCGCCTTCGCGCAGACGCTCAATCCTTTGGGACAACAGCACGACATGCTGCTCGCCAACGTGCTCGCGCAAGGCGAGGCGCTCGCTTTCGGCAAGACGCCCGAGGAAGTGAAGGCCGAGGGCTCGCCGGATTGGCTGGTCCCGCATCGTGTCTTCGAGGGCAATCGACCGTCGAACATGCTCTTGCTCGAACGGCTCACGCCAACAGCGCTCGGCACGCTCGTCGCTTTGTACGAGCACATCGTCTTCACGCAAGGCGTGATCTGGCAGATCGACTCGTTCGACCAATGGGGCGTGGAGCTCGGCAAGGTGCTCGCGAAGCGGATCCTCGGCGAGCTCAGCGCCGAGCGGGCACCCGAGCTGACCCACGACAGCTCCACCAACGCGCTGATCCGCCGCTATCGGAATCTCAGGAGTCAGTGATGCAACTCGGCATGATTGGTTTGGGCCGCATGGGCGGCAACATGGTGCGCCGTCTGCTCAAAGGCGGTCACGGCTGCGTCGTCTTCGACGTGGCACCGAAAGCAGTCCAGGAATACACCAGGTACGGTGCGGTCGGTGTAGCTTCGCTCGGCGAGCTGGTCGGGAAACTCGATAAGCCCCGTGCGCTGTGGCTCATGGTGCCAGTCACCTTCGTGGACCAAACCATCGACCAGCTGCTGCCGCATCTCGATCCAGGCGACATCCTGATCGACGGCGGCAACACGCACTACATCGATGACATCCGCCGTGCGAAGGCACTGGCCGCGCGAGATATTCATTACGTCGACGTCGGCACGAGCGGCGGCGTGTTCGGGCTCGAGCGAGGCTACTGCATGATGATCGGCGGTGAGCACGATGTCGTGCAACGCCTCGATCCGATCTTCGCGACGCTGGCGCCCGGCAGCGGCAGCATCGAGCGTACAGCCGGACGCGAGAAGCTCAACGGCACTGCTGAGCGCGGTTATCTTCACTGCGGACCGAACGGCGCTGGCCACTTCGTCAAGATGGTCCACAACGGTATCGAGTACGGAATCATGGCGGCCTATGCCGAAGGTCTCGGCGTGCTGCGCGGCGCGAACGCGGGCAAGCACGCACGCGAGGCGGACGCCGAGACTGCGCCGCTGCGCAATCCCGAGCACTATCAGTACGACATCGACGTGGCAGACGTCACCGAAGTCTGGCGGCGCGGCAGCGTGATCTCTTCGTGGCTCCTCGACTTGACCGCTGTCGCCCTCGCGAAGGATCCCGCGCTCGACGGATTTGCCGGCCGCGTGTCCGATTCCGGTGAAGGACGCTGGACGATCCAGGCTGCGATCGACGAAGGAGTGCCCGCTCCCGTGCTCACGACTGCTTTGTACGAGCGCTTCAGCTCGCGCGGCAACTCGACCTTCCAGGACAAGATCCTGTCGGCGATGCGCTACCAGTTCGGCGGCCATGAAGAGAAGCCGGGATGAAGACTGAGGCGTGCGACGCGCTGGTCTTCTTCGGTGCAACCGGCGATCTCGCGTACAAGAAGATTTTCCCGGCGCTGCAGGCGATGGTGAAGCGCGGCGTGCTGGATGTTCCGGTCATCGGCGTCGCCAAGAGCGGCTGGGGGCTCGAACAACTGCAGGCGCGGGCTCGCGAGAGCGTCGAGAAGCACGGCGGACTCGATGCAATCGCATTCGAGAAACTCATGCAGCAGCTGCGCTACGTCGATGGCGACTATGCCGACGCCGGGACCTTTGCCTCGCTGCGCAAGCTCCTCGGCAAGGCATCGCATCCCGCCCACTACCTGGCGATCCCGCCCGCGCTGTTCGGCGTGGTCGTCGAGAATCTGGCGCAGGCGGGTGGCGCACCCGACGGTGCGCGGGTCATCGTCGAGAAGCCGTTCGGCCGTGACCTCGTTTCCGCGCAATCCCTCAATCGCATCCTGCTGCAGACCTTCGACGAGCAGCACATCTTTCGCATCGACCATTACCTCGGCAAGGGGCCGGTGCGCAACATGGTGTTCTTTCGCTTCAACAACGCGTTCCTGGAATCTTTCTGGAACCGTCAACACATCGAGAGCGTGCAGATCACGATGGCGGAGGACTTCGGGGTCCAGGGCCGCGGTGCCTTCTACGAACAGACCGGGGCCATCCGCGACGTCGTGCAGAACCATCTGTTCCAGGTGCTCGCCGTGCTCACGATGGAGCCGCCGGCGCGCATCGACGCCGAATCCATCCGCGACGAAAAGGTGAAGGTGCTGAAGTCGATCGCGCCGATCGAGCAGCGCGATCTCGTGCGAGGTCAGCTCCGTGGCTATCGCCAGGAGCCGGGCGTCGCGGCCGATTCGAAGGTAGAGACGTTCGCAGCGTTGCGTTTGGGCATCGACAGCTGGCGCTGGCAGGGCGTGCCCTTCTTCATCCGCGCCGGCAAGTCGCTGCCCGTGACGTGCACCGAAGTCTATGCGCGTCTACGCCGTCCGCCCGCGCTGTTTCCGGCGCGCCCTGCGCCCAACTATCTGCGCTTTCGCATCAGCCCGGTCGTCGAGCTCGCCATGGGCGTGAACGTCATGGATCCCGAAGACAAGGGCGAAGGCACGAGGACGGAGCTGCTGGCGAGCCGGGCTCCCGGTTCTAACGACATCGACGCCTACGAGCGCGTGCTCACCGACGCGATGGAAGGCGACCGGACCCTGTTCGCGCGTGAGGACTACATCGAGGAAGCGTGGCGGATCGTCGACCCGGTCGTGCAAGCCGGTACTCCGCTCTACGACTACGAGCCCGGCACGTGGGGACCGAAGGAAGTCGGGAGCGTTACGCCGCCGGGCGGTTGGCACGATCCGATCGAAGGCTAGCGACGACTCCCTCCGATCAGAGACTGTAGGCGTTCTGCGCGGTCACTTCGCGAGCGGAAGCTTCCTTCGAGCGCGCCTCGACCAGAACGTGAGCGTCGGCCTGTGCTCGCTCCACCTGCTTCGCATCGAGTCGCTGTGACAGCGCACCGAGCTCGTACAGCGCGGCGTCGCGCTCACTCTGCCGCACGCCGATTTCGACAGCTGCACTGATGAGTGCGTAGGCACGTAAGTCATCGCGTTTTACGCCGGTGCCGCGCGCGTAGGCGCGCCCGAGATTCGCCATCCCCGGCGCAAATCCTTGGTTCGCGGCAAGGCTGAACAACTCGAACGCCTCATGAGCGTCCTTGGCGACTCCCAGACCATCGTCGTACATCGCGCCCAAGCGGTTCTGCGCGGTCGCATCGCCCTGCTTGACCGCAAGTCGCAGCCACTTCACGGTCTCTTCGTAGCTTTGCGGCACACCCAGGCCGTGGAAATACATCGTCGCGATGTTGTTCATCGCGCTGGTCGAACCGCTTTCCGCCGCGCGCTGATACCAGGCGAGCGCGGCGACATAGTCCTTCGGCACGCCTG
Source organism: Steroidobacteraceae bacterium (assembly GCA_035606615.1). GTDB lineage: Bacteria > Pseudomonadota > Gammaproteobacteria > Steroidobacterales > Steroidobacteraceae > Steroidobacter. Next base: position 16,939 of record DATNFA010000128.1, read on the forward strand.
TTCCGGTTGCATAGAGCAGACCCATCCGGTTCATCTGTTCCGGATTGGCCGGCGGGGACTGCGCTGCGTCGGCGGCAAAGACACGTATCGATGCCAGGGCCAGAAACGCGGCGACTACAATTGCTTTACGGGTGCTCATGCGTGACATGGTGGCGCGGGGCCGTCCGCCGATAAATCGGCTTCGCTCCACATCAGTCTTGCCTGGCGCTCAGCAATCGCGCGATGCCGCCGGGCGACTTCAGCGGATCTCAGCAGACGCGCTACGCAGGCACGATTAGACGAGGGTATCATCCACTGTCGTTCATGAATGCTTTACATGGGATCCCATGAAGCTCTATTACTTCCCCGGCTCGTGCGCGCTCGCCGATCACATCGTGCTCGAGTGGATCGGTGCTCCGTATGAAGCCGTCAAGCTCGATCGGGAGGGGCTGAAATCGCCGGAGTTCCTCGCTCTGAATCCCAGTGGCGCGGTGCCGGTGCTGGTCGATGGCGATTTCGTGCTCACGCAGAATGTCGCCATTCTGGGGTATCTCGCCGAGCAGCATCCGAAGGCACGCTTGTACGGGGACGGCACTGCGCGCGGCCGCGCCGAGGTGATGCGTTGGCTCGGCATTCTCAACTCCGACGTGCATCCGGCGTTCAAGCCGATCTTCGGGCCGGGCCGTTTTCATCCCGACCCGGCGGCAGCCGGGATCCTCGCGGACACCGCGCGGGCGCGGGTTCGCAGCTATCTCGAGCTGCTCGACAACCGTCTGCGCGGCCGGGATTGGCTCGTCGACGACAGATCGATCGCCGATCCGTACCTGTTCGTGATGGTCCGCTGGGCACGCCGTCTCTCGATCGATGCGGGCGGCTTGGACAATCTGCAGCGATTCTTCGAGCGCATGCAGGCAGACGCCGGCGTGCGTGCGGCGCTCACCGCACAAGAAGGCGTCCCGCAATAGAGTTGTCGTCGATCAAACCCGGCCGGTGATCGGGATGAGCGCGCCGGTGATTGCGCTCGCACGATCCGATAACAAGAAGACGATCAGCTCCGCAATCTGTTCCGGCTGCACCCAGCGCGAGAAATCCGACTTGGGCATGTCGGCGCGATTCGCAGCCGTGTCGATGATGCTCGGCAGGATGGCATTGACTGTGATGCTGCGGTCCTTGACCTCTTCTGCCAACGCTTCAACGAGCTTTGCCACGCCGGCTTTCGACGCCGCGTAGGGGCCCATGCCAGCACCTGCCTTCAGCGAGCCGGCAGCGCCGATGCAGATGACACGTGCGTTCGCACTCATCAATGGCAAGGCAGCGCGCGTGGCATTGACTGCGGTCAGCAGATTCGTCCTGTGCATCTGCTCCCACACATCCGGGCCGCTGTCCGCAACTTTCCCCCATCGGAAGGCGCCTGCGATGTTCACCAGCGCGTCGAGTCCGCCGAGCTTCTGCGAGACCGCGCGCAGCGTCGTATCGGCAGCGCGCGCGTCGCTGATGTCCGCATCGCCAAACAAAGCAAAGCCGCTGAGTTGCGCCGGCGCCTTGCTGACAGACGAGTGGACGATCCCGGCGACGCTCGCCCCGGCGTCTGCGACCGCCTTCATCACGACTACACCCAATGCGCCGAAGGCGCCGGTTACCGCGACGCGCTTCCCGCGCAGCAGCGGCTCAGTCATTGGTCGGACCTGCGCTTGCCGAACGAGACCGCGTAGGCCGGCGAGCGAAACAGCAGGATCGGATCGTTGGTGGGCCGAATGCCATCAGCCATCACCAATGGATCGAAATTGATCGGCTCGCACGCCTGGCCCTTCTGCTGCGCAGCCGCCTGCGTGATGGAGAGCGTGCCCGCCTTGAAATGCTTGCGGCTCTCCGGCCAGGCCAGCGTCGCGTTGTCCTGCGGATCACCGGGCTCGCCGACGTAGACGACCATGTCCCACAGTGCCGGTCCCTTGGCCGTGCGCGCGATGAGATTCTTTTCGAGGAAGTCCCGAGGCGCAGCCTGCAACTCCTCGGCCGTCATCTCCTTCGTGCCATCGCGCGGCACGAAGCGCCAGCGCACTGGATGCTCGGTGCCCTTCGCGTCGACGAACTTGAACGTATGAACGCTGAAGTAAGTGGTCTGATAGAAGTTCGCTGTCGGCTTGTGTCCGCTGTTGTACTCCCGCAAAGCCAGCGCGTCGGGATGCGTGGCGGCATAGGCCTTCAATTTTTCCGGGTCGGGCTTGCCCGTCCTTGGATCCGGCTTCGCAGCCACGAGCGCTTCGCGGAACGAGGCTGGTGACGCCGCAGCGAAGATCGGAGTGTCGATCATCGTGATGTGCTGCAAAGAGCCGCCGGGAATCCGGAACTCGAGTGCCATGCCGCGCGGCGCCGGCGCCGCGTCGGGGATTTCGGGATTACCGCCGCCGAGCGAAAAGCGCGCGACCACCGGAATGGTCTTGCCCGAAAACAGCGCTGAGCTGCTCAACGCCGCCGCATCCTTCGTTCCAACGAACTCGCCCGCTGCGCACGTGCCCTTGATGTGATTGCGGCGCTGACCCTGATGCACGCCAAAGAGCCCTTCGAAAGCATCGATCATCTGCGGGCCGGTTGTACTGTCGGCCGCCAGGATCGGTACGGGAGCGCACCAAGCAGCCGTAGCAAGAGTCAGCAGCACGAGACGCGATTTCATGGCGATGATCTCTCGGGTAATCGATTGGACCGGCGCTGCCATCTTAGTAGAAGTTCGTGCAAGCGGTTTACACAAATGTAATCAGACACCTGCTGCCCACTTCGGCAGAATCGTCAGTTGCGCGGCGTGCTCCTTCAAACCAACGAGGCTGTCCATGAAACCCTTTGCCTGTGTCCTGGGCTGTAGCGCGATGCTGGTCGCCCCTCATGAGGTCCACTCGGCCGCAGCGCCGGCGGATCTCCACGACCTCATGAAGAACGTCGTGGCGGTGCAGACGCAGGTCGTCTGGGATATCGGCAATCAGGCGCAGGACGACCAGGGCAATCCCGATGCCTCCAAGCTTGCTGCCGCCGACTGGACCAGGATCATCGACGCCGCCACGAAGGTGCGGCAGGCGTCCCAGACTCTGGCGCAGGCCGATCACGTCCAGGCAGCAGCTCCGGGAATGAAGATCGAGGGCGAAGGTAACTCCGGCGCGCTGGGCGCAAAGCAGGTGCAGGCGCTGATCGACAAGGATCCAGCAGGGTTCCGGGCAATGTCGCAGGCGCTTGCCGGGTCGATGGAGCAGATCGGCGCCGCGGCGAAAGCCAAGGACGCGGCCAAGCTGTTCGAAGTCTCCGGTGCCCTCGATCAGGTCTGCGAGAGCTGTCACATGAAGTTCTGGTATCCGGAACAGAAGTAAGGCGCCGCTGACCACCCACCGAAACGGCATTGCAACAACGATCGAGGCTGGTAGCTTCCGCTGAGGCCCGCGCTTCCTTGGAGGTTACAGCCATGACTGACAACTTGCCGGATCTGGAACGGGGCGTCGCGGCGGCAGACTTCGAGCAACGCCCGATGCTCGTCGGTCGCGTCGGCGCGGAGCAAGTGCTGGTCGTCAAGCGCGGCTCGGAATACTTTGCAGTTGCCGCGTTGTGCACGCACTACCACGGCCACCTCGTCGAGGGCCTGCTGGTGGACTGCACCGTCCGCTGCCCCTGGCACCACGCATGCTTCGACGTGAGAACGGGCATGGTGGAGCGCGGCCCTGCGCTCGATCCGCTCGATCGCTGGCAGGTGGAGCAGCAGGACGGTCGCATCATCGTGCGACACAAGCTGGAGCGCATTCGCACGTCACAACGCGCTGCAGAGTCACAGCCAGAATCCGTCATCATCGTCGGTGGCGGTGCAGCCGGACTGGCCGCAGCACTGAAACTGCGGCGCGCCGGTTATCAGCGCGCGCTGACGCTGGTGAGTGCCGACGCGGACGCTCCCTACGATCGCCCGAACCTTTCCAAGGACTATCTCGCGGGCACTGCGCCGGAAGACTGGCTGCCGCTGCGTTCCGAAGAGTTCTATCGAGACAATGAGATCGACCTCGTGCTCGGCACTGCCGCGCGCGGGCTCGATGCAAGTCAGCGGAAGTTGACGTTGCAGAGCGGGCGCGAACTGTCTTTCGATCGATTGCTGCTTGCTACGGGTGCAACCCCGGTCCGAGTGCAGATTGTCGGCGCTGAACCGGACCGCGTGCTTTACCTGAGGTCGGTGAAGGATTGTCGCGCGATCATCGAGCATGCCGCTGCCGCGCAGCGCGTCGTGTTGCTGGGATCGAGCTTCATTGCGATGGAAGCCGCTGCGTCCCTGCGTACTCGCGGACTGGACGTACACATCGTCGGTCGCGACTCAGTGCCGCTGCAGCGGGTGCTGGGTGAGCAAGTGGGTGGATTTCTGCGCAGGCTGCACGAGTCCCGCGGCATCGTTTTCCATCTCGGGACTTCGATCGAGCGCATCGCAGGACGGACGGTGATCCTCGGCGATGGGACGACACTGGACGCGGACTTCGTCGTGGTCGGCGCGGGCGTTCGCCCTGTCGATGACCTCGCGCGCGCCGCAGGGATGACTGTGAACAATGGCGTGACTGTGGACGAGTACCTCATGACTTCCGCGAACGGAATCTACGCCGCCGGCGACATTGCTGCCTGGCCCGACAGCCGCAGCGGCGAACGCCTGCGCGTGGAGCATTGGGTCGTGGCGCAGCGCCAGGGCGAAACTGTCGCACGCAACATGCTGGGTGCGCGCGAGCGGTTCACTGCTGTCCCCTTCTTCTGGACTCAACAGTTCGATGTCACCATCAACTACGTGGGCCACGCATCCGCGTGGGACCAGGTCCGCATCGACGGCGACCTCGAGCAGCGCGACTGCACCATCCGCTTCGAACGCGGCGGACGCCTGCTCGCAGTCGCAACGATTTCGCGAGACCTCGAGAACCTGAAGGCGGAACTGGACCTGGAGCTTGCTCGCGCTTAAAGCACGCCCGGGATCTTCTGCGACAGCGCTGCGGCTTCCATGGCGCAGTCGCGGCCCGGCGCCAGATTCTTTGCGCGTGCTTCTGCAAGCTCGCGACGGCTGGCCTCGATGTCCTGGCGAAACTCTGCCACTGCGTGCAATTGCGAGACTACTGCCGCGCCCAAGAAGCCGCCTTCGATGATGTCGCTCTGCCAATGCACGTTGCACACGAGACGGCTCTCGCCATAGCTACGGCCGCGCGCGAGGATCGCATCGGCACGCGCCGGATCGACTTCCGCGAGGATCAACGCCCAGACCCAGCCGACCGTCGCGTGGCCGGACGGATACGACCCGTTCTTGCGCAGCCGAGCCTCGTCCTGCGGTGCGCACGTAGGCTCCTCGTAAGCTGCGAACGGGCGCGTCCGCATGTATCGGTTCTTCGCGCCTGCGGTCGAAACTGCGGAGTCGAGCAGAGTTCGTTGCAGCAGACGATAAAGCCGCGGCGTGTGCTGCTCGTCGATTCGCGCACCCAACGTACACACGAAGGCATCGGCCGCTCGCGGAAAGATCAACTCCGCGTCCAGTGCAGCAAGCCGATAGCGCGGCGTGTCGCGCAGAGCTGCCGCACTCTTGTGCACTTCCTCGTCATTCGCGACAGCGGTAGAACCTGCGGCTGGCGGTGGCGGTAGCAAGGCCAGGCTGTCGGGCACCGCTTCCTTCGGCAGATAGCCGGCCGGAGGCTCCGACTGAGCGGCCATCTGCGCGCGGGCTTCCTGCCCGTGCCGCCCCGAGCCACAACTCGACACCAGCAGGATGAGCACGGAACTCAGCATCAGCTGCAACGGACGGCCGTGATTCATGCTCATTCCTTGCTCAACGTCGGGAACTTGATGCCGAGCTGATCGAGATAGGTGTCGTAGCGGCTCGAATCGTAATAGTACTTTTTGAGCTGCTCGCGATAGCGCGCCATCGTGTCGGCGTTCATCTCGATCACGGGCCGGTCCTCGGCACCGAGGATCGGAACGTACTTCTGATCCTTCGTCTGGACGTTGGTGAAATAGTCGCGCGCGCTGCTGCGCAGCTTCTCGCTGGTCAGCAGATCGAGAGTGGTCATCGCTACGACCTTCGAGCCAGCCACTACGCCCTTGTGCGCGATCGGCGTCGCCATCGCGATCGCATTGGCCCAATGGTGGCCCGGCAAGCCGGGGATGTTGGCCGGATAGCGCACGACTATGGTCGGCACTGTCCACGACACATCGCCGATGTCATCGGAGCCGCCGCTGAGCGGTTCGGCCGGCGGTGGCTTCAGGCCGTCGACTTTGGTCGTGAGACCCTCCTCCTTCGTGCCGAGATTCTTCTGCACGGCTTTCGCGAACGCCTGCTCGTCGTCGCTCCACACCGGCAGGCCGACCGCCTGAACGTTGCGGTCGGCGGCTTCGGCGATCGGTTTGTTGAAATGCTGGGGAGCCGCGGCGCCGCGGATACGCCGCGTGACGGTCGTATCGGTCATCGCGGCGGCAGCATCGGCCATCTTGTTGCCGAGCCCGAAGTTCTTCTGGATGGCATCGAACGACTGTTCGCGAAAGTAGTACCAGACCGAAGCGACCGACGGCACTACGTTCGGCTGATCGCCGCCATCGGTGATCACGTAGTGAGAGCGCTGCTCGGGGCGCAGGTGCTCGCGCCGCTTGTCCCACGCCATGTCCATCAGCTCGACAGCATCGAGAGCGCTGCGACCGCGCCACGGTGCCATCGCCGAATGCGCAGCCTCGCCATGGAACGTGTACTCGACGGATACGAGACCGGTTCCGCGCGGCTGGCCCCACGACACTCCGAATTTGTCATCGACGTGCGTGAAGATGACGGCGTCGACGCCGCCGAACACCCCATCTCGCACGAAGTACGCTTTGGCGCCGAGCAACTCTTCGGCAACGCCCGGCCATAACATCAAGGTGCCGGCAACATTCGAGCGACGCATGATCTCCTGCACGGCGAGCGCCGCGACGACGTTCACCGCCTGTCCCGAGTTGTGTCCCTCGCCATGGCCCGGCGCCCCTTCGATCATCGGCTCGTGCCAGGGAATGCCCGGCTTCTGCGACGCCTTGGGGATGCAATCGATGTCCGAGCCGAGCGCGATGACCGGCCCGCCGTTGCCGTTCGTCCAGCGCGCGGTCCATGCAGTCGGGATGCCTGCCACGCCGCGCTCGATCTTGAAGCCGTTCTGCTCGAGCAGCGTGGTGAGATAGCGCGAGGTTTCGACTTCCTGATAGCCGAGCTCAGCGAAACTGAACACGGAGTCGTTGATCTGCTGCGCGAGTTTCGCGCGTGCCTCGACGCCCGCGATGGCGCGCTTTTTCATGCCGCCGGCATCGGCCGCACCGGCTGTCGCTCCGATCAATGCCAGACAGGCGCTGGCGAGCGCGATCCGTTTGAACATCGAGGGGCCCTCGCAAGAAGAGTTTGGAATCGTTCTTGCGAGGATTATCGATCAATTGATCCCGGACGGATAGTTGATACAGCGGCCGCTCCAGACATTCAGTGTCTTGCTGCGCGCCGGTTCCGGCGCATTCACTCGAACGGACAGAATGCAGCGGATCGGCGCCACGCCAACGGTGAAGCGGCTGGCGTCGAAGTCGTAGTTCGGCCCGGTCGTATGTGAAACCCGTTCCGAGTCCGGCACGACGCTGCTTTCAAAGAGGTAAGCCGAGTACGTCCAGTCGTAGCTGAGCGCCTCGCTGCCCGGATTTTCCACCGTGACCTGGCCGAAGTAGCGCGTCGGCGGATCGCCGGCAAGAAATCGGACCTGCGTGCGAACAAGCCCGCGTCGTGATGCGCGGATAGGGATTGGCCGGCGGCGGCGCGACGTTGAAGACCCCGACGCGCGCTGCTTCGAGCCCTTCGCTATCGTGCGTCATGACCGTAAGCGATCGCGTGCCGGCAGCACCGAAGCGGATCGCCGCCTCCACTTTCACGTCATAACGCGGAAGGGGCGGTGCTGCGCTCGCGTTGGCAGGCGTACGCGGAGGAAGAGTCATGAGCGACACCAAGGCCATTCGCATCGCAAGCGTGAAACACGGCGGGCAATACAAGTTGCGTCTGCGCTGGGTGAGCGGGAAGACGATGGTCGTCGATTTGAGTGAGCCGGTGCGGCGGCTGAAAGGACTGCGGCCGTTGCGGACCGAGTCGGTCTTCGCGCGCGCTGCGAAGGGCCAGGGCGGCCATGCGGTCGTGTGGCCCGGTGCGATCGACATGGGCGCCGCCCGCCTCTGGGAGATGTCGCTCGAGCAGAACGGGCACCTGGACGCTCTCGAGTTCATCCGTTGGCGCTGGCGCCACGGATTGAGCCTCAGCGACGCCGCGACGGCGCTCGGTTTGTCACGGCGTCAGGTTGCCTACTACGCGAGTGGCGAGCGAGCCGTGCCACGCACTGTGCTGCTAGCGTGCAAGGGATGGGAAGCCGAAAGGCACAGCGCCGCTGCAGCTTAGGGAGGAAAGTTCCGGCCGCGCGGCCGCGCGTGGGCTATCGACCATTTCATTTGTAGCTCGAAGTCGATGCCGCGAAATCCCTCGGAAACCTTCGCTGATCACAGTGAAGGCACCTGAGGGGACTCTGATGAGCAGCACGAACCGCTATGTAGCCATTGCAATGTTGGCCCTGCCGTGAGCACGTCGCTCGCCGCTCGGAGCATGCTTCTCGCCGGTGCGGTCGCAACCGTGCTCTGCGCATGCAGCACTACTCAACGCTACGAGCGGCCATCACTCGCAGGGCCGGACGACTGGCGCAACGCTGATGAGCTCACGTCTCCCGAGTGGCCGGCGGTAGATTGGTGGCGCGGGTTCAGGGCTGCACAACTCGATACGTTGATGCTGCAGGCTCAGCAGCACAACTTCGATCTCGCCGCCGCAAGCGATCGAATCCGCCAAGCCGACGCAGATGTCCAGATCGCCCACGCGCCGCTCTTCCCCTCGGTCGGGTTCGATGCTCAGTGGGCGCACGGACAAGTGCCGGCGCGAGAGTCACAGGCACTGATCGCTGCAAGCTATGAGCTCGACTTCTGGGGAAAGAACCGCGCAGGCGCTGAAGCCGCTCGCGCCACGGCTCTTGCGAGCCGTTACGATCGCGCGACGATCGGGCTCTCGATCGACAGCAGCGTCGCGCTGACGTACTTCCAGGCTCTGGCGCTGCATGACCAGATCAACATCGCCACGAACGATCTCGCGAGCGCGGAACGACTGCTGAAGATCCTGCAGGCGCGAGTCGCGGCGGGCGTCAGCTCAGCGCTCGACGTCGCGCAACAGGAAGCAGCGGTTGCCAGCGCGAACGCGCGCATCCCGCCGCTCGAGGCCCAGCTGCAGCAGAGCACGGACGCGCTTGCGCTACTCACGGGTGCATTTCCGGAGTCGCTCGATCTTGCCGACGGCAGCCTCGCAGATCTCGCTGCTCCGCCGATATCCGCCGGAATCCCGTCACAGCTGCTGTCGAGGCGTCCCGATGTAGCGGAAGCCGAAGCCCAGCTCGTTGCGGCGAATGCGAACGTCGCGGTGGCGCACGCTGCATTTCTGCCGAGCGTGCAGCTCACAGCCGAGGGCGGCGTTGCGAGCGTCGCGCTGGCTCATCTTCTCAGCCCGCAAAGCACGCTGTTCGCGCTGGCCGCCGGCATCACGCAGTCGATATTCGAAGGCGGGCAGCTGCGAGGTCAGTACCAGAAGTCGCAGGCGCGCTATGACGAGCTCGTACAGCTGTACAGAAAAGCCGCAGTCTCGGCCTTCGCAGATGTCGAGGACGCGCTTGCAGGTGTCGGCCATTTTGCGGAGGAGGAAAGCCGGCAGCAGCGAGCCACCGCCGCGGCACAAAGAGCGTATGACATTTCGATCGCGCAGCTGCGCGCGGGCACGATCGATCTGATCACCGTCCTCACTGCGCAGAACGCTGTGTTCGCGGCGGAGGATGCACTGGTCCAGGCAAAGCTTGCGCACCTGCAAGCCGAAGTCAGCTTGTACAAGGCGCTTGGCGGTGGCTGGCAGGCTCAGCCCGAGGTGAAGTCATGATCTACAGGTGTTCCCGACGTATTGCGGTCGCCATGGGCCTGGCGATTGCCGCCATCTCGCTCGCATTCCTCTACCGACGTATGGGCACCGCGGAAGCCGACGCTGTCTCGCGCAAGCCCCCGCCGATCCCGGTCGAGGCCGCGCTCGCCGCGCGTGTGGACCTGCCCTTGTACATCGATGCAATCGGGACCGCACAAGCCGCGCGAACCGCGACGGTGACGACGCGTGTCGATGGGCAACTGCAGAAGATCGCATTCGCCGAAGGCAGCCAGGTCAAAGCCGGCGATCTGCTGGCGCAAATCGATCCGGCACCCTATCGGGCGCAACTCGAACAGTCGCAAGCGAAGCTGGCTCAGGACGAGGCGCAACTCGATAACGCGCGCCGCGACGTGCAGCGTTATGCGACGTTGTCGCCGGAAGACTATACGAGCAAGCAGACACTCGATACGGCGCGCTCCCAGGTCGTTCAGCTCACCGCGCAGGTCAAGGCAGATCGGGCCGCAATCGAGTCAGCGAAGATCCAGCTAGCCTACACATCGATCGTCGCGCCGTTCAGCGGCCGCACCGGACTTCGACTCGTGGATGAGGGCAACATCGTGCGTGCGAGCGATACCGGTGGCATCGTCGTGCTCACGGAACTGCAGCCTATCGCAGTGATGTTCACGGTGCCGCAACAGCAATTGCCCGATTTGACCGCGGCACTCGCGAGCGGACCTCTCGAAGTCATTGCACTGGACGACAGCAAGACGCAGCTCGATCGCGGCACGGTCGGCTTGATCGACAATCGTGTCGATCCGGCGACCGGTACGGTGCGCCTGAAAGCCATCTTCCCGAACGCGAGCCAGCGCCTGTGGCCGGGACAGTTCGTCGACATTCGCGTGGTCACGCAGGTTCTGCACAACGTCCTGACGACGCCGTCGTCCGCCATTTCACAGGGGCCCAAAGGCGCGTTCGCATATGTCGTCGCGCGCGACGGCACCGTCGATTTGCGGCCAGTGACCGTCGTGCGAGAAATCGGCGGGGTCGCTCAGATCGCCGCCGGCCTGCACGCCGGCGACCGCGTCGTAACGAACGGACAGTATCGACTGCAACCAGGTGATCACGCCCGGGTGCTCGCCGGATGAATATTTCACAGCCATTCATCGAGCGCCCGGTTGCAACGTCGTTGCTGATGGCGGCACTGCTGCTCGCCGGAATTGCCGCTTACCGACTGTTGCCGGTGGCGCCGCTCCCGCAAGTCGATTTCCCGACGATTCAAGTCTCGGCGTCACTGCCCGGCGCCAGCCCGGAGACGATGGCCTCGACCGTCGCCGCTCCGCTCGAGCGACAGCTGGGGCAGATTCCGGCCGTCTCGCAGATGACCTCGACCAGCTATCTCGGCAGCACGTCGATCACCCTGCAGTTCGATCTGGATCGCGACATCGATGCAGCTGCACAGGACGTGCAGACAGCCATTTCCGCCGCGAGCGGTCAGCTGCCGCACAACCTGCCGAGCGCTCCGACGTACCGCAAGGTCAATCCCGCGGACGCGCCGATCCTGATCTACGCCGTTCAATCCGACACGCTGCCGCTGACGCAGGTCGACGACTACGCGGAGAACGTGCTGGTCCAGCAGCTCTCGCAAATCGAAGGAGTCGGGCAGGTGAACCTGGGCGGACAGCAGAAACCTGCGGTGCGCGTGCAGGTGGATCCCGCGAAGCTGATGCCTCTCGGCGTCGATCTGAGCGACATCAGCACGGCCATCACGACCGCCAGCGTGAATGAGCCGAAAGGCTCGTTGAATGGCGACAGGCGCAACCTCGCGATCTACGACAACGACCAGCTCACCAGCGCCGCGCCCTGGAACGACGTGATCGTCAAGTACAACAACGGCGCGCCGGTCCGCATTCGCGATATCGGCAAGGCTGTCGACGGCGCCGAGAACACGTATCTGGCTGCGTGGCAGGACGGCAAGCCCGGCATCCTGCTGGTCGTGTTCAAGGAACCCGGCGCGAACGTGGTCGCGACCGTCGCGCGCGTCGATGCCGCCTTGGCGCAGATCAAAGCGGCGCTCCCGCAGGCAGTTCAGATACACAAGCTCATCGATCGCACGCAGACCATCCGTGCCTCGGTGACGGACGTGAAGCTCACGCTGTCCTTGTCCGTGGCGCTGGTCGTGATGGTCATGTTCCTGTTCCTGCGCAACGTATCCGCGACCTTGATTCCGAGCATTACGGTGCCGCTTGCGCTGTTCGGCACGGCGGCGCTGATGTATGCGCTGGATTACAGCCTCGACAATCTGTCGCTGATGGGTCTGACGATCGCGATCGGCTTCGTCGTCGACGATGCCATCGTCATGCTGGAGAACATCCATCGCCACATCGAGGACGGCATGGCGCCGATGCAGGCGGCGATTCAGGGTGCACGCGAAGTGGGCTTTACGATCCTCGCGATGAGCATCTCGCTGGTCGCGGTGTTCATCCCGCTGCTGCTGATGAGCGGCATTCTGGGCCGGCTGTTTCGCGAGATGGCGGTGACGATTTCCATGGCCATTCTCATCTCGATGATCGTGTCCCTGACCCTGACGCCCGTGATGTGCTCGCGGTTCCTGCGCAAGCAGAGCGATGAGCGTCACAACAGGCTCTATTTCGCGCTGGAGCGCGCCTTCGACTTCATCCAGGAACGCTATGCCCGCGCTCTGGATTTCGCCCTGCTCCACCGGCAGCTCACGCTCGGCGTGTTCTTCGCCTGCTTCGCCGCGACGATCCTGCTCGCGCTGGCGATACCGAAAGGATTTTTTCCGCAGCAGGACACCGGCATCATCACCGGAACGGCAGAAGGCGCACAGGATGTCTCCTTCGCCGAGATGGTGCGTCTGACCCGTTCGCTCACCGACGTCGTCGGCAGCGATCCGGACGTAGCCGGTTGGGGCGCGGCGCTCGGCGGCGGGCGGACTCAGAACAATGCGCAAGTGTTCATCACTCTCAAACCGCGCAGCGAGCGCACGGCGTCGGCAGACCAGATCATCACGCGCATGCAGGGCCGACTGGCGGCAGTGCCGGCCGCGAAGTTGTTCCTGCAGGCCGCGCAGGATCTGAATCTCGGCGGCCGCGCCGCTCGCACGCAATATCAATACACGCTGCATGCGACCGATCTCGGCGATCTGAATACCTGGGCGCAGCGGCTGCAACAGGAGCTGCAGTCGCTGCCAGAGCTGACCGGCGTCGCAAGCGATCAGCAGACGAGCGGACGCACGCTGACAGTGACCATCGATCGCGATCAGGCTGCGCGCTTCGGCATTACGCCCGACCTCATCGACCAGACGCTCTACAGTGCATTCGGGCAGCGGCAGGTGGCGCAGTATTTCACTCAGCTCAACAGCTACAGCGTAATCCTGGAAATCGATCCGCGGCTGCAGGGCGACCCGGCCACGCTGCAGCAGATCTACATCACCTCGCCATCGACGGGTCAGTCGGTGCCGCTCTCGACATTCGCGCGCTACGACACGAATCCCCTCGCCTACCTGTCGGTCGCGCATCAAGCACAGTTCCCCGCGGTCACGCTCTCGTTCAATCTGGCGCCTGGCGTGGCGCTGGGTCAGGCGGTCACTGCGATCGAAGCAGCGGTCACGCGCATCCATATGCCCGAGAGCATCACCGGGAGCTTTCAAGGCGCGGCGCAGGCCTTTCAGGATTCGCTCGCGAGTCAGCCGTACCTGATCCTCGCGGCAATCGCGGCCATCTACATCGTGCTGGGAGTTCTCTACGAGAGCTACATTCATCCGCTGACCATCATCTCCACGCTGCCATCGGCGGGCCTGGGGGCGTTGCTGACGTTGATGTTGTTCCGCACCGATCTGTCGGTGGTCGCGCTGATCGGCGTCATCCTGCTCATCGGCATCGTCAAGAAGAACGGCATCATGATGGTCGATGTCGCCCGCGTAGCGGAGCAGCAAGGGCTCGCGCCGCAGGAAGCGATCCGCCACGCGAGCCTGCTGCGCTTCCGACCCATCATGATGACGACGATGGCTGCGCTGCTCGGCGCGCTGCCGCTGATGCTCGGGCACGGCACTGGATCGGAGTTGCGCAGGCCACTCGGGCTCACGCTGGTCGGTGGGTTGCTCGTCAGTCAGGCGCTCACTCTGTTCACCACGCCGGTGATCTATCTGTACCTGGATCGGCTGAATTCCTGGGTGTCGCGACGACTCGAACCTGCTCCACTGATCCCTTTGTGACGAGCCGCTCCCAATCTGGGCCGCCCCGGTCTACGTCTGCAGCTCCGCCCACCTCACACTCGCTTCGAACTCTCAACGGAGAATGTCGATGTCGAGCAGTTGGCGTAGAACGAGCGTCGCGGCACTGCTGTGCCTGATTGCAGCGAGCACCTGGGCGGGACCCACGGTGATCGAATCGGGCGCCCTCGAAGGCGTTACGAAGGACGGCCTCACTATATATATGGGCGTGCCGTTCGCCGCTCCGCCTCTCGGCGAGCTGCGCTGGCGCGAACCGCAGCCAGTTGTGCCGTGGCAAGGCTTGCGCAAGGCCACATCGTTCGCACCGGCGTGCATGCAGAAAGGTGTCTCGATGCCTGGAGAGCAGCCGCCGGCGACAAGCGAGGACTGCCTGTATCTGAGCATCTGGACCCCTGCCAAGACAGGGAATGAACGCCTGCCCGTGATGGTCTGGATTTACGGCGGCGGCTATACGAACGGATCGGCATCGATGCCGCTGTACTGGGGGGACAAGCTGGCGCAACGCGGCGTCGTGGTTGTGACCATTGCCTATCGAGTCGGTCCGCTTGGCTTTCTTGCGCACCCGGAGCTGACAGCCGAGTCACCCAAGAAGTCCTCGGGCAACTATGGACTGCTCGATCAGATCGCGGCGCTCGAATGGGTGCGACGAAACATCGCAGCCTTCGGCGGCGATCGCGAGCGCGTGACGATCGCCGGGCAATCCGCCGGCGCGATGGCCGTCAGCATGCTGATGGCCTCACCGCGCGCCAAAGGCCTGTTCCACCGCGCCATCGGCCAAAGCGGCGGCGTGTTCGAGCCGTTGCAGATCGCTCCGCAATACTTGCTGGCGAATGCCGAGCGCGATGGCAAGGAGTACGTGAGCTCGCTGCGTGCCGACTCGATCGCAGCGCTGCGCAGGCGGCCTGCTGCGGATCTGCTGGAAGGGACGGCGGGCAGCGTGAGTCATCCAGTCATCGAGCCTTACGTGCTACCGACTGCGCCTTACGACGCCTTCGTTTCCGGCTCATACAACAACGTGCCGATCCTGGTGGGCTTCAACGCGGAAGAAGCTCGTGCGCTCGTCGATGTCGCACAGTTGAAAGCAGCGACGTTCGAGGTCGATATCGCACGCACCTTCGGCGCGCTGCCGCCACCACTCATTGCGGCCTACCCGCACGCAACTGATGCACAGGCACAGCAGGCTCGACTCGATTTCGAGCGCGACCTGCGCTTCGCCTGGGACTCGTGGACGTGGGCACGATTGCAATCGGTCCACGGCCGCGCGTACTTCTACCATTTCATGCAGCGGCCGCCGTTTCCCGCAGGCTCCGTCAGCTACAGCTGGGGCGCGAGCCACTTCGCCGAGCTGTGGTACATGTTCGATCATCTCGATCAGGAATCCTGGGCCTGGTCCGCGGCAGATCGGCAACTGGCGCAACTGATGGCTCGCTACTGGACGAATTTCGTCAAGAGTGGCGATCCGAACGGCGACGAGTTGCCGCGCTGGCCGACCTTCGATAGCGGCAACGCCCTGCATCTCAACAACTCCGTGTTCGTCGACAGCTTGCCCGGCACGAGCAAGTTGCAGGTGTTCGATGCGGTCTACGACGAGGTCCGCGGCAGGCCTTTCGGCAAGCAATAGCGATACGTGCGACTGGCGCGAAGCGTGCTGCCGTCCTGCAGGATCAAGGTCGAGTCGCCGTTTGCGAGCGGCTGGATTTCGCGTATTCGATCGACGGCCACGATCACGCGCCGGTGTACGCGGATGAACCGGTCTGGATCGAGCCGCCCGGCGAAATTCTGCAACGTCTCGCGAATGAGGTGCGAGCGGCCGCCGACGTGCAACGCGAGATAGTTTCCCTGGCTTTCGATCCACTCGATGCTGGCGAGCTCGAGCGAGCCCAGACGTCCCCGCGTCTTGACGGCAATTGTCCCGGCGGAGACGGGGCTCGGCCGGCCCGGACGTCGCGGAAACAGCTTCGCCGCATGGCTGATCACGGCGAACGCGCACAAAGCAAATGTCACCAGCAACCAGTTGCCTGCGAGCTCACTGCGGATTTCGGCCACCGAGGGCAGGATCTGCCCCATCAGGAGCCACGCGGCGAGGAAGCACGAAACGACGATCAAGACCAGGGACAGTGCAGCCGCTCCGGCTGTATGAATCGCAATGCCTCGCCAGTCTCGAGCGCCGGAGATGGGAAACCGGCGGCTCAGGGCGAGAATCAGCGGCGCCGTCGAGCAACCCAGCAGAGCTGCTCCGCAGATGCGCAAGGCCTCGTCATCGAAATCGAGTGCGTGTCCCATGCCTTGGGCGTGCAGGACGTTGCCGGGCTCGAGCGCAACTAAGAAAAAGACCCAGTAGAGAAAGGCGCAGCCGATACCGCGCAGGCCACTGAGGAAATCGTTGGACAGCATGGAGCACCGCTCGTAAACGGCCAGGACTTGCCGATTCGACGCCGCAGCGGCCGATAAGGTTTCGCGTGTAGAAACGAGTTCGCCGCGGCCGTCATGGCTATAGGAAGAAGGCATTGAGCTTTCGGAGGTTGCCATGACTACGACTACATCGCCCAAGCCATCGATCGTGTCTGCCCGGGAATGGGAAGCTGCGCGCGAGCGGCTGCTCGTACAGGAGAAGGCCCTGACCCACGCCCGTGACGCTATGGCCGCCGCGCGTCGGCGCATGCCCTGGATGGCAGTGGAAAAGGATTACGTGTTCGAAGGACCCCGCGGCAAAGCGACGCTCCTCGATTTGTTCGAGGGCCGCACGCAGCTGATCGTCTACCGTGCGTTCTTCGAGCCCGGCGTGCACGGCTGGCCGGACCATGCATGCATAGGCTGTTCGCTGGGAGCCGACCAGGTGTCTCACCTCGCCCACGTGAACGCCCGCGGCACCACCCTCGCCTACGCCTCGCGGGCGCCGCAGCCAGATATCGCGCGCCTGAAAGCGCGCATGGGCTGGGAGATGCCCTGGTACACGATCACCGACAGCTTCGACGCTGACTTCGGCGTGAATGAATGGCACGGCCACAACGCATTCATCCGCGACGGCGAGCGCGTGTATCGCACGTACTTCATCAACACCCGCGGCGACGAAGCGATGGGGACCGTGTGGAGCTACCTCGACATGACAGCGCTCGGGCGCCAGGAAGAAGGAGAAGACTCACCGCCGGGCTATCCGCAGACGCCGCGCTACAAGTGGTGGAACTGGCACGACAGTTACGTCCCCGGTGCCGCGCCCGACCCGAAGTGGGTGAAAGTATCGGACGCAGGCGAAGCCGCCTTTCGCAAACGCGACGAGTGATCGGGTCAGGAGCGAGTCGCGAGGGCCATCCATGGCCCTCGCACGGGGACACAGCGCGTCTACTGCACGCTCTGTACGATCACGTCTCCTGATCCAACTTGCACGTTCCCGTCCGTCAGCACGCGCACATTGCCGTACAGCACGCGACCCGCCGCCGGCGCGGTATTCGCCGTGACGGATCCGGGGACGGTCCACGATGCGCCTGCTGCGCGCAGCGCGTTGACATCCGTGACTGCCACGGAGCCGAACGCATTATTCACGAACACATCGATGTAGTTGAACGTCGTGGTGCCTGCCGGTACGGCGAAGCCGTCGACGAGGACGACCCACACGCCCGCAGCCGGGTTGGCGATCGTGACTGATTCTTCGGAATCGCCGTCGGCGCTCGAGCCCGCTTGCACGCAAGTGCCGGTCGTGCAGTTGAAGACGAACAAGTCGAGATCCGCAGCGGGGTCGCTGGTGCTGCCGATGGTTGCGCGTAACGAGCTGGAGCCAGCCGTAACCGTGACCGGGAACTGCTGCTGTTCAAGGTTGGCAATCGTCGGTGTCAATCGGTTGGCACTGCCGAGCGTTGAGCCTGTTGCACGACCGGTGAATGGACCGAAGCCATTCGTGATCGTGTACGACCTTGCGATCGGCACGCCCGCGGTCGCGCTGGGAATGACGTCCGGGTTCGGCGACACAGTCGCACCGAGAATCGACGCGGTCATGGTGTACGGCGCAAAGTCGGTGTCGGAGCTGCGCCGCGCATCAACCGTGATCTCCCACACGCCGGCCAGCGGAGCGCCCGTCGTGCGCGAAGTCGGGCTGCCCGTCGTGCATCCGTTGCCTGGCTGGGGCGGCTGGTAGCAGTTCGATACTGCATTCGAATCGATGCCCAACCCATACGGATGCCAGCGCAGGAAACGTGCCTGCCCCGTGCCGGCGGCAGTGGTCGGTCCCGAGAAATCGACCTTCAGCGCCGGCACGCCAGCCGGCACCCGCACGAAGTGTGTGAGCTGCTGCGCACGCCCGATCGTGCCGGTCTTCGTGACCGAGAAGTTGTTGGCTGGGCTGAATGTGTCGGCAGCATCGACGACGTTCATCGTCTGGAACTCGATGCCCGCCGAGCTGGGACTGTCGAGGTTCATGATCGCGGAATGATCGCCAGCGGTCGCTGGATTGATCGTGACGGGCAGATTCACCGCGACGTTCAACGGCAGAGCGATCGTTGCGGGAGAGCTGAACGTGCCGTCGTTGCCGACCCAGCTCACTGCATAGCTCTTCGGCTGCGCGCCGCCCTTGGTGCGCATGATCGTGTAGGTTCGTGTGTACGGCTGTCCTGCCACGACTCCTTCGCGATCGTAGATGCCGACGCCGATGCCCGGCTCCGCGAGGAAGGAGCTGAGCACCGTGTTCACCGGCACCCGCGCGACGATTTCGTCCGTGGCGATATTCGTCGCCAGCAGAATCCACGCTAGCTCTGTCTGCAGCAGACCATTGCCTTGGCGATAGACGCCGAGGCGGCTCGGGGCCAGCAGCCTTGCCGAGGAGCGAATGGCCTGACGCAGCTGGTCGGGCTTGAACTGCACTCCAGTCTGTTTCGCAGCACTGATCAGCAGTGCAGCCGCGCCGGTCGCCTGCGGCGCTGCCATCGATGTGCCGTTCATCAGCTGGTAACCAGGCGGAAGCGAGTACGGCAGGCCCACGCCGAGCTGCCACATCGGCGTCGAAGAAACAGCTGCACCGGGCGCAACGATCTCCGGCTTGAATCCGCCATCCTCGCGGGGACCGTTCGAGGTGAATGCATGCAGGTTGTCAATGAACGGCGTATCCGCGCCATATCCCAGCTGCATGGTCGCGCGACTCAGATAAGAGCCCACGCTGACGACGGATGTCGCCACCGAAGGATCGCCGACCGTATTCATTCCGGGACCGCTGTTGCCGGCCGAAATGAACATCTGCACCTTGTATTGCCCGATCAAGCGGTTGTAGAGCTCGGCACGAGCGTTGTTGCCGTCGTTGAGCGCCGGCAGTCCGCCGATCGACATGTTGATCACGTCGACATGCGCCGACTTGACGGCATAGATCATGCCTTCGATCAGCGCATGTGAGGTGCAGCCCGCGACGAACAGGCACGCGCGCACGGATACGAGCTTGGCACCGGGCGCCGCTCCACTCATCGCACCGCCGAACAACGCGTTGCCGGATGCAATGCCGGAGACGTGTGAGCCGTGCGCTCCAGACACTATGCCGATATTGACCACCTTGAGCTTGCCGTCCGTCTGCACGACGAAAGGCATGCGCTCGGCGACCTGGGTCGCCGGGTTGTCGACGCCGAAATAATTGACGTCGAAGCGCACTTTGTAGTCGGTCATCGCAACTTCATCCGCGAAGCTGCCGTTCTGATTCGTATCGACCCAGACCAGATTCTTCGGGCCTGCATCCCACAGCACCGCAAAGATGCCGCTGCTGCCGGTGCCATTACCGTCACGATTGACGTCGTTGCCGACTTCGCCGCCAAGGAGCGGATCACGCTCATTGAATAGCGCAATGCGATAGGTCCCTGGTCCCGGCGCCGTGTAGGTGCGGCCGCTGAAGGTGAACTGGGCGCCTGATACCTGCGCGCTCATGTCCAGCCACGTCGGATCGCCATCCGTGAACGGATCCGTGCCCGTCACCCAATCCACGACCTTTCTTTCGCCGGTGGACGTGGTGAGCAGGCTCGGATGATCGAGCGTAATGCCAAGGTCGACCACACCGATCGTCACGCCGCGACCGTCCCACGTCGGATGCGCCGCGGTGAACTGCGCAGCACCGGTGTCGCCGATGGGTAGATACGCGTTGTCGCGAGGAGTCGCGGCGCCCGGCGGCGGCTGAGGCTGGGTCGGCTGGCTGGCATCCGGCTCGGGACGCGGATCGGGCAGTGGCAGCATTTCATCGACGTCGACGCTCTGCACGGAGGCGAGCGCAGCGAGGGCTTTCACCTGTCCAACAGGTACGCTCACTCGCAGATAGCCGAGGCTGTCATCCCGAAACTGGATCTGGCCACCGAGGCGGGAGATGTCCGCCGCAGCTTGATTGATTGCACCTTTGGTGACTGCGACCAGCACTACCAAACGGCTCTTGCCGGCCTGCTCCGCCTGCTGCACCAACTCCTCGTCGCGCTGCCCGAGCTTGGAGTTGCCGCCTTGCGCGGCGAGCGCATCGTTCATTGCAAATACGGTCAACCCTAACGCGGCCGTGCAGGCCGCGATCAATTTCGCATTGCTCATTGGTTGTATCCCCACATCTTCTGGTTGTTCCTGCCATCGCTAGTTGTATTCGCAACGACAGGGAAGACCGTGAACGATACGCCACTGATTCGGGATGTCTATGCGACATCCACGTGCAAAACAGATCGACACCGGCAGTCCGTAATCTCTGCACGCCGCAGCAGCAAAGCAGCAGAATGCTGGAACTTTTCGTGCGGCTGCTTCGTGTTTGGCCGCTCGCGAACGCAAGCGCCGTCAACTACCACGAAAGTGGTATAGCAACGATTCAATGCAGACCGAACAGCGCGCGGGCGTTCTCGTAGCGAATCTTCGCCCGCTCGTTGTCCGTCAGCGGCAGGTTGCCGAGCGCAGTGACGTCCTGCTCGAGCGAGAACTGCGGATAGTCTGAGCCGAGCAGCACGTGATCGATCCCGACATTGCGGATCGTCCAGACGAATTCGTCTTCGATCGGCGAGTCGGCAACCATCGCAACGATCGCCGAAATATCGAAGTTGATGTTGTCCGCGAACAGGTTCTCCGCGGTCCGCACCGCTTTCAGGATGTTCCAGAAGCGAAAATTCATCGCGCCCAGGTGCGCGAAGATGAAGCGGGTCTTGGGCGCCTTGAGCGCAAGATTGAACAGCTTCTCGCTGTCGCCGGGCAGGATGTTCGCGTTGTCCATCAACACGATGACACCGAGCTGGCCCGCGCGCTGGACGAGCGTCAGCACGCGTGGATCGTCGGGATCGAACTTCTGTGTGTGCGGATGGATCTTCAGCACTTTGATGCCCTTGGCCGCGACGCGCTCCAGTTCCGACACTGCGGCGGGACCGTCATAGGGGTGTACGGTAGCGATCGGCAACACTTTGGCGTGCTTGGCCGCCAACGCGATGATGCCGTCGTTGCCGGCCCGGATCTCGTCCGGCTTGCCGGCCAACGCCTGGTTCGGTCCGCCGAACCACATGGCGCCGATGCCGGCGACTTCGAGGTGCGCCTTCTTCACCTGCTCTTCGTAAGCCTGCAACGATTCTTCGCCTTTCCACAGATGCACGTGTGAATCGAATATTGGTGATTGGGCTGCTGCAACTTGCACGAACGCCGCCAGCGCAGCGCCAACTAGAAATACTCTCATCGGGAAACTCACCTCTTGTACGAAGCCAGGGCCAGATCATCCAGGCCTACGCGGTTCAGCAAAACCGCATAGTGCGGATCCTGCCGGATGGGCTCGAGCCGCGGATCGATGCGTAGGAACATGAGACAGTTCGAGCGCGCCTCGACGGCCACATCGAGCAGGGTCAGCGCGCGTTGTGTGTCGCCGATGCTGAGATACGCGGCGGCCGATTCATACGGACAGTTATATGTACCCGTGCTCGCGGCCTTCTCCAGCACCGGCAGCACCTTCTCCTTCTGCCCCGCATAACCGTACGCTTGCGCCAACATGATGAGCGCGACGGCCGATCCGTCGATTTTCGCGCCGCGCTCCGCCAGCTGTACGGCTCTTTCATAGTCACCCGCGATATAGGCTCCAACCCCCGCACCTGAAGCCAGCACCCCGATGTCCGGGTGTTGCTGCATCTTCCGGTCGACCCATTCCCGCGCTGCCTTGCTCTCGCCCACCATGAACAATGCCCAGTTGCCCCAATCCGCCATTTCCGCGTTGAGCGGGTCGAGGCGATCGGCGGCGGCCAGCGCGCGTTTGACTTTTTCGGCTTCGCCAAGCCCGGAGTAGTACAGCGCGAAACCCAGTTCCGTCTGTGCCAGCGTCGGGTCGCGCTGCTTCGCTTTGTTCAACGCGATCCAGGCATCCTTCCAGCGCCAGGCCATCACGTAGGTCAGGCCGAGCGACGACCACGCCTCGGCAGAATCGGGACGCAGGACCTGCGCCTCGGCGATCGAATCGACCACCTTCTGCAGCATGTTGATCGGCGGCCCGAAGTAGCCGAACAACTGGCGGTAGGCATCGCTGCGTGCAATGTAAGCGTCGAAAAACTTCGGATCGAGCGCGATGGCCTGGTCGAACAGCTCGATCGCCCGCGGCAGAGACTCATGACTGAGCAGGTCGAGCTGATAGCGCCCCGCCACGTACGCCTCGTAGGCTTTGAGGTTGGTGGTGGGAAATTCGTCGAGCGCGCGTTGTTCTTCCGCGAGGATCGCCACCTTCAGCGACTCCGACACCGCCGAGGCGATGCTGGACTGCATCGCAAACATATTGGTGTCGTCGGTGCGGCCTTCGTAGTCCTTGTCCCAGACGACGCGACCTTTGTTCAGATCTTCCAGTGCGGCCGTGATCCGCAGGGCGTTGCCCGCGGAGATATTGACGACGCCATCGAGCACGTAGCGAACGTCGGGCAATTGGCTGCGGATGTGATCGCGCGCCTTGTTGTCCTTGAACGTGAACGCGGAAAGCGCCGGCACCACTCTCAAGCCGGAGATCTTGCTGAGGTCGCGGATCACTTCACGCGTGACCTGATCCGCGAACGGCCGCCAGGTCTCGGGCGCATCGGCGGACACATCGAACGGCACCACGACGACATACGGCGATTCGGCTGTCGGACGCTCCTTCAAGGATGCGAAGGCGCCCCAACCGAGTATCGCTGCGAGCAGCAGCACGGCAACCAGCGCCAACGGCGAGCGCCATGCTGGTGCGGCGGGTTCGACGCTGGGCGCCGATGCTGGTTGCTGCTCACCCTCCGGAATCACGATGACCGGCGCAATGAACTGATAGCCGCGGCCGCGGATCGTGACGATGGTCTGCTGCAGCTCGCCGTTGTCGCCCAGGACCTTGCGGGCGCTCTTGACGTGATTGCTCAGCGTCGCATCCGAAACCTCGCGCCCCTCCCAGACGTCCCGGAACAGCTCTTCGCGGGACAGGACCCGATCGCGATGCCGGATCAGGCAGACCAGCAGATCGAAGACCTTCGGCTCTGCCGGGATGACCGTGTCGCCGTGACTGATCCGGTACCGAGCCGTGTCGATGATGTATTCGGCGATCTGGTATTTCATACCATTAGCGAATCGTTACTCATCCATTATGCAACCGCCAAGCAGCGCGCTAGGCATCTCCGTCACTGTGGCACCCGCTCGAACGACGCCACAATGGGGAGAACGTCATGCCCACGCCGCTGCAGATCCTGCTGGATCCCGTCTCGTTGACCGTACTCGGATTGTACGGAGCCTTGATACTGCTGGAAGCGTTGTTTCCCGCCCGCTCCCTGCCCCAGGTCAAGGGCTGGAAGACCCGGGCCCTGATCGTGTTCGTCGGCTATTTCTACCTGTCGTCCTACCTGCCGTTGCTCTGGGGCAGCACGCTGGCCCAGCATCAGATCGTCGACCTGCAGGCCCTCAACCCGTTCGTCGGTGCCGCCATCGGCGTGCTGGCCTATGAGTTCCTGATCTATGTGTGGCACCGGACCATGCACCGGGTCCACTGGCTCTGGCGCGCCTTCCACCAGATGCATCACAGCGCCGAGCGCGTGGATAGCTTTGGCGCCTTCTACTTCAGCCCGCTCGACACCGTCGCCTTCACCTTTCTGGCGAGTCTCAGCCTGACGGTGCTGGGACTCAGCGCCCAGGCCGTCACGTATGCGATCTATGCCACGACGTTCCTTGGCGTGTTCCAGCACATCAACGTCCGCACGCCGCAGTGGCTCGGATATTTCGTGCAGCGACCGGAGAGCCACAGTCTTCATCACGGTCGCGGCATTCACCAGTACAACTATTCCGACCTGCCGCTGTTCGACATCCTGTTCGGGACCTTCCGCAACCCGAAGGAGTTCGTGATCGAGAACGGCTTCTACGACGGCGCCTCCGCGAAGATCGGGCAGCTCCTGCTGTTCAAAGATGTCGCGGGCAGCGACTTCGACCCGGCGATGCAGCTCGGCAGAAAGTGACGCAGGTCACATCGTGCAGGCGAGGCAGGTTGCAAGATTATGTCGCTCTGACGCAGCAGCGTCGCCGACACATATATATGAGAACGCTCCTGGACCTTTTGAACGACGAGCGCGCGTACGTGCGCATCTTCAAAGAGCTCGAGGGGTTCGGCTACGAGCTGTCCACCTATGAGCAGCAGCCCATGGGCGATCTCTTCGAAAGGATGAATGGCTATGACTCGGCAGCAGCAGCGCGCCAGGCTGCTCACTTCCAACTATCGGCTGCAGGCCAAGTGAGGCGCGTGCGCGCCAGGCGTCGTATCAGGTAGCGGTCGCACACCGGGCCGATTGGCCGACACGCATCGCTGCGTCTAACCAGGCGATGCACGCTCGAACGGAAGCAAAACTACCCGCTGTCACACTCGGTTTCTGGGTCATCAAAATCCTCGCGACGACCATGGGCGAGACCGGCGGCGACGCCGTGTCGATGTCGATGGGCCTCGGCTATCTGACGAGTACCGTGGTCTTTCTCGCGATCTTCGTCGCCGCAGTTGCGGTGCAGATTGCTACGCGCCGGTTCAACCCTGCCATCTATTGGCTCGCGGTCATCGCGTCGACGACTGTCGGCACGACGCTCGCCGATTTCGCCGACCGCTCGCTGGGGATCGGCTATCCCGGCGGCGCGACGCTGCTGCTATGCCTGACGCTGAGCTCGTTGTTTGCGTGGCACCGTGCACTCGGCTCCATCGACATTGCAACGGTCGTCGATCCGCGCTCCGAAGCGTGGTACTGGGTCACGATCATGTTCTCGCAGACCTTGGGTACGGCACTGGGCGACTGGACCGCCGACTCCGCCGGGCTCGGGTATGGCGGTGCCGCCCTGGTGTTTGCGGGGCTGCTGGCACTCTGCGTCGTGGCTTTCGCCTTCACGAGCATCTCCCGCACGGCGCTGTTCTGGACCGCATTCGTACTGACGCGGCCGCTCGGCGCGGTCGTGGGCGACTTCCTCGACAAGCCACTCGCGGAAGGCGGACTTGCCTTGAGCCGCTACGTCGCGACCTTCATCCTCTTCGCGACTCTGGTAACGATGGTCCTGGTGGTGCCGCAGCGCCCGGCACGACGCGCCGATGCGAGTCCGCGCCAGAGTCCTGACGGCTGAGAATCAGCGCAGCGCGGCGAGCGGATTCGGCGTCGGCGGCGCGATCCGCCGCAGCGTATTCGTGTCGCGGTGATCGAACGCCGGAGTGTTGCCGCGGATCGCCAGATCGGTGCGCGTCACGTAGGACCAGCTGCCATCGCGATTGAAGGTGATGTCGATGCGGTAGTAGTCGGTGCGAAACGCTTCGTCGAGAAAAGTCGTCGAGCAGATGCCGAAGCGCGGATCCCCGCGCCGGGCTTCGACCGAAATGCGCTCGTCGTCGGGCCGGGCCTTGCCGCCCGCCAGCACGACTTGTCCGCGAGGAATCGCGATCGTCTGCATGATGAGCCCGGTTGCCGGCTCCCACAGCCAGTAACCGACCTGGTCGTGGAAGGTGATGGCCTCTTCCGGCGTGTTGATGTGAATGTGGTAGCGCAGGCCATAGAGGAGCTGCGGACCATTGGCCTGCGCGTCGATGGGATCCATGCGCACGTGTTCCCGGAAGACGCGTCGCTGCGGCCCGTCGGCCTTGGGATTGATGTCCACGCCCTGATCGGACTCCCACACGCCCGCCAGTCGACGCAGCGGACCCAGATTCGCCAGCGTATCCGGTGAGGACTCGGATTCGGTGTAAATGTCGTCGGGAATGTCGTGCATGATTTCCGTCGCCTTCTGCTAGGAGCCGCTGGCCACCGCGGGTTCGGCGGCACTCTTCTTGATGAAACTTCCCGCCTTGTCGAACATCGGCGACTGGATGGAAAGCAGATCCAGGACCGAATCGAACACGTCCGGCTGCTGATATTCCGGCCGCTTGTCGATCGAGATCGGTATCGACGATTTCACGATCAGCGGAATCTGCGCCTGCTCGGCCGGCAACGCCATGCCCGGCGGCATCCCATGAAACATCATGCCGTTTTCCATCAACGATTCGCCGTGATCGGACAGATAGATGAAGACATACGGAACGCCGGAGCTGTCGAGCGTTCGAATCGCCTGCGCCACGACATGATCGACGTACAGGATCGTGTTGTCGTATGAGTTGTAGAGCTGCTCGCTGGAGCACTTGTTCGCGACGTCGGCATCGGTGCACATCGGCTTGAATTGCTGGAACTCCGGCGGGTAGCGGTCACTGTAGCTCGGCCCGTGACTGCCGCCGCCCAGGTGCAGGACGACGAAGCGGTAACCGGAGACGTATGTGCCCATGCTTTGCTTCAGCAGCGGGATGACGTCTTCGTCGTAGCACCTGCCATCGTGAGCGCAATTGCTGACTTTCGTTTCGCCGACCGCGGAGCAATTGTCATAGAGCGTGTAGTTCACGTAGCACGCGGTCGGTATCCCCGCCTTCGAAACGATCGTCGTCAGCTTGACGCCGCTCTTTTCCAGGATCTTCGGCAACGCGTACAAGGTCGATGCGCGGGTCGCGACTGCATCGAGAAGATGCAGTCCGTCGATGGTTGCCAGCACCGGATTCGTCTTGCGTCGCTGGTAGCCGTAGAGGCTGAAGTTCTTCTTTCGTGAAGACTCTCCCACGGCAAGCACGACCACGAGGTTGTCCGGCGACGCAACGCTCGCGGCAAATTGGATGTCCTTCTGGCTTCTCTTCAGATACGGCTTGAGCGATTTGGCAGCCGCATTGATGGAGCCCGAGATGACGTTGATCGGCACCAGCGAATAGACGATGTATTTGTTCGATACGTTGCCGGCGCGAAGAATGGCGCTGTACTGGAGGTACAGGCACGCCAGAGCGACGCAAAAGAACACCGCGATCAGCTTCAGCGAACCGAGCAGATATCTCCCGTGCGGCTGAAACGTGATGTTCGCCGACAGGATGATCAGTACGGGCACCACCACCAGGAACACGACGTACGGGACCATCTGCCACGACAACAGTTGTCCGACTTCCGTGAAGTCCGTGTGCACCGTGTTCTGGACCATCGAGCTGTCGATGGCTACGCCGTACTTCGCAATGAAGTAGGTCCCGGCGACGCTCGCGATCGTCAGCAGGATCGCGAACGGCTTGATCGTCCAGCGATGTGCCAGGAGCAAGAAGAAAACCGTGGAAAGGCACAGTCCGGCGACCAGGTAGGCGGCAAGTGCCGTGTAGTCGAGTCCGTCGCCGTGTCGAAACCACTTGGACAGCGTCTCGATGTTGATCGTATTGCAGACCGCGAAAAGCACTAGCGAGAACACCAGGGAAAACCCTAGGTGTGAAGTCTGGAATCTCAGTCTCGAGCTCGACAATGCCGGCACTCCTGGAATTGCCGCGAGACTATAGCCTCACTGCTCAGTCAGTTGCGGACCGTATGCGTGATTTGCAGCGCCGCGATTGATTTCCCCTCCCTTGCCGTCTAACGGGCGATTGTCATGCAGATGCCTGGGGAGGCGGGTATGTGATGCACTATCTGAAGCAGCGGCGTATTCAAATAATTCTGGCCTGCTTCGCAGTTTCCGCACTGCTCTTCAACGCGTTTCCAAGCGTCGACATCTCCATCTCGCGAATGTTCTTCTATGGCGGTTTCTACCTGCAGCGGCAATGGTGGACGACCTTCATGCACGAGAGCATCGGCTACTTCCTGTGGCTCTCGCTGAGTGCAGTCGTCGGGCTCTACATCTGGAACAAGCTGTCGAAACGCAACCTGTGCGGAGTAGATGGCAAGAAGGTCGTGTACGTATTCCTGGTCTTGATCGTCGGGGCCGGCCTGATCGTGAATGTCGTTCTCAAGGACAATTTCGGCCGCGCGCGGCCGCGGGATATCGCGGAATTCGGCGGAGCCCAGCGCTACACGCCGCCTTTCGTCATCAGCGGCGAATGCCGCAAGAATTGTTCCTTCTCGTCGGGCGAAGCAGCCGGCGGCTTCTTTCCCCTGGCACTGGTGTTGGCGTTGAGCAGACGACGCGCGTTGTTCGCGTCAGCGCTGACCTTCGGCGCCGTCGTGTCGTTCTGCCGCATAGCTAGCGGCGCGCATTTCCTTTCGGATACGGTCGTCTCTTTGTTCGTGATGCTGATCGTTGCGGACGTCCTGTACTACTACTTGCTGCCGGCAGGGGTCGAGCGGGAGGCGCGAGTCCGAATGGAGCCCGCAGCTCTGGCAGGACTACCGAGCGCCAGCGAGCCTTGATCAGCGCACCACCGGCAACTGCACGGCCGTCGCGCTCTGGCCGCCGAACCAGATGCTCTGCGTCGCCTTGCGGTAGTCGCCGGGCTTGGCGTACATGATGTTTTCCACGTAGGTCTGCGGATTGCGATCGTAGAGCGGGAACAAGCTCGACTGGATCTGCACCATGATCCGGTGACCCGGCAAGAACACATGATCGACGTTGGGCAACGCCCAGCGATAGTGTTCCACCCGCCCTGCTTTGAGCGGCGCCGGCGCCGCGAAACTCTTCAGGTAGCGTCCGCGAAAGATTTCGATGCCGACCGGCAGCTCCAGGCCGGCCATCGAAGGCTTCGCTCCCTGCGACGCCGGCTCGGGCGTGTCGTTGGGATAAACGTCGATCAACTTCACGACCCAATCGCCGTCGGTGCCAGTGGTCGAAGCGTATAGATCGACCTCGGGTGCACCCATGATGTGAACCGCTTGGTCCAGCGGCGCAGATTTCCACGCGGCGACGTCCGGGCGATCCGACACGAAGCGCTGATCCTGCACCAGCCACGGCTTCCACTGCGTCGGGTCGTTCATGTCGATCGGCCGCGGGATGAACGGCACCGGATGAGCCGGATCGCTGACATATTCGTAGCGCCCGGCTTCCGCCGGGCGCTCGAAAGTGGCGGCGCCGTTCGCGGCGAGATAGATCGGCGACGCAACGCCCATCGGCCAGCGCGGCGAGGTGTTCCACTTGTTCACGCCTGTTGCATACGTGAGCACCGGCGGCGTGTGCGGATCGGGAGCGCCTTTCAGCCAATGATCGAAGAATGGCTTCACATATTGCACGCGCCACTCGCGCGCCGTGTCGCCGGTGAAAGTCAGGCTGCCGAGATCGTAACCGTAGTGATTCGCTCCCGAGTGCCGCCACGGCCCGATCACGAGCGAGACCATATCGTTGCGAGTGTCCTTCGGTTCGAGCGCGCGATAGACCGCCGGCGCGCCGTAACTGTCCTCCTGATCCCACTGACCGACTTCGAGCATGGTCGGCACTGTCAGCGGCCTTGCCGCGAGCCATTTGTCGACCGCCTGCAACGACCAGAACTCGGTATAGGCCGGGTTCTCGAGGAACTTGCGGACACCGGGATACTGCTCGATGCCCAGCATCTTCGCGAAGTCCGCCATGGACCCGGCTTCCAGATAGCGCGTGTAATCGTCGCCGCCGCCGAGAGCGAACTCGCCGCCGCCTTCGGCCTTGTTGGTCGCCTGACCGACCGCGAAGTCGAGCGAGCTGACGCGAAACGCACCGTTGTGAAACCAGTCGTCGCCCATCCAGCCGTCGACCATCGGGCTCTGTGGCACTGCTGCCTTCAGCGCCGGATGCGGATTGATTTCGGCCATCAGTGTCGTGAAGCCGAGATAGGAGCTGCCGATGATGCCAACCTTGCCGTTCGATTCGGGGACGTTCTTCACCAGCCAGTCGATCGTGTCGTAGGCATCGGTCGACTCGTCGATGCCGGTGTCGTTGAGCGGGCCCGCCAGCGGCCGGTTCAAGACGTAGGTGCCCTCGGAGCGATGCAGGCCGCGCAGGTCCTGATACACGCGGATGTAACCGTCTTCGGCGAATTCGGCGTCCATCACTTCCAGGATGTCGACGATCCGCTGGCTCAGGACACGATGCGTCGAGTGATGAGCGTCATAGGGCGTGCGCGACAGCAGAATTGGACCGTTGCTGGTCCCCTTCTTCATCACGACCACCGTGTACAGCTTGGTGCCGTCGCGCATCGGCACCATCGCGTCCCGACGGACGAAGTCAGCCGAAGGGAGCGTCTGTTCGTACTTGTCGATGACATCCGGCGTCATCGGCGTCACACGTGACGACTGATCGGCCATTGCGGCGCTGGTGGATACGACAAGTCCGAGGGCAACGAGCGAAGCAGAGCGAGTGAAGGACGTTTTCATGGCGCGAAAGCCTACGTGCCAGGCAGTGGGCACGCAAGTAAGCTTGGAGTCGTGGCTCTTCCGAAAGGTTCGGTCCGATGAAACAGACAATCGGCTACGTTTCGCTGGTCGTGCGCGATTACGACGAGGCGATCAAGTTCTATGTCGAGACTCTCGATTTCGTGCTGATCGAAGATACGTTGGTCGAATCGCAGAACAAGCGATGGGTCCTGGTGGCACCTCCCGGCTCGGCGGAGTGTCGGCTGCTGCTGGCACGAGCAGTCGGCCAGGAGCAGGAGTCACGTATCGGCAACCAGACCGGCGGACGCGTGTTCCTGTTTCTCCACACCGATGACTTCTGGCGAGACTTCCGGCGCTACCGGGAACGCGGCGTTGTCTTCATTCGCGAACCGAAAGAAGAGAGCTACGGTACGGTGGCCGTGTTCCGCGATCTCTATGGGAACCTGTGGGATCTGCTGCAACTTCGTCGGGACTAGGTCTCGTCCCGAGCCGAGCGATTGGTGAAGTGAGCGTTGCCCAGCCCCGTGCCGATCGTCATCACCGCCCAGTGCTTCACATCCTGCATCCAGGGCAACTCGCTCAGTCCCTGCACGACGGCATCATTGTGCATGACCACTACAGTCTCGTGATCGCCGATCTTCGGCAGCGCCTCACGCAATCGCTGCGGCAAATTGAAACCCTTCGCTTCCCAGTTGCCTGGCAGGTTCTGACCGCCGCGCTCGATCGAGCCATCGGCTCGTATGACACCCGGACAGCCAATGCCGATGAACGGCGCCAGCGTCAACCCGTCCTTGCCGGCTCGCTTGACGAGATCGAGCAGAAATTCGATGAGCCGCTCCACTGCATCCTCGCGCTTGGGCGCGTCGTCGCTGTGCCGCCAGAGCTCGAGACGATGCACGTCGGCATCCGAGAAATCCTTCTCCTTCTTCTTCTTGGCGTGGAACTCGATGATACCGGCGCGAATGTTGCTGCCGCCGATGTCGACCGCGAGGATGCTGTCGTGGCCGGCGAGGATCCACGAAGGCACCAGATGGATGCTGCCGATGAGCCCTGCGTGATCGGGCGCATGACGGATCGGGCGCAGTTCGACTGCGTGACCCCGGGCTTTCAAGGCAACGCTCGTGCGACCGATGGCCAGCTCGCCGATGCGGCTCTGACGCAGCCCGCCGCCTACGGCGATACGCTCGACATCCTTCCATTCCTTCAAGCGCAGGAAGCGGCGGATCACCGCCGCAAACTCCTGCGCGAACTCTTCGATGGCGCTATGAATCATTCCCGCGGCTTCCGAGTCGCCCTCCAGCAGCAGCTTGTCGAGCTGCTTCTTGCTGATCTCCTCGCTCGGTTGCTCGCCCAATGGGTCCTCGCCCATCTTGCGAACCCGTTCGCGCCAGTCGTCCAGGATCGCCTGGAACGCCCGCTTGCTGGCACGATCGCCGACGAAGCCCTCCGGCGTGCGTAGCTCCGCGTTGTACGCGTCGACAATCACGTGGCTGAGCGTCTCCGCACCGTGCGCTAGCAAGTCGCGAGCAGGTTGCTCGGGTGTTTCATCGGCCATTGGTGTCGCTCGCGCGAAGGGTATCTATGGAATACACAGCCGCACGACGGCGTTCCATTCCATTTGGAATAGTTGCAATGGCTGGAACTATGGGAGGTGCTGCAACTCCGATGAATGGCAACGGAGGAAGAGCGAATGGCCGAAATCGTCATGGTTGCTGCCGCCTGGCACGGAGGATGGGCAGTCACGCCCATCGCCCGAAAACTGCGCGCCCGAGGGCATGAAGTTTTTACGCCTACCCTCACCGGGCTGGGGGAGCGGTCGCACCTGGCCCGAGCTGCGATCAATCTCGAGACGCATATCGAAGACGTGGCCAATGTCATTCTCTTCGAACGCCTCAGTGAGGTCGTTCTCTGCGGACACAGTTACGCCGGCATGGTCATCACCGGAGTCGCCGATCGGCTGCCCGAGCGCGTCGCGAGCCTGGTTTATGTCGACGCCTTCGTGCCGCAGGATGGCGAATCATGGTGGGACCTCGCGGGCGATCGCTACCGCAAGATCGCCCTCGATCGCTCCACAACGGATGGCTTGGGCGTCGTGGCACCGACGCATCTGGACTCGCGCTGCGCGCCTCATCCACTGGCTACATTCAAGCAAGCGATTCGCTTGACCGGGCGTTGGCGAGAGGTTCGGGAAAAAGTCTTCATCTATGCCTCGGAATGGCCCGAGACGCCATTCACGCCCACTTACGAGGCGCTGAAGACAGATCCTGCGTGGACCGTCATCTCGCTGCCGACTCGACACGACATCGTCCGCGATGCGCCGGATGACCTGGTCTCGATTGTGCTCGGGCTGAAGAGGGTCAACGCTCCGGCGACCTGAGTTCAGAGTTCTTCAGACCTCTTTCAGATGCCGTTCAGGACTTGCGGCGTGCCTGCAAGTGACGCTGCGCCATGCTCGCAATGCTCGTCATCTGGACCGGTACCTGGGCCGCGTCCGCACAACCTTCCATGCCCGGGACTCTCGAGAGCTATGACCGCCAGACGCTGCGGCTCATCGTGCACACCAGCGTCGCCGGGTCGCAGGTGCGTATCACGCTGTCCAATCTCTATGGCACTGTGCCGCTGACGATCGTCGATCCACATATTGCTCTGCGTGCGGACGGTCCGAGAATCGATCCCCGCTCCGATCGCGCGCTGCGTTTCGGTGGGCGATCGGCGGTCACTATCGCGCCGCACCTGCAGGTCACCAGCGATCCCGTCGCGCTGTCCGTTCCGGCGATGAGCGATCTCGCCATCAGCTTTTTCCTGCCGCACAAAGTGTCGGCGACCACTTCGCATCTGCTCGCCTTGCAGACGAGCTACATCGCCACCGACAACGTGGTGGGCGCGACCGACTTCCCGGTTTTACGGACGCTCGATGCGTGGCCGTTTCTGAGCCGCGTCGACGTGAGCGACTCGCCGCCATTGTCCTCAGTCGCGGTCATCGGTTCCTCGACGACCGATGGGGATGGGTCGACCCGGGACCAGAATCACCGCATGCCTGATGCGCTCGCCCGTCGCCTGCAAAAAGCCGGCGGCGCCAGCGCACGGATCGGAATCCTGAATGCAGGGATCATCGGCAACCGACTGCTCGAGGACAGTCCGGCCGCGAGCCCGTTCGGCGCGGGGCTCGGCGAGGCGGTGCTGGCGCGGCTGGATCGCGATGCGCTGGATCAGCCCGGCGTGCAATTCATCATCGTCGCGATTGGCGTCAACGACATTGCATTTCCGGGATCGTTCACGCCTGCGGACGAGGCCGTCCGCGCGCAGAGCCTGATTCGAGGTTACCGCGAGATTCTCGCGCGGGCGCATGCCAGGGGAATCAAGGTGCTGATGAGCACGATCCCTCCCTTCGGCAACGCGATCTACCCGGAAGATCGCACGCTCGTGCTGCATACGCCCGAGAAGGAGGCGGTGCGTCTTGCAGTCAATGAGTGGATTCGTACGACAAAAGAAGTCGATGGCATAGCGGACTTCGATGCGGTACTGCGCGATCCGGCGCACCCGGACCGGCTGCAGTCGCGCTTCGACAGCGGTGACCACTTACACGCCAACGATGCAGGGTATGCAGCGAGCGCAGAAGCGATCCCGCTCGACTTCTTCAGCGACAGGCTTTGAGCCGATTTCCCAGGCTCAACGTGGTAGGAGACAGGTGTGCACCGAGCGCGTAGAGTGACTCGGGCATATGGATAAACCAGCCTGGACCACTATCGTCGCGCCGTATCAGCGCTCGTCCACCACGCGCGCGCTATGGCAGCTGACAAGTACACTGATTCCGTACTTTCTGCTCTGGTATGTCATCTACCATGCGTCGACGGTGTCGCTCTGGCTCACTGTCCCGCTGGCAGTTCTGGCCGGCGCATTCCTGGTACGCCTGTTCATCATCTTCCATGACTGTGGTCACGGCTCGTACTTCAGCTCGCGCCGCGCCAACGACATCGTCGGTTTCATCACCGGCGCTCTGACGTTCACGCCCTACGAGCATTGGCGTTGGCAGCATGCGATCCATCATGGCACCGCGGGACATCTCGACAAGCGCGGTACCGGGGATATCTGGACCATGACGGTACAGGAGTACCTCGAAGCATCCCGGTGGCGTCGGTTCGCATATCGACTGGCGCGAAATCCGTTGGTGCTGTTCGTGCTGGCGCCCTTCTATCTTTTCCTCATCAACCACCGCTTCCCTGCAGCTAACGCAGGTCGGCGGCAGCGTCGTTCCGTCTGGTCGATGAACGCCGTGCTGCTCGGCGCGGCGGGCTCGATGATCTGGATCTTCGGGCTTGGGCCGTATCTGTTGGTTCAGGCGATCGTCATCCTGGTGGCAGGTGCTGCGGGCGTCTGGCTCTTCTACGTGCAGCATCAGTTCGAAAATGCTTACTGGGAGCGCGGTGACGATTGGGACTACACGGCGGCGGCGCTGCGCGGCAGCTCGTTCTACAAGTTACCTCGCGTGCTGCAATGGTTCTCGGCCAGCATCGGCTTCCATCACATCCATCACCTGAGCCCGCGCATTCCCAACTACAATTTGCAGAAGTGCCACGAGGGCGAGCTGCTGTTTCAGCAGGTCAAGCCCATTACGCTGTGGTCCAGCCTGAGCTGCCTGACGTTTCACTTCTGGGACGAGCAAAGCAGAAAGCTGGTCGGCTATGCGCACGTGCGGCAGATCAGGCGACAGCAGCGCGCCGAGCGCGCAGTCGTTCGCATCCCCTAACCATCCTGCGGGCGTTTTCCATTGCCGACGGCAGACGCGATGCTGTCGAGCAACTCTCGTTCTGTGAAAGGTTTGCACAGCCATTCGGGCGCCGGCGAGGTGGCAGCAACACCGGAGTCGCGACGCGCCGTGATCCAGACGATCGGAACGTTGCGCAGGCCGAGCCGCTGCGCGAGGGATGTCGCGCGCTCCGAGCCGAACGGATCCATGTCGACCAGCGCAGCATCCAGGCGACTCGAAGGAACAGTATCCATGGGATAGCAGATGCGGTCGCAGGAGCCGAAGACCTCGTAGCCGGCATCCAGCAGCGAGTCTCGCAACGCGTTGTACAAACCGTCGTCGTCTTCAACGACGAGAACTCTCTTGCTCAGAAGCGCAGCTTGGTTGGTTATGGAGGTTTGCTTCACTGGTCCGGGTTAGCTGTATTGGCCGCAGAGAGTGCGCGACGCGCGCCGGGCCAGCAAAAATAGGGAGAAGGTTACGAGCCAGCGGCACTATAGCACGGTCCACCGAATCGCCGCCCGATCGATGGCGTCAGAAGCTCGCGCGCACGGTCACACCGACCATTCGCGGATCGCTCGGCTGCCCCAGAATGAGACCGGAATTTCCGGTCTGGATCGTGAGTGCGGTGATGTAGTCGGAGTCGAAGAGATTGCGGGCGAACACATCCACTTCCCAATTTCCTTTGAAACGATAGCCGACGCTGGCATTGGTGACGTTGTAACCATCGATCTGCGTGTACCGGGATGCGGATGTGTCGCTGTTGTAGCCGCTGCGCCAGCTCGAATCTGCATGGACGAGCAATGCGCCTGTACCCAACGGCAGCTCGTAATTGAAACCCAGTGTGCCCGCCCAGTCCGAGAGACCTGCAAGCGGCACACCGGTGAGATCGCAGGCGACCGTAGCAGCAGTTTGCACTTCGAGCGGGCAAGGACCCGCGGGGTAATCCGTGTTCTCGCCATCGGCGTAGGCTACAGAGGCCCGGACGGTGAAGCCCGTAAACAGCAGCGCAGCGAAGTCCCCTTCCACACCCCGCACGCGCACTTCAGGAATGTTGGCGGGATAGGAGCGGATCGCCGCGGTCTCCAGACTTGAAACCACATTGGCTTGATAGTCTTCGACGACAGTCCAGTAGCCCGCGAGATTGACTGTCGCGCGGCTGTCGAACATCGTGTACTTGAGCCCCACCTCGTACGTCGTGTTCTTCTCATCGTCGATCACGGCAGTGGCCAGCGTCGGCTGGTTCAGGGCGTCCAGCGGCAGACCCGACATGTTCAAGCCACCGGACTTGTAGCCATACGCATAGCTCACGTAGGCCAGCAGATCGTCCGTGAACGCATAGGCGAGATTGGCGCGACCGGAGAGGCTGCCGCCATCGTCCGTCACGTGATAGCTCTGCGGGCGGAAGATCGACAGCTTGGCACGCGCCAGCTCTGCCGCAGTGGCCGGCGGAAGTCCTGTGAGGCTCAGGCCGCCAAACACTCGCGTTGCATACGTACCTTCCTTGTCCTCGAATGTGTACCGCAGACCCAGCGTCGCGGTCAGCCGCTCAGTGCAGGCGTAGTTCACTTCACCGAACGCTGCGTAGCTCTTCATCTCGAAGCGCGAGTTGCCTTCCTGACCATAGCCGTCCAACAAGTTGCGTGGAATCGGCACAGTGAAGTTCGCCGGGCTGAGGAGCCAGTAGGCGGCCTCCGGCCCGTAGATGCTGGTCGGTCGGCCTGAGATCTCCTGAGAGTAATAGTAGAGACCGGCGACGTAACCCAGCCGCGTATCGCCGTTCGAGGCGAGACGAAACTCCTGGCTGTATTGATCCTGGCGGGACGGAATGCGCTGGACCATCTGAATCGGGATGCCGGTGTAGTCGCGGTCATTCGACACATCCCAATCCCAGTAGCGCCAGGCGCTGACGGAAGTCAGAGTTGTGGCACCGAGATTCCAGTCGGCGATCAAGGAAACGCCGCCATCCTGCGTGTCGATGCGCAAAGCCGCGTCGATGTCGCTCAAGCGGTCGTACACGTTGCGACTGGGCGGCTCATACCCAAGGCCCGCCGCCAACGCCGGAAATTGTCGGGCGGGGCTGCGCAGACTCTGACCGACACGCAAGAACCCCTGAGTGCAGCACGCCGAATCGAGATCCGAAACGTCGCCGATGAGGCGCAGCCTGAGATTGTCGGTCGGCACGAACAACAGCTGTCCGCGTACCGCGTAGTTGTCGAGCTCGTTCAACTTCTCGCCGGTGTTGACGTTGGTCAACAACCCGTCGCGCTGAGTAATCTGCGCCGAGAGCCGGCCGGCGACTACGTCCTTGAACAACGGTCCCGAAATCCCGCCTTTTGCCTGGACGAAGTCCTCGTCGCCGTAGGAAACCTCGAAGTTGCCCTCGGGCTCGAATGTCGGCTCGCGACTGATGATGTGTATCGCGCCGGCAGTGGTGTTCTTGCCGAACAGCGTGCCCTGCGGTCCACGCAGCACTTCCACGCGCTCGATGTCAGTGAAGTCGAACGAGGCTGTCGCCGGCCGGCCGTGGTACACCTGATCCACATAGAAGCCGACGCCCGGCTCGATACCGTCATTGGCCGCGCTGATGGCAAGCGTATTCGAACCCAACCCGCGAATCGTATAGGCCGTATTCCGCGGGTTCGCGGAGTTGTAGTAGAGCGCTGGAACCAGATGGCTGAGCTGCTGCGTGTTGACGGTGTAGGAGCTGTCGAGCAGATCGCCGCCGACTACGGAAATGGCGGCAGGAACCGACTGCAGATTCTCCTCGCGGCGCCTGGCAGTAACGATGACGCTGTCGAGAACACTTGCTACGCGCACATCTCCCGAGGAGCGCATTCCTGTCGATGGCTGAGCGGCCACGGCAAGAGTGGGCAGACAAGCGGACGCAGCAGCGAGCACCACCCAACGCATAGAAGCTCCCAAGCCAGATCTTTCGCTATATCCATCCGACTATAGCGAGCGGACTTGCAGTTCAGCAAGCGGGAACCTAGCATCGCCATATA
>DATNFA010000129.1:0-25453 GCA_035606615.1 Steroidobacteraceae bacterium
TCGACGTCCGCGACTTCGATGATCGAGACGTCGAACGTGCCGCCGCCCAGGTCGTAGACCGCGATCTTGCGATCGCCGCCCTGCTTGTCGAGCCCGTAGGCGAGCGCGGCCGCGGTCGGCTCATTGATGATGCGCTTGACGTTGAGGCCGGCGATGCGCCCGGCGTCCTTGGTCGCCTGGCGCTGCGAATCGTTGAAGTACGCGGGCACCGTGATGACGGCCTCGGTCACCGGCGTGCCGAGATAGTCCTCGGCAGTCTTCTTCATCTTCATGAGAACGCGCGCGGAGACTTCCGGCGGCGCCATCTTCTTGCCGTTGACCTCGACCCAGGCGTCGCCGTTGTCGGCCTTGGCGATCTTGTAAGGCACCATGCCGACGTCCTTCTGCACGACGTCGTCCTGGAACTTGCGGCCGATGAGGCGCTTGATCGCGAACAGCGTGTTCTGCGGATTGGTGACTGCCTGGCGCTTGGCGGACTGGCCGACCAGGACTTCATCGTCCTTGGTGAACGCGACGATCGACGGGGTGGTGCGGTCGCCCTCGCTGTTTTCGATCACGCGCGGCTTACCCCCTTCCATGATCGCGACGCACGAGTTGGTCGTGCCGAGATCGATGCCGATGACTTTGCTCATTGCGAAAAGCTCCTGAAACCCTGACTAAATTGTCCCGAATGACCGGCTACATGCGGATGCGCTCAACCCTTTCAAGGGGCTAGGGCTCCTTTGCAACGATCACCCGAGCCGGGCGCAGCAGCCGCCCGTTGAGCTGGTAGCCCTTCTGTACGACCTGCAGGATGGAGTTCGGCACGTGCTGCGCGGAGGGCTGCGCCAGCATCGCCTCGTGCAGCTCGGGATTGAACTGCTCGCCCTGCGGCAGGATCTCGCTGATCCCGGCTTTTTCCAGAGCCTTGCTCAGCAGCTGCAGCGTCGCTTCGGTACCTTCGCGCAGCTTGTCGGTCGGCGAGGCATTGGCGAGCCCGAGCTCGAGGCTGTCCTTGACGGCTACCAGGTCGTTGGCGATGCGTTCCAGCGCGAACTTGTGCGCCTGCTCGACGTCCCGCGACGCCCGCTTGCGGACGTTCTCCAGCTCGGCGAGCGCACGCATATATAGGTCTCTGCTTTCCAGTGCGCGGCCTTCGGCGGCGGCCAATGCCGCTTGCAGGGCCCCGACGTCACCGGCTTCGTCTTGAGCGCCCGGAGGCGCCTGGCGGGCCGCCCCGCCCGCTTCGCGGTCATGCTCGTTTGGCACCGTCATCTCGATCCCTCTCCGTTTCGTGCAAGGGTGTAGGTCGGGGCTGAAGCCCGACACATTAACTTAACGGGACTTGCGGTTCAGGCCCGGGAATTCAAGGCGGAGCCCAGCAGCTTCGCCGTGATGTCCACGATCGGGATCACGCGCTCGTACGCCATGCGCGTCGGGCCGATGACGCCCAGCACGCCGACGACTTCCTGATCGAGCGAATAGGGCGCGGTGACCACGCTGCAGTCGTCGAGGATGGTGTAGCCCGATTCCTGACCGATGAAAATCTGCACGCCCTCGGCCCGCAGGCTCTGGTCGAGCAGGTGCAGGATGTCGCGCTGCTGGGTGAAGGCCTCGAACAGGCGGCGCAGCTTCTCGACGTTCGACAGCTCGGCGAAGCCCATCAGGTTGGTCTCGCCGGCGATCACATATTCCATGCGGCCGGTGATCGGCGGCACGCTCACCACCTGCTGCGCGAGATGGATCGCGTTGAGCATCATCTCGTTCAGGTGCTCGCGCGTCTCTTTCAGTTGTGCGAGCAGGTGGTCGCGGACCGCGCTCAGCTCCTTGCCGCGGAACTCCGTGTTCAGGTAGTTCGACGCGTGTCGCAGCTCGTCCGCGCCGTAGTAGCGCTCCAGCTGCAGGATGCGGTTCTGCACTTCGCGGCCGTTCACCACCATGATCGCGAGCACGCGATTGTCCGAGAGCGGCACGAACTCGATCTGGCTGAGCGCAGCGTGACTCTGCCGCGGCAAGGTCACAACGCCCGCCAGGCGCGTAACGCTCGACAGCATCTGCGACGCGGCGGCCACCAGCGCCTTGGGATCGTTGGTGAGCTCGCCCAGACGGTTGCGGATCGCTGCGACCTGGTCGTCACCGAGCGGCTGGAACTTGAGCAAGGTGTCGACGAAGAAGCGATACCCCTTGTCGGTGGGCACGCGGCCAGCGGAAGTGTGCGGCGAGCTGACGAAGCCGAGCTCTTCCAGGTCCGCCATCACGTTGCGGATCGTAGCGGCGCTCAGGCCCATGCCGATGTCGCGCGACAACGTGCGCGAGCCGACGGGCTG
This sequence comes from Steroidobacteraceae bacterium, assembly GCA_035606615.1. Classification (GTDB taxonomy): domain Bacteria; phylum Pseudomonadota; class Gammaproteobacteria; order Steroidobacterales; family Steroidobacteraceae; genus Steroidobacter. The sequence goes on from DATNFA010000129.1 coordinate 2,307, forward strand.
GCCGTCGCGAATGTAGTGCTCCACCAGCAGCTTCAGCAGCTGCTGGGCGCGGTCATTGAGTGATTCGTCGGTCGTCTGCGAAGACATCGTCGGCAACGCACAGGTCAACCCCATGGCATGGCAGGCATTTTGCAAGTTTCTCCGCTATTTCTCCACTACGCTGCATTTGGCCGTGATAAAAACGCGGCCATGCCAGCAGCCCCGACACTGTTCGCAAACGTCGCCCTCGTCGGCAATGATCGCGACGCGCGCGTCGTCGAATCAATGCAGCTCCTCGCCGTGCACCTGCACGGCCGCGGACGCAAGGTTTTCGCCGAAAGCGACAGCACTGTCGACTTCGGCACTGCTCACGTCGAGCGCCGGCCGACCGCGAATCTGGCGGCCGGTGCAAACCTGGTCGTTGCTATCGGCGGCGACGGCACGATGCTGCACGCCGCACGCCTCGCTTCGCCGCACTCGGTGCCTGTGCTCGGCGTGAACCGCGGCCGGCTCGGCTTCCTCGCCGACATCGGCTCGCAGGATGTCCGCGACCGCCTCGACGAGATTCTCGAAGGGCGCTTCGTGCAGGATCGGCGCGCGATGCTGACCGCAACGCTGAGCGCCGCCCGAGGCAGTCTCACCGGCCAGGCGCTCAATGACGTGGTGCTGCAGAAGTGGCAGACCGGCCGCACGCTCGACTTCGAGACCTGGATCGACGGCCGTTACGTCAACACGCACCGCGCCGACGGCCTGGTGGTCGCGACCGCGACCGGCTCGACGGCCTACGCGCTCAGCTGCGGCGGCCCGATTCTCTATCCCGAGCTCGATGCGCTGGTGCTCGCACCGATCTGTCCGCACACGCTGTCGGACCGGCCGATCGTGGTCCGCAGCTCCTCGCAGATCGAGATCAGATTGTTGGAGCGTCTCGAAACCAAGGCGCAGGTGATCTGCGACGGCGTGTCGCTGGGCGAGCTCGCGCTCGACGAAAAGGTCGTGATCGGCCCGGCAGCGAGCAGCGTGACGTTGCTCCATCCGCAAGATCACGACTATTTCCGCATTCTGCGCTCCAAGTTGCGCTGGGGACGCGGCGATCGGGTCCCACCGGCCGAGTCGCAGGCCAAGTCAGAAGATTGACGCGCGCCGTGCTCCTCCACATCCAGATCCGCGATTTCGCAATCATCGATGCCGCCGAGCTGGAGCTCGCCTCCGGCCTGACGGTGCTCACCGGCGAAACCGGCGCCGGCAAGTCGATCCTGGTCGACGCCCTGCTGCTCGCCGCTGGCGGTCGCGCCGGTGCTGAAGTCGTTCGCCATGGCGCCGACCGCGCCGAGGTCTCCGCCACGTTTGCGATTTCCAACAACGCGGCTGCGCGCGCCTGGCTCGCCGAGCAGTCGATCGAGCACGAAGATGAGGCCGTAGTGCTGCGGCGAATAGTCGGCGCGGACGGCCGCTCGCGCGCCTACGTCAACAGCCAGGCACTGTCGGTGCAGGCATTGCGTCAGCTTGGCGAGACGCTCGTCGATATCCACGGCCAGATGGAATATCAGTCGTTGATGAAGCGCGCCGCGCAGCGCGAGCTGCTCGATCTGAGCGGTGACTATCGCGAGCTGCTCGATTCTGTCGCCGCGCAACACCGCGCCTGGTCCGAGCTGCGCGAGCAACGCGATCGCGCCGCCGCGTCGGCGCAGGATCGCGAAGCGCGCCTCGAATTGCTGCGTTATCACCTCGGCGAGCTCAAGGCGCTCGACCTCAAGTCCGGCGAGCTCGCGGACCTCAGCGCCGAGCGGCAGCGCCTGGCGCAGCACGGCCGACTGGCATCGGGTGTGCGCGAGATCCTGCAGTTGCTGCGCGAAGCAGAAGATATGAATGCGGAACACGCGGTCTCGCGCGCGTTGACTGTCTCGCGCTCCCTGTCCGAGCTCGATTCGCGCTTCGCGTCGATCGCCAAGGCAATCGACGAGAGCCTGATCGCGCTGCGCGAAGGCATCGAATCCGCCGAGCGCTACGAAGCAGATCTGGAAGCCGATCCGCAGCGCCAGGAGTGGGTGGAGCAGCGCCTTGCGGCCATGGAGTCCATCGCTCGCAAACATCGCATCGAGCCTGCGGGGCTCGGCGCGCTGCAGGCGGAGTTGGCCGCGGAATTTCAACAGCTCGACACGCTGGAAGCGTCGCTGGAGCAGATCGAGAAGAATCTCGCTCAGCTGCAGACGCAATTTCGCGCCGCGTGCGCGCAGTTGAGCTCTGCGCGCGTCGCCGCAGCTGGCAAGCTTTCGCGACGAATCAGTGAGCTGATGCAGACGCTGGGCATGCCAGGCGGCGTCTTCCAGATCGCAGTGCGCGCGCTGGACGGGGCAACGGCGAGCGTGCACGGCGCAGACGAAATCGAATTCCTGGTGAGCGCGAACCCGGGCCAGCCGCCGCGCCCGTTGGCGAAGGTCGCTTCCGGTGGCGAGCTTTCGCGCATCAGCCTTGCGATCCAGGTTGCTGCTGCACAGTCCGATGCGTTGCCCTGTCTGGTGTTCGACGAGGTCGACGCCGGTGTGGGCGGCGGCGTTGCGGAAATCGTTGGTCGTCAGCTGCGCACGCTCGGCGATCGAGCGCAGGTGCTATGCGTGACCCACCTACCGCAGGTCGCGAGCCAGGCGCACGCGCACGTGCGCGTGACGAAGCTGACTGACGGCAAAACCACGCGAACTGTGTTGACGGTGCTCAGCGCCGACGACCGAGTGGAAGAAGTCGCACGCATGCTCGGGGGCGTCAGCGTGACTGACAAGGCGCGCGAGCACGCGGCAGAGATGTTGAAGTCGAGCGGGGGTCGGGCCAAAGTCCGGCCGATGAAGAAGAGCCAGGCAAAAGCCTGACCCGCAGAAACCTACCGGTCCTTGTCGCGCGAGGGGCAGTTCACCCGCTTGCAGCGGCCGTAGAGGATCATCGAGTGATCCTTGATCTCGAACTGCATCTTGGCCGCAATGGTGCGCTGCCGGTCCTCGATGCCCGCATCCATGAACTCTTCGACCTTGCCACAGTCAAGACAGACGATGTGGTCGTGGTGCTCGCCCTCGTTCAGCTCGAACACCGCGGTCGTGCCCTCGAAGTGATGCCGCGTGACGAGCCCGGCCGCCTCGAACTGCGTCAGCACCCGGTAAACCGTCGCGAGCCCGATGTCCTCGTGAGACTCGAGCAGATGCTTATAAATGTCCTCCGCGCTCATGTGGCGCGGCTGTGCCGTGCCGAGGATCTCGAGGATCTTGAGCCGCGGCAGCGTGATCTTGAGCCCGGCTTTGCGCAGGTCGCTGGTTTCCACGTGCTTCACTCCTGGGGGCCGGGTAGAATCGCGGGCCATTATCGCGCACCGTGCCGTCCCGCTCCACCCGTCGTGCCCGCCAAATGACCGCATTACTGATGAGAATAGTTCCGTTCTTCCGCATTCGCCGGCTCACGGTCGCGGCTCTCGTGCTCGCAGTGCTCGCCGCTTGCGTGCACCGGATCGACATCCAGCAGGGAAACTTCCTCGACAAGGAAGACATCGATCGCATCAGCGTCGGCATGACGCGTGTGCAGGTGCGCGCGTTGCTCGGAACGCCGATGGTAGCGGACCCGTTCCAGGGCTCGCGCTGGGACTACGTCTATTACATGAAGCAGGGCCGGCTGCGGAAACCCGAGTGGCGCCACTTCATCGTGTACTTCGACGGTGGCGACAAGGTCGAGAAGATCGACCGGCCGACGGAAACCGCGAAGAAGTCATAGTGTCACTTGCGCGGCGTCGTGCGGCCGCGTGCCGCGGCGCGCCGCCGGCTCTCCTTCGGATCGACCTGTAGCGGACGCAGAATCTCGACGCGATCGTCAGCGCGCAGCAGGTGCGAGTCGGCGACTGCGCGACCGAAGATCGCGCACGCGAGCGGACGGTCGCCTAGCTCCGGAAACTGCTGCAGCAATCCCGAGCGCGCGACAGCTTCTGCCACGGTAGCCGGCTCCGGGAGCTGCAGCTCCTGCACCGATTGCCGATCCGGGAGTGCATACACGACCCAAATGCGCATCTAGCGGTCACCGCGTACCGTAGACTGTCCGCGCGCGTGCGACGAACGCGTCGACGAGATCGTTGCAGCTCTTCTCGAAAGTGCGCGACAGCAGCATGTTCAGCATTGCGTTCGCGAACTCGAAGCGAATCGTGAGCTCGACGCGTGTGCCGCGGTCCGTGCCGATCGGCTGAAAAGTCCAGCGGCCATCGAGCGTCTTGAAGGGCCCGCTCACGAGCGCGAGCGTGATTTCCCGGGGAGGAGTCAGCGTGTTGCGTGTGGTCACGAGCTCGCGCCGGCCGGCACGGTGCATTTCCAGCTGGCCCAGCACCTGGTTCTCGCCGCGCTCCAGCAGCTTGGCCGAGCTCACCCAGGGAAGGAACTGCGGATAGCTCTCGATGTCCTGGACCAGCGCGAACATCTGCTCGGGCGCGTACGGCACGAGCGCGCTTCGCGTCACTTCTTTCATGCGGCCGGGACAGCTGGCATGGCGCGAGTTTACCCGGGTACCCGCTACAATCCACGACCTCTATGAGCCAGAAGAACCGCGCCAACGACAACCCGACGATCGCCGAGAATCGCAAGGCGCGTCACGACTATTTCATCGAGGAAACCTACGAGGCAGGCCTGTCGCTGCTGGGCTGGGAAGTGAAGAGCCTGCGTGCCGGGCGCGTGCAGCTGAAGGAAGCGTACGTCTTCGTGAAGGACGCGGAGGCTTACCTGTTCGGCGCCCACGTCTCGGCGCTGCCGACTGCCTCGACGCACGTCATCCCGGACCCGATCCGTACTCGCAAGCTTCTGCTGAACCGCTCCGAGCTGAACCGCCTGGTCGGCGCGGTCGAGCGCCGCGGCTACACGCTCGTGCCGCTGGAGCTGTATTGGAAGAACGGCCGCGCCAAGCTGCGCATCGGCCTGGCGAAGGGCAAGAAGGAGCACGACAAGCGCGCCAGCGAGAAGGATCGCGACTGGCAGCGGGAGAAGTCCCGCTTGATGAAACACTCGACGAGATGAAGAAGGCTGCGGGCCGCACGCTGTAGACTGTAGCCAGGAATAAGAAGAAAGCGTTGGGGGGAACCGTGCTCGCAAGAACTCTCGGTCCGACGATCCTGCTCGCCCTGGCCTGCTCCGCTTGTCAGAAGCACGAGCCTGCCGCCACGGCGCCCGCCAAGCCCGCGCAGGTCGATGCCGCGCGCATCGTCCAGGCCGATCAAGACCCAGGCAACTGGCTCACCACCGGGCGCACTTACTCCGAGCAGCGCTTCTCGCCGCTGGCGAAGATCGACGCGAACAACGTGAAGCAGCTGGGCCTCGCGTGGTTCGTCGATCTCGATACGCATCGCGGTCAGGAAGCGACGCCGCTGATCATCGACGGTGTTCTGTATTCGACCAGTGCGTGGAGCAAGGTGCAGGCGATCGACGCCGCGAGCGGCAAGCTGCTGTGGCAATACGATCCGAAGGTGCCGGGCGAAACCGGCGTGAAGGCGTGCTGCGATACTGTCAACCGCGGCGTCGCTGCTTATGAAGGCAAATTATTCGTGGGCACGCTCGATGGCCGCCTCGTCGCGCTCGACGCGGCGACGGGTAACGAAGTGTGGTCAGTGGTGACTGTCGACCAGACGAAGGCGTACACGATCACCGGCGCGCCGCGCGTCATCAAAGGCAAAGTCCTCATCGGCAACGGCGGCGCGGAATACGGCGTGCGCGGCTACATCTCCGCCTACGACGCGCAGACCGGCAAGATGCTGTGGCGCTTCTACACCGTGCCTGGCGACCCGTCGCAGCCATTCGAAGCGCCGATCCTCGCGGAGGCCGCGAAGACCTGGCACGGCGAGTGGTGGAAGCTCGGCGGCGGCGGCACCGTCTGGGATTCGATGGCCTACGACCCGGATCTGGATCTGCTGTACATCGGCACTGGCAACGGCTCGCCGTGGAATCAGCAGTACCGCAGTCCCGGCGGCGGCGACAATCTGTTCCTGAGTGCGATCGTCGCGCTGAAGCCGGACACCGGCGAGTACGTGTGGCACTACCAGTCGACGCCGGGCGAGACCTGGGACTTCACCGCGACTCAGCACATCGTGCTCGCGGACCTGACCATCGACGGCCAGCCGCGCAAGGTGCTGATGCAAGCGCCGAAGAACGGCTTCTTCTACGTCATCGATCGCACCAACGGCAAACTGATCTCCGCGCAGCCATTCGTGCCGGTGAACTGGGCGAAGGAGATCGATCTGAAAACCGGGCGGCCGGTCGAGGATCCAGCGTCGCGCTTCATGAACCCGAAGCAGCCTGCGCTGGTCGCGCCCGGACCCTACGGCGCGCACAACTGGCATCCGATGTCGTTCAGCCCGCAGACCGGTCTGGTGTACTTGCCCGCGCAAGAACTGGCCATGGCGTATCTGCACGATCCGAAGTTCAAGGACCGGCCGCTCGGCTTCAACATCGGCATCGATGCGACGGCCGTGATGATGCCGGAGGATCCGCAGATCCGCGCCGCCGCGCTTGCGACCGTGAAGGGCTCGCTCAAGGCATGGGATCCGGTTACGCAGAAAGTGAAGTGGTCGGTAGATCATCCCGGCGCCTGGAACGGCGGCGTGCTGTCGACGGCCGGCAATCTCGTCTTCCAAGGCAACGTCGGCGGCGAATTCGCCGCCTACAACGCGAGCGACGGCACGAAGCTGTGGTCGTTCCCGGCGCAGACCGGTGTCGTCGCTGCACCGGCGACGTACTCGATCGGCGATGAGCAATACGTGGTGGTGCTCGCGGGTTGGGGCGGCACGTATGCGATCTCCGGCGGCGACGTGTCACGTAAAGGCGGACCCGCGATCAATCGCAGTCGCGTGCTCGCCTTCAAGCTCGGCGGCACATCGACGTTGCCCGAGCCACCGGCGACACCCGCGCTCGCGAAGCCGCCGGCACTCGTCGGCGACGTGCAGCTGATCCATCAGGGTCAGATTCTCTTCCATCAGAACTGCTCCACTTGTCACGGCGACTCGGCAGTCGGCGGCGGCGTGTTGCCGGATCTGCGCTGGTCGCGGATGAATCGCTCGGAGCAGTCGTGGCGCATAGTCGTGATCGACGGCGGGAGAAAGGATCGCGGCATGGTGAGCTTCGCTCCTGTGCTGAGCGCCGCGGATGCGGAAGCGATTCGCGCGTATGTGATCAAGCGTGCGAACGACACCTACGAGGCGACGACTGCGGCCAACAAGTAGCGCTTGTTATTTCGAGCGTGGGCCATACACTAGCCCGGCTCATGGGGGCGATCGGTTTCGACGTGGGTTGCGAAACCCCAGGTGCATGCCGAGTTGTAAGTAACTCGTAAAACTGCTTACAAACTTATAGTTGCAAACGAAGACAACTACGCTCTGGCGGCTTAATCCCGCCTAACCTCCGCCTGGCATGTGCTTGTGCATCCAGAATCGGGGGACGCGCTCACAAGCTCGCGACGCCGGTGTGCTCCAGGCCGGTTCGCTAAAACGCTCTGAAGCTGGCCGTACGTCTTCCCTGCTCTTCGGGTAGCGTGCAGCGAGAATCAAAGAATGAGCTAAGCATGTAGTGTCCTGTGGCGTAGTGCTTACGGACGCGGGTTCGATCAACTTGGGTCGCCTTCACTCGCAAGAGTGAAGTGACAACGGGGCTCACATCGGCGAAGCCTGACGGCGCCGACCATCGACCAACGATGGCGGCGGCAGCGGTAACGCCGAGGGGTGGAAAGAGGGCCAACCTCAGATCCGCCCTGTAGAGACTCATAGACCAGCTGACGTCGCATGACGCGAGCCGGCACTAGGATCCGGAGACTTCGATCCGGATAACACGCCCCGCTCCCGCAGTTGCGCGAGCGACTGCGGGATGAAGGCATAGTCCAGCCCGTCTCGAAAGAGACGGAATCGGCTGTCCCGCCGCCTCCACCAATTCGCCCCTTCAGCCGCAAGGCTGAAGGGGCTTCTTCTTCCTGCCAGCTTGCAACGCCAGCAACGTCTCTTCGAAGGCGTGCCGCTCCACCCGCATCGCTTCAGTGTATTTGCCGTTGCGAGGTGTCAACCGCACATAGTCCCTGAGCACGAGCCCTGCCCGCTCACGCTTGTACGACCTCATGTACGGCTTGATTTGTGCGAGCAGCGCCAGCGCCTGCCGATTCCACACGGCGTATGCATAGCTCGGGGAATGATGCACTTTGCTCGTACATTTACGCGTGAGCTTGCCGGCACCGATGCTCAGCAGCGCGAACTCGAGAATCGGCAGCTCGGTGTTGCTGATGCTGACGACTAGTTGACGCATGTCGCCGGCATGCTTGCGGCTCAGCGTTACAGTCCCCTCTCCGTCGATCAAGCCAGCCAGATAGGCGGCATCCGGCGCCGACAGCGCCCGCACTTCCTTGTACGTGGGCATGCCGAGCGGAGCTTCGCTAGCTCTATTGGAACAGTCCTTTCGATTTGCCCTGACGCAGGACACCGACGACGACGCCTTCGATGATCAGCGACTGCTCTTTCAAGTCGACCTTGATCGGCTCGAACTCATCATTCTCGGGCAACAGCCACACGACTTTGCCGTCCTGCTTGTAGCGCTTGACCGTGACTTCGTTGTCCAGGCGCGCCACGACGATCTGACGGCTGCGCACTTCCGGCGTGCGATGCACGGCCACCAGGTCGCCGTCGAGGATGCCGATGTCCTTCATGCTCATGCCGCGCACTTTCAATAGATAGTGCGCCTTCGGCTGGAAGATCTTCGGATCGATCTGGTAGCGCGCCTCGATGTGCTCCTCCGCGAGCATGGGCCTGCCCGCTGCAACTCGACCAATCAGCGGCAGGCCCATCTGCTCACGAAGAGAGTCCTTCAACTGAATGCCGCGCGAAGCGCCCGGCAACAGATCGAGCACGCCCTTTCTCTGCAGCGCCCGCAGATGCTCCTCGGCCGCGTTCGGCGACTTGAAGCCCATCGCGGCAGCGATTTCCGCGCGCGTGGGCGGCATGCCGTTATCGACGAGCGAATCCTGGATCATCTTGAGGATCTGGCGCTGGCGCGGCGTGAGCTCGGACATGGGGATCCTTGTACGTAAATACAGCTGCTGTGACTATATACAGAACTCCGCAGCCGACCACAAGAGTGTGAACTGGCGCAACAATTATGTCGCGCGCACGGCCGTCCATCCCGGCGCCGCGGCCACTTGTCGGGGTCAGATTGCCCTCGATCCGCCGCGCGGGCACCTTGCGCGCCATGGATACCCGACACCAGCAGGGCTTCAACCTGCTCGAACTGATGGCCACGGTCGCGATCCTCGGCGTGCTGCTGGGGCTCGGCGTGCCTGCGTTCAATGACCTGATCCGCAACAACCGGGTCGTGGCCGACACCAACAAGCTGGTGGTGGCGCTCAGCTCGGCGCGCAGCGAAGCGGTGCGGCGCGGTCTGCCCATCTCGGTGTGCGCTACGAACTCGGCGCAAACCGCTTGCGTCGCCACGGCCAACTGGGCAGCGAACGGGTGGATGGTCTTCACGGACGCCACGGGGACGGCTGGCACATTCGACGGCACCGACGAAATCCTGCAGAAATTCGCACGCGCCGGCAGCGGCGTCGGGCTCAATTCCAGCAATACGACCGCAGTTCGATTCCTGTCCACCGGCTTGCCGCCGTCCGGCGCGCCGCTCGATACGGTATTCACTGTTCAGCACAGCATCTGCAGAGATGACAACAGGCGCACGGTCAGAATCACTCGGACCGGCCGTCTGAACACGACCAAGGGAGCGTGCTCATGAGCAGACCGACCCTTTCGCTCGTGCGCCATGCGCAGCACGGCATGACTCTGATCGAAGTGCTGGTCACCATGGTCATCATTTCCGTCGGCCTGCTCGGCGTGGCCGCCTTGCAGCTGACGAGCCTCAAGAACAACCAGGAATCGTACGTTCGCTCGCAGGCAGCGATGCTGAGTGCGGACCTGCTCGATCGCATGCGCGCCAACCAGAGCGGATTTCAGGCCGGCGACTATGACGCAGCGACCTTTGACGGTACCGGACGCAGCGGCACGACGGGCGGGACGGACATGGCGGCCTGGCAGGCCACGATCAATCGCTTGCTGCCCGGCGACGACACGCAGGCCGCCGGGAAAGTGGAGCGCGATGCCACCACCAGGGTCGTCACGATAACCATCCAGTGGGGCGAACGTGCAGAGCGGAGCACGGCGCGCACTTACACCGGCACCTTGCCCACGTTCCGTACGCGCTCGGAGATCTGACGATGCACCACCGTCGCATTGGCAGCGGCTATATCGGCGCAGGTGGCGCGCGCGGCTTCAGCATCGTCGAGCTGATGGTCGCAGTGGCGATCAGCCTCCTGCTGCTCACTGGCGTCGTCGCGATCTTCGTCAGCTCGAAGACCTCCTACGAAACCAACGAGCGGTTCTCGCGCATCGAAGAGAACGGCCGCTTCGCGCTCGATGCGATCATGACGGACCTGCGCGCCTCCGGGTTCGTCGGGTGCGCACGCCAGCCGACGTACCTCAGCACGTCGCTGAACAGCGCTACGTCGCTGCAGTGGAATTTCCTTGCCGGGCCCGTCACGGGCTTCCAGGCGACCGGAACCAATACCTGGAGTCCGGCCATGGATACGTTCATCGCCTCCCCACTGAGCGGCAGCGACGTGCTGGTGGCGCGTGTGCCGGTCCGCGAGCGCGTCGCATTCCCGTTGACGGCGAACGTGGGGGCGCCCACCAACGACCTGCAGATCGCGGCCGGTAGCAGCGGCGGTGTGCAGACCGGCGACATCGCGATGGCGTACAGCTGCGAGGCAATCTCGGTGTTCCAGGTCACTACCTACACACAGGCCACGGGCGTCATCGCGCATGCCGCCAGCACCGGCGCGACGCCCCGCAACGCCAACAACACGGTGAACTATTCGTACCGCCAAGCGGTGACCAACGTGGTCCCGATCGAGACGGTCGCTTACTACATCGCGCCGGCCACGCGCGTGAGCGATGCAACGGATCCGGCACCCGCTGGCACGACATCCTTGTGGCGGCGCCGCGGCAACATTGCGGCGGAAGAGCTGGTCGAAGGCATCGAGCAGATGCAGGTCCAGTACGGCGTCGACACCACCGGCGATGTCATCGTCGATGCGTATCGCACCGCCGACCAGGTCCAGGCAGACGGTCAGTGGAATGACGTCATCAGCGTGAGCGTGGCGCTGCTGGTGCGGTCGCTCGAGCAATACGGCACAGACACGGATCAGCGCGCGTACACCCTGCTCGACGTGAACGTCGCGGCACCGGCCGATCGCCGCCTGCGCGAAGTCTTCACGGCCACTGCCAGCATCCGTAACCGCGTTCGCGTGAATTGACGAGGAATCTGCGATGTCTTCCATGCCGGTCCGACTTTCGATGAAGCAACAGCGCGGCGCGGTACTCGTCGTCAGCCTGCTGCTGCTGCTCGTCATGACCGTGCTCGCGCTGGGCGCGAGCCAGACGACGCGACTGCAGGAGCGGATGTCGGCGAACATGCGCGACCGCGACCTGGCGTTCGAGTCGTCCGAGGCCGGCCTGCGCAATGGCGAGCGGATCATCGACAGCCTGACGGTCGCGCCGACGCCGTGCACCTCGGGCCGCTGCCAGGTCTACGACCGCGCGTTCCTGCCCACGGCGATGGCATTCCAGACGCAGACGTGGTGGGACACCCAATCGTGGGGCTACAAGACCGACGTGACTTTCGACAGCACGCATCGCACCGCCGCGAGCGGCGGCTTGATCAGCGGCAGCGGCATGGCCGGCGCCGATCCGCAGTTCGTCGTCGAAGAGCTCGAGGAAGTGACGGACGCACTGACCGTACCGCCGACCGGACCGCCGCCGAGCCGCATTTACTATCGCGTCACGTCAGCGTCCCAGGGCGGCAGCGCCCAGGCGCAGGTCGTGCTGCAGTCGACTTTCGCACGCAGATATTGAACCGAGGGATGCACCCATGAAATCGTCCGCCTCCACTCGTCTCTACAGCCTGCTGCTTGCAGCGGTCCTGCCGCTGCTGGATGCATCCGCCGCCGGCGCGCCCGGCGTCGTCGAAGGCACGATCACGCGCGTCACGACGGACGAAGTGCAGGTCGATCACAGCCGGGTCTACCAATTCAATCCGGCGCTCGCGCGCTGCTTCGACTTCCGCGGCGACGCGTTGACCTGCGACACGCTGGTGGGCATCGGCTACGTCGATCGCGCCCGTATCACGCTGCTCGGCACCGCCGTGCAGCGCATCGACATTCTCGAGCTGCAACAGTAATCGAGGCTGCACCATGAACTTCTCCATGCGCTCCTTCGTGCTCAAGGGCACCACGGCACTCCTGGTGGCCGGGGCCGTGTTCAGCAGCGCCAATGGCGCGGCCCTCGGGCTGCAGGACGTCCCCCTGTACCTGCTCTCGCGAGCCGATCCGAACGTGCTGCTCAATATGTCCGTGGAGACGCCGATGGGCGGCGCCGCGTACACCGATCAGGTCAGCGTGCCGACCGGATGCGCCGGGCGGTCTAGCGTCAGCGGCCAAACCGTCGGCACCTGCTACTTTCCGGCCTACCGGTACATCGGCTACTTCAACCCGGACATGTGCTACGCGTACTCCTCGAGCCAGTTCAATACGAGCGGCGCCGCGGGCGCCGGCCGCACATGCTCGGGTGCGTGGAGCGGTAACTTCCTGAACTGGATGTCGATGACAGCCATCGACATGTTCATCAGGACGATGACGGGCGGCAACCGCATCGTGGACTCGACGACCGAGACCGTCGTGCGCCGCGCGCGCAAGACCCACAACGACAGCTGGTTTCCGATCAAGTACGTCAATTCGGGCAGCAACGTCGCGCCCAGCACCGTGACGCCGTACAGCGATAGCGCGCTGTACTTCTACAACACGGACTTCGGCTTCAACGTCGCCACCAATTTCGACGACGCCCGCGCCGGCAGCGGCGGCGGCTTCAAAGGGAACTTCTCGACGCAAGTGCGCGTCTGCAGCTCGACCCCGAACGACGACAACTGCGTTTCCTACGGCGGTTATGCGAAGCCGGAAGGCGCGATCCAGCGCAATGCGCGCACCAAGCGCTTCGGAGCGATCAGCTACAGCACCGACGGCTCCAACACCCGCGGCGGCGGCATCCTGCGCTCGAACATGAAGTACGTCGGTCCGACGCTGCCGGATGGCTCCGCCAACTCGGCCAAGGAGTTCAACACCGACGGCACGCTGGTGGACAACCCCGACGGTGCCCCCACTGGCCTCAACAGCGGCGTCATCAACTACATCAACAAGTTCAGCGAGGCTGCTTACAAGAGCCTCGATCCGGTCAGCGAGCTGTTCTACGAGTCGATCCGCTATTTCAAGCATATCGGCCCGACGCCCGAGTATTCGGCGGGCCTGACCACCACTCAGCTGGGCGGCTTCCAGGCGGTCAGCAGCTGGAGCGACCCGCAGCAGTTCAAGTGCCAGAAGAACTTCATCATCGCGATCAACGACGCGAATCCGTGGCTCGACAAGAAGCTGCCCGGCACGTTCTTCACCTCCCCGACGATCACCGGCGCCTCCGGTACGATCACCCTGGACGGCGCCGACTTCGGCGAGCCGAGCAATCCCGATCCCGACATCAACGTCACCGATCTGACGAACCGCGTCGGCGCGATGGAAGGCCTGAACGGCAGCACCTGGGCCAACTCCGGCACGTGGACCAGCACCGGCGCGAATAGCAGCGTCAGCGGTGCGAACGACAGCGTCGGCGGCGGCGTCGGCACGTTCGACAACAGCTGCACCGGCAAGACCGTCGCCGCGCTCGGCGAGGTGATGGGCACCTGCCCGTCGCCCAACAAACAGAACTCGTACTACGTCGCCGGTCTCGCGTACTACGCGAACACCACCGACCTGCGCACGGATTTCCCGAACGACCGCGGCATGCAGAACGTGCAGACGTTCATGATCGATACGCAGGAGTTCAACAACAACCCGCTCGACGGCCCGAAGAACATGCTGTGGCTCACCGGCAAGTACGGCGGCTTCGTCGACGCCAACAACGACGGCGTGCCGCAGGTGAGCGAGTGGGACGCGGACGGTGACGGCTCGCCGGACAACTACGTGCTCGCGACCCAGCCGCAGAACCTGGTCAACGGCCTGGATCGCGCGTTCGACTTCATCGAAGGCCGCGTGTCCTCGGCATCGTCGGCGTCGGTGAACTCGGGCTCCATCTCCGATTCGACGCGCATCTATCAGACGCGCTTCAACAGCGGCACCTGGACCGGTCAGCTGCTCGCCTTCGGGATCAGGCCCGACGGCACTCTCGGCGACGGCGTGCCGCCGCTGCGCGACGCGGAAGCCGTGTGGGATGCCGCGCAGCAATTGCCGGACTGGGACGCACGGCAGATCATCACGCGCGACTCGACCGGCGCGAAAATCCCGTTCCAGTGGGCCTCGCTCGACGCGACGCGCAAGGCGGAGCTCGGCGACAACCAGACGATGCTCGAGTACCTGCGCGGCAGGGGCGGCGCATTGATCGAGGGCAACACCGCCGGCCTGTTCCGGCCGCGTCTCGTGACCAAGCTCGGCGACATCGTCTCGTCGGCGCCGCTGTTCGTCGGCCGGCCGCCGTTCCGCTACCGCGACACACTCGAAGCCAGCGGCCAGACTTATGGGACGTTCGTTGCTGCCAACGACGAGCCCCTCGAGCGCACGCCGATGGTCTACGCCGGCGCGAACGACGGCATGCTGCATGGCTTCAACGCCGCCACCGGCGCCGAAGTGTTCGCGTTCATTCCCACTCCGATGTGGAAGACGACCGGCACGCCGGCACGCGCGCGCCTCACGAAGCTGGCGCAACAGAACTACCAGCACGAGTACTTCGTCGACGGTCCGCCGAGCATGGGCGACGCGTTCTGGAGCGGCACCTGGCACACGGTCATCGCCGGTGGCCTCAACAAGGGCGGCCAGGGCATCTACGCGCTGGACGTCACCACCACCTCGCGGCTCGCTGGAGCCGAGACCGGCACCAACGCCGCAAACACGATCCTCTGGGAGTTCACTGAGAGCAACGACGCCGATCTGGGCTACACGTTCAGCCAGCCGGCAATCTTCAAGTCGCACGACACTTCGGCCGGCACCGGCCGCTGGGTCGTGGGCTTCGGCAACGGCTACAACAGCACGCTCGCCGATGGCGCAGCCAGCGCGACGGGCAACGCCGTGCTGTTCATCCGCGACGCTGCGACCGGCTCCTCGATCGCCAAGATCGACACGGGCGTCGGCAACGCGCAGCGGCCGGCCGGCGTGGCATGGGACAACGGCTTGTCGACGCCCGCCTTCGTCGACGTCGATGCCGACCACATCGTCGACTACGCCTACGCCGGCGATCTGTACGGCAACATGTGGAAGTTCGATCTGCGCGATCCCAGCCCGGCGAACTGGCGAGTCGCCTACACTGTCAGCCTGGTGAAGAAGCCGCTGTTCACTGCGGTCGACGCCTCGAGCAACCGGCAGCCGATCACGGAGCGTCCGGAAGTGACGCGCGGACCGAAGGGCGCCGGCATGATCGTGCTATTCGGTACCGGCAAGTATCTGGAGCCGTCGGATCTGCTGTCGACGCCGGTACGGGCGCAGAGCTTCTACGGCATCCTCGATCAGAACACCGGCACAGCCGCGACGGACATGGTGACGACCCGCGCGCCGCTGACGCAGCAGACGATCCTCAGTGAAGTGACGTTCGATCCGCCGGATCCGGACGGCGCTGGAACGCTGTTCGAGGATCCGCCGCCCGTACAGGCGCGCATCACCAGCAACAACGCGGCGGGCACAGCCGGCTGGTACATCGACCTGGTCTCCCCGTCGGGCTACCAGAACGAGAAGCAGGTGACGAACCCGATCGTGCGCAACGGTCACGTGATCTTCACGACCACCATCCCGGAAACCAATCCGTGCTCCGGCGGCGGCCGCAGCTGGATCATGGAGCTCGATGTGCTCGACGGCTCGCGGCTCGAGGAAGCGCCGTTCGACCTCAATCGCGACGGCAAATTCGACGACGCCGACCTGATTCCGGTCGACGACGGCGCAGGCGGTACGATGTACGTTTCGCCGAGCGGTCTCGGCTCGGAAGACGGCGTGGGCATCCTGCAGACGCCGGGCGTGGTCGACAGCTCGTCGAGCCCGGTGCAGTACAAGTACTCGCCGGGATCGTCGGGCAGCATTCAGCGCATAACGGAGAATCCGGGCGCGGGCACGACCGGCCGTCAATCGTGGAGACAGATACGATGAGGACGCTGAGCATGCGCAGACAACGACAGCAGGGTGTGACCCTGCTGGAGCTGATGATGGTGGTCGGGATCATCGGCATCATCGCGGCCATCGCCTACCCGAGCTATCGCACTTACGTGCTGCGCTCGAACCGCACGGAGGCGCGCGTGGGCCTGGAGCAGACTGCCGGGGCACTCGAGAAGTGCTACACGCGCTACATGGCCTACAACGATGGCAACTGTCCGGTCGCCACGTCAGTCAGCGGCGGCGCGGGCTTCAACACGAACAGCGGCTTTTACCGCATCAGCTCATCGACACTGAATGCCACGCAGTTCACGTTGACTGCTACCGCGCAGTCGACGGGCGGGCAAACATCCGATACTGCCTGCGCCACCCTGTCGCTGGATCAGACTGGCACACGCTTACCGGCCACTTGCTGGTAACGCAGCGAGCATCGTTGGCGGCGCGCTTCAACCTGTCGCGCGCCGCCGACGAAGAGCGACATAAGCTTTTCCGCACCGCTTCAATCTTGTATCCTCCGCGCTCGGCTCGCGCCGGAAGCTTTTACAAACAATGAGCTTTTGAGGCGAAATCCGAGGGAACTCGCCATAACTCCCGCGGATTAAGAGGCGTGAAAATCAGTCGCTCCGGTCCATTTTTGTCCGACCCAGAAGAAGGGGAAAGAAGTCATGAAGAAAAGCATCTCCACCACGTTGAAGGCAGGCGTTGCTGCCCTGGTGCTCGTCGCTGGCAGCGGCTGCGTCTCGCAGAAGCAGGTCGACGAGATCAAGGCAACTGCCGATAAGGCAGTGCAAGACGCCGCAGCAGCCAAGGCCGCCGCGGACTCCGCAGCCAGCGCTGCCGCTTCGGCGCGGTCCGCCGCTGACAGCGCGCAGAGCGCTGCCAACCAGGCGCTGCAGGCCGCTCAGGCCAGCCAGGCCTGCTGCGACGCGACCAACGAGAAGATCGATCGCGCGTTCAAGAAGGCCGTATCGAAGTAATCGATCCGGTTGCTTGAATAAAGAACGCCGCGGCACTGCCGCGGCGTTTTTTTTGGGGTGGTGAATTCGGCGGGCCCCACAGCCTCGGCCATGGACTAACTCGGTAGAAGATGACTCCGGCCGCGAGACCCGCGGCACTGAGTCTATCTCAGGGCGCCCGGCGTCTCGCTCGTGGCCTGTACCGTCGTCGGAGCCAGCAGCACGGACTCGGGCACACCCGTCGCCTGGATGAACGCCCGCTCGGCCTTCGCCCAATCGATCACTACCGGCCGATTCTGCGTGGCTGCCACGAGCAAGCGCGTGATGTTCGTCAGGCTGCGCGTCTCGACGGCGTCTTGTCCCTCGAGCGGTGCGTGTACTTCCATGTACAGCTCCTCGCCGTGCCAGCCCATGCGATACGGCTGATCGACCAACCGTACCGACGTATTGACGGCGACGAGCTTGTACAGCTCCGCAATGTCTTCGGGATACATGCGGATGCAGCCGTGGGTCACCTGCATGCCGACGCCGGCTGGCAGATTCGTGCCGTGGATCAGGTAGGCGCCGCCGGGAATGCCGAGGCGCATCGCGTACTCGCCCAGCGGATTATCAGGCCCTGCCGGCACCGCTTTCGGCAGCGGCCGGCCATCGGCTTCGTGCTCTTTGCGCACGGACTCGGGCGGATACCAGATCGGCTTCTCGCGCTTGTTGACGATGCGCGTCATGCCGAGCGGCGTCTTCCAATCCATCTTGCCGATGCTGATCGGATACGTCATGACGACCGGCGCCGCGCCGGCCTTGGCGCGCGGGAAGTAGTACAGGCGATGCTCGGCGAGGCTGACGATCAGGCCTTCGCGCTCGTCCGGCAGGATGTAGCGCGATGGAATGAGCACGCGCGTGCCCTCGCCCGGCAGCCACGCATCGACGCCTGGGTTGGCAGCGACGATCTCCTCGTAGCCGACTCCGTAGCGGCGTCCGAGATCGAGCAGTGTGTCTTCATGCTGCGCGACGACGTACTGGATCTCGCCGATGACCGTGTCCTCGCCGGTCGGCAACGCGTACGTTGCTGCGTGCAGCTGCGCGCTCATTGCGCACCCGGCCAGCCAGGCGGCCAGGCGCAGTCCGTTCGATCGATCCCAGGTCTTCATCGCAGCGTCTTCACGAATGGCGAAAGTCTACGCCAACTGCGCGGTGAGCAGGTTGGCGATCTGCATCGGCACGCCCTTGCGCGCTTCGATCAGCCCGACGCGGATGGCGTTGCGGAACGACAGCACGTCGGCGCTGCCGTGACTCTTGATGACGATGCCGGTCAATCCGACCATGCTGGCGCCGTTGTAGGTGCGCGGATCGAACTCGCGGCGCAGTGAGCGCAGCACCGGCCAGGACGCCGCCGCACCGACGTAGCGCAGCGGATTGCGCGTGTACTCCGTTTTGAGCGCGCCCACGAGCATGTTCGCGAGCCCCTCCATGGTCTTCAGCGCGACGTTGCCGGTAAAGCCGTCGGTCACGACGACGTCGACGTCGCCCGAAAAAATATCGTCGCCCTCGACGAAGCCGACGTAGTTCAGCTTGCTCGCCGACAACAGCTTGGCCGCCTCCTGCACAACGCTGTCGCCTTTCGTCTCCTCTTCGCCGATGTTGAGAATGCCGACGCGCGGCTTCGCGATGCCGTGCATGTCGGATGCGACCACGGAGCCCATCACCGCGAACTGCAGCAGATGCTCGGCGGTGCATTCTGAGTTCGCGCCCAGATCGAGCATGTGCGTATGGCCGTGACGCGCGCGGATGCGCGAGATGATCGCCGGCCGGTCGATACCGTCGATCGTCTTGAGCACGAAGCGCCCGGTCGCCATCAGCGCGCCGGTGTTGCCGGCGCTGACGCACGCAGCCGCCTCGCCGGCTTTGACGAGATCGATCGCCACGCGCATCGATGAATCTTTCTTGCGACGCAGGGCTTCCTGCGGCTTCTCGTCCATGCCGACGACCTGGGTCGCTTCCTGGACACGAATGCGCGCGCGCAGCTGCGATGGCGCATCGCGCAGCAGCTGCTCGATCGGCTCACGCAGGCCGACCAGCACGACGTGCAGATCGGACTCGGCCTGGAGCGCAGCGAGCACGCCGGGCACAGTGACGCCGGGGCCGTGATCGCCGCCCATGGCGTCCACCGCGATTGTGATCGGCCGGGGACTGTTCAAGGAGATGTCGCCGCCAGCTCAATGAGCGGCGTACCGCGAGTTACTCGCTCTCGGTCTTGTCGCGGCTCTCGATGACTTTCTTGCCGCGATAGAAACCATCCGGCGAGATCCGGTGCCGCGAGTGGGTCTCACCGGAGGTCGGGTCGACCGAAAGGGCCGGACGGCCGAGGTGATCGTGCGAGCGGTGCATGCCGCGCTTGGAAGGGGTCTTTCGGCTCTTCTGAACTGCCATGGCTCATTTCTCCAACAAATCCCGCAAATTCTGAAACGGCTGCTGCGTGCCGTGGCTCGCGCCCTGCTCGACGTCTTGCAGCGCTGTCTCGTCGCATTCGCCCACTGCGTGCTGTGGCACGAGCGGCAGCGCCAACAGCGCCTGTTCCTCCGCCAGCCAGCGCACATCGAAGCGCGCCGGATCGGCGATCACCGGCTCGTAGCCGCCGGGCTCATCCGCACTCTCCTGCCGCACCAGGATCACCTGGAAGCGCTCGTCGGTCGGCACCGCCACCGGCTGCATGCAACGCTGGCAGCTCAACAGCACAGTGCCGCTCAATGTCCCATCGATTGCCGGCTGTTCATCGAACAGCGAGAACTGCAACCGCACGTCGATCCGCGATCCGTCCCCGGCGCCCGCTTCCTGGAGACGCGGCAGCTGCTCCACGGAAAAACGGCGCTCGATAGTGCTGCCCGCCCGCGCACAGACGTCTGCGTCCACGAGCAGATCGGTGGTGACGGCCGGGGGTCGCGGCATGGGGCGCGTATACTAGCGGCCACCCCCTGCAGTGTCAAAAAAATAAGGGCGTAAATGATTGTTTTAGTAGGGCTTGTTCCATGACCGCCGGGAAGGGTGCAAGCAAGCTGCGTCTGGTGCTCGCTTCGACCTCGGCGTACCGCAAGCAGCTGCTCGAACGGCTCGGCATCCCGTTCACCGTAGCGGCCCCCAACGTCGACGAATCGCCGCTTCCGGGCGAGTCGGCCAGCGACCTGGTCGGCCGGTTGGCACGAACCAAAGCTGAAGTCGTCGCCCGCCGCAGCACCAACAGTCTGGTGATCGGGTCCGACCAGCTCGCGATGTGCGGGCGCGACGTGCTCGGCAAGCCGGGTTCGGGCGACCGGGCGATCGCGCAGCTGAAATCGCTGAGCGGGCATCGCGTCGTGTTCAACACAGCCGTTCACGTCGTGGTCTCGGACAGCGGCACCAACGAGGGGCATCTGGACGTCACAACCGTGCATTTCCGTCGCCTGAGCGAGGATGAGATCCGTCGCTATGTGACGCGCGACAAGCCTTACGACAGTGCCGGCGGCTTCAAGGTCGAAGCGCTGGGTATTTCGCTGTTCGACAAGGTGGACACGCACGACCCGACTGCGCTCGTCGGTCTGCCATTGATCTGGCTGGCCAACGTTCTGCGCAAGCACGGCTTCACTGTGCCTTGAGCCGGCGTAACTGATCGATCACTGCCTGCAATTCCGGCGGCAGCGGTGCAGTCACCGTGAATGGCTCCTCGCCCTTGCGAAACGCCAGCGACGCGGCGTGCAGGAACATTCGCGTCAGGCCGTACGCCTGCAACTTGGCGTCCTTTTCGCGATCGCCGTACTTCTCGTCGCCAGCCACGGGATAGCCCGCATGCGCGGCGTGCACGCGGATCTGGTGCGTGCGGCCGGTGCCGAGATCCACATCCAACAGCGTCGCGAGCTTGCCGAACTGCTCGAGCGGCTTGAACGTCGTCACCGCCTGCTGGCCTTCGCTGTGCACGCGGACCACTCGTTCCCCGCCCTGCTTCAGATTGGTCTTGAGCGGTAAATCGATCGTCTTCGCTCCGAACGGCCAGCGGCCCGCGACCAGAGCCAGGTAACGCTTGGCCATGGCGCGCTCGCGGAGCTGGGCATGCAGATCCCGCAGCACGGCCCGACGTTTCGCAACCAGCAGGCAGCCGCTGGTCTCGCGATCGAGCCGGTGCACGAGCTCGAGCTCCTTCAGCCCCGGGTGGACGGCACGCAACGCTTCGATCACTCCGAAACTGACCCCGCTGCCGCCGTGCACGGCGACCCCGGCGGGCTTGTTGACCACGATGAGATCGCGATCCTCGTAAATGACGGCCGCAGTGACGAACTCACGCAGCGACTTCGATGGGGTCTTGGACGGCTCCGCGTCCTCCTTGCGGCCGGCGTCCTGCAGAGGCGGCAATCGCACGCGGTCGCCAGCGACCAGCCTGTAGGCCGGCTTGGCGCGTCGGCCGTTTACCCGCACCTCCCCGGTCCGCAGGATGCGATAGACCAGGCTGCGGGGCACGGAGCCCAGCGTACGCAGCAGGAAGTTATCGAGACGTTGCCCGTCATCCCCTTCCTGCGCCTCGACATAACTGACTGGCAAATGCGCGTAACCTATTGATCGATCATTGATTGGACGCGCACGCCCTGTTATATTCCGCGGCGATTTCCGCGGCACTCGAAGCATCGCGCATCGGGCGCCGCATATTAGTTGGTTCTGTTCGAATCTGTCTCACCTGGGCTTCGTAAGTCGCGCCGCTTCGGCACGCAAAGCGTTAGGTCACGGGGATTGCGCAGACCATCGTCCGGCCGCGTATACGCCGGTGCCAGGCCTGTCGAACCGGGGTCTGGGCTGGCGGCAAGCGCCTCGGGCGGGCCAAAAAGTGAATGGAAAAAGAGCGCTGGACACAAGCGTCCGCGCCAGGCACCAATCGGATGAATTCGTTTCCCGATCGCACCTCTAGTCCAGCGCTTCCGCCCGCCGTGCGTGAGCTCGCGGCCCTTTGCGAATATTCAGAAGGGTCTCATGAAGCGAATGCTCGTCAACGCAACTCAAGAAGAGGAGTTGCGCGTCGCATTGGTTGATGGACAAAGAATCTACGACCTCGACATCGAAATACCGTCACGCGAACAGAAGAAAGCGAACGTCTACAAAGGCCGTCTCACGCGCATCGAGCCCAGTCTCGAAGCGTGCTTCGTCGATTACGGCGCGGAACGTCACGGCTTCCTGCCGCTGAAGGAAATCTCCAAGGAATACTTCAAGGGCGGCCAGGCGCCCGGCGGCCGCAACATCCGCGAGCTGCTCGACGAGGGCCAGGAAGTCATCGTCCAGGTGGAAAAAGAAGAGCGCGGCAACAAAGGTGCCGCTCTCACGACCTTCATCAGTCTCGCTGGTCGCTTCCTGGTGCTGATGCCGAACAACGCCCGCGCGGGCGGCGTCTCACGGCGCATCGAGGGCGAGGACCGCGAACAGCTGCGCGAAGCCCTCGACCAGGTGCAGATCCCCGACACCATGGGCGCGATCGTCCGGACGGCCGGCGTCGGTCGCTCGGCCGAGGAGCTGCAGTGGGATCTCGACAACCTCAAGGAAGTCTGGACCGCGGTCTCCGCCGCCGCCGAAGGCCGCCCGGCGCCGTTCCTGATCTATCAGGAGTCGAAGGCAATCATCCGCGCGCTGCGCGACTACCTCGCCGACGACATCGGTGAAATCCTGGTCGACAACCAGGAAGTGTTCAATGAAGCGCAGCAGTACATGCAGCGCTTCATGCCCGCGGGCCTGCGCAAGCTGAAGCTGTACGAGGACAGCGTGCCGCTGTTCACGCGCTTCCAGATCGAGAACCAGATCGAGTCGGCGCACTCCCACAAGGTCAACCTGCCCTCCGGCGGCTCGATCGTCATCGATCCGACCGAGGCGCTGGTGTCGATCGACATCAACTCGGCGCGCGCGACGCGCGGCAGCGATATCGAAACCACTGCGCTCAACACCAACCTGGAAGCGGCC
>DATNFA010000130.1:0-14621 GCA_035606615.1 Steroidobacteraceae bacterium
GCCATGATCTTGTGCAGCGTATAGAACGGCGCCCACGCGGGTTGGCTGGCCCGCAGCCGATCGAACAGCTCCTCCGGAAACGCACTCAAGTAGCCGTTGCCGAACTTGGCCTGGCATTTCGCCAGCTCACCGACGATTGCGTCGCCGCGCGCTTTGAGCGCCTTGTCGTCGGCGTGCGCGAACGACAGAGCGCAGGCTGACAGGTAGTGTCCCGTGAAATGTCCGCGCAGCTCGTTGGCCGGCGCTTCCCAACCGCCGAGCGGCTCGGCCGAGGAGGGCAGGCCCGCGGTCACGCGAAACATGTGCAGCAGGCGATCCGGATCGTAAGCGAGCAGATGCCGACGATTGACGTTCATCGCATCGAGCGCGGCCCCCGGTCGCAGCCTGACCTGCGACAACTCGAACGGACGCGCGATGACTCGCTGTACTTGCTCCTGAGCGAGCAAACTGTGCGGCCAATACGCGAGCGCACTCGCAGTCAGCAGCGAGCCTTGCAGAAAGATTCTTCGATCCAGGAGTTGAGCCATGACAGCGCTTCCGATTTGGTGCGCCGCTAGCTTAGCATCGGGCTGTAGGTCGGGCTTCAGCCCGACTCCGAGGACCCCCCAATGTCGACCACGACCGCAGACTTAGCCTCCAAGTATTCAACCCACCTGAACATCCTGCACGCCGCCGGTGAGGTCATCGACGTCAACGCGTTGGTCGCCGCCAACCAGCACCCCTGGTGGAACCAGACGCTGTGTCAGGTCAACGAGTCCGTCGTGCGCCTCGGCGTGGTCCAGGGCGAGTATCACTGGCACAAGCACGATGCCGAGGACGAGTTCTTCTACGTCGTCAGCGGCCACTTTCTCATCGAGCTGGAGGGTCGCACCATCGACCTGCGTCCCGGCCAGGCCTACGTCGTGCCGAAGGGCGTGATGCATCGGCCGCGCGCGCCGGAAAAGACCGTCATCCTGATGGTGGAGACTGCTGGTATCGTGCCGACTGGCGACAGCTGAACAACAACAACTGCGGAGCTGGCGATGAAAACAACCCTACGCGTGGTGTGCGCGAGCCTGGCTGCATTCGCGCTCTGCCCCGTGACCCATGCCCAGGCCTCGAAAGACGGCATCTACTTCGCGACCGCCACGACGCAGACCGAAACCGACGAATACACGCGCTACGAGCTGCTCGCGCCAGGCAGCTCCAAGTTCAAGATCACATATGACGTGACCGCGACGACCGCCGGCGCGAAGTACTACTACAACCCCATCCGCAAGGGCAGTGCCGCGACCGAGGAGAGCGTGCTCGATGCGATGACCGGCAAGCCACTGAAGTTCGAGATCGTGAGCGGTGCCGACGCGCGCAAGGACGCGTTGATGGCCGATGCCGATCTCGACACGAACTACATCAAGGTGACGTTGGCGCGGCCGGTGCCGATCAACGGCCAGGGCCGCCTCGTGATCATCAAGACCTACGAGGATGCAAAGAGCTACTACGTCGACGGCAAGACGATCGTGTTCGATCGTCCGCTCGGTGTCCGGCGCAACAAGGTCGTGCTGCCCGCGGGCTACGAAGTTGTGGGCCTGACGGTGCCGTCGCAGCTGCTCACCGAGAGCGACGGTCGAATCGCGGTCAGCTTCATGAACAACAGCGGTGGTCCGGCGCCGCTCGTGCTGCGCGCCACGAAAACCGCGCAGACAGGCGCGGCGGCGATGCCGAAGGCCGCGACCAAGCAACGCAGCTGGGAATCGCCGTTCGAAGGCGAGACGGAGGAAGACCGCCTGTCGGAGCGCGCGCATCAGGATCGCGACATCGTCTACTTCCTGCAGCAACCCGAAACGCACGCGTTCGCGCTGTATCACGATTACACGGAGGCGCGCCCCGGCGTGAACGGCTACGCGAACGTCGTTCGCAAAGGCAGCGTCGCAAGCAATCCTTCGGCAAGCATTCTCGACACCGGAGAGCAGCTGCAGACTAAGGAGATGAGCGGCGCAGAGATGATCGCTTCGAAGATCAACGCCGGCGGCGAGCCAGTCGAACCGGATGCGCGCGTCGTCGTGATTCCGTTCCCAGCGGTGCAGGCAGGGCAGACGTTGCGGCTGCGGATCGCGGAAACCTACACCGCGCCCGCGAGCTACAAACTCGACGGCGACGATCTGGTGTTCGATCGCAGTCTCGGTCGACCGCGCAATGCAGTTGTTTTGCCGTCTGGCTGGTACTGCACGTTCAACGCGATTCCGGCAACGCTCAGTCAACTACCGGACGGTCGCGTGCGTCTCGACTACTGGAACGGCCGGCCGGACGGGGTGGACGTGCTGCTCAAGGCGCGCCGGCGCGTCGCTACGCCGTAGCCTTCAGCGCAGCAGGGCGCCGACCAACGAACGAATGGCGGGAGAGGGTTTGGCTTCGCGCGTCGATTGAATGACGCGCAGATAACGCTCGTAGTCTTCGAGCGCGCCTGCCTGGTCCTGCATCGCCAGCCGGCTGCGGATCAAGCCTTCGTAACAGACGGCTGACGTCGGATACATGTCGATCGCCCGCAAGTACACGGCGCGAGCACCCTTGTGGTCGCCGCGTCCTTCCAAGCGGCGGGCCAGTCGACTCGCGAGATCGATGAACTTGCTGCGCACGCGCTCGATTGCGGGCAGCGCCCAGGCCGAGACTCGCTCCGAGTGGAACAGCGGACCGCCGAACTCGGCCAGGGCACTTTGCATGATCTCGTCCTGTGAGGTGCGCAGAGCGTGGGTCAGCTTGCGTTCCCAATCCACGACGTCGACCCAGGTGTGTTGCGCCGACAGGTACAACTTGCCCTCGCGCTGCACGATCAAATCCGGCGCCGACAGGAGCTTGCGCAGTCGATGCAGCGCCTGCTCGCACGCCGCCTTGGCCTGGTCGCCCTCGGCGTCCGGCCACAACCACTCATATATATCTTGTAGCGAGCAGGCGTGATCCTTGGAAATCGCCAGCACGCGCAGGATGTCGAGCGAGCGCGTCGGCGGCTTCGCGCCCGGATTCACCGGCGCGCCGTTCAGCTCCATGCGGAAATCACCGAGCACGTGCAGACGCAGCGGCCACGGCCAGCGCGAAGGCGCCGACTCGGGCGGCGCGAGCGCGCGACGGCGAATCAGTGCGGCACAGAAATCCGGCTCGATATTGAGCTCCAGCGCGTCCGCGCACAGCTCCGCAAGATGATCGGGCAGGTTGATCAGCACCGCCGTCCAATTGGTCGCGCGCAGGTGCGTCATGAAGGTGCGCAAGCGCTCGGCATACTCGGGCGAGCCGCGCCATTTCGCCGCAAACGCGTGCGCAGCGAGCACGCAGATCTGCGTGCGCTGGCGGACCGCGCCATCGAACAGATGAATCAGGTCCTCGAGGAATGCGGCTGCTTCGTCGCACATCTCGGCAGCGAGCAGCACCTGGAACTTGGTGATGAAGTGCGGCCAGCGCTCGATCGGCGGCTCGTTCGCAGCTTCGATGGCTGCCATGAAGCGATCGCAGTCGGCACTCGCAGCGGCGAAGCGCTTCTGGCGAGTGTGCAGCGCTGCTTCACAATCCGCCGCGACGGCAACCTGCGTGGTGTAGCGGCTGTCGGAAATCTCCGCGATGCGCGCGATGAGCGTCGCGAACTCCGACCACTCGTTGCGCAACTTCATGAGCAGCTGCAGGTGATAAAGCGCTCCGAACTCCACGCCGCGCAATCCCTCGCGCTCGCCGATCGCCATGGCAGCGCGCAACGCTTCTTCCGGCGAAGCGTACGGAAACCCGCGCTTGGCATACGTGAAATAGCGAGAGGTCACCGAGCCGAATGTCACCAGCCAGCTGCCGAAGACCCATGACGACAGGTCGCTCGCTCTCAGGTCGTCGGCGACGCTATCGACAGCGCGCTCGAACAGCTCCGCTCGACCGGTCGCACCGGAGTGATCCATGAGCGTGAGGCTCGCCATCAACCGCAGGTTCGAAGTGTCGCCCGCCGTGCGTACAGCGAGTCCCTCCAGCAAACGCTCCGTGAGCCGCCGCACCGCGGGCGCATCGGTCCGATAGTTCTGCGCGAAGTCCACTGCGCGCAGCATTCCCGACCACGCGAGCAGCTGGTCGCCGCGCGAGAGTTTCGGGAAGTCACGGTCGATCACGTCGATGACGCGTTGGGTCCACGCCGCAAGTCCTTCGTGCGTGCGCCAGCTGTCGGACTTGGAGAGCACTGCGCGAGCGGCAGTGAGACACTGCCCATCGAGCTCGCTGCGCTCTGCGAACGATGTCCACGCACGTGCGAACCACGACTCCGCAGCAGCGTCATCCGCCATGTTCGCGACGCCGAGCCAGTAGCAGACCCACGCGTCGCATTCGGAAGCGGGCAGGGCGTTGCACCAGTCGTTGAGCGTGGCGCGCCGGCCTTGCGCAATCAGGGCTTCTGCGCGTTGCACGATCAGACTGCGGGCTAGCGGCCACGATTGTGCTTGCAGCGCGAGCTCGATCGCTGCATCGGGATAGCCGGCCGCGTGCAACAGAGTCGCGGCCTGCTCGCGCAGGTTCGCCAGCTCGCGCGATGCGAAGTGCTGCGCGAGCAGGTTCTGGAGAAAGTCGCGCAGCAGATCGTGCAGGTGATAGACGCCGCGTGCGCTTTCCACTCGAGTGACGAGGAGCTGACGCTGATGCAGACGCGCGAGCAGATTGCGGGCAGCTTCCGATCCCGTGAGATCTTTCACGAGATCCGGGGTGATTTCGGGCAGCAGGCTGACTTTGAGCATCGCTTCCTGCTCTTCTGCCGTGAGCGCATCGAGGAGCTGCTTGGCGAGCGCAGTGAACACGGCCGTGCGACCCGTACGCGAATCGCTCGGTCGCGGCACGTCCGCGCGCAAGTCGCCGGCAGCCGCGCGGTCCGCGAGCAGCACCAGACCCGCGGCCCAGCCTCGCGCGGCCGACAGATCAACCGCCGAAGAACGGCTTCGCGACCGGCTCGCGACCAGCGCCCGAGCCTCGGCATCGGAAAACTGCAGGATCGATTGATCGAGGACGGTGAGCTGACCCTTGAAAGTCAGCTCGGCGAGCTCGTCGGGAGGCAGCGTGCGGCTGATACACGCACACTGCAGATCTTCCGGCAGCTCGCGCAACATGATCGCGAGCATCGTGCGGAACTGCGCGGTCTCGACGCCGTAGTGCAGATCGTCGATGACGAGCAACCCGACCCGGCTCAGCTTGCGGAAGAACGCACGGAAGAACCGGCGCGCGAATTCCGCGGGTTGGTCCGCGTATTCCGGCCCGAACACCGGCAACTCGCCCGCCGCCCGGGCCGGCAGCAGATTGCCGATGTGATGGAAGAAACTGGCAACGTCCTGGTCGCCCTCGTCGACGCGATACCACAAGTGCGTCGTGGGCTTCTTCTGCAGATAGTCGAGCGTTGCAGTGGTCTTGCCGTAACCGGCCGGCGCCGCGATCCAGCAGATGCCGTTGCGAAGCGCGTGATCAATGGCCTTCACGACGCGCGCCCGCCGGACGATCTGTCTCGACCGCGCGGGTGTGCGTCGTGAAGCGGCTCTCCCTGGCATGCAGCTCGCTCGGGTGTAGGTCGGGCTTGAGCCCGACGATTTTGCCCGACGCTACCACACGCGATGAGACCCGAACAGCTGACCAGAAAGTCAGTGCAGCGGCTGGTTGAATGACCAACGGACGCCGAACGGATCGCGCAGTTGACCGTAACGTGCGCCCCAGAACATGTCTTGCACCGGCAGGATGGCCTCGGCGCCGGCGGCGATCGCGCGCGCCCACCATGCGTCGATATCCTCGACCTGCAGCATCAGGTCGAACGCCTGCGGACGCTCCAGCGCGTAACCGTGCTCCGGATATGCGTCGCTCAACATCAGCGAGCCGCCGTTGACGTAAAGGTGAATGTGCATCGTCCGGCCCTGGTCGTCGACCGGCTGGCGCGCGACTTCGGTGGCACCGAACGCTCGTTGATAGAACTCGGCTGCCTTGCTCGCGCCGTCGACCTGCAGATATGCGACGACTCCGCCGCGCACCTGGGGCTGCGCCTGCGGGCATTGAACTTCAGCATTCATGGAATTTCCTCCGGCAATGGGTCCGACCTTCGGCCCCTCCGGCCAAGGACGAGCCGAGCCGGCTGGCGCCGACATCGAAGGGTCGCGACTGCGTGCCGTGAGTTGCTCGATTTCAGCGGCCGACGCTGAGCTGCAGCATGATCGCCCCGATCGCGATCAGTGCAATGAGCACGAAGAGCACGCCGGACACCCAGTGCCCGCGACGGGGCTTTGGTTCGTTCATGGCCGAATCATAGCGAATCGCCGTCCGCGGGCCGCGCGAGGATCGCTTCCCAGTTCAGGATCGCGTTCCACAACAGCCGCTGGTCGCCGCGGTTCAGGTCGCGGTGTAACGGATTGAAGTTGAAGGCGACGACGCGGCCGCGCCCGACTGCCATGTCGAGAATCGCCGGACGGCCGATCAGGTTCGATTCGCCCCAGACCTGGCCGCTCACCAGAAATGGCTCGTCGATGCCGGTATCGCCCCATTGCATGACCACACCGCCGCGATCGGACGGCCCGTCGAGGCAGGTCGTGCAGAACGCCATGCGCAGCCAGTGGCGCGGCACGGCGTACAACGGATAGTTCTGACGGAACACATGCGTGTGCGCGGGATAACCATACGCGATCGGATGATCGGGCTGCGCAAACGAAACCCGCACGTGCGCGCCCGGCGTGCGGGTGACGGATTCGACCGCGGCTTGCGCAGATTCGGCCCCGCCGCTGCCAGCGCTGCGGGGCACGCCGCCGGAGTCGCGTCGCACGCCGCGGACGATGCCGCCTTCGAGCGCGAGCATCGAGCCGCTGCCGAGCGTGACCAGCATGCCGCCGCTCTCGACGAATTTCTGCAGCTGCGCGAGGCCTTCCCAACCGATGCCGCCGGTGATGTCTTCGGACGATGCCGGCGTGCCGTGGCTCGGCGTCTGTTTCGTCTTCTTGAACGGCATCGGGCCCCAGGCTTTCGGCAGGCCGTGAATCTGCTCGGCCAGCTCGAGATCGACGTGCCCATACAGCAGCACGTCGTACTTCGCGCGCAGGTTGCCGGCGCGAACGTCTTCGTCCCGCACATATGAATAGGGGACGTTGCGTTCGTCGAGCGTGTGGCGCAGCCAACCGATGCTGTCGGTGTCGGCCCACGGCACCCATACGCCGAGTCGCGGAGCCTTCGCTGCGTGACGCGCGACCTCGGGAGCGGATGAGATCGAATCGAAGTCGAGCGCGAGGTGCGCTGTCAGATCCTGCAAGGCCCCGCTCAGTCCCGATTGCGCGGGCAGCAGCCATGAGCCTGCCGGGTATTCCGTGTCGCCGACCTTGAACGCCTGTTCCGCGATTTCGATCTTGAGCTTCGACAGTCGATAGCGAGCTTCGAGCAACCCTTCCTGACCGGTGTCCTTGAGCACGAACATCGGGCCGCTGCCGGTGACTTTGCCGCGCGGCTGCGGCGTTTCGGTCATCGCAATCGCGCCCACACTTTTGATCGTCGGATCCGCAATCGCGACCGCTGCGACGTGATAGTGCGCAGCCAGTTCCCACGAGACGTCGTCGTACGGCTCGCCGCCGTCCTTCGGAAATACCTGCGGCGCGAGCAGATCGACCGCGTAGTTGCGATACGGCTGATCGAGCCGCACCAGGTACGTGCCGACGCCGAACGCGCCTTCCTGCACCGTGAACGCGGCATTCGAGCGGTGCACTTCGATGTGCTGCGACTGCAGCCGCGCGATCAGCTGCGCGACGCGCGTCGGATCGCCTTGGTCTTGCGGAATCGCGAAGGCGTACGGCGGCTCGTCGACACCCTTGCGCCACGAGTTGAATCCCTTGCGATAGAAACTGCGCAACAACATTTTCGATTGCGTAGCCGCCAGGTCGAGGGCCGCGAGTGCGGCGGTTTCGTTGTAGTTGACGTTGTCGCGCGCCGACCAGCGAAACGGTTTCGCAGGCGGCGGCTGCACGCGATACCACTCGCGCGATGTCTGGTCCGGCTTCAGCGTCCATTCCAGCGTTTCCGCGGTGCCGTTGCCGAACGTCTCGTAGCCGCGGCCGATCGAGTTGTGGTTCATCGCCACCGAGTCGAGATACAGATGCGCGAACGCCTCGCCGAAATTCCAGGTCGAGACGCCGGGCATGCCGAACGAGGTCAGCGTCTGCACTTCGTGGAAGCTCAACGCCTGGAATTCCGTGAACGTGATCGGATCGATGTTGGGGTTGTACGGCCCGGTGCCGTTCCACGACATCAGCAGCGCAACGCTCTCGTGCAGGTCGTGCACGACGGTCGGATGCCATTCGAAGAACATGCGCGAGACTGCGCGCGTGGTTTCGTGCACCAGCTGATGCGCATCGCGGTTGATGTCGACGAAGGCGTACTTCGACCAGTACGGCGGCGACATCCGCGGCAGCGTGCTGCGGTCCGTCTTGCCTTTCAGAAAGCGATAGAACCACTCGACGACTTTGTCGCGTCCATCCGGATTCGAGACCGGGTTGATCAGCACCACCATGTTCTGGCGGATGCGCTGGATCATCGGCTGCTCGGACACGGCCAGCCGGTAGGCAAGCTCCAGCACGGATTCCGTCGAGCCGGTTTCGTCGGAATGCAGCGCTGCATTGAAGTAGTAGATCGGCCGTGCACGCGCGACGATCTGCTCGGCCGCGGCGGCATCGGTGGTGCGCGGATCTGCAAGGGCTGCCGTGTCCTTCTTCAGCTGATCGAGCGCCCCGATCCCTGCCTCGTCCGCGATTGCCAGCAGCACGATGTCGCGGCCTTCTTCCGAGCGGCCGATCGTGAAGATCTCGACGCGCGGCGAGGCGGCGGCGAGCGCGCGTGCGTAGCCGTATGCCGTTGCCGAGTCGACCAGCTCGCCCGCTGCGCCCGGAATGCG
Organism: Steroidobacteraceae bacterium; assembly: GCA_035606615.1. Lineage (GTDB taxonomy): Bacteria > Pseudomonadota > Gammaproteobacteria > Steroidobacterales > Steroidobacteraceae > Steroidobacter. Next base: position 8,888 of record DATNFA010000130.1, read on the forward strand.
CCTGAGAAAGGTCCGCGGCGAAGGCACGGAAGTCGAGGCGGGGAGCGATGCGACCCAGGGCGACAGGAACTGCGGCTCGGTAGTGGCCCGTGCGATCTCGTCGGCGGAGCCGGGTTCGGGCGTGTCCTGCGCGTAGGCCGCGGCGACCAGGAACGTGAAAGCGAGTTGCGAGAGCCGACCGGTAGCGCGCACTGACCATCTCCGCGGATTCGAGTGCGCGGAGTTTACCCGGCCCTCAGCGCATTCAGGGAATGCCTGAATTCAGATTGGCGGCGTCGGGCCGTCACAGTAACAGTGACACTTCGACTTTCAGGTGCGGGCGCCAGCCGACTCGCTGCAAGGACCGTGGTCCTTGCGGGCGTGGCCGTGGCCGTCCTGTTCCTGCTGGCCTGGACGAGTGACGACCCTCGTGTCTCGCATCTGTTCGATTGCCTGCATTGGACGGTTGCTTATGTCGCGGCGGCGATCGTTGCGTGGCTCGGCGTCGCGGACGCGACCGGCGTCGATCGCGCGTCGCGGCGCTGGTTCGCGATCGGCCTGACGCTCACGGCTGTCGGCGATCTCCTCTATGACTACTACGAGCTGACGGGAGTATGGGTGCCGCAGGTGAGCGACGTGCTGTTTCTGTCGCTCGGTCCGTGCTTCGTGATCGGTCTGGCACTCGCGCTGCGCAAGGATCGGCAGCTGCAGCTACGCACCTTTCTGTTGGATGTCTTCTCGCTCGCGCTCGTGCTGCTCACGCTCACACTCGACTTGTACTTGCCACGTCAGGGATCGATGGCCCTGCTGGACCTCGGTGTCCTGATCACCTATCCGATCTGCCTGCTCACGCCGGTCTGCCTGGCCGTGGTGCTGGCACCGACCATGCGCCTGCGCCCGGATCGTCGCCGGATCCTGCTGTTCGCCGCGATGCTCGGCAACGGCATCGTGTGGATGATCTGGAACGGGGAGGTCGACGTCCGCACGCCGGCTGGGGGTACCTGGCTCAGTCTCGGGTTTTCGGCATTCGCGCTCGCAATCGGTTACGGCGCGTCGGTGTGGCAGACCAAGGTCGAGCACAATCCGGCGTGGGATCGCGTTTGCGAGGCGGTGCTGCGCTTGATCCCGCTGCTCGCTGTTGCGATGGCCGTCGTGACCTTGGCGATCGTCTGGGCCGTGCCCGATGTGCTGCGGTCCGTGCAGCTCGCGACTGTAGTAGGCGCCGCGGTCGTCATCGTGCTCGCCGTGATCCGGCAGAGCATGTCGCTGCTCGAGCACGATAGATTAGTGGCCGCCGAGCGCGATCTGCGCGAGCGTACGCGCGAGCTGCGCGCCAGCAACGAACAGCTGCATCGTATGGCGGAGATGGCGCAAGTCGCGAGCCAGGCGAAGAGCGAGTTCCTGGCGAACATGAGCCACGAAATCCGCACGCCGATGAACGGCGTGATCGGCATGACCGACTTGCTGCTCGATACCCAGCTCGACAACGGTCAGCGCGAGACTGCGGAGACGATACGCAGCAGTGCACAAGCGTTGCTCACGGTCATCAACGACATCCTCGACTTCTCCAAGGTCGAGGCGGGCAAGCTGGATCTGGAATCGATGGAGTTTGCGCCGCGCGGGCTCGTCGACCAGGTCGTGCGGATGATGCGCGTGTCGGCCGAAGCGAAGGGATTGGCGCTGACCGCGAAGATTGCGGACAGCGTGCCGGCGCTGCTTCGCGGCGACGCCGGACGCCTGCGGCAGATTCTCGTCAACTTGTGCGGCAACGCCGTGAAGTTCACCGAGCGCGGCAGTGTGACAGTGTCAGTCGGCGCTGCACCGACGGAGGCGGGCCGCACGATGCTGGACCTCGCAGTTCGCGATACCGGCGTCGGCATTCCTGCCGATCGCGTGCATACGTTGTTCAAGCCGTTCTCGCAGGTCGATGCGTCGACGACGCGCCGCTACGGCGGCACCGGCCTGGGACTTTCGATCGTCCGGCGACTCGCGGAGTTGATGGGCGGCGAAGCGGGCGTGGAGAGCAGCGAAGGTGCCGGCTCGACGTTCTGGTTCACCGCCTGCTTCGAAGTTGCGAGCGAGCGTGGCGTGGAAGTGGCGTCGACGCCTGCTGTCACGTTCGGCCGGGCAGGCAAGCGCATCCTGCTCGCGGAAGACAATGTCGTGAACGAAAAAGTCGCGAAGCGCTTCCTCGAGAAGCTGGGTTACAGCGTCGACGCCGTCGCTAACGGACGCGACGCCGTCGATGCGTGGGCGCGCGGCGGCTACGACCTCGTGCTCATGGACTGCCAGATGCCGGTGCTCGACGGATATGCAGCGACCCGCGAAATCCGCGCGCGCGAGAACGGCGGTGCGCGTATCCCGATCGTCGCGCTGACGGCGAACGCTATGAAGAAGGACGAGCTCGAATGCCGCCAGGCCGGCATGGACGATCACCTCGCCAAACCCCTCGACCGCGAAGCCCTCGCGCGCTGCCTGGAGCTGCATCTCGGTGCCGGGAGAGAAAACGAGGGGAAACTCAGCACCGCAGCAATGGCCACCGGCTGAGATCGAAGGATAGCGACTGCATCCAATGTTGCAGTGCTGAGTTTCCCCTTGTTTCTTCCCCCGGCACCATAACCGATGTAATAATAATTAGAGGTTATAGAGTGGGGAGGGGCGATGAGGCTGACGCGCCGGGACTTTCTCTTGGCTACTGTTGCGACGGCGTTGACGCCTGCGCGTGCCAGCGATAAGGCGGTCAGCATCGTACTGGCGCCGAGCAATCTCGGGTTGAGCCCGCTCGGGTCCAGTCAGCAAGGCACGTGGCGCGCGCCGCAGACATTGCTGCAAGCGGGCCTCGCGCAAGCGCTCGATGCGGACGAGGTGATCTCGCTCGATCGGCCGACGTACCAGTTCGAGGCGCAGCCCGGTACGCGCATTCGCAATGGCGTATCGATCCGCGCGTTTTCGTTGGAGCTGTCGACGAAGGTTGCGGACATCCTGCGCCGCGGACGATTCCCCGTCGTGATCGGCGGCGATTGCAGCGTTCTTCTCGGTGGTTTGTACGGCTCGCGACTCGGCGGCGGTCGCGGGCTGGTGCACGTCGACGGTCACGACGACTTCTATCACCCGGGGAACTACGACAGCGCGCGGCGTCTGGGCGCCGTCGCCGGAATGGACCTGGCGCTGGCGAGCGGACGAGGCGAGGACCTGCTCACTGCCTGGCCGCAGGTCGGCAAGCCGCTGGCCGAAGACGCGGACATCATCCAGCTCGGTCAGCGCGACGGTCGCCTCTCCGGCACCGGCATCACGCAGTGGACCGTGCAACGAGCGCTGAAGGATGGCATCGAGGCGACCGCACGCGCAGTGCTCGCGAGATTGGAATCACGCGGGCTGGACAAAGTATGGCTGCACGTCGATCTCGATGTGCTCGACGACGCCGTCATGCCGGCAGTCGACTCGCCGGGCAGCCCGGGCTTCGACTACGCACAACTCAGTAGCCTGCTCCGCGCGCTTTGTGCATCCGGCTGCGTCGCCGGTGCTGACTTCGCAATCTACGATCCCGAGCGCGACCCCCATGTGCGCTATGCCAAACCCCTCGTGCGGTGCATAGCGGACGCGATTCGCACGACCTGACCCGTTTGCCATAGACGAAACGAGCATCGGTCTCGCACAATCCCGGCCGGAATTGCCAACCGCCGAGGGCTGTCGACCCATGCGAACACTCATAGCGGCACTTCTGCTCGTCGTCTGCACCGCGGCTCAGTCCGCCGCACCGGACCAGGCTGCTGCGAAGGAGCGGCTGAGCGCGGACACCCCGAAGACCACGGCGCTCGGCAACACTTTCATCGCACCCGCTGGCTGGAGCGTCTCCGCGCGCGGGCCAGCGACGATCGTCGAGGCGCCCGAGGGTGACTCGCGCATCGTGATCGTCGACGTGCGCGCCAAGGACGCCGATGCGGCAGTTGCCGCTGGTTGGGCGGCGTATCAGCCGCCAAAGTGGCCGCTGAAGGTCGCGACCGATGCACCCGACAAGGACGGCTGGTCGAAGCAGCGCAACTACACGTATCAGACTTCTCCCAACGAGCGTCGCGATGTCGGCGTCGGCGCCTCGTTCGCGAACGATGTCTGGACCGTGGTGATCTACGACATGGCGCAGGCGGTCGGCGAAAAGCGTGGCGCCCAGGTTGCACTGATCTTCGACAAGCTGCTGCCGAAGGGCTACTCGCGCGAAACGTTCGCGGGCAAGAAGGCGCAGCGGCTCGACGCCGCGCGGATCGCGAAGCTCACCAAGTTCATCGAGGACGCGCAGCAAGCCACCGGCGTACCCGGCGTGTCGCTCGGCCTGATCCAGGACGGCAAAGTCGTGTTCTCCGGCGGGCTCGGCACGCGCGAGCTCGGTGGCAGTGCGAAGGTCGATGGCGACACGCTGTACATGATCGCGTCGAACACCAAAGGTCTCACGACGCTGCTGCTCGCGAAGCTCGTCGATGCCGGCAAGATCACCTGGAAGCAGCCCGTCACGCAGCTCCTGCCGCAGTTCAAGCTCGGCAATGCCGACACCACTCGGCGCGTGCTGGTCGAGCATCTGATCTGCGCGTGTACCGGTTTGCCGCGGCAGGACATGGAATGGTTGTTCCAGTTCAAAGGCGTTACGCCCGAAGGCGCGCTGGCCACGCTTGCCACCGTGCAACCGACGAGCAAGTTCGGCGAGATGTTCCAGTACTCGAATCTGCTCGCGGGCGCCGCCGGATTCACCGCCGGTCATGTGTTGTATCCGCAGTTGGAGATCGGCGCCGCGTACGACAAGGCGATGCAGACGGAAGTATTCGATCCGCTCGGCATGAAGGCGACGACCTTCGACTACGCGCGTGCCTCGTCAGGAAACCATTCGATTCCGCACGCTCCCGACGTCGATGGCAAGCCAGCGCGCGCGGTCTCCGAGCTCAACTACTCCATCATCCCTCTGCGCCCAGCAGGCGCCGCCTGGAGCAGCGTGAACGACATGCTGAAGTACGTGTCGATGGAGCTCGCGAACGGCGCGCTGCCCGACGGCCGTCGCTACATCTCGAAAGGGCCGTTGCTGGAGCGGCGCGCAGCGAAGGTGCCGATCGGCAAGGATGCGGTGTACGGCATGGGCCTCGAGGTCGACACCACATATGGCGTGCCGGTCGTGCATCACGGCGGCGACATGGTCGGCTTTCATAGCGACATGATGTGGCTGCAAGAGCAGCAGGTCGGCGCGGTCGTGCTCACGAACGGCGATCCCGGTTGGCTGATCCGCGGCGTTTTTCGACGCAAGCTCCAGGAAGTGCTGTTCGACGGCCGTCCGGAAGCCGACGCGGACCTGGCGGCCGCAGCGAAGACTTTCTTCGCGCAGATTGCCGCGGACCGCAAGACTCTCGTGGTGCCTGCGAATGCGCAGGAGGCCGCCAAGCTCAATGCGCACTACAAGAACGCAGCGCTCGGCGACGTCGCCGTGCAGCGCTCCGCCACGAAGACGTCGTTCGATTTCGGCGAGTGGCAGAGCGAGGTCGCTTCGCGCCGCAACCCGGACGGCACGACATCGTTCATCACGATCTCGCCCGGGGTCAGCGGCTTCGAGTTCGTGGTGGGCGGCGGCGCCAAGAAGACGCTCACGCTGCGCGATGCCCAGCACGAATACCTGTTCGAGTCGCTGTAGGTCATGCGGCGGCCGATGCTTGCACTTCTCCTGATCGCGTGCGGCGCAGTGCATTCGAGCACATCCGTCGACTACGCAGCCGCAGTCGCA
>DATNFA010000131.1:0-22426 GCA_035606615.1 Steroidobacteraceae bacterium
TACTGGAACTGGAACCAGGACGTCGCCATCCACCCGGCGTTTCTCGACCCGACCAGCACGCTGTTCCTCGCCCGCAACCGCACCAGCATGGCGGGCTCGAGCTCCATCACGACGCCGGCCCTGGATCCGATCCTCGGCGACACGAACTTCTTCACCTTCAGCCAGCAGGTCGAGGGCACGCCGCACAACAACGTGCATACCTATATCGGCGGCACGCTCGGCGGCTTCACCTCCGCGCTCGACCCGCTGTTCTGGATGCATCACTGCATGGTCGACTACTGCTGGGCCAAGTGGAACCTGGAGCTGGACAACGACAACACCAACGATCAGACGTGGATCGGGACCGACAACAGCCACTTCGTCGACGCCGACAGCAATCCTGCCAGCGCCACCGCCGGAGTGACGACGCTGATGCCGTTGCTGAGCTACCGGTACGAGAGCAGCGCGATCGGCAGCTCGCCGGCGCAAGCCGAAATCACCATGACCAAATCGCAATACAAGAAGCTGGAGAGCCGCATTCGCAAGGGCGCGGACGTGCGCTTCGACATCAAGCGCCGCGTCCGGCTTGCGGAGCGCACGGCGGTGAGCATCGCCCGCCCGCTGTCCGTCGACACTCGCAGCAGTGCCGCCGAAGTTGCCAGCATCGTCGAGAGCGACTCGTCGCGCGAAGTCGTCTTTGCCAGCATCGAATATGCGCAGTTGCCTGCAACCAGCGACTTCTCGGTGCGGGTGTTCGTCAATCTGCCTGGTGCAGACGCGAATACGCCGAGCGAGGATCCGCACTACGCGGGCAGCTTCGCCTTCTTCGGCACCGAACCGAGCGGTCCGGGCGTGGAGCACCGGCTGCAGCCGAAATTCCTCGTCAATCTGACCCCGACGTTGCAGCGCTTGCGTGCGCGGCAAGAACTGACGCCGACCGGCGCGATTTCAGTACAACTGGTGCCGACGCCGTTCGCCGGCGGCTTCGAGAAGGCGGATACTGAGCTGGTGTTGAATGGGATCGACATCATCGTCACGCCCGTGACCGTGCGTGCCAAGACAGGATGAAGACCAGCGTCGCAGCGCTTGCGGCTTTGCTGCTGACTGGCGGGTGCGGCGCTGCCGAGCCGCCAGCCCGACAGCAACCGCGGTCAGCGACCGCCGAGGTCACGATGCAGTACCTCGACATTGCCCGTCCCAGCATCGTGCAGACGATCGATAGTACTGCGATCGCTGCGGCCCGTTTCGTTCAGGTCGAGGTCGCGAAGGTCGAGAACCCGCGCAAGTACGCGCTCAGCTTCAACGTGGACTTTCGCGATGCCGAGGCCAACAGCGTCCGGCTCGGCACCTTCAGCCTGTTTCCGCCGGACAATCCAGGCACGTTCATCGTGCCGGCGCAGGGCAAGCTGCGAGCGGGCGGATCGATCGCGGTCTCGCTAGTCATCGTCGACACGCCCGCGCCGGATGCGCAGGTGCGCGTCGGGATCGGCAAGATCAGCCTGACCAGCGGCTAGCGCCGGAATTGCGATGGCGCTGCGCCGAACTGCGCGCGAAACGCCTGGGCGAAATGACTGTGCGAGCTGAATCCGAGATCGAGCGCCAGGCTGCTCAGGTCTTCCGCGCCGTCCGCCAACGCGAGCGCAGCTTCCTGTAACCGCAAGCGCCGCACATACCTCCATACCGGCAAGCCAACGACGCGCGGGAAGATCTCGCACAGTGTCGACGGTGCTACACCACACGACGCGGCAATCGATGACAGCGAGAGCCGCTCGCGGTAGCGGCTCAAGATGTAGGACCGGGCAGCATCGACGGCGGCAACCTGGCGCGGCGCAGTACAAGAGTGATCAATATCTATCGAACCAGCCGCTTCCGCGACGACGCGCCGGATCAACGCGAGCGATTGCTCCTCCACTGCGAGGCCATCGTCGGGATCCGTCGCGAGCAATCGGACGTGGCACGCAGTGACCTCGCTGGATCGCCAGTGCGCCGGCGACACCTGCAGCTTGCGAAACACCGCTGCGCTCGTGCCGGCAATGGTCGCGATGGCCTCTTCCACGACATCGCGCGCCACGAACAGCAACGTCGCGGCCTGCGGATGCGCGGTATTGTTCGACAGCCGGAAGCCCGAATGCGCCGGCCACAGGGAATGGTGCAAAGGATCGATGAAGAACCGGCGCCGCGCGACCGAGCGGACATGCCAGCCGCGGCGATGCAGGTTGATCTCGAAATGACGCGTCACCTCTTCCGACGCCGGCACGCCCGAGCGCGTGCCGCTGCAGCACCAGTCCGCCACCGCGAATCGATCGTCGGCGTAACGCCAGCGCACACGATAACCCGGCTCCCACTGAGCCGTGGCAAAGCCAGAAGATTTCGACAGTCGCGCCATTGCCATGCCACTACACTGCGAGCAGACAGTCTTCCTGGCAAGCACTGATGCAGATCTTCATCACCAGCGCGACGGGCTACGTCGGTGCGGCCGTCGCGACCTCCCTGCGTGCACACGGTCATACGATTGCGGCACTGGCGCGGACGTCGACCAGCGAGCAGCGTCTGCGTGCCGCAGGAATTCACGCCGTGCGGGGCGACCTTGCGCAAGCTGACACCTATCGAGATGCAGTGACGAGCGCCGACGCGGTCGTGCATACGGCATTCGAATATTCGCCGGACGGCGCGGAGAACCTCGAGTTGGATCAGCAAGCGACGCAAGCGCTGTCGCGTGGACGGCGGCTGATCTACACCTCGAATGGATATCGTCCCCGCTTCGCAACGGAGAGCACGGTTCTCTCCTCTGGACCGATGAACAGCGTGCTGCGCCTTGGCATGGTGTACGGCGGCACTGGCGGCGGAACGATCGCGAGCTTGTTCGCATGCGCGAATCGCAGCCGCCAGCTCCCCTACTTGCGAGACGCTGCCGAGAATCGCTGGTCCTTGATTCACCTCGATGACCTGGCCGAGCTGTACGCACGGATCGTCGCCACGCCAGCATCCGGTCTGTTCGATGCCGTGGATGGCAATCCGCTGACTGTGCGACATACGCTTGAGCGCGTGGGCGCGGTCTGCGGCGTTCCGACATCGATTCAAAACGAATCTGTCGTGCACGGTACGCTTGAACGGCACACGATTGACGTCATGCGTCTCGACATCGCTCTGCACTCGACGCGCGCACAAGAGATCGGCTGGTCGCCCCGCTATCGCACCTTCGATGAAGGCGCGGCAGCCGCCTACGCTCAGTGGTGCGCGCAATGATCTTGAGACTGCTCGTTCTGTGTGCAGCCGCGGCCCTCGCCGATCCGATGGCGATCTACGACCAGGCTATCGACGCGCGCAAAGATCGCGATGCGCAGCGCTTCATGCAACTGACCGGGCAGCTGATCGAGTACGCGCCGGCGAGTCCGCCGCTGCACTTCCTACACGCCGAAGCGTTTGCGATGTCTGGACGAACCCAGCCAGCCCTCGAAGAGCTGCGCTGGCTTGCGACGAACGGCTATCACTACCCGTTCTGGGAACGCGATTCCTTCGCTGGCCTGCCGGCCGGCGCTGAAATCGCAGCGCTGCGCACAGCGATGACGAAGAACGGCGTGCCGGCCGGCCGAATCGCACGCGTCATTCGCCTCGATCGTGACGATCTCGATCCGGAAGGAATCGCTACGATCGGGCAGGAGTGGATCCTCGGCTCGATGGCGAACGGCAGTCTGTACCGCGTCAACGCCAGTGGTGCCACCCGATTGATCTGGCGCGAGCCGGCAGCCAAGCGCCGCGTGTTTGGCGTGCGTCATGATCCGCAGCGCGATCTCGTCTGGGCCTGCTCGAACGGGCCCGACGACCGCCATGCGCAGCCGCAGCTGTTGCGAATCGAGCTGGAGCCTCTGGCTGTCGCTCGTTACACCGTGCCCGATCCTTACGCCCTGTGTAACGACATCGCGCTGTTGCCGGACGGCGCAGTCGCAATGTCGGATTCGCAGCGCGGCGCAATCTGGCAGCTCACCATGAACGGACAGTGGCGAACGCTCGCCGCTGCCGGGTCGCTCGGCTACCCGAACGGCCTCACCTACCTGCCCGAAGCGCAGCGGCTCGTGGTCGCCGATCTGCGAGGGTTGTGGACGATCGACCTGGCGCAGCCGCGCCTCGTTGGCATTGCGGCGCAGGCGACCTTTATCGGCGGGGTCGACGGGCTCTACGCCGTCGGTACAGAGCTGGTGGCGATCCAGAACGGCTTGCGCCCGCATCGGGTGCTGCGCATCGCCTTGAGCCCCGACGCTCGACAGGCGACGCGCGTCACCGTGATCTCGTCGAACATGCCGGAGCTCGCTACGATGACGACAGCGGCCTTGAGGGGCGGGGACATCACGGTGCTGGCCGGGAGCCAGCTCGTGCAACTCGTCAGCTCGGGCTCTGCAGACGACTGATCAGGCTGCGCAGGAATACTTTGTTGAAGCGCAGCTGGCATGCGGCCGAGGACTGCTCCAGCAGCGTCGAGCTCACCTTCATCAGCGTGACCGGCGCCAATGCCTTGATCGTCGCGAGGCGCTTCGCGCCGCGGACGTAGCTGGTCTCGCCGAAGCAATCGCCGGCGTCGAGCGTACCGACCGCGCGGCTGTTGCGCATCACCGCGACGCTGCCGGACACGATCACATAGAAGCGATCGTCCATTTCGCCTTCCTTGACGATCTCCTCCTCCTTCTCGTAGTCCTGCCAGGTGCTGGCGCGCAGCACCTCGAGAATTTCCGACTGCGAGAAGTCGTGGAAGAACTTCAGCGTGCGCAGGATCGAGAAGCGCTCCTGGCTGTCGACCTTCGACAAGCCCTCGCGCAGCGTCTGGTGCACGCGCGTCAGGTCGCCTGCGAGCTCGAGGCCGTTGCGGAAGCGCTTGGCAGGCTCCTTCTGCAACGCCTTCATCAGCGAGTTCTCGAGCAGCTCCGGGATGTCCTTGCGCAGCGTGTGGAGCGGCTGCGGCGTCGCGTAGACGATCTGGTGCAGGAGCTTCGAGAGGTTGCCGCCGCGGAACGGCCGGAAGCCGGTCAGCATCTCGTACATCACCGCGCCGAGCGAATACAGATCCGAGCGGTTCGTGATCTCCAGCGACTGGACCTGCTCCGGCGACATGTACGACGGGCTGCCCGCAATGCCTTCGATACGCGAGATGTCCGAGTCGGCGACCAGCGCGATGCCGAAGTCGATGATGCGCACGTCGTTCGCCTGCGTGAGCATTATGTTCGACGGCTTGATGTCGCGATGGATGACGCCGCGGCTGTGCGCGTAGTGCAGCGCCTTGGCGCACTTGTAGATGATCTCGACTACGTCGTCGACCGGCAGCAGGTTGTCGGGCTTGCAGTACGCGGACAGCGTGCGCGCGCCGTGCACGTGCTCGGTGACGATGTAGTAGCGGCCGTCTTCTTCGCCGGCGTCGAAGATCGGCAGGATGTTCGGATGCTGCAGCATGCCGACCATGTGCGCCTCCGAGAGGAACATCTTGCGCGTGACCCGCGCGCGGTCCTCGTCGTGCGACTCGATGTTGTACACCTTGATCGCGACGTCGCGGCGGTAGTACGGGTCGTTGGAAAGGTAGACGACGCCGGTGCTGCCGCGACCGACTTCCTTGACGATGACGTACTTGCCGACTTTCTCGGGATTGCGCGGGTCGCGCTTCGCGCTGCGCTGTTCCATCAGTCCGCTCGGGGCATTCACGTTGTTCGTTCGCAGCCGAATGTCAGATGAGGAGCTTTACCGCGAGCAGGATCGCTGCCGCGAAAATGCCCGCGATAATGTCGTCCAGCATAATTCCCAGCCCGCCGGAGAGACTGTGATCGGCCTCGCGGATCGGCCAGGGCTTGACGATGTCGAAGAAGCGGAACAGCACAAATCCGGCCGCCAGCCACCGCCAATCGGGCGGAGCTGCCAACATCGTCACGGTATATCCCGTGATCTCGTCCCAGACGATCCCGGGGTGATCGTGCACCCCGAGCCGGCGCGCGCTCTCCCCGCACAGCCAGATGCCGGCCAGGGCCGCGGCGATCGCGAAGGCCAGGTGCACCGCGAAGCCGAATTGCATCACGCCGAGGACGATCGGCACCGCGACCAGCGTCCCGAAAGTGCCCGGCGCGCGCGGCGCGAGCCCGGAGCCGAAGCCGAACGCAAGCAGATGAATCGGATTGCGCATCAGCGCCGGGTCCGCGCTCCATTTGCGCGACGGTTTGCCGCTCACGACGATTCGCCGGCGGCGAAGTGATCGTAGCCAGTGCGTCGGGGCGTGAACGCACTGCCGTGACGCACGCACTGCACGCCGCTGCCCGCGGTGATGACGCCGATTTTCGTCAGCGGCAGTGCAGGATCTCGCTGCGCCAGCAATTCCGGGACGCGATCGGGCGGCAGCGTGAAGATGAGCTCGTAGTCGTCGCCGCCGGCAAGCGCGTAGTCGATTGCAGCAGCTTCGTCGAACAGTTCCAGCATTGCCGCAGACAGCGGCAGCGTATTGATGTCGAGTCGCGCGCCGCAACGACTTGCGGCGCAGAGTTTTGCCAGATCGGTCAGCAAGCCATCGGAGACATCCATTGCCGAGGTGGCCACGGTGCGCAGTTGGCGGCCCAGAGCGACGCGCGGCCGTGGGCGCAAGAAACGCCATTGCAGCAGCGCGGCCGCCTCGGTCAGCGGCATGTGCTGCTGAATCACGTGCAGACCAGCCGCAGCTTCGCCCGGGATGCCGGAGACCATCAGGAGATCGCCGGTCTGCGCTCCGGAGCGCGTGAGCCATTTATCCTGCTCGACCCAACCTGCGAGCTGCACCGTCACGACCAATGGGCCGCGCACTGTGTCGCCGCCGACGAGCGCGACGTCGTACTGCTCGGCCAGCTCCAGCAATCCGGAGGCAAAGCTCGCGATCCAGGGCTCCGAAGCTTCGGGCAGCGACAGCGAGAGCGTCATCCACGCCGGCTCGGCGCCCATGGCCGCGATGTCGCTGAGATTCACCGCGAGCGCGCGATAGCCGATTGCGCTGGCATCGATGCTGCGCGGGAAGTGCACGCCTTCGACGATCGTGTCGATCGCGACGACGAGTCGACGTCCGTCGCCGTCGACGTCGAGCACCGCCGCGTCGTCGCCGACGCCGAGCAGCACGTCGGCGCGATGATCGTGGTTCGCGAAGTAACGAGCGATGATGTCGAATTCACCGAGACTCATCGCGATTCGCCGTGGTGACTAGCCGCGCTCGGCCGTGCGCAATTCGCGCGCCGCGCGATCCAGGACTGCGTTGACGTACTTGTGCGCGTCGGTCGCACCGAAGCGCTTGCCGAGGTCGACGGCTTCGTTGATCACGACCCGATACGGAATGTCGACGCGGTGCTGCAGCTCGAACATGCCGATCATGAGGATCGCGGTCTCGACCGGGTCGAGCTGAGCGAGCGGCCGGTCGACGAACGGTTTCAGTGCCGCAGCCAGCTCCTCGTGCTGCGCGATGCAGCCGTTCACCAGTTCCGTGAAATGCTCGCGATCGACGCCTGCCGACTCCTCGCTTTCCAGAAACTGCTCTTTGATCTCTGCAGCCGTCTGCTGTGTCAGCTGCCACTGATACAGCGCCTGCATCGCGAGCTTGCGCGCAATCGAGCGCGCCCGCGTGCCCCGCGCCTGCTTCCCCACGGATTTGCCAGTTGAGCTCATCGTAAACATTAACTCGGAAAGGAGACCTTCAACTTTCGATCCTGCGCAGCAGGTTGGCCAGCTCGATTGCCGTGACAGCCGCGTCCGCGCCCTTGTTGCCTGCTTTGGTGCCCGCGCGTTCGATCGCCTGTTCGATCGTGTCCGTCGTCAGCACACCGAACGCGATCGGCACGCCTGTCTCCTGCGAGACGCGCGCGAGCCCGCTCGCGCATTCACCCGCGACGTAGTCGAAATGCGCGGTCGCACCCTTGATGACCGCGCCGAGCGCAACGATGGCGTCGTACTTCCTGCTCTGCGCCAGCTTGCGCGCGACCAGCGGCATGTCGTACGCACCGGGCGCGCGCACGATTTCGATCTGCTTGTCGGCAGCGCCGTGCCGCTTGAGCGCGTCGACCGCACCGCGGATCAGCTGCTCGACGATGAAGTCGTTGAAGCGCGCTGCGAGGATCGCGAACCGCAGCTCGCGACATTGCAGATCGCCTTCGACGGTCTTGATGTTATCCATCCACGTACTCCACCACTTCCAGATCGAAGCCGGACAGGCCGTGCATCTGCTTCGGCGCCGACAACACGCGCATGCGCGTCACGCCGAGATCGCGCAGGATCTGCGCGCCGATGCCGTACGTGCGCAGCACTTTCGCCCCGGCCTGCGGCGACGGCGCTGCGGGCTCGCGGCCGATGTTCAGCACAGCGTCCATCAGGTCGCGCGGCGTTTCGTCCGGGCGAAGGATCACGATCACGCCGTGACCCTCCTTGGCGATGCGCGCCATCGCCGAGCGCAACGGCCATCCGAGCGTGTGATCGCGGATGCCGACGACGTCGCCGAGCGTGTCTTTCAAGTGCACGCGCACCAGCGGCACGCGCTTGTCCTCGAGATCCCCCGCGACCAGCGCGAGATGCACGGTGCGGTTGACGTGATCCTCGTAACAAAACATGCGGAATGCGCCGAACTCGGTGGCGATGACCTGCTCGGCGATGCGCTCGACCGAGCGCTCCTTGTCCAGTCGATAGCGGATCAGGTCCGCGATCGTGCCCATCTTCAAGTGATGACGCTGCGCGAACTTCTCCAGGTCCGGGCGGCGCGCCATCGTGCCATCGTCGTTCAAGATCTCGACGATTGCGGCAGCCGGCTCGAGACCGGCGAGTCGCGTCAGGTCGCAGCCGGCTTCGGTGTGGCCTGCGCGTGTGAGCACACCGCCAGGCTGCGCCATCAGCGGAAAGATGTGGCCCGGCTGACGCAGGTCCTCGGCACGCGCGTCGCGGCGCACGGCGGTACGAATCGTGTGCGCACGATCGTGCGCCGAGATGCCGGTCGTGACGCCCTCGGCGGCTTCGATCGACACAGTGAAGTTCGTGCGGTGATCGACGTTGGTGTCGCTGACCATCAGCGGCAGACGCAGTTGCCGGCAGCGCTCGCGCGTCAAGGTCAGGCAGATGAGGCCGCGCCCGTAGTGCGCCATGAAGTTGATGTCCTCGGCGCGCACGTGCTCGGCGGCGATGATCAGGTCGCCTTCGTTCTCGCGATCCTCGTCGTCCATGAGCACGACCATGCGTCCGGCGCGGAGGTCCGCGAGCAGTTCTTCGATGGTGTTGAGCGTCGGGGTGGGCTTGAGGGGAATCGGCTTCATGCGTCGTCTCCGGCACGCGTCATACGTTCCACGTAGCGCGCGATGATATCGACTTCCAGGTTCACTTGCGTACCCGGCCGGCACGCCCCGAGCGTCGTCACCTCGAGCGTGTGCGGAATCAGGTTGACGCTGAAGCAGTTTTGCGCAACGTCATTGATGGTCAGGCTGACTCCGTCGATGCACACGGAGCCTTTGCGCGCGATGTAACGCGCCAGCGGCGCCGGGACGTCGAAGTTCATTCGCAACGAACGTGCATCGGTCGCGGTGCTGACCACGGTCGCGATGCCATCCACGTGCCCGGTGACGTAGTGGCCGCCGAGCGCATCGCCGGTGCGTAGCGCCTTCTCCAGGTTCACGCGCTGCCCCACTTGCCAGCGGCCGAGCGTGGTCACCTGCAGCGTTTCGAGCGAGGCATCTGCCGCGAAGGAATCGGCTGTGAGGCGCGTGACCGTGAGACAGCAACCGCTCACGCTGATGCTGTCGCCCGTCGCCACACCTTCCAGACTGAGCGCGCCAGTCGCGAACAGCATCTCCACGTCGCCGCCTCGCGGTGTGATCGCGCGCACTTCTCCGATGGCTTGAACGATTCCGGTGAACATGAGATCAGGGACGGAGGATGAGCTTGACGTCCGCGCCGATGCGCTCCATGCCGTGTAGCGTATAACGCAGGACGTCCTCGATGCGATACAGCGGCGGCAGCAGCGCCATGGCCCGCGCTTCGGCCCCGAGAATGATCGGCGCGATGTAGACGATCAGCTCGTCGGCCAGCCCGAGCTGCAGAAATCGCCCCGCGAGCGTCGGTCCGGCTTCGACCAGCACGTCATTGCACTCGCGCCGCCCCAGCTCCACGAGCACGTTCTGCAGATCGACATGTCCTTCAGTATCCAGCCCCGTGCCGATCACCTCCGCGCCCGCCTGCTGGAGCGCGCCGGCCGCTGCGAGTTTCTCCGCGGCAGTGAACACGACTGTACGGCCCGGCACATGAAGAACGCGCGCTGCAGGCGTGAGGCGCAGCCGCGTATCGAGCACGACCCGCAGCGGCTGTCGACCAAGCAGCTCGATCGAAGCATCGCGCACATTCAGTTGCGGATCGTCGGCGATGACCGTTTCGATTCCGGTCAGCACTGCGCTTGCTGCGGCGCGCAGATGCTGAACATCGGCACGTGCCTGCTCTCCTGTTATCCACTTGCTGACGCCGTTCGCCAGGGCAACGCGCCCGTCGAGACTCATTGCGATCTTCACAGTCACGCGCGGCAGACCGCGGGTCATGCGCTTCTCGAACCCGAGGTTGAGCTCGCGCACCTGCGCTTCGAGCAGCCCGCTCTCTACTGCGATGCCGCTCGCGACGAGTTGCTTGACGCCTGCACCGCTCACTTTCGGATTCGGATCGAGCATGCCGCAGACGACGCGCTGCACGCCGGCACGAATGAGCGCATCTGTGCACGGCGGCGTGCGACCGTGAAAGCAATGCGGTTCGAGAGTGACGTACGCAGTTGCGCCGCGTGCGTTATCGCCGGCCGCCGCGAGTGCAGTGACCTCGGCGTGCGCCTCGCCCGACTTGCGATGCCAACCTTCGCCGACGATCCGCTCGCCGAGCGCGAGCACGCAACCGACGCGCGGATTGGGATGATTGCTGTAGCGCCCGAGCTGTGCGAGCTCGAGCGCACGACGCATCATCCGTTCGTCGAAGGAAGAGAACATCAGCGCTTCTTGCCGGCGTCCGGGCCGGTCCACAACGCCAGCTGGCTTTCGGCCGCCTTGCCGCGGCGCGTGCGCATGCGCTCGATCTCTTCGCGGAACGCGTCGACGTCCTGGAAGCTGCGATACACCGACGCGAATCGGACGTACGCAACTTCATCGAGGTTGTGCAGCTCTTCCATCGCCAGCTCGCCCACCAGCCGCGAATTCACCTCGCGCTCGCCGAGCGCGCGCAGCTTGTGGCAGATGTGTACGACTGCGGCGTCGAGCGCCTCGCTCGACACGGGCCGCTTCTCCAATGCCTTGAGCATGCTGTTACGAAGCTTGCGCTCGTCGAACGGCTCGCGGCTCTCGTCGTTCTTGACGATGCGCGGCATCACCAGCTCGGCGGTCTCGAAGGTCGTGAAACGCTCGCCGCACTGCAGGCACTCGCGGCGGCGGCGGATCTGCTGTCCCTCGCCGGCCAGGCGCGAGTCGATGACTTTCGTCTCTTCGTGATTGCAGAACGGGCAATGCATCAGTTCGCGTAGACCGGGAACCTCCGACAGATCTCGGTCGCTTTCCCCCTCACCTTGGCAATCGCCGCGTCGCTCAGGTTCTCGTCGAGCACGTCCGCGATCCAGTTGGCGAGCTCCAGCACTTCGGCTTCCTTGAAGCCGCGGGTAGTCGCCGCCGGTGTGCCGATGCGCAGTCCGCTGGTGACGAACGGCGGCCGCGGATCGTTCGGCACCGCGTTCTTGTTGACCGTGAGATGCGCGCGGCCGAGCGCGGCGTCGGCGTCTTTGCCGGTGATGTTCTTGTCGATGAGGTCGACCAGGAACAAGTGATTGTCGGTGCCGCCCGAGACGATCTTGTAGCCGCGCTTCATCAGTCCGCCGGCCATCGCGCGCGCATTGGCGAGCACCTGCTGCTGATAAGCGACGAATTCCGGCTGCAGCGCCTCGAGCAGCGCGACAGCTTTCGCGGCGATGACGTGCATCAACGGCCCGCCCTGCGTGCCCGGGAACACCAGCGAGTTGAGCTTCTTGTGAATCTCGTCGTTCGGCCGCGCCAGGATCAGCCCGCCGCGCGGACCACGCAGCGTCTTGTGCGTCGTGGTCGTGACCACGTCGGCGTGCGGCACGGGATTCGGATAGATGCCCGCGGCGACCAGGCCGGCGACGTGCGCCATGTCCACGACGAAGTACGCGCCGACGCCGTCGGCGATGCGGCGGAAGCGCTCCCAGTCGACGACGCGCGAGTACGCGGAGAAGCCCGCGATGATCATCCGCGGCCGATGTTCCTGCGCGAGCTGCTCGACGCGCACGTAGTCGATCTCGCCAGTGTTCGGATCGAGACCGTACTGCACGGCCTTGAACAGCTTGCCCGAGAAATTCACTTTCGCGCCGTGCGTGAGGTGACCGCCGTGATCGAGGCTCATGCCGAGGATCGTGTCGCCGGGGTTCACCAGCGCCAGGTACGCGGCAGCGTTCGCCTGCGATCCGGAATGCGGTTGGACATTGGCGTACGCGGCGCCGAACAGCTTGCGCGCGCGCTCGATCGCGAGCTGCTCGGCGATGTCGACGTACTCGCAGCCGCCGTAATAGCGCTTGCCGGGATAGCCCTCGGCATACTTGTTCGTCAGGACGGTGCCCTGTGCCTCCAGCACGCGCGGGCTGGCGTAGTTCTCGGACGCGATCAGCTCGATGTGGTCTTCCTGGCGCTGCCGCTCGGCGTCGAGCGCAGCCTGCAACTCGGGGTCGAACCCGGCAATGGTCATGGTCTTGGGAAACATCGGGAGCCTCGCGTTGGGGAGGCTCATTGTACGGAAAGCAGCGGCTAACCGCTCCCCTCCACGAACGCCTGCACGACTCGCGTCCACGCCCTGGCGATGTTGCGGCGGTTGTAGCCGCCGCCACCCATCCCCACCACGCGGCCGTGACCCAGCTCGTCGGCGATGGCGCACAGCCGCGCGGCGGCGTGCGCGTGGGCGTCCTCGGTGAAGCGCAGGTGCGTGATCGGGTCGCCTTCGAGGCTGTCCGCGCCGCACTGGAACAGGATGAAGTCGGGACGGCCGGCGCGCAGGTAGTCCTCCACCTTTTGCCAAGCCGAGTGGTAGTGCTCGTCGCTCGCACCGGGTGGCAGCGGCAGGTTGAGTTTCGTGCCGAGCGCCGGGCCGACGCCGGTTTCCTGCGCCATCCCGGTGCCGGGGTAGAGATAGCGGCCGTCCTCGTGCAGATCCGCGAACAGCAGGTCCGGGTCGTCCTCGAATGCGTAGAACACGCCGTCGCCGTGGTGCGCGTCGATGTCAACGTAGGCGACACGCTTCATCCCGTGCCGGCGCCGGAGCATTTCGATCGCCACGCCGCAGTCGTTGAAAACGCAAAACCCGGCTGCGTGGCCGCGTGAGGCGTGATGCAACCCGGCGATCGGTATGAATGCGCGACGCGCGCTGCCGCTCACCACTGCGTCGACGGCATTCAATGTAGCGCCGACGACATTACTCGCGGCCTCGTAGACGCCGCGCCAAGCCGGCGTGTCGCCGGCGTCGAGGTAGCCGAATCCGCTCGCTGAGCGCTCGCGCACGAGGTCGACGTACGCGGGCGTATGAAACCATTCGAGCTCTTCGCGGGAGGCGCTGCGGGCCGAGCCGCGCTGGACTCGCCCGTCGAGGCCGCACTGGTGCAGCTCGCGCATGAACGCGTCGTGCCGGTCCGGCCCGAAGGGGTGGCCATCGCCGAAACCGTAGCGCGCGATTTCCTCGCCCGCTACCAGGAGCACGTTGCAGTCCGATTCCGTCACGGCGGGCCTTCTTGGTGTGTGCGCCCCCTCCCCCGTGCCGACAGTAGCACGGGTTCTGTATGATTCGCCCCCCTCCGTCCCAGTCCCCAGTCGCTGCCAATGGCCCAATTCATCTACACCATGAATCGCGTCTCGAAGGTGGTCCCGCCGAAGCGGATCATCCTGCGGGACATCTCCCTGTCGTTCTTTCCCGGCGCCAAGATCGGCGTGCTCGGGCTCAACGGCTCCGGCAAATCGACGCTGCTGCGGATCATGGCCGGCACCGACCGCGAGATCGAGGGCGAGGCACGGCCGCAGCCCGGCATCAAGATCGGCCTGCTGTCGCAAGAGCCGCCGCTCGACCCGGCGAAGGACGTGCGCGGCAACGTCATCGAAGGCGTCGGTGAAATCCAGGCGCTGATCGACCGCTTCAACGCCGTCAGCGACCAGTTCGCCGACCCCGACCTCGGCGAGGAGCAGATGAACAAGCTGCTCGAAGAGCAGGCCAAGCTGCAGGACGCGATCGACGCCAAGGGCGGCTGGGAGCTGGAGCGCAAGCTGGAAGTCGCGGCGGACGCGCTGCGCCTGCCGCCGTGGGACGCTGACGTCACGAAAATCTCAGGTGGCGAGCGCCGCCGCGTCGCGCTGTGCCGCTTGCTCCTGTCGCAGCCGGACATGCTGCTGCTCGACGAGCCCACCAACCACCTGGACGCCGAATCGGTCGCCTGGATGGAGCGCTACCTGGAGAGCTACCCCGGCACCGTGATCGCGGTGACGCACGATCGTTACTTCCTCGACAACGTCGCCGGCTGGATCCTCGAGCTCGATCGCGGTCACGGCATTCCGTGGGAAGGCAACTATTCCTCGTGGCTGGACCAGAAACAGCAGCGGCTCGCCGTCGAGGAGAAGCAGCAGGAAGGCCTGCGCAAGACACTCGAGCGCGAGCTGGAGTGGGTGCGCTCGAACCCGAAGGCGCGGCAGGCCAAGAGCAAGGCGCGCATGCAGCGTTACGAGGAGCTGGCGTCGCAGGAATTCCAGAAGCGCAACGAGACCAATGAGATCTACATTCCGCCGGGCCCGCGTCTGGGCGAGCTGGTGATCGAGGCGATCGCACTGAAGAAAGGCTTCGGCGAGCGCCTGCTGTTCGACAATCTGAATTTCAAGCTGCCCGCCGGCGGCATCGTCGGCGTGATCGGCCCGAACGGCGCCGGCAAGACGACGCTGTTCCGGCTCATCACCGGACAGGAAAAGCCGGACAGCGGCGAAGTGCGCATCGGTCCATCGGTGCAGCTCGCGTACGTCGACCAGTCGCGCCAGTCGCTGAACGACGCGAACACCGTGTGGCAGGAAATCTCCGGCGGCCTCGACATGATCCGCGTCGGCAACTACGAGACGTCCTCGCGCGGCTACGTCGGGCGCTTCAACTTCCGCGGCACGCAGCAGCAACAGCTGATCGGCGAGCTGTCGGGCGGCGAGCGCAACCGCGTGCACCTGGCGAAAGTACTGAAGAGCGGCGGCAACCTGGTGCTGCTCGACGAGCCGACCAACGACCTGGACGTCGAGACGCTGCGCGCGCTGGAAGAAGCGCTGCTGAGCTTCCCCGGCTGCGCGGTGGTGATCTCGCACGATCGCTGGTTCCTGGACCGCATCGCGACCCACATCCTCGCCTTCGAGGGCGATAGCGAAGTGGTCTGGTTCGAGGGCAATCATGCGGAATACGTCGAGGACCTGAAGCGGCGCAAGGGCGATGACGCGGATAGTCCGCACCGGATCCGGTTCAAGAAATTGGAAGCGTGAGAGTCGGGCTGAAGCCGACCTACAGGTAGACTGCAAGCCATGGCTGCAAGCCCACTGATCATCGACGGCGAGTCGCTCTCACTCGATGTCTTGCGCCGCTTCGAAGGCGCGCGTGCACCCGTTGTTCTGAGCGACCAGGCGCGCGAGCGCATGAGGCGCAGCATCGACGTCGTGCGCGACGCGGTGCGCACGGATCGCGTGAGCTACGGCATCACCACCGGCTTCGGCGCGTTCGCGAACAAGCGCATCTCCGCGGATCAGGTTCGTCAGTTGCAGCTGAATCTCGTGCGCAGTCACGCCGTCGGCATCGGCGAGCCGCTCACGGCACCGACCGTGCGGCGCATGTTGCTGCTCAAGGCCAACAGCCTGGCGGCTGGCATCTCCGGCGTGCGTACCGAATTGGTGGACGCCCTGCTCGCGCTGCTCAACAACGACGTGCTGCCTGTGATTCCGAGCCGCGGCTCGGTCGGCGCTTCGGGAGATCTGGCGCCGCTCGCGCACCTGTCGCTCTCTCTGATCGGCGAAGGCGAAGCCGTGCACAACGGCCGCATGCTCGAAGGCGCCGAAGTCTGTCGCGCGGCCGGGCTCGAACCGATCGCGCTGGAAGCGAAGGAGGGGCTGGCGCTGATCAACGGCACACAACTGAGCCTGGCGCTCGCGCTCGATGGCCTGTTTGCTGCGGAAACGCTGCTCGATGCCTCGATCGTGATCGGCGCGCTGACGGTCGATGGTCTCGCCGGCAGCTATGCACCGTTCGATGCGCGCATCCACGAAGCGAGCCGCTCGCCGAATCAGATGGAAGTCGCGCGGCGCTTCCGCATGCTGCTCACCGACAGCGCGATTCACAGCGATCACGAAAACTGCGACCGCGTCCAGGATCCCTACGCCGTACGCTGCATGCCGCAAGTGCTCGGCGCCGTCGAGGGCGCACTCGCGCACGCGCGCGATGTACTGGGAGCTGCGATCAACGGCGTGACCGACAATCCGCTGATCTTCGGTCGCGACATTCTCTCGGGCGGCAACTTCCACGCCGAGCCGCTCGCGATGCTCAGCGACTATCTCGCGATCGCGGTCGCGGAGATCGCCAGCATGTCGGAGCGCCGCACCGACCTGCTCGACCGCCGCGTCAATCCCGCGCTCAGCATGTTCCTGACGACGGAGCCGGGTCTCGAATCGGGCTTCATGATTGCGCACGTCGCGGCAGCAGCGCTGACGTCGGAGAACCGCACGCTCGCGCATCCCGCCTCGGTGGACAACGTCACGACATCCGCCGGCCAGGAAGATCACGTCAGCATGGCGCCGTGGGCCGGATTCAAGTTGCAGCGCGTGTGCGCCAACACCGCGCATGTGCTCGCCATCGAAGCCCTCGCTGCCGCGCACGCGATCGACAAGTTGCAGCCATTGCAAACGACCGAGCCGCTGCAACGCGTGCACGCGCTCCTGCGACGTAAAGTGGCTTATCGACCCTACGATCACCGGCTCGACCGCGACATCGCGACGCTGGCTGCGCTGATCGAACGCCGTGAGCTGACGAGTTTCGTGACATGACGTCCGATGCAGTCGTACTGCTCATCGCTGTCTTCGGTCTGTTGCTGCTGGCGCTCGCGTGCCAACGGCTGTTCCGCGCGCGCTTCGTAGCCGCCGCGGGTAGCGGCATGATGGGAGCACTGCTGCTCGCCGGCGCGGCGCTGTTCTTCGTCGTCTCGCTGAATCTGCACACGTACAACCGGCTCACTTACGAGCAGCCGGTGGCCGAGATCGTGTTCGAAGCGCGCGGTCCGCAGCGCTATCGCGCGACGCTGGCGCAGGTGCCGAGCGGCGAGCTGCAGATGTTCATGCTCGCCGGCGACGAATGGCAGCTCGATGCGCGCGTGCTGAAGTGGAAGGGCTGGGCCAACCTGATCGGCCTCGACGCGCAATACCGGCTGGAGCGCGTCAGCGGCCGCTATCGCGAGATCGACCAGGAGCGCAAGGATGAGCGCACGGTGTACGCGCTGAGCGAGAATCCCGGCATCGACTTGTACATGATGTCGATCGACCACAAGAGCTGGCTGCCGTTCGTCGACGCGGTGTACGGCAGCGCCGTCTATCTACCGATGGCTGATGGCGCGCGCTACGAAGTGGCGATCACGCAGTCGGGTTTGCTGGCGAGGCCGGTGAACGACGTCGCGAAGGCCGCAGCGAGCAATTGGAAGTAGCTCAACCGACCCACGCCCGCGCATTGCGCCAGATCCTCATCCACGGGCTGTCCTCGCCCCACTCGTCCGGGTGCCAGGAATTCTGCGACGTGCGGAACACGCGCTCCGGATGCGGCATCAGCAACGTCACGCGTCCGTCCGGCGTGGTGATGCCCGTCAAGCCGCGCGGCGAGCCGTTGGGATTCGCGGGATAGCGCTCGGCCGGCCGGCCTTCGTTGTCGACGAAACGCAGCGACAGCAGCCGCTCGCGGACCAGCGCGGCGAGCGCCTGGTCGTTTGCGAACTCCGCGAGGCCTTCACCGTGCGCAACTGCGATCGGCATGCGCGAGCCGGCCATGCCGGCAAAGAACAGCGACGGCGACTCGACGACCTCCACCAGGCTCAACCGTCCTTCGAACTGCTCGGAACGATTGCGCACGAAGCGCGGCCAGTGCTGCGTGCCTGGAATGATCTCGCCCAGCGCCGACATCATCTGGCAGCCGTTGCAGACGCCTAGCGCAAACGTGTCCGGCCGTGTGAAGTAGGCACTGAACTCGTCGCGCAGCCGCGAGTGAAACAGAATCGACTTCGCCCAGCCCTCGCCGGCGCCGAGCACGTCACCGTACGAGAAGCCGCCGCACACGACCAGGCCGCGAAAGTCGTCGAGACTGTGGCGGCGCTCGAACAGATCGGTCATGTGCACGTCGTATGCAGTGAAGCCGGCGCGGTGAAACGCCGCTGCCATCTCGACGTGACTGTTGACGCCCTGCTCGCGCAGGATCGCAACCTTCGGCCGCGCGCCCTTCGCGATGTACGGTGCCGCGATGTCCTCTTGCGGCGCGTACGTCAGCCGCACGTTCATGCCCGGATCGTTCGGATCGACGGCAGCGGCGAATTGCTCGCGCGCGCACTGCGGGTTATCGCGCAGCTCGACCATGCGGAAGCTCGTTTCGGACCATGCGCGGCGCAACGAGGTACGTGCTTCGTCGAGCACGACCTTGCCGCCGGCGCGAATCGTCACGCGGTCCGTGCCGGTCACGCGGCCGATCACGCTCGCGAAGCGCGCGAGCCCATGACGCTCGAGCAGTTGGCGCACGACTTGGCTCTCGCTCGTGCGAATCTGCAGAACCGCGCCGAGCTCTTCGCTGAACAGCGCCGCCGCGACTGAGCCTGCGTCCGCGGGCAAGTCGAGCTCGACGCCGCAGCGGCCCGCAAAGGCCATCTCCGCCACGGTCGCGAACAATCCGCCGTCGGAACGATCGTGATACGCGAGCACCAGACCTGCGGCGCGCAACTCGACGATGGCCGCGAAGAATCCGGCGAGACGCGCAGGTTCGTCGCAGTCGGGCGCTTCGCGACCGAGGCTTCCATACACCTGCGCAAGACACGAGCCGCCGAGCCGGTTGCGCCCACCGCCCAGATCGATCAGCAGCAGCGCAGTTTCGCCGCGGTCGGTCCGCAGCTGCGGCGTCAGCGTGCGCCGCACGTCGCGCACTGGCGCGAACGCCGAGACGATCAGCGACAAC
Source organism: Steroidobacteraceae bacterium (assembly GCA_035606615.1). GTDB lineage: Bacteria > Pseudomonadota > Gammaproteobacteria > Steroidobacterales > Steroidobacteraceae > Steroidobacter. The sequence continues at coordinate 19,216 of DATNFA010000131.1, forward strand.
GGCGCAACCATCTTTCGCGCGCGCCCGCCCTGGTTCCAGCTGGTTTTCATCGACAGCGAATCCTTGCCGACTGGAATCGCAATGCCGAGCGCCGGACAGAGCTCCTCGCCCACGGCTTTGACGGTCGCGTACAGGTCTGCGTCTTCGCCAGGCTCGCCGCACGCAGCCATCCAGTTCGCGGACAGTCGCACATCGGATATCGCACCGATGTCGGCAGCTGCGATGTTGGTCAGCGCTTCGGCGACAGCCATGCGGCCGGACGCCGGCGCATCGAGCAACGCGAGCGGCGTGCGCTCGCCCATCGCCATCGCTTCACCGGTGTGCGAGGTGTAGTTGCTCAGCGTGACCGCGACGTCGCTGACCGGCACCTGCCACGGCCCGACCATCGGATCCCGGCTGATCATGCCGCCGACCGTGCGATCGCCGATCGTGATGAGGAACGTCTTGTCCGCGATCGCGGGAAAACGCAGCAGTCGATACGCGGCTTCGGCGACATCGACGCGCGCAGCATCGAATGTGTCGGAGAGCGCAGGCACGCGGCGCACGTCGCGCAGCATCTTCGGCGGCTTGCCGAGAATGACGTCGAGCGGCACATCGACCGGCGCGTTCTTGAATTGCGGATCCGCAACCTTGAGCCAACCGTCGTCCGTCGTGTCGCCGACGATCGCGAACGGGCAGCGCTCGCGCTTGCACAAGGCTGCGAAGCGCTCGAGCTGATCCGGTGCGATCACCAGCACGTAGCGCTCCTGCGCCTCGTTGCACCAGATCTCGACAGGCGACATGCCGGGCTCGACCGATGGCACGGCCCGCAGATCGATGCGACCGCCGCGATGACTGTGCGCAATGGATTCGGGAATGGCGTTCGACAACCCGCCCGCGCCGACGTCGTGAATCAGCAGGATCGGATTCGCCTCACCGAGCGCCCAGCATTGATCGATGACTTCCTGCGCACGGCGCTGGATCTCCGGGTTGCCGCGCTGGACCGACGCGAAGTCGAGATCTTCGGCGCTCGCACCGCTCCCCACCGAGGAGGCCGCGCCGCCGCCGAGCCCGATGAGCATCGCCGGACCGCCGAGCACTACGACTTTCGCGCCCGCCGGCACGTCGGATTTCTCGACGTGCATGCGCCGCACGTTGCCGAGGCCGCCCGCGATCATGATCGGCTTGTGATAGCCGCGCAGCGCGGCGCGAATGTTGGATTCTTGGCCGGACTCGATCTCGGTCTCGAAGGTGCGGAAATACCCGAGAATGTTCGGCCGGCCGAATTCGTTGTTGAACGCCGCGGCGCCGATCGGGCCTTCGATCATGATGTCGAGCGCCGAGGCGATGCGGCCCGGCCGGCCGTAATCCCGCTCCCACGGCTGCTCGAAGCCCGGAATGCGCAGGTGCGAAACGGAGAACCCGGCGAGACCGGCCTTCGGCTTGCCGCCGCGACCCGTCGCTCCTTCGTCGCGAATTTCGCCGCCGGCGCCGGTCGCCGCGCCCGGGAACGGCGAGATCGCAGTCGGATGATTGTGCGTCTCGACCTTCATCAGGATGTCGATCGGCTCGACATTGCGCGCGTACACGTGGCTGTCGACGTCGGCGAACCACCGCTCGCCCTGCGCGCCTTCCATCACTGCCGCGTTATCGCGATAAGCCGACAGGACGCCGCGCGAGTTGCGGGCGTAGGTGTTCTTGATCATCGCGAACAGCGACTTCGGCTGGCGCTCGCCGTCGATGACCCAGTCGGCGTTGAAGATCTTGTGGCGGCAATGCTCCGAGTTCGCTTGCGCGAACATCATCAGCTCGACGTCGGTCGGGTCGCGCTCCAGGCGCGCGAAATTCGCCGCGAGGTATTCGATTTCGTCCTCGGAGAGCGCGAGACCGAGACTCTGATTCGCCGCGGCGAGCGCGCTGCGGTCGCGCGCGATCGTGCGCAATGGCCGCGGTTGTTCGTGCACGAAGAGCTGGGCCGCATCGTCCAGCGAGAAGATCGCCGCTTCGGTCATGCGGTCGTACAGCGCCGGTGCGATTGCGCCGAGTTGCTCTTGCGTCAGCCTGCCCGCGGCACGCAGCTCGTAGGCAATTCCACGCTCGATGCGCTCGATCGCGTCGAGTCCGCAGACATGCGCGATGTCGGTGGCCTTGCTGGACCACGGCGAGAGAGTGCCGGGACGCGGGATGACGACGATCAGCCCCGCGGACGGGAGCGCCGCCGCATTGCTGCCCTCCGGGAACCGGGGGCCGTAGGTGAGCAGCGCAGCCAGGATGCGTTGCTCGTCGGCGTCGAGCTCGCGACGCGACTGCACAAAATGGACGAAGCGGGCGCTCAGGGTCTGGACGGCGTGGCCGCGGGCCGTGACCGCGGCGAGAAGTCTCGTTTTTCGGAAGTCGGAGAGTGCAGGCGCGCCGGGCAGTATCAGCATCTTGGAGCCAGCAATGAGCGGGGGCGAATGATAGCGGAAAGGACCCCCCTATTTCTTGTCCCCGGGCGTATACAACGGCACCGGAAACGGCGTGACGTTCGAGCCCTCCAGCGCGCTCACCTTGCTCACGCCCTGCTGTCGCACTTCGTCGACGCGCAGCACCGAATGCAGCGGCAAATACGTGCGTTTTACCCCTTCGAATTCAGCTTTCACCTTCTCTTCGGAGGGGTCGACGACGACCGCGGAGCGCTCGCCGAACACCAGCTCTTCGACCTCGATGAAGCCGAACAGAGAACCGTGGCTGACCTTGCGCGCATAGATCTCGTAGACCTTGCCCTGGTTAACGAAAACGACCTTGAAAATGTGACTGGCTGCCATCTGGGTTCCGGGACGGGTTGGTACGCTGCGTCCCATATTATCCATAATCCGTGTGGGACCCGAGCTTGCGTCGATTCGATCCATGGCACTGAAACTTCGAGTCATCAGCGATCACTACAAGGCGCTCGGCAAGCGCAGCTCGCGCCTGTTCGGCGTCACCGGCGGCAAGATCGGCCGGGCGGGGGACAACGACTGGATCCTGCCGGACCCGGACCGCTACGTCTCCAGCCATCACTGCAAGGTCGATTTCCGCGCCGGCCAGTGGGTCCTGGAGGACACGAGCACCAACGGCGTGTTCATCAATGGCTCGGACACGCCTGCCTCGGTCGAGGGCGCGTACACGCTGCAGGACGGCGACAGGCTGCGCCTCGGCGACTACGAGGTGCTCGTCAGCATCGACGAGCGCAACGATTTCTCTGCGGACG
>DATNFA010000132.1:0-2744 GCA_035606615.1 Steroidobacteraceae bacterium
CGAAACGCGGCCGCGCACGATCCGGCAGGCGAACGAGGGTCACATCGAAGTCGTCGGCGGCAGCGCGCACGCCGCGACCCTGGAGCAGTGGCGCGCGCTCAATCCGAACCTGACGTGGGTCGAGAATCCGTTCGCGGAAACGGAGGAGCTGCTGTACCGGCTGTCGCGGCGCGAGTTCGATTACACGGTGGCCGATTCCAACGAGTTCGCGATCGGCCGCGCCTTTCATCCCGAGATTCGCATCGCCTTCGACCTGACGCAGGGCAAGTCGCTCGCGTGGGTCGTCGATACGCGCGACGCGAGCCTGTTGAAGCGCGTCACGGCGTTCTACTCGTCGCTGACCGCGGAAGGCCGGCTCGCGGCCATTCTCGACACCTACTACGGCGACAGCGATCGGTTCGATTACATCCAGTCGCGCGTGTTTCTCGAGCACGTCGAGACCCGCTTGCCGCGCTATCGGCACTGGTTCCGCGAGGCTGCGTCGGAGGTCGGCGTCGACTGGCGGTTGCTCGCGGCGGTGGGCTACCAGGAGTCGCAATGGGATCCGACCGCGACCTCGCATACGGGGGTGCGCGGGCTGATGATGCTCACCGAAGAAACGGCGCGCGCGCTGCAGGTTGCCGACCGATTGGATCCGCGCGGCAGCATCTTCGGCGGCGCCCGCTATTTCGTGTGGCTGCGCAATCAGATTCCCAAGCGCATCCTGGAGCCGGATCGCACGTGGTTCACGCTGGCCGCGTACAACGTCGGCGTCGGCCACTTGGAAGACGCGCGCATCCTCACGCAGATGCACGGCAAGAATCCGGACGCATGGAGCGACGTGCGCGAATACCTGCCGCTGCTGACGCAGGCGAAGTGGTATACGCGCGTGAAGCGCGGCTATGCACGCGGCTGGGAGCCGGTGCGCTTCGTCGAGAACATCCGCGGCTACATCGACATCCTGGATTGGGTCGCGACCGACAGGCCGGCACCCGCGTCGCCCGAGATCACGGCTCACACCACGCCGTAGCAAGATCCTCCAAGTTCGCGCGCGCGGGCCGCGCTAGCATCGTGAAACGTACTTGGAAGCGGAGCGTGTAATGGCTGCAATCCACGTCGAAATGCGGATTCGTGCGTCCGCGCAGCAGGTTTGGCAGGCGCTGGCCGCGACGGGCGAGGCGCACAAGGCATTCGCAGGCGTCCTGAAGGACAGCCGGATGGAGAGCGAAGACTTGCGCGTCGCAACGTTCGCGAACGGAATGGTGGTCAAGGAGCGAATCGTCAGCCTCGAGCCGCAACGCATGCGCATCGCGTACTCGGTCGAGGGCCAATTCGCTCATCACAGCGCGTCGATGCAAGTCGTCGCGCGCGGCGACAAGGAGTGCGACTTCGTCTGGACCACCGACGTCCTGCCGCACGCCGCCGCCGCATCGATCACGCCACTCATGGAGCAGGGCGCCAAGGCGTTGCAGCAGGTAATGGAAAGGAAGCTGTAGGTCGGGCTTCAGCCCGACTCCGACTCTTCTACTTCTTCTTGGGCGCCACTTTCTCGGCGTACGTTCTCGCGAACTCTTCCGCGAACAGCGTCGGCAGACCTTGCTCGCCGCGCTGATTCAGCACTTGATAGAACTCGGTGTAGAGATCCCAGTACTTCATCTTGTTGGTCGCGCCAAGCAGCGGGCCGCGCTTGAGACCGCGGTCGAACCGCTCCTGCAGCTCGCCCGGCTCGATGCGATTCAACAGCTCGTCGACGGCAGCCTGGATCGAGCCGACCAGCGCAGTCTGGTGCGTGCGGATGTCCGCGAACGTCTCGCGAATCGCGTCGATCGGTCCGAGGTAGCGGGTGCTGTGCGGGTCGAGCAGCTTCAGCACGGCTTCGTCCACGCTCGCGGAAAACTTCAGCGGATTGTTCTCGCCGGGCTGGATCGTCGTCTGATTGAGGCGCATCCGGCTCTTGACGTCCGAGCGAGCCTTGAGCGACTCCATCAGGCCGAGCACCGTCTCGCGCAGCATCTGGCCCGCGAGTGTCAGCAGCGCATTCTGCTGATCGATCGGCAGGCTCGCGGGATCGATGCCCGCGCCACGACAGAACGCTTCGAGTCCGACCACCGCTTCCGCGCTGCCGCTGTCGATGCGCTTGGCCGGGCGCTCCGGCTCGGGCGCCTTCTCCGGTTTGGCCAGCGCGGCGGACGAGGTGAGCGCCTGCAGCGCCTTGCGATCGTACGGCCTCGTCTGCATGTGCCAGTCGTCGGCCTTGCGCGGCTCTTCCAGCTTGGGCGGAGCTTCGGGCTTGCGCGGTCGCGCAACTGTCTTGTGCTCGCCGCTTTCACCGAGGAGCGAAGAGAATGCAGTCTTCGGTGCCTTGGCGGGCGCGGGCGTGGCCGGAATCGGACCCATCGCTTTCAGGTCGTCCGAGTCCAACGCAAGCGCGCTCTCGAGATCGAGCGGACCCGACGACGAGGGTGCGTGCCGCGGCGGCAGCAGCGGAGCAGGCGCGATAGCCGAGTCGGTGAGCAGGTCGGTGAGGTCGAGCTCCTCGCCGAGATCGCCGTCCGTCGCCCTGGGGTGGCTCTTTACGTTCGACTTGTTGCGCACACGCGGCGGCGCGGGGATCTGCCCGCTCGCGTCCGCAGAGAAATCGTTGCGCTCGTCGATGCTGACGAGCACCTCGTAGTCGCCGAGGCGCAGCCTGTCGCCGTCCTGCAGCGTGTACGCGCCCTCGACCGAGGCAGGCGTGTCCGAGCCATTGATGAACACGCCGTTGG
>DATNFA010000133.1:0-51436 GCA_035606615.1 Steroidobacteraceae bacterium
GAGCGTGAAGCTGACGAACAACGACACCATCACGGCGACCGCGACCGTGATGCCGAACTGCAGGAAGAAGCGGCCGATGACCCCGCTCATGAATGCAACGGGAATGAACACGGCCAGGATCGCGAACGTGGTCGCCATCACGGCGACGCCGATTTCCTGCGTGCCCTGCAGCGCCGCTTCGCGATGGCTCTTGCCCATGTTCATGTGACGCACGATGTTCTCGCGCACCACGATCGCGTCGTCGATCAGCAGGCCGATGCACAGCGACAGTGCCATCAGCGTCATGAAGTTCAGCGAGAAACCGAAAGCGTGCAGCGCGATGAACGTCGCGATCGCCGAGATCGGCAGCGTCAAGCCGGTGATCACCGTCGAGCGCCAGGAATGCAGGAACAGGAACACAATCAGGATCGTGAGCATCGCGCCTTCGAAGATCGTTTCCTTGACGCGCTCCATCGAGCCCTCGATCCACTTCGCATCCGACCACAGCGTGCGGATCTTCACGTCCTCGGGCAGACGGCCCTGCAGCTCGGCGATCGCCTCGTCGACGCCCTTGCCGACCTGCACGAGATTCGCCTGCTGCGCGCGATAGACCGAGAGCGAAACCGAACGCATGCCGTCGACGCGCGCGATCGACTGCTCTTCCTGCTCGCCGTCGACGATGTCGGCTACCTGGCCCAGGTAAACCGGCGCGCCGCCCTGATTCGTGACGATGATGCGCTCGAAGCCACGCGGATCCTTGATGCGGCCTTCGACGCGCACCAGCTGCTCGCTCGCTTCGCGCGAGATGCTGCCGGCGGGCAGATCCTGATTCTCGGCGCGAATCGCGGCGATCACCTGGTCGACGCCGACGCGCAGGCTCTGCAACTGTTCCGGACGCAGGTAGATCTGCACCTGCCGCTGCACCGAGCCGCCGACCTCGATGTGACCGACGCCGGCGACGTTCTGCAGACGCTTCACGATCTGCTGATCGACCAGCGTCGAGACTTCGCGCAGGCTGCGCGCGCCCGAATACACGACCATCTCGACCGCCGCGCCCTGCTGACTGTCGGCACTGGCGCGCTCGATCTTCGGTTCGCGCACCTCGCGCGGCAGCGTCGAGCGGATCTGGGCAACCCGGTCGCGGACTTCCTGCGTCGCCGCGATCACGTCGGTTTCGAGACGGAACTCGATCTGGAAAGAGGCGCGGCCTTCGCGCGCCGTCGCGTAGATGTTGCGCACGCCCTCGATCGAGTTGATGACGTTCTCGAGCGGCTTGATGACTTCGTCTTCGATCGCCTCGGGCGAGGCGCCCGGATACTCCACCGTGATGAACGACTCCGGCATGCTGATCTCGGGCATCTCCTCGACCGGCAGCAGCCGATAGGAGAACAGGCCCAGCACGACCAGCGCGAGCATGACCATGGTCGCGAAGACAGGCTGATTGATGCTGGTCTTGGTGATCCACATAAGAGAAGCAGCGTTTAGCGGCTGGCGGACAGTGCGGAAGCGGAGGCGGCAGGGTCGGCGCGCACGAGCACTTTCTGGCCGACCTGCGCTGCGGTGATCTCCGTGACGATCACGCGATCGCCTGCGGCGAGGCCTTCGCGCACTTCGACGAAAGTTGCGCCCGGTACGGCTGCGCCGACCTTGACGTTGGTGCGTGCGATCTTGTCGTCACGCAGTGTGTAGACGTACGCCGCGCCAGCTTCTTCATGCACCGCGCGTTGCGGTACGGCCAGCACCGGTTCAGTCGTGTCCAACGTGAGGGCGCCTTGCGCGAACATGCCGCCCTTCAGCGCGCGGTTCGGATTCGGCACGGCGATGTAGACCGTGATCGCGCGCGAGCCATCAGCGGTGATCGGATTGATCCGCTGCACTTCGCCCACGAACTCGCGGGCACCGAAGCCACCCACCTTGAACTTCGTGGGCTGCCCGATCTGAACGGCGGGAATGTCGCCAGCCGGCACCGCGGCTTCGAGCACCATCTGGCGCAGGTCGACGAGCGTCACGAGGGTCGAGTCCATCGACACTTTCTCGCCCGGCTGCACGTGGCGTTTGGCGATCGTGCCGGCGAACGGCGCGCGGACCACGGCATCTTCGAGGCTGATCTTCGCCAGGCGCGCATCCGCCTCGGCGAGCTTCAGGTTCGCGACCATGCCCGCGTAGGCGCTCTCGGTCGCTTCGTACGTGTTCTGCGAAATGTAGTGCTTGTCGAGTAGCACGCGGTTCTTGTCGCGATTGAGCGTGGCGAGGTCCAGGTCGGCACGGGCACGCTCGACTGCAGCGAGCTGACGATCGTATTGCGCCTGCAGGTTGCGCGTGTCGATGCGCGCGATTACCTCGCCTTCGCGAACGTCCTGGCCTTCGCGCAGCGGCACGAGCTCGACTTCGCCGCCGACCTTCGACTTCAGCGTCGCCTGCACGATCGGCGACATCGATCCGGACAGCGGCAGCGAACGCGACAGCGTCTGGAGCCCGACAGTCGCGACGTCGACCGACGCGAGTTCGAGCGGCGGCGTCGTTGCGGCAGCGGCTGCGGGTGCCGCCGCTGGATCGCGCATCGCGACCCAGACGACCACGCCGATGATCGCGGCGAGCGCCGCTGCAATCAGCGCCTTGATCGGCCAACCGCGGGAGGCCGACGGAGCAATCTGCGCACCGGAGCCGACGTCCGCGGCGGCGTCCGGCGCGCGCGGAAACGGCGTCACGCTCGCCAGCGCCGGGGCGCCGTCTTCGAGAGTGTCGGAGCGAACGAAGTGCTTGTTTGCCGTTGTCATTGCCTGTCCCCGTCGTATGCCCGGCCTGCGGTTCGATCCACCGCCCGTCCAGAACACCGGCGCTAGCGTCAAGTTGCAGGGTTGGACGCGGCATTGGGCGCGAAAGGTTGCAGGGCGGGCCGTTTGCAGATCGACGCAGGGGGCCAAACAGGGAAAAGCTCACACTTGAGCTGATAAAGATCGTTTATCCTCCCGTCACCACAACTCAAAAAAGACGATTTGCGGCGATGGCGACGCACACCTGGCGACGACTCCTTCTGACCCTGCTGCTGGCACCCGCCCTGAGCTTCGCCTCCCCGGCCGGACCCGCGATCGCACCCATCCACCCGGCCAAGAGCCCGCACCTCGGCAAGCTCGACGTCCGCTCCAGCTCGGTGATCGTTCTGGACGCTGTCGATTCCTCGGTGCTGTATTCCAAGCAGGCGCAGAGCCCGGTGCCGATCGCCTCGATCACCAAGCTCATGACGGCTCTCGTCGTTCTGGACGCCGGGCAGCCGCTGGACGAGATGATCGAGCTGACGGCGGAGGACCGGCGGCTGGAGCGCACCTCGTTCTCGCGCCTGGCTGTAGGCAACCAGCTCAGCCGGGGTGACCTGCTCCATCTGGCCCTGATGTCTTCCGAGAACCGGGCGGCGCATGCCGTGGCGCGGGCCTATCCCGGTGGCCTGCCGGCCTGTCTCAAGGCAATGAATGCCAAGGCCCGCCAGCTCGGCATGAAGACGGCCCGCTTCACCGATCCGACGGGGCTGTCGAGCGGCAACGTGTCCAGCGCCGCCGACTTGGCGAAGCTGGTGGCTGCCGCGGCAGCCGATCCGACCATCCGGACGTTCACGACCAGCGCCAGCCATTCGGTCGCCATCGGCAAGCACTTGCTCGAATTCCGCAATACCAACTCCCTGGTGGCGAAGGCCGATTGGGATGTCATGGTGCAGAAGACCGGCTATACCAGCGATGCCGGCCAGTGCCTGGTCATGAAGACCGTCATCCGGGAGCGGCCGGTGCTGATCGTGCTGCTCAATTCCTTCGGCAAATACACGCGCGTCGCCGACGCCCGCCGCATCCGCAAATGGATGGAAGCCGGCCTGGAGCCGGGCCAGCTGGCGCAGGTCGCGCGCTGACCCGACTCTTCGGTCCAGTTACGGGCTTGGCGTTGCGGTGACCGCGGCCGCCGCGTCCACGAAGCCCTCACCCGAATCGAAATCGAATCCCGGCGGCAGTGGCGAGAACACCGAGTTGCCGGGCCCCGGCACGACCTCGACCTCGCGCTTGGTAATGTCTTCCGCCGTTGCGCGGAGAATGCTGTAGATCGTGGCAGCGCTCAGCCCCCCGTTCTTCTGCAGCATCAGCGCCGCAACTCCCGCGACGTGCGGCGCGGACGCCGAGGTTCCAAAGAAGTTCGGCAGCTCATCCGCCGGATTGTCGAGGCAGGGCGTGATGAACGTGCTCGTCGGGCTGTTGCAGCCGTCACCGTCGTCGTCATCGAACGATGAGTCCGCCAGGAAGAACGTGGTGTTGCCGCCGTCGGGCCCCGTGACCCGCGGATTCGGGCGCAACACCGGGGCTGCCAGCGGCGCGCCGTACTTATCCAGATAAGTCGGAATTCCGCCGGCCGACGAGAAGTCGTTCAGGCATGCGGGGACGCAGGCGCCGGGCGCATCCTGCACCAGGTTCGAGAAGTAAGTATCGAACTCCTCAGTGAGATACCACGAGCTGGCACCGATGGATGCGACGTTGGCGGCATTAGCGTGGCCGTACGCGGTACCGCTCTGCGTGTCGTGCTCCAACACGTCGATCGTCCCCTGCTGCTCGAACATCACGTACTTGACGTGCGCCGGCGCTTGCCCGGCGACACGTGCGATGCGGATGAAGAAATCGTTGGTCTTCGATTTCGGTCCACCGATGAACAGCAGCGTCAGATCGACGGCGTCGCCGCCGACGTTGCGAGTGCCCGCGAGCTGGCAGGTGATGCCGGTCGATACACCAGGCGGGCAACGCGGCACTAGTACGCCTTTGTCCGTGTAGATCAGCATGTCGAGATCGCCGGTTGCACCGCGCGGCGCGGCGCCGTTCGGATCCGTCGCCTGCGCGAATGCCGTCGAGGACAGGAACGGCTGATCCCACTGCAGGCTGAAGACGATCAAGGCCTGGCCGCTGGCATCGGGAGTGACATGAACCTTCTGCAAGGTATCGGTCCCGGCACCAGGATCGAAATCGTGCACCGGCAGGCTGAACGGCCTGCCCTTGCCGTTGTTGTTGCCGCCGCCGTTGATCGACACCGTCGTTTCGCGGTACGCCGACTCGTACGACTCCCGCGCCTGATTACCCGCGGAGGAGAAGTAGGCAGCTCCCCGCGCCACGGCGAGGTCGGCGGCCTGCGCGACGATGCCGTCGGAGAACATGTTCTCGGCGAAGTAAATGACATCGTCGACGATCACGTCTGAGCCGGCTTCCTGCAGCTCCAGGATGCCGTCGGCGAAATCGACCAGGCTGTTGAAGGCACTATGGAATTTTTGCGCGGCGCCGGGCGCGACGTCGTGGACCAGTTGCACCATGCCGCGACCCTCATCGCTCCCGGGGCAAGCGCCATTGTCGAGCACTTCTACACCGGGCGGGACGTCCTGGGTCGCCTCGTCCTGGGCAGCCGTCGTGGTCGGCGCGCCCGGAACGAAGGGTGCCGGGTTGCACTGATAGCTGTCGGACATCACCCCGACAGTGATGCCGCTGCCGTCCAAGCCGGTGGTCGTGCGGACCGTGTTGGAGCCGAGACTGACGTCGCCTTGGCTGACCACGTCACCTTGCGAGGCGACCCGCACCTTGGCCAGCGACGGAATCGCAAACCGCAGCGCAGGCAGCGCAGCCAGCTGTCCCAGTGCGCTGACCGGCACCTGGGCGCTGACCAAAGGGCCGTGCGACTTGACGTTGCGCGCACCAAGCGTCGTCAGGCTGCGCTGCAAGCTGACGGCATCGTTGGCATACAGGTCGACGCCGATGAGGCCGTCCTGCACTCTGATTGCCGAGTTGCGGGAGCGGAACGTTCGCTTGTTCGAGCTCCCCTGATACTCGTCGTGAACGTTGGCCAGCCAGGGTCCGAGCTTGGCCGTGACCCCGCTACTGCCGGCGGCGATCAGATCCTCTTCTGGCGTTGCGGCCTGAGCAGTGCCCGTGTTGAAAATAGCCGTGAGCAGCGTCGCAGCGAGTGCGACGCCGGTAGTTTTCCGAGCGTGCATAGAAATCCCCCGAATTTATCGGCCGCGTCCACCGCGGCGTGAAGGCGGCGAGAGTACCCATCACTCTGCCCGGCTCGCAGTGGGGGCAAGTCCGTAGGTGATCTCAACCGCGGCACCCCGGCAATGATTGCGACTGTCGAAACCCCTTTAATCCCAAGGACATTGCCCCATAGAGGGTGAACCCCCCGTCGGCTCCCTCAGGAAGGCGCGATTGCAGCGCTTTTCGACTACAATCCGCGTCCCCGCATGTCACGCCCACATCAGGAATCAATGGTGAATCAACCCGAACTCGAGCTCCAATTGAAAGTCTGGAAGGAACTTGCCATCAGCAAACAGATGTTGATGCGCGCAGCGACGGATGCGCTGAAGCTGGATCCCAACTGTTCGCAGGAAGAGCTCAAGGCGGCCCTCGAAGGCGTTCTGAAAAAGATCGCCAAAGCCGAGACCGAGACCGCCGAAGCTCGTGCCCAGGCGAAGGTCACGATCACGGCGATGGAGAACAAAGTCGCCGCGAGCGAGCGGGCCCTTGCCACCGCCCAAGCGAGCGTCACCCAGCTGCAAACCGCCCAGGACAACAGCACCAGGCAGATGGCGACCGATCGAGCCGCCGCCGCCAAGGAGCTGCAGAAGGTCAAGGATCGCGTCGCCGAGCAGGAAAAGGCGCTGAAGGCGATCAACACCGCACTGTCGGATACACCCGAGAACGTCATCAAGAAGATGAACGTGCTCAAGAAGCAGAAGCAGGAAGAGGCCGATCTGCGCCGTGAGATCGAGACCTCGCTGAACACGCTGCGCAACGAGAAGAAGCAGCAGGATCAGAAGGCAGCCGCTGGCGAGAAGCTCGCCGCACAGCATCGCGAGCTGCATGAGATCAGCGTAAAGCTGCACGAGCGCGCGACGGCAGCGCTGCCGGATGCGAAGGATCTGCCGGCCGTGCCGGAGCTCGACGCTAAGCTGCTCGAAAGCCTCGGCCAGACCATCGCCAAGGACGACGACAAGACCGAAGCGAAGGCTGACGCCAAGGGCGAGAACGGCAACGGCGCCAAGTCGAAGCCGAAGAAGAAGTAGTTGCTTGCCAGGCGCCCTCCCGCTCGGGAGGGCGCTTACTGCCGCTGTACCGCTGCCGCCACCAGGCCACCGATTTCCGCGTGCGCCTGCTCCAGGACTCGTGTCGATTGGCTCGACTCGCTGAGGTAGACCGCGCCGATCACCGCTGAGCGGCCCGGCGGCCACGCGATCGTCACGTCGTTGCTGGCACCGTTCGCTCCAGTCCCGGTCTTATCGCCCGCCTTCCATTCCTCTGGCAGGCCCGCTCGTAGGCGCGCCAGGCCGGTCGTCGACTGTCGCAGCCAGGCGATCAGCTGCAATTTCGATTGCGTCGACAGCACGTCGCCCAGCAGTACCTGCTCCATCGAGTGAGCCATCGCCTGCGGCGTCGTCGTGTCGCGCGGATCGCCCGGCAGGTTCGTGTTCAATTCCAGCTCGGTGCGATCGAGGCGAGTCATCCGATCGCCGATTCCGCGCAGAAATTGCGTCAACGCCGACGGACCGCCGGTTGCAGCGAGCAGGACGTTCGCGGCCGGGTTGTCGCTGACCGTCACGATGGCCGAGCACAGATCGCGCACGCTCATCGAGCCTTCGGCGAGATGCAACGAAGTCACGGGCGCGTGCGCCACCATGTCTTCGGGACGCAGCGATAGTTTGTGATCGAGGGTGAGCGTGCCGGCATCCACTCGGCGCAGCACCGCTGCAGCCAGCAGCAACTTGAATGTGGAGCACATCGCGAATCGCTCGCGCGCATTGAATGCGAGCTCGAGCTGCGACTGCGTGTCGAGCACGTACACACCGACACGACCGCCTAGTCGTGCCTGAATCGCGGCGATGGACACTGCGAAATCACGCTGCAAGGACGTCGAGCGATGAGCACAAGCACTCGCTATATATGTAGAGGCCAGGGCCGTGAAGAGTGCGCGGCGCGAGATGGATTGTTGCTGTCTCATGACGCCGCATGCTGGCGGACGACTATGGCAAACCGGTGGCGCAACCGTGTCCGATCCGTCCGCTCGTTACGCTCATCTGCCGTGCCCCGCGACGGTTCGCCGGTAATCGGCGGCAACTGGCCGGCCGCCTCTCGTGGACTGCAACCTTTCCGAGGAATATCGCATCTGAACTTACGAACACCGCAATAACGCGGATGACATTGAAGATAGAGAGTAAGGAGATCGCCATGTATGCCCTCAACCAGATGAGCCAGACCACGCAGCGCACCGTTTTCGCCGTGGTGTCGGCTGTGATCGTCACCCTCTGGCTCAGCCTCGGGGCGTATGGTGCAGAGATGGCCGCTCACCCCGGCTACTCGGTCACGGTCACGCAGATCCAGTAAGTCTTCCTGGAGCCCACTGCCGGCGTAGCGATTGAAGCGCGCCGGCAGTCTTGGCAACCAACGCCCTCCCGCGGTCCACGCGAAGAGAGCAGACTCGCCGGATGCAGCACCGTCTCAGCACCGGAATCCTCTGCACCATAACCCTCGCCGCCAGTACCGCTGTTGCAGACTCATCGGTCACTCAACAGCGCAGCGTCACCCAGGTCGCTGACGGCGTATACGCAATACGGCACGTCGATTCGCCGGATACCAATCCTCAAGGCAACACGACAGTCATCATCGGCGAGCGCGGCGTGCTCGTCATCGACTCCGGTTATCTGCCATCGAGTGCGGTCGAAGATATCGCTCAGATCCGCCGCTGGACCAAACTTCCGGTCCGCTACCTGCTGAATACGCATTGGCATCCCGATCACCAGCGCGGCAATTCCACCTATGTCGACGCATTCCCCGAGGTCACGATCGTGGCGCATCGGGAAACCGCGAAGTTGATGGCCGCCTATGACGCTGGCAATCGCGAGCGCTATCCGAAGCGAGTGCGAACGATGCAAGAGAAGCTGGCGAAGCAGCCGGATGCGGAGCTGCAGAAGACGTTCGACGGTCAAAGTCGCGTGCTCGCGGAGCTGGAGCGATCGCGCTTGCAATTGCCGACGCTCACGTTCGACAGCGAGCTGAGCGTCGATCTCGGTAACCGGGTCGTCGAGGTCCGACACTCTGGCATCGGCGACACGCTCGGTGACGCGTGGGCATACCTGCCGAAGGAGCAGATCCTGGTGACGGGCGACTTAGTCGTTGCGCCGGTGCCCTACTTCTTCGCCGGCTATCCCGAAGCTCTCGCCCGCAGCTTGCATCGCTTGCTGGAGCTCGACGTCAAGGCGATCGTGCCGGGGCACGGCGACGTCATGCGCGACCAGACGTACATGCGCGCCGTGCTCGATATGGTCGAGACGATCGTCGGGCAGGTGAACGCCGCGGTCGTGCGCATCGGCAGTCTCTCCGCCCGCCTCGAGGACGTCCGCCCGCAGATCGATGTGGCGGAGTATCGCCGGCGCTTCGCCGGCGACGATCCGCACAATCAGGAGTACTTCGACGAGTCGATCGAGGGCCTGATCAAGGACGCGTTTTATCAGGCCCCGAAGTAGACCCGCCCGGACGCGCGCCGCGCGTCACTAGCGCCGTGGCCTGGTCCAAGCGCTGACTGTATTTCGTCAGCACATCCGCGGTGAGCACGGCGAACTCGTTCGCACGCTCCCACTGGTTCTCTTCGATCGCCTCGCGAACACCCGGCACCGTCTTCACGCCATAACCGGTGAGCAGCCCCGGCGCATAGATGTAATGCCGATACCACTCGCGTCCCGGCAGTCCGCGCGCATTCGTGAGCGTGGCTTCCATCCCGCGCAACAGCGCATTGAGTTGCGCGGTTTGCGCAGCGGGCAGCTCCGAACCGCGAGCTGCGAATGCGCCATAGGCCTCGTCGTACGCCTTGGCGCTCTTCTTTACGCGAGCGACGGCGTTGTCGAGCGCCGCGAGATTCAGATACGGCACTTCCAGCTCGCGCTCCGGCGGCGCGATTCGACGCGTCGGATCCGCGGCGAGCTCGAACGCTTTCTTGTCGAGCAGCTGCACCAGCTCTTCCGCATGCTTGCGCTTGTTGTCGGCGAGCTCGTGCAGCTCCTTGACGTAGCCGTCGATCGTGCCG
The DNA here is from genome assembly GCA_035606615.1 of Steroidobacteraceae bacterium. Classification (GTDB taxonomy): domain Bacteria; phylum Pseudomonadota; class Gammaproteobacteria; order Steroidobacterales; family Steroidobacteraceae; genus Steroidobacter. Next base: position 10,063 of record DATNFA010000133.1, read on the forward strand.
GCGAAGCTGCCGAACTCCATCGGCAGCACGCCTGCATTCGCGACGCGCAGGACCAGCCGGCCGACGGTCTGCGCCTCGGTCACGCCGTACACCAGACCGGGATCGCCGAACCTGATGTAGTGATCGAACGAATCGTAGTTGGAGTGATAGATGCCGTCGGTGTCGTCCTCGCCTCCGTAACCGATGTTCAAGGTCGTAAGGCCCAGGTGCTGCAGGAACGGCGTGAAGTCCGAGCCCGAGCCGAGCGCCGCGAGCCTGAAGTCCTCGCCCTCGCGCGCCCGCTTCGCCGCATCCTTTGCCGTGGCAGACGCGTCCTTGTCGAAGCCGTCCACCATGCTGCGCGCATCGAGACGCTCTTTGACGCTGACGCCGGTTTGCGGATCCTTCACCTCCCTGGCGACGTCGTTGACCAGACCCTGCAGCGAGTGGCTACCTGCCGCCGACAGGAAGCCGCGCGCGTTGCCATCGGAGTTCACGTAGAGCACGGCCTTCTTCTGCAGCTCTTCGGCGTGCTCCTCGGCCCATTCGACTGAACCGAGCAACCCCGGCTCCTCGGCATCCCAGCTTGCGTAGACGATCGTGCGCTTCGGCTTCCAGCCTCCTTTCAACAGTGCGCCGATGGCCTTCGCCTCGGCCATCATCGCAACGTGTCCGGACAACGGATCGCCCGCGCCGAACACCCAGCCGTCGCGATGGTTGCCGCGCACGACCCATTCGTCGGGGCTGACCGCGCCGGGAATCCTGGCGATCACGTCGTACGCCGGCTTGCGGCTCCAATCCGACTGGATCGACAAGTGAACTGACGCCGGGCCCGCGCCGATGTGATACGTGATCGGCAACGCGCCGCGCCAGTGCGGCGGAGCGACCGGCCCGCCGAGCGCGGACAGCAGCGGCTGCGCGTCGGCATAGGAAATCGGCATCACCGGAATCTTCAGGATCGTCTTCGCCTGCTCGAGCTTCAGCCGCTTGGCATTCGCCGTTGCGCCGATGCCTGGCGTGAGTGGGTCGCCCGGCGCAACGGGCAGATCCAGCACCGAACCGCGCTGCACGCCCTGCGGCGGACGGAAGCCGCCTTGCGGATACGTATCGCCGGCGAAGTAGCCGTCCTCGTGCGGATCGGAGTAGATCAGGCAGCCGACCGCGCCGTGCTCCTGCGCAAGCTTCGGCTTCAAGCCGCGCCAGCCGCTGCCGTAACGGACGATGACGATCTTGCCCTGCACGTCGATATTGCGGCGTGCGAGCTCCTTGTAGTCGTCCGGCATACCGAAGTTCACGTAGACCAGGGGCGCGGTGACATCGCCATCGGCGCCGTACGCGTGATAGGGCGGCAGGCCCTCCGTTTGCGTCGAAGTGCTGTCGCCTTCGATCGGCGGCTCCTTGAGCGACGCGACGAAGCGCGTCGGCGCGACCAGCTCCAGACTGTGCTGCTTGAGCGTGGGATACAGCACGTCGAACGTTTCGATCTGCGCTTCCCAGCCCCACGCGCGGAACTGCTGTTGCACGAACTCCGCGTTCGCCTTGTCGTGCGGGGCGCCGACGTGCGTCGGCTTGGCGGACATCTGCTTCATCCACGCTTGCAAGTCGGATGCCTGCAGTTGCGCGTCGAACTTCTGTTCGAGCGTGCGTTGCTCGGCTGTCGCGCCCCACGACGCGCTGGCGACCAACAAGGCGGACGCAAGCAGCGTCCGAATCTTCGGGAATGCACGCTTCATGGAGGAAACCTCGGCGTCTGCGGACCGTAAAGATCTGGCATGATAAGGCATGGCCGCGCCGTTTCATCTCGCGATTCCCGTCCACGATCTCGGCGCCGCGCGCGCGTTCTACGGGCGCCTGTTCGGCTGTCCGGAGGGGCGCAGCTCGGCCGAATGGGTCGACTTCGACTTTTTCGGTCACCAGCTGGTGACGCACCTCGACCCGACGCGCCGGCCGTTGCACTTCAACGAAGTGGATGGCAAGGAAGTGCCGGTCCCGCATTTCGGCGTGGTGTTGGACTGGGACGACTGGCACGAGCTCGCGGCGCGCCTGCGCGACAGCGAGACGCGCTTCGTGATCGAGCCCGGCATCCGCTTTCGCAGCGAGGTCGGCGAGCAGGCCACGTTTTTCCTGTACGACCCGTCCGGCAACGCCCTCGAGTTCAAGGCCTTCAAAGACCCCTCGCGCCTGTTCGCGAAGTAAAGTCGCTCAGTCGGAGACTCATATGTCGACGTCCCTTCCGCCGGTGCGACGCATCGTCACCGGCATCGACGCCAACGGCCGCTCGTACATTGCCGAAGACGGCGTCTCGCCCGCGCTGCACTCGATCGCAGGCCGCGCTGGCTACCGCAACAACAACATCTGGCGCACGGTCGGCAGCCCCGCGCCGATCTCGGCGGCAGATTCCGTGTTGGAGCATCGTGGCGTGCTGCCGCCGGAGGGCGGCACCGTAATTCGCGTGATCGACATTCCGCCCGAAGACAAGGATCCCGAGCTGCGCAAACGCCTGACCGAAGCGGTGTTCGCCGCACAGTTCGCCGACGCGAAGCACGATTCGTCGAGCACGCGCCATCCCGGCATGCACATCACGGACACGATCGACTATGCGATCGTGTTGCAGGGTGAGCTCGTGGCGATCATGGACGAAGGTGAAACCGTGATGCGCGCCGGCGATATCCTGATCCAGCGCGGCACCAATCACGCGTGGGCAAATCGCTCCGACACCGTCGCGCGCATTGCGTTCATTCTGGTGGACGGGCGCCGGTAATCACTGCGCGAGCTCGAACTTCCCCTTGGTCCGCTGCACGCTCGGGCGTGCGGCCACATTGTCGAGCCAGGCGCGCAGCCGCGGATGCGTTGCAAACACCGCAGCGCCCTCCGGCGTCAGCGAGAAGTAGAGCAGTATCGGCAGCGCGTGCAGGTCCGCGAGCGTGAGCTCGGTACCGGTGAAGTAACGGTTGCCGCCGAGAATCGCTTCGAGCGCGAGGCAACAGGTACGCGACTTCGCCATTGCCTCCGCGACGATGGTCTCGTTCACTGCCGTGCCCGCTCGCGGCGCAACGATGCGCGCTGCGAACACGCCCCACACCATCGGCCGATAGGCGTACGAATCCACGATCCCGATGATTTGATTCATGCGTGCCCGCGCTTGCGGAGTCTGCGGTTGCAGAGGCGTTCCCGTGAACGCCTCGTCTACGTAGCGCGTGATGGCATCGGTCTCGTAGAGCATGAAGCCGTCGTGCTCGAATGCGGGGATGCGGCCGAATGGCTGACGGGCGCGATGCTCGGCAGGCGCGCCGGCTGAATCGAAGATCTCGACTTCTTCGAGCGTGTAGCGCACGCCCTTCTCTTCCAGCGCGAGCCGCGCGATGCGCGTGTACACGCTGCGGCTCAGCCCATAGAGCACGGGATCACTCATGGCCAGCGATTATTGGTTACTTGCAGGTGACCGTCACGCCTGCGGCGTCAGAATTCTCCACCGTGCCGCGCCCGCTCGCGACAGTGCACACCTGATTCGCCGGCTGCCGCGCGACAGTAACGTCGTACGGCGAGCCGTCGGGCAACGATGTCGGCAGCATGAACTTGCCGTTCGCGGCGATCGCGAGCTTGGCGCCGTTGCTCTGCAACTCCAGGCCCGGGCTGTCCAGCCCGGATACCGTGCCGCCGACGCCGCGCGGGAAGAAGTTGCGACAGCGGATCTCGATATTCGTGATGTTCGCGTCCGTAACGACGCCGGAGCCGTTCGTTACGTCGCACTGCTGCAGCGGCAGAACCGGCGCATTCGGTACGGTGACGTTGTAGCTCGAACCGCTGAGCACCGCGGTCGGGAAGGTAAACGGCCCATCGGCGGTCGGGTTGAACCGATCGCCGTCATTGTTGGCGATGATCATCCCGGTGCCTTGCAGATTGCTGATCGTGCCGCCGATCGTGAATTGGCGCAGCGCGCAGGTGATTACGACGTTGTCGATGTCGCGATCCGCGACACTGCCGCTGCCGTTCTGCACGGAGCACGCCTGCGGCGGACTGCTCGGGTGCGTCTTGACCGTGACGCTGTACGCCGAGCCGCTCGGAATCTGGGTTGCAAACGCAAAGCCGCCATCCGTCTGCACGCCGACGTCGTCGCCGTCATTGTTCTGTAAAACCAGGCCGCTGCCTTGCAGCCCACTGACCGTGCCGCGAATCGTGTACTTGTTCGTCGCGCAACTGACCTTGACCGTGCGCACGTCGCCGCCGCCGATCGTTCCCGACGCGTCGGCGACGGTGCAGGTCTGCGCAGGATGAGTCGGCTGAGTGGCGACGGTGACTGCGAACGCACTGCCGCTCGCAAGCTCGGTCGCAAACGTGAAGCTGCCATTCGAGGCGATCGGCAGATCGTCGCCGCCGTTGTTACGCAGGACGAGCCCGCTGCCCGAGAGACCGGATACTGTGCCGCCGACGCTGAATGAGCCGGTGCTGCAGTTGACCGTCACGCTCGTGACGTTGCTCGTCGCGGTGCCAGCGGCGTTGGTGATCGAGCAGGCCTGCGATGGGGCGGACGGCTGCGCGAGCACCGTGATGTTGTACGGAGAGCCGGCGTCGACGCTGGTCTTGAAGCTGAAGGTGCCGTTGGTGGCGACAACCAGATCGTCGCCGCCATTGTTCTGGAGAACGAGCCCGGAGCCGGCCAGCCCGCCAACAGTGCCGCCAATCGTGACCTTCGCCGGCGGTTGCTGTTGCCCGGTGCCCCCACCGCCGTCGTCGAGACTGCCGCGGCCGTTGGAACAGGCCGAGAGCCCCAGCACCAACACCGGGACGCACCAGGCACGCAAACACCGCAACACTTTCGTCATCGTTCTCGTCCTGCCCGATGTAGGCAGGATCGATACCGCTGAGCCGGGTAAATTGTTCCGAGTGAGTAGGATTTACAGCGCTCTCAGCGCGGCATAAACCGCCTTGCGCAAGTCGCCGGTCAAGCGACCGATCATTCCCTCCAGCGCCGTGTTCGTGAGCAGCACGCAGGTGACCTGAGCGCTCGGGTCGACGAACCACGAATGCCCGTATACGCCGCCCCAGCTCCACGTGCCGCGAGCCTGCGGTGTTTGCGCCGTCTGTGGATCGAGCAACACTGCGCCGCCGTAACCGAAGCCGAAGCCCGGCATCGGCCCCGCCAGCGTGCCGATCTGATTTGTCATCGCCGCGCGCGCGAGCCCTGTCGACAGAATCGGCGCCCCGCCCTGCCGCATGCATTCGAGGAACTGCAGCGTATCGCGAGCCGAGCCGACCATGCCGGTGCCGCCTGAAGCGAACGAGCGCTCGTCGAATGCGCGCGCCGGCGAATAGGAAATGCCGGCACCAGGGCCGTACGGGATGAGCTGCGGATCCGTCATGCGCTTCGGCGGCGGACCGTCGACATAAGGCGCGGCGAGGCGCTCGCGATCGACGACGCGAAACGCCGTGTCGCGCATCGCAAGCGGTCCGGTCACGAGCTCATCGACGATCAGCGGCAATCCTTTCCCCGCGGCGCGCTCCATCACCGCGCCGAGAACGTCGATCGAAACCGAGTACTCCCACGCGGAACCGGGTTGGCGCCGCAGCGGCACGCTGGCGAGACGCCGCAGATTTTCCGCCAGCGACAGGCCGGGCTGATCGAGACCGTCCGAAACATTCGCCCGGTGATACGGCCCGTCGGCGGGCTCGCTAAATCCATAGCCGAGGCCCGAGGTATGCGTGAGCAGCTGCTGCACTGTGATCGACGCGGCCGACCCGTCGGCGAGCCGCGGTTGAAATTCCGGCAGCCACTTCTCGATACGATCGTCGAGCGCCAGCTGGCGACGTCCGATCAACGCCAGCGCAGCCGAGGATACAAAAGGCTTGGTGATCGATGACAGGCGAAACAACGTGTCTGCGCGCATCGGCCGCTGCGTCTCGCGCTCCGCTTGGCCGACCGCACGCTCGCATACGAGTGCACCGTCGCGCGCCACCAGGAACACAGCGCCGACGATGCGTTGCTCGGTGAGCGCAACCTCGAAAATGCCATCCACGCGGGAGGCCAGCGCCGCCGCGAACTTCGTTCCTTGCATACGTTGTCCCCTTCGATGGTCGAAGAATAGAATGCGCGCACAACTAAAATATAGCGGCTGCACGGAGCTCACATGCGTCGCCTCTCGCTTTTTCTCGGCGCGCTCGTCGCAACGTCGATCTCGAACAACGTCCTGGCGCAAACCCCGGCCGCGGCGCCGGCCGCCCGCCCGATCCCGATCGAAGCCTTCACGCGCTTCGACGAGTTCGGCGGCATGAAGATTTCGCCCGATGGCGAATTCCTCGCGGTGCTCACCGGCAAGTACGGCCGCTCGATGATCGCCTTCACCGAGCTCAAGTCCAGGAAGGTCGTCAGCGGGATCCGCACGCCGGAGGACTGCGAGATCGACGAATACCACTGGATCTCGCCGACGCGGCTGATCTACACGATCGCGCAGCGCCAGCGCGGCAACGTCCGGCCGACGCCGACCGGCGAAATCTTCGCGATCAATCGCGACGGCAGCTCCAGCCGCCAGCTTTACGGTTACCGTGCCGAGGAAAGCACGCTCGACACGCACATGCCGACACGCAAGGCCAGCTATGCGACGCCAGTGCTGCTGAGCGCGCCGAAGAAGGATCCGAATCACGTCCTGATCGCGGAGTTTCCGTGGCGCAATGGCGGCAACGTCTGGTACTACGATCCGGACGCGAAGCCGCTGATCTCGCGCCTCGACGTGTACACCGGCAAGAAGCGGCAGCTCGATATGGCGCCGCTGAGCCATGCAACGCTGCTGCTGGACTTCGACGACAACGTGCGCTTCGCCTACGGCGACAACGAGCGCCAGAAGGCGGCAGTGAGCTGGAAGCCCGAACCCGGCGCCGACTGGACCAGCTTCGAGCTGGAAGGCTTCCGCGAAGACAGCGTGACGCCGCGGCGCTTCAGTACGGACAACCACTCGGTGTTCCTGACTGCCGTGCACGAAGGCGAAACGTTCGACGCCCTGTACCGCCTCGACCTGCAGACGAAGGCGATCTCCAAAGTGCATGCCTTCGAAGAGGCGATGGTCGACGACGTCATCACCGATTTCGCCGATCGCGAGATCGTCGGCGTGAGCGGCTACTCCGCCCGCGAGAACGACTATTGGCTGCTGCAGGACGATCCGGCCGCGCAGACGTATCAGGCACTGCAGCGCGCATTCCCGCAGCAGCGTGTCCGCGTGACGAGCAACAGCGCCGACGGCAGGCTGGTGATCGTGCGCGTCGATTCGGACGTCAACCCCGGCGACTACTACCTGTTCGACACCGTGAGCAAACGTGCCGACTTCCTGCGCGCCGGACGCATCTGGATCGAGCCGAAGGAAATGCGTCCGAAGGAGCCGATCGCCCTGACGGCTCGCGACGGACTGAAACTGCAAGGCTACGTTACGCGCCCCGCAGGCGACGGTCCGCACCCGATGGTGGTGCTGCCGCACGGCGGACCGTACGGTGAGCGCGATTGGTGGGACTTCGATCCGGAGGCGCAGCTGCTGGCGAACCGCGGCTACGCCGTGCTGCAGGTCAACTTTCGCGGCAGCGGTTACTACAGCATGGATTTCCTGAGCGCCGGCTATCGCGAGTGGGGCGGCAAGATGCAGGACGACCTCACCGACGCCACGCACTGGGCGATCGAGCAGAAAATCGCGCAGCCCGACCGGATCTGCATTTACGGAGCCAGCTACGGCGGTTTCGCTGCGCTGATGGGCGTGGCGCGGGAGCCCGACCTCTATCGATGCGCGATCGGCGTGGCCGGCGTCTACGATCTCGAGCTGATGCTGGAGTCAGGCGACATTCCCGACTCGAACTGGGGCAAGGCCTACCTGGAACGCACGGTCGGCACCGATGTCGCGAGGCTTCGTGCGCAGTCGCCGGTCTACAGCGCGCAGAACATCAAGGTCCCCGTACTGCTGATACACGGCAAGGTGGACGGGCGCGCCGATTTCGAACAGGCAAAGCGCATGAAGGCCGCGCTGGAGAAGAATCACAAGCAGTTCGATTTCCTGGCGCTGAGCGGCGAGGGTCACGGCGTCTACGACGAGCAGACGCGCCGCGACGTTTATGAGCGGATCCTGCAGTTTCTGTCCGCGAATCTCAGCGCGCGCCCTGCAGCTCTCCCGGCCGAAACTCGATGACGCCGTCGTCGACGCTGCCATAGCGCAGCATCATGATGTCGAACGCGTAGTTCTGATGCAGCTTCCACGGGATCTTCGAGCCCTGCTTCGGCAGCGCATGCAGCGCGCGCTGCACGTAGCCGGACGAGAAATCGATCCACGGCTCTTCCGCCACTGACGGATCGAGGTTGCGCGGCGTGCACTGCTGGTAGCCGTGCTTCTGCATGTGGTTCATCAGTCGGCAGACGTACTCGCAGGTCAGGTCGCACTTCAGCGTCCAGGACGCGTTCGTATAACCGAACGAGGACGCGAGATTCGGCACGTCGCTGAACATCATGCCCTTGTAGTTCAGCGTCTTCGCCAGCTCGACACTGCGGCCGTCGACGCTCACCTGCACTCCGCCCAGCAACTGCAGGTTGAGTCCAGTCGCAGTGACAATCAGATCCGCTGCGAGCTGCTTGCCCGAGCGCAGCGTGATGCCGTGAGGCGTGAACGTCTCGATCTGATCCGTGACGACATCGACGCGACCGCCTTTGATCGCCTCGAACAGATCGCCGTTCGGCACCAGACACAAGCGTTGATCCCACGGGTTGTAGCGCGGCGTGAAGTGCGTGTCGATGTCGTAGTCGGGACCGAGCGCCTTGCGCGCGGCTTTGAGGATGAGCTTCTTGATAATCTCAGGCCGGCGGCGGCTCAGCTGGAAGAACAGCATGCCGAACAGCACGTTCTTCCAGCGCGTCAGCAGGTACGCGAGCTTGAGCGGCAGCACGCGCCGCAGGCCGTTCGCAATAGAGTCCTCGGCAGGCATCGAGATGACGTAAGTCGGCGAACGCTGCAGCATCGTCACGTGCGCAGCCGTCTTCGCCATCTCGGGAACGATCGTCACCGCAGTCGCGCCGCTGCCGATGACCACGACGCGCTTGTTCGCGTAGTCGATGTCCTCAGTCCACTTCTGCGGATGCACGATGCGACCCGCGAAATGCTCCGCGCCCGGGAACTGCGGCGTGTAGCCCTCGGCATAGTTGTAGTAGCCGCTGCACATGAACAGGAAGTTGCACGTGAAGCGCACCGGCTCGCGTTGCGGTCCGCGCTCGGCTTCGACTGTCCAGCGCGAGTCCTGCGACGACCATGCAGCGCTCTTCACCCGATGGCCGAAACGAATGCGCTGGTCGATGCCGTAGGTTTTCGCGGTGTCCTTCAGGTAATCGAGAATCGCCGGCCCATCGGCGATCGCCTTCGCCTGCGTCCACGGCCGGAACGAGTAGCCGAGCGTGTACATGTCGGAATCGGAGCGGATGCCGGGATAGCGGAACAGGTCCCAGGTGCCGCCGATATCGGCGCGCCCTTCCAGGATCGCGTACGACTTGCCCGGGCAGCGCTTCTGCAGATGACAGCCGGCGCCGATCCCCGAAATGCCGGCGCCGACGATCAGGACGTCGAAGTGTTCGAGTGACATAGGCGGCGACGGTGACACAAGTGACACACGTCGGACTAGGACGTTTCTGCCCTAGGTCGCTTTGCAGTTCTTATCAATCGGCGACGGGCAGTTCGATCGCGCTCGCCGTGCCCGGCGCGTGCCAGACGCGGTGGGTCGCCTTCACATAGTCCTCGGGCTTCGCGAACATGATGTTAGGCACGAACTTCTGCGGGTTGCGGTCGTAGAGCGGGAACCAGCTGGACTGGATCTGCACCATGATGCGATGGCCCGGCAGGAACGTGTGGCTCACGTTCGGCAGGCGGATGCGGTACTGCAGCGCCTTGTTCGACGCGAGCGGCTGCGGCTGCGCGAAGTCCGTGCGGTAGCGGCCGCGGAAGATGTCGGCCGACAACATCTGCTGATAACCGCCGAGCGTCGGGCGCTCCTGCACTTCGTCCGGCCAGACGTCGATGATCTTCACGACCCAATCGGCGTCGGTGCCGCTGGTCGACGCGAACAGATTGGCGAACGGTTCGCCGGCGAGCCGCAGCGGTTCGCGCAACGGCTCCGTCTGATACACGAGCACGTCGGTGCGCGACGCCGCGTAGCGTTGATCGTCCACCAGCCAGTCGCCCCAACCCGAGTTCTCGGCGCCGGTCGGCAGCGTTGGCCGTTGCCGATAGGTCACCGGCTTCGCGGGATCGGAAATGTATTCGTCGTATTTCGCTGCGGCAGCCGGCGACGGTGCGAAACCGAGCTTGCCGTCCGGCAACAGATACAGCGACCGCGACTTCTGCGGGCAAGCGTCGTTGCAAACCTGCGGCCAGCTATCGTACTTGCGCCACTGATTGGCGCCGGTCTCGTACACGAGCACACGCGGCGTGTCCGGTTGCGGCGCGTCCTTCAAGTAGCGATCGAGGAACGGCTGCATCACGGTGCGGCGGAACCAGCCGGCGGTGTCGCCTTCGAACTGGATCGCAGCGAGAGCACGGCCTTCGCGCCGGCCCTGGCCGTGGTTCCACGGTCCGAGCACCAGGTGCAGCTTCTCGCCCCGCGGATCGTTCGGTGCGAGCGCCTTGAACAACGCCGGACCGCCGTAGATGTCTTCCTGATCGAACAGGCCCGAGACGATCATCATCGGCACGGTGAGCGGCTCTTTCGCGAGCGCCTTGTCGACAGCCTGGGCCTGCCACCACCAGTCGTAGCTGGTGTGCTCGGCGAGTGCTCGCCAGAAGCCGAGCTGATCGAGACCGCGCGCCTTTGCCAGGGCGCCCGCCGAGCCGGCGCGCATGAACGTGTCGTACGCGTCGTACTCGCCGAACGACCATTTGTGATCGCCCTTGCGCGCGGCCTCCTGATCGTACGTGTACTGGAGCGAAGCGAGCTGACGGAACGCACCGTTGTGGAACCAGTCGTCGCCCATCCAGCCATCGACCATCGGCGCGAACGGCACGGCGACCTTCAGCGCCGGGTGCGGATGCACCGTCGACATGACGGCGGTGTAGCCCTCGTACGAGCCGCCGAAGGTACCGACGCGGCCGTTCGATTCCGGCACGTTCTTCACCAGCCAATCGATGGTGTCGTAGCAGTCGGTCGCGTGATCCACCTGACTCGGATTCGCCGGGCCGCGCAGGGGCCGCGTCATCACGTAGTCGCCTTCGGAGCCGTACTTCCCGCGCACGTCCTGGAACACGATGATGTAACCGGCCTGCACCGCTGTATCGTTCATCTGCGGCACGGCCGCGAGCAGGTGCGGGCTGTTGAAACGCAGCACTCGATTCGCGGCGTCGTACGGCGTGCGCGTGAGCAGCATCGGCGCGTTCTTCGCACCCTTCGGGATCAGGATGAACGTCTTGAGCTTCACGCCGTCGCGCATCGGAATCATTTCCGCGCGCTTGACGTAGTCGAAGTCCGTGAGCGTCGGCGTGAACGTCTCCGGTGTCTCGCTCGGCAGCGAAGTGACTTTTTCGTCCGCGTGCACAGCGGACACGAGTCCGCACGCCAGGGCTGCAACGACGTAGGCCTTCACGAGAGCTCCTTCGAAAATGAAGGAGCGCATCCTATCAGCCTGACTCCTTCGCTCTCCACACTCCTTCGACTGCATATTGCCGCCACGCCCATGGCAACCAGCGCAACAGTGCGAACGACAACCACAGCGCCCACAGCAGCATCGCGAGCTTGTAGAACCAGATGGAGACGGATAGCACGAACGGCTGCGGCAGCTGCGGCGCCGTGCGATCCATGAACCAGCCCATGCTGCCGCCGTAGCCGTTGATCACGCCCATGTCCGGCTCGCCGAGCAGGCCGTACGGAATCGCGCTGACCAGTACGCCGAGCGCAGCGATCGAGAACACTGCGAGCAATACCTGGGCCGCGTTGAACTGCCAGCGCTTCTCGATGCGCACAGCGGGTCGACGATCGAGCAGGAACAGCCAGGCCGCGAACACGATCAGCACCCACCACGAGAACGTGCTCAGTCCGAGCCCGAGCAGCAGCCAATCGCGCGTTCGCAGCGGCGTTCGTCGCAGCCGGCCGAGCGCCAACGCGATCACGATGAAGACTGCGAGCTCGCCCCAGTAGAGGATCGCGGGACCGACTCCCTTACCCCACGCGAACAGGATCCAGCGGTCGCGCGGCAGCGTGAGCGTCGTGTTGACGTTGGTGCCTTCGACGCCCAGGTCCAGCTGCGGCGGCCGACTGACCACACCGATGCCGTCGCCGCCGCTGAATTCCACGGCGACCGAGTGTTGCCCGGGCACGAGCGTCAGCGGCAGCACGCCGTTGGTCGGACGCAGCGACAGCGTTCTGCCATCCGCAACCACGCTTTTCACCTGGACATCCTGCGGCAGGCGCAGGTCATGACGTCCGCCGCGGCTGCTGCGATATGAAAATTCCAGCGTCGTGTCGGCGACGCGCTGACCGAAGCGGGTGATGAGATTGACGCTGTCCACTGCCACCGTCGCGCCTTCGCTCGCCGCCGGGCGCACGATCGTCAGGTCGAGCGTTTCGCCCGGCCGCGGCAGGAACTGGTTGATCCACAGGCCGCCGGAATTTTCGGTCGGCAGGATCGCGGGTGTGCCGGCGAACTCGGCATGCCACGTCGGGCTGACGACGATGTCCCACTGCTCGACCCACGGCTTGTCGCTCGCGGCGGCCGCCCATTGCTGTCGATCGACTCGCTCCAGCGCGGAGTCCCAGCTGACCGTGTTTTCACCCGACGCCATCGACACGAGCACGCCCTCGTCGCCGACCTGCAGACCCGGCGTCAGCACGGACTCGCCCGTCAACAACGGCAGCCGCAAAGTGAAAGCCCCTTCTTGCGGCGCCAGGCGTTCGACGGTCGTCGCGACTGTCCAGTCGAGTCCCATGAACACGCGACGATGAATGCGCACGAACGGCAGGAAGCGTTGCGACACCGCCATCCGCTCGGTCGCGCCGGCAGTCGTCCGCCGCGTCAATTGCAGCGAGCTGTTGAGCAGGCGGCCTTCGCTGATGCCAGCGGCATCCCAACCTTCTGCGCGCACGGCGATACGCCGCGGCACGGTCGGAAATTCCAGCGTCAGCTCGTAGGCCTCCGCGACGCGTCCGCCGATGCTCACGCGATGCACGCCTGGCGCAAGCGGCAATTGCAGCTGCCCGCCACTGTTTGCGACCGAGTCGGCCGCACGATCGTCGACACTCACACGATCGATGATCCACTGCTGTCCCGCTTGCGGAATGCCGAGCACGACGTTCGCCTGCGCGTGCACTTCCAACTGCACGTCGAGACGATCGCCGTTGACGATCACGGTAGCCATCACCGCCTGGACGCAGTTGGGGATGCACTTCGCCGGCTCGCTCAGGCGTTTCTTGAGCTCGCTGAGCACGGAAGGATCCGGCGCCTGAGCGTGCGCGCGCGGTGCGAAGCTGGATGCAAACAGGGCGAGCAGCAAACCTGCCGCAGCGCTCGACCGCCACGGCGGCAGTCGCCAGTTGGTCGGGATTCCATAAGCGAGCTTCGCTATCGCCAACAGCAAGGCGGCGGCAGCAAGCACGCCGAAAATGCGCCACAGCGACAGCAGCAGCGGCGGGACGATCGTCAGACGGACGGTCTGCTTCTCGTCGACAGGTCCGCTCCACCGCAGTTGATAAGTGAGATACGACCAGTTCGGAATACCGGGGCCGGTTTGCAACGTCGCGTCGGGAGCGTAGCGCTCGAGGCGCTTGGGCCCGGTGACCGAAGGGACCGCCAACTGCACGGCCGGTGGCGCAGGGCTCACCGGCGACCCACTGATGAATGCCCGCTCCTCCACGGCGGCTGCATCCAACGCGACTTCCGCGGGAGCGTTGGCAGTCTTGCGCATCATCACTTGATCCATCGGACCGATGCCATACACCTCGCCGTACCCGCTCTGCATCAGCTGCGGATGCAGAGCGAACCGATACTGCTGCACGCCAAAGGCAATCAGCACGACGCCGAGCGCGACGAGCGAAACGAATTGATAGCGCCCCACCCAGGCACGCAGCCGACCCTCCGGCACGAAGCGCAGCAAAGCGACTGCGACGAACAGATTGATCCATAGCCAGCCCGGCGCGCCGGACTCCTGATGCGTGAGCAATATCACCGCCGCGGCCAGCACCGCGCCGCTCCAGCCGAGCAAGCGAAACGCCGCGGCTGCCGCCAGCATCAGCAGAAACAGATCGAGCAGACGCCACTGATTCACCCACGCGCCCGGCGCATCGTCAGCACCCCATGCGGCGAACAATCGATGACCGGGCGGCAGATGCAACATGGTCTGCACACCGTCGAAGCGCGCATCCCAGCCGGTCGCCGCTCGTGCCCGGTCGCGCGGCACGCGTGCGAGAGTCGTCAGGTTTACCTCGGCGTTGCGCACTTCGACCCCGGTGCCTCCGTCCGCGCCATCGGTGATCAGCAGCATCTCATCGGCGCGGCGCGCGTTGAGCAGGCGATACGGCGCATGCATGTCGAGGCGCCAGCCCTGCTGCATCGTGCCGATGATGTGATCGGCGGCGATGAAATCCTCGTGATCGAACGTCAGCCACAGCTGTCGATCGAGCGTCAAACGGTGCGCGTCGGCACTGCTGAGCCCGCGGCTGCGCTCGGCGATCGTGACGGTCGCTCCGCGCTGCAAGCGAAATGCAGACATGCTCCGCCAGGCGTCGGGGACACCCGCCTGGATCGGATCGATCGCCGCTGCGCCTTCGAGAGCGGTGATGCGCAACCGGTCGTTGCTGGCGTAGGTCCACACTTCTTCGTCGGCCCACACGCCTGCGCCTTGCGGAACCGCGATTGCATCCGCCGCGGATGTGGCACGCGCGACGATCGTCAGCTCATGCTCGCCCGAGCGCACCTGCACGCGCAGCCGTCCATCCGGCTCGAACCTCATCGGCAGCTCGCCGGTCGTGGCCATCGGCACGAAGCCTTCGGGCAGCACGCGTGCCAGGACCTCCTCGCGTGCGTCACCCGAAACCTTGAGTTGCAGCTGCGTGGTGAGCCGTAGCGGAATATCGTCCTGGAGCAGGCGATAGACCTGCACCTGCAATGCACGCGGCACCGTGACCGTGCGCACGGCGCCGAGCCACAAACGTCCGGCGCGCAGCTCGACCGGTGCGATCGACTTGCCGTCGATAGTGAGATCGACGAGCGCCGTCAGCGCCGCGAGTTGCAGCGACTCCGGCCGGCGCGCCCAAGTGAAACTCCCGCTGATCGTGTGATCACCTGCGCCGAGACGGAGCTGCGGCACGCCATTGCGCTCGACTGCCGCCGCCAGAGCACCGTCGACGCGCACGTCTTCCGGCCAGTGCTCGCTGTCGCCCGGGAGCGCTACCCAGCTCTCAGCGTAGATCCGCCAGCTCTGTCGGAACTCCCCGCCGCCCGATGACACTGCAACGTGCATCCGTCCGGGCCACGTGCAGACGAACGCATCGGCGCCGTCCGCGCCCACGCCATTGCGCACCGGGCAGCGGCGAAACTCCTCGCCGTACATGACCCAGCTTTCCCACGGCTTGAGATCCGGCGGGATCGCCGTCTGCTGCGCGGGCGCGGGAGCGATGTGACAGAAGACGATGGCGAGCAGAGCCAACGCTGAGCGACGCATGCGAGCTCCTGAATTTTCTTGTTGCTATCAACGGTCAGGTACGCACGACGGGTTTTTAGTGGTGCCGGGAGAGAAAACGAGGGGAAACTCAGCAATGCAGCATGGCTATGCTGCCACGGACGGATGCTGCAGTGCTGAGTTTCCCCTCGTTTTCTCTCCCGGCACCACTCACTGCAGCGCTTTGCGCAGCGAAGCGTCGTCGTCGAACATGAGCCATTCGACGACGGACAGCGGCAAAGTTCCGTAGCTGAGCAGCTGATCGTGGAAAGCACTGAGGCGATACGCATCGCCTTGCTGGTCCTTGTAGCGCCCGAGCAGCCGCATGATCTGCCACTTGCCGGTGATGTACGAGATCTTTTGCGACGGATTCGAAGCCGCGCCGGCCGCCTCGCCCTCGGCTGCTTCGCGATCGAGACCGCCGCCTGCCATGAAGTACTGCACGGCCTGCTCGAAGGTCCAGCGTCCCGTGTGCAGGTTGACGTCGACGCCGATGCGGGCCGCGCGGTAGCGGCTCAGGCGCAACACCTGCCCTTGCGCTGCGGAGTTCTCCGGATAGAGTCCCGCGCGCGACAGCATCTCCTCCGTGTACAGCGCCCAGCCTTCGGCGAACACGGAGTCGCCGTGCTGACGGCGGATCTCGCTGGCGACGCGATTGGCGATCGAGATCTGCAGGAAGTGGCCGGGAATGCCCTCGTGCCCGAGGACCGGCCGCGGATCCTCGATCGCCGCGCGGATATAGAAGTTGCCGCTCTTCGGGTTGTAGGTCGGGATGTAGAAGAAACCGACGGGATCCTGCTCGTACAGGCCCGGCGGATTCATGAAGCCGCCCGGGCTGGTCGGCTTGAACGCCTCGGGCAGCTGACGGATGCGGAACGCGCCCATGTACGCCGGGATCGTGATCAGCTGCATTGCTTTCAGGAAGTCGACGATCTCCTGCTGCCGCGACTCGTAGGCGGCGAGGAATTCCGCTTGATCCTTCGGCACGTGCTGCGCACGGGCCGGATCTGGCGATGCCAGCCGTGGATCTTTCAGCAGCGCTTCCAGCGCACGATAACGGCCCAGCTCGATTTCGCCGAGCGTTGCGACATCGCGCGCATCGAACGGCAACAGCAGCACGCGCTTCAGCAACCGGTTGTAGGTCTCCTCACCCATCGGCGTCCAGTCGGGCATGCGTGCGACGCCGGCGTCGAGCCAATCCGCAAACTCGTGCAGCGCCTTGAGCGCGTTGTCGCGTGCCTTGACCAGACGCTTGCGCTCGCTCGCCGACAGCTCGTCTGCCAGCGCCATCAGGCTCGTCGTGTAGAGCTCGTCGCCGCCGCGCGCCGCCTGGATCGCGAGCTGCGCGTACAGCTTCACCGGCTTCGTCAGGTTGGCCCGGCCATTGCGCAGCAGCGCTGGCATTTTTTCGAGGCGCGCCGTCGCGGCGAGCGCGCGCGTGCGATGGGACGCATAGTCTTTCTGCAGGAGCGTGAAGATCGCGTTGGCGCATTCGCTGACGTAGATCTGCGGATCCGTCGCATTGGGATCGAGCGTGCGGCCGAAGAAGTCCCCGTATTCGAGCTGCGCCTGAAACAGAACCGCATCGACGCGATCGTCGCGCGACCACCCTGCGGTCGACATCGACTTGACCTGCGCCAGCACTTCGCTGAAGTGCGCGCGGCGTTCGCTGATCGCCTGCGCCGAATAGTCCGTGATGCGGTCGTCGAAGCGATGGTCGCCTTGTGAGCTGGTGATGACGGGATACGCAGCGTCGCGCCACTGGTAATGCTCGTGCGCGAGCTTGCGCAGCGCTGCGGGATCCGCGCTGGCGCCCGACGCCCACAGCGCGCTACAGGAGGCCAGGATCAGAACGACGATGCGAGTGCCTGAGTTCATGTTCTTACCTCGGTCCATCGGCGCCGCGATAGTAACAATTCGCCATGCTCGTGCGTTGCGCTATCGGAACGACGAGGGCTGCCGATGAACAGTGTGCTGAGATTGCTCTGGATCGCCGGATGTTCGCTGCTGGTGGCGGCATGCGGCGGCGGTCACCACGACGAAATGCCTGCGCCCGCGCCGGCAATGCCGCCGGCACGCGGCTCGCTGATCCAGTCGCCGCCCACGCGCACGGCGTCGCTAACCCCTGCGACGATCGCCGCCGCGCTGACCAATCAGCCCGGCGCAAACCTGCTGCTCGACCTGATCGTGGCTCCGAAGTGCGGCATCGACGTTCACTCCGTTCAGTACAACACCGTCGACCCGAGCGGCGCCCCGACCACGGCGTCTGCCGCGATGATGATCCCGACCGGCAGCGATCCGCTGTGCCAGGGCCCGCGGCCGATCGTCCTCTACGCCCACGGCACGGCCGCGCAGCGTTCGCTGAACCTCGCGAATATAACGAGCGAGGACAACCTGGAAGGTCTACTGGCCGCGACGATATTCACTACACAGGGATACATTCTGGTCGCGCCGAACTACACCGGCTACGACAGCTCGGCGTTGCCGTACAACCCGTATCTCAACGCCGATCAGGAAGCGAAAGACGCTGTCGATGCGCTGACGGCCTCTCGCAGCGCGCTGCCGACGAGCTTCGCGCCGACGATCAGCGATTCCGGCAAGTTGTTCGTCACCGGCTACTCGCAGGGCGGGCACGTCGCAATGGCGACTCACAAGCTGTTGCAGGAAACGGGCGCGGCGATCGCAGCGTCGGCTCCCATGTCCGGCCCGTACGCGGTCGCTGCATTTTCCGATGCCGTGTTCTTCGGCCAGGTCACCCGGACGACGCCGTTGTTCATGGCATTCACCGCGACCGGCTATCAGAAGGCATACGGCGACGTCTATTCGAGCCCGATCGATATCTTCGAAGCGCGCTACGCGACCGGCATCGAATCCTTGTTGCCGAGCTCGGTGCCGCGCACGCAGCTGTTCGCGGAAGGCAAGCTGCCGCGCGATCAGTTGTTCGACAGCACGCCGCCCGATCCGAGCTTCGCACAGTTCACGCCGGCGACTGCGCCCGCGAACCTTGCGTCCGTCTTCGCGCAGGGCTTCGGACCCGACCATCTGGTGACGAACGCATTCCGTCTCGCCTACTTGCAGGATGCGCAGGCGAATCCCGATGGCGGCTTTCCGAACCTGCTCGACAACCGGCCGGCGGCCAATCCTGCGAATGGCCTGCGCCGCGCATTCAAGCGCAACGACCTGCGCACCTGGGTGCCGACGGCGCCAGTGTTCCTGTGCGGCGGCGCCGATGATCCGACCGTGCTCTTCATGAACACGCAGCTGATCCAGTCGTACTGGTCCGCCAACGGCGTGACGGCACCAGTGACCGTGCTCGACCTCGAGAGCGACATCGCGTCCGGCGATCCCAATGCCGCGCGCAAAGCCGCCTTCGCAGCTGCGAAGGCGGCCACTGCGGCCGACGGTGGCGACGCCGCCGTGATCGAGTCGTATCACAGCACGCTGGTGCCGCCGTTCTGCTTGTCTGCGGTCAAGTCGTTCTTCGACAGCATGTAGACCTGCCCGTCGCGCACGCGCTTGCGCAACGCTTCGCGCTGCTCCGGCAACACTCTGCGCTCCAACGCGCTGCGTGAGATGCCGAGCTCGCCGGCGAGCAGCCGATCGAGCCGAATGTCGCACGGGAACGGCACGTCGAAGCAAATGCAAAAGTGCTCCGGCGGCACCGCGTCGCATGCCAGCGAGATGCGCTCGACTGCGACTCGCACCTCGGTATCGACTCTGATGACGTGCGGCCGCAGTCGCCCGACGTCGAAGGCGTACTTCCAGACGGCTCCTCGATCGTGACGCGCGAATGCATCGAGCAGCGCGCCGCCGAGCTCGCTCACCGAGCGCCGCTCGAACAGCGGAAACTTCCACACGTCCTCGCACGACGCGCAGCGATAGTTGAGCCAGACGTCGAGCGATTTCTTGTTCGCGTTGACGCGGAAACGCTCGCTGCACACGAATGCGCGTGCGGTCGCGCACGACGCGCAATAACGCCATGGACGCGGCAACTCCAGTGGCTGGATGCGCCAGCGCTCGGACCATGAACCCATGACAGTGCTCCAGACAGGAAGCACTGCGCGCAGAGAAGCGAGAGTCCGGCGAACGAAGCGGCGAGCGGCAAAGTCGGGCGAGCGCCAGATCTCAGTCCGCTGTCGCGCCTTGCTTCGTATGCGCGCGCTGCCGCGAATTGCGGACGCGCGCGACGATTCTCCGGCGGCGCGTTACGCGCTGGCTGCCGGAGAGGCCGAGGGAAACTGAGATCGGCTACTGCTGAGGCACGACTGGTATGGAAGGTGGGTCTATTGCGGGCACGTATTGTGCCATAGTTGCGCCGCATGTCCGAGACCGAACTGTTCGACACGTTGATCGTGGGCGCCGGCGCTGCCGGACTGGTCGCCGCCGCCGAGCTGAGCCGGCAACGCGGCACGGTGTGCGTGCTGGAGGCTCGCGACCGCGTCGGCGGCCGCATGTTCACGCGACGCGAGCCCGGCGTGACTTTGCCGATCGAGCTCGGCGCGGAGTTCATTCACGGCCGCGCGCCTGCGACGCTGGGCTGGCTCGCGAAGTCGAATACCGCGATCGTCGATGCGCACGGTGATCGCTTCACTTTGCGGGACGGGAAGGCCGAGCCCACCGACAACCTGTTCGAACAGATGAAGCGTGGGCTCGCCGGCATCCGGCGTCCGCGCAAGGATCTGCCGTTCGCCGAGTTCCTCGATCGCGTCGCGAGCCGCAAGCTGTCGCCGGAAGCGCGGCAGCTTGCAAAACAGCTGGTCGAAGGTTTCGACGCAGCAGACGCGACGCGCGTGAGTACCTGGGCGACGCTGGACGAGTGGAACGGCAGCAGCGCGGCGGATGCGCCGACGTTCCGCCCGCTCGGCGGCTACGCTTCTCTGATCGATGGACTGGTCTGCGCGCTCGACACTTCTCGTGTTCAAGTCCGGCTGAGCACGGCTGTCCACACGATTCACTGGCAGCGCGGTCGCGTGACGATCGAAGCAACGCGGCATGGTCAGCCCTGCAGCGTGCAGGCGAAGCGCGCGATCATCACTTTGCCGCTGGGCGTCCTGCAGCTACCCGCACACGCCGCGGGCGCGGTGCGCTTCCTGCCCGATCCTCGCAAACAGCAGGCGCTGGCAGGCCTGGCGTCTGGGCCCGTGATCAAAGTCGTGATGCATTTCCGCAAGCCGTTCTGGGAAGAGATCGACGACGGACGCTATCGCGACGCTTCGTTCTTTCGCGCGCCCGGTGCGCCGTTTCGAACGTTCTGGTCGGCCGTCCCGCTGCGCGGCTCCTTGATCAACGCATGGGCCGGCGGCTCGAATGCGCAGCTGCTTTCCGGACGCAACGAAGCCGAGTTGACGAGCGCTGCGCTCGACAGCCTGCAGTCGATGTTCGGCAGGAAGGCGCGCGTCCGCCCGATGCTCGAACGCGCGTACCTGCACGACTGGCAGGCCGATCCGTACGCGCGCGGTGCTTACAGCTTCGTCATCGCCGGCGGCACGGGAGCGCGCAAGGCGCTCGCGGCACCGGTGAAGAACACGTTGTTCTTCGCGGGCGAAGCGGCCGATACGGCGGGCGAATCCGGCACAGTCGCCGGCGCATTGGAAAGCGGAATGCGTGCCGCGCGCCAGGTGCTCGGCGAGTCGTAGACCGCTAGGGCGAATCGACGCAGTCGACCACGATCGTGGTCACGTCTGCGCCGCTGACGATGCCCACGCTGTTCGTGGCCAGGCAGGCCTGCGTCGGAGTGTTCGGCTGCGTGACGACGATGACGTTGTAAGCGGTGCCATTCGGTAGCGACGTCGGGAACTTGAAAGGTCCGTCGGCCGCGATACTCAGCACTTCGCCGCCGTTGTTCTGCAGCTGCAGCCCGCTGCCGTGCAGACCGGTCACGGTGCCGCCAATCGAGAACTCGGTCGTGACGCAGCTGACCTGCACGTTCGTGACATTTTCGCCGCCGATGGTTCCGGCCGGATTGGCGACCGTGCACGCCTGCGCCGGACCGGTGGGCTGCCCAGCCACCGTCACGTTGTACTGCATCCCGCTCGGAACGGGAGGGAACGTGAAGGTGACCGCGCCCGAGTCGAGGCGCAGATCGCTGCCGCCATTGTTCTGGAGCACGAGGCCGGAGCCCGCGAGATTGTCGATGGTGCCGCCGACGGTGAAGTCGCTGGTGCTGCAGCTGACGACGACAGTGGTGACGTCGCCGTTGCCGACTGTGCCGCTGGGGCTGCCGACCGTGCAGGCTTGAGTCGGATTCGTGGGCTGAGTGCGAACGCTGACGTTGTAGCCCGCGCCGCTCGCCACCTTCGTCTTGAATTTGAAGCTGCCGTCTGCAGGCACGGACAAGTCGTCGCCGCCGCTGTTACTCAACACCAGCCCGGAGCCGAGCAATCCAGTCACGCTGCCGCCGACGGCGAACGTGTTGACCGCGCACGTCACAGCGACATTGGTGATGTCGCCGCTACCGACTTTGCCGCTACCGCGTGCGACGGTGCACGTTTGCGAAGGGCCGACCGGCTGCGTGCGAACGGTCACCGCGTAATCCGTGGCACTGGCCTGCTCCGTCTGGAACGTGAACTGACCATTCGAAGCGATCGCGATGTCGTCGCTGCCGTTCTTCTGCAGCACCAGCCCCGAGCCTTGCAGCCCCGAGACCGTGCCGCCGATCGAGAAAGACCTAGTCCTGCAGGTGACCACGACGTTCGTGACGTTCGCGTTCCCCACCGTGCCCGTCTCGGTGTCGTCCCGGACGTCGCATTCCTGGGCGGGATTGCTCGGATTGCGCGTCACGCGCACCACGTAGCTCGTGCCGCTCGCAATCAGCGATGCAAACGTGAAGGCGGTTGCGCCGGCGGGCACGTCGAGCGGCGGCTCATTGTTGAGCCGCAGCTGCAGCCCGGAGCCGGCGAGCAGGGAGATCGAGCCGCCGACCGTGAAGCGATTCGTCATGCAGGTGACGGTGATGTTCGCGACGCTCGCGCCGTTGATGGTGCCGGTCGGGTTCGTGACCGCGCAGTTCTGCGCCGGATTGCTCGGATTGGTCGCGACCGAGATGTTGTAGGTCGCACCCGACGCGAGCAGCGCCGCGAACTGGAACGGGCCGTTGCCCGCGATGGGCAGATCGTTGCCGCCGTTGTTCCTCAGCACCAGGCCAGTGCCTTGCAGTCCTGTCACGCTGCCGCCGACCGTGAACGATCCGGTCGCGCAGGTGACGGCGACGTTCGTGACGTCGGCGGAACCGATCGTGCCAGTGCCATTGGCCACGCTGCAGGACTGCGATGGCCCGGAAGGCTGTGTCTTGACTGTGATGCTATAGACCGCACCCGATGCGATGGGCGACGGGAAACTGAAATCGCTCGCGCCGGGCGCGATCGCGAGGTCGTCGCCGCCATTGTTCTGCAATACCAGACCGGTGCCGGCAAGGCCGCTCACGGTGCCGCGCAAGGCGAACGCACCGGTCGCGCAAGTCACCGCGACATTCGTGACGTTGGCCGCTGCAATCGTGCCGCTGCCGTTGCCGATCGTGCAGGTCTGCGAAGGACCGGAAGGCTGTGTCAGTACCGTGACGCTGTACGCTGCTGTGTTGGTGAGCTGCGCGCTGAAAGTGAAAGTGCCGTTGTTCGCGACGGCGAGATCGTTCGCGCCGTTGAGCTGCAGCACCATGCCGTCGCCATCGAGCCCGGCGACCGTTCCGCTGACAGTGAATCCACTCTGTGCGGGGCCGCTCGGCGGCGGTTGCTCAGAATCGACGCTGCCGCGGCCGTTGGAACACGCGGCGAGCAGCAACAGGCTGCACAGCACGTATAAATTGCGCACGCTGCGCGCTTCGACCATTCCGGCTTCCACCTTGTGCTTTTCATCCTGCCCAGTGTCATATCATTTCGGAGCCGCAAATGTTCCCGAGAGGTCTGCATGCGTCAGGTGAATTGGTACTTCGACTTCATCTCGCCGTACTCATATTTCGGGCTACTCGAGCTGCAGCGGCTCGGCGGCGACGTGCGCATCGATTACCGGCCGGTGCTGTTCGCAGGCTTGCTGAATCACTGGGGCCAGCGCGGCCCTGCGGAAATTCCCGGCAAACGGACCTGGACCTATCGCTGGTGCACCTGGTACGCCGCGCAGCGTGGCATCCCTTTCCAGCTGCCGCGCGCACATCCTTTCAATCCGCTCGGCTATCTACGGCTCGCGATCGCAGCGAGCTGCGAGCCGGCGGCGATCCGCAAAATTTTCGAGCAACTGTGGACGACAGGTGCAGACGCAGCGGACCCGCGCGTGCTGGAAGAGTTGGCAGCGTCACTAGGCATCGCGCGCGAGCGGCTCGCTGAGCCGCGAGTCAAAGAGAGTCTGCGCACCAACACGGATGCGGCGATCGCGGCAGGCGTGTTCGGCGTGCCGACGCTGGTCGTCGACGGCGAAGCGTTCTGGGGCGCCGACGCGACGGACTTCGCGATTGCGTATCTGCGAGATCGGAGCGTGCTGGATAACGAAGAGATGAAGAGAGTGTCAGCGCTGCCGGTGGGCGCGAAGAGAGAGTCAGGCTAAAGCCTGACAAGACATCTCGCTGTCATCCGAGTGCAGCCGATCTCTCCCCGCTCGCTTTGCCGCGAGCAAGCGCTGATCAGCGCGTGCCAGCAGCGTGCCCCCGTCGATTCCATCCATCGGCAGCTCGGCGATCCCCGCACTGCAGGTGATCGTGAGCTCCTCGCCTTGTGCCGTGAGCATCGGAAACGCGGCAATCTGCGCGCGTAGCGTCTCGACCCGCACGGCCGCAGCCGCGCGATTCGTTTGCGGGAACAGGATCGCGAATTCCTCGCCTCCGTAGCGCGCGATCATGTCGGTCGTCCGCATGCCGCGCGCGAGCCGCGCCGCCACTTCCACCAGCACGCGATCGCCGGCCGCGTGACCGAAGGTGTCGTTGATGCTCTTGAAGTGATCCAGGTCGAGCACTGCGACGGACAGCTCGTGTCCCACGCTCTGCGCGCGCTCCACTTCGAACTCGAGCGCGAGATCGAACTGACCGCGGTTGTATACACCGGTCAGCCGGTCGCGCGCGGCGAGGTGCAGGAGCCGCTGCGCCCGGCGCACGATCGCATACGCGAGCATCACCGCAGCGGTCAACAGGATCAGCCGCGTGGTCTGGTCGATGTACGAGTACTCGCCGAGCCCCTGCGCATAGGTCGGATCGTTGAGGTCGTAGCGCAACGCCGCGAAGGCCCACAGGCCGGCGTACTGCGCGACTGCCAGCACGCCGACGCCGATGCAGATGCGCTCGTCGTAGCGCAGGCTGGTGGCGATGATCGCGAGGTAATAGATCTCGAACGTCACCTTCGAGTTCAGCGCCACCAGCGGCGAGCCGACGAACACGAACGTGACCAGCGCGAAGGTCACCAGCGACACGTCGAGCGTGCTGGATGCGAAGCCGAGCCACGGCCGCCAGAATTTGCGACGCAGCGCCAGCCAGATGCCGAGGGCCGCGAGCGCTGCGCCGAACGTCACCCAGAAGCCCCAGACGAACACCGGGATCTGCGGGTATTGGATCAGCTTGTAGGTCGGCGTGATCAGCAGCAGCGTCACGGCGAACAGCCGCACGCGGGCGACCAGCCACTCGCCTTCGACGCCGGCGGCCGCCAGTGCGGGATCGGTTCGTTGCCAGAACTCGTCCAGAGCGGAGCCTCGGTTTCTATTTATTGATGGATTGGCGTTCGTTGGGCGCAGCGCCGACTATCCCTAAGCTCGACCGCGCTTTCAATCTAACCGACGGGCATGTCCGCGCGTGGCGACACCGCATCGCAATGTCGGGAATGTTTACGGTTCCGCCTCATGCAGTCGCGCGCCGCCGTGTCGATATTCCAAACAGCCGGCTGCAACGTTTGCGCGCCGGACGACATAAGAGCGCCGTGCCGCGCGGTCGAAGCGGAGTGTGCGGTCGGACCTTTCGAGCGTGAAGCGCGAGCGCGCCGACTTCTTCGGCTGACTCGGTCGTTAATGCACGTTGCGTCGACGCTGCAACGCCGCTGAGCGCGCCGCTGTCCCACCGTTGTCCAACGCATCCTCGCTTGGCACAAGGAGAATTGCGTGGCGCGCCGCATCGCTGCCGGCGTCGACATCTGACTGCGTTGCAACTCAATCGCGACACTGTCGCCGCGGGCACGCGTTGCCGCGACAACGACGAGTCTGCGGCAAGAGGAACTTCGCCCTGTACCTTCCGTTAGTTGCTTACCCTACACAGGCGGAGTATGAGCAGTGCATATGCTGCTCCGGAGCGCGGCGATGAGACGTTGGATTGCATTAGCGGCCCTGCTCTTTCCCCTCCTCGGCCTTGCTTGCGAAGGCACCGATCGGCGCGAGTGCAAGAAGCAGTTCCGCGAATTGGTCTCCTACCGCGCGCAGGCAATCGACACGGCATTCGGCGACCTGTTCGGCGCGGTGCCCGCCGAGATCCAGATCAAGTTCGTCACCGCCAAGGACCCGGAGTACCTGCTGTTCGGCGGCCGCGAAGGCTACGACCTCAAGCGCCGCACGATGATCTTTCCGCGCCGCGTGCTCGGCGCGAAAACTCCGAACCCTCTGCGCTGGGCCGCCTACTACTGGCCGTTCTATCAGAACGAGCAGTACCGCCTGCAATTCCCCGTCGTCGAGGTGATCGACAACGTGCTGTGGAACGCCTTCCTGCAGGAAGCCGCTTCCGCGCGCGGCGGGCAGTGGCCGCACAAGGAGTGCAGCGCGGTCGATGTCGGCCGGCGGCTGCCCTGCGAGATGCTGGTCAAGGGCATCGCGGAGAACGTCAAGGCGCTGCGCGGTCCGCTGTTCAACGTGAATCGCGTCGACCAGATCTGGCCCGACGACTTCGCCGTGTTCCGCAAGCGCGTGTGGCGCACCGACCAGGAGTACCAGGACGTGCAGCGCTACGGCGGCATCATGCTGGTCAAGCCGCTGATCGAAGAGTTCGGCGTGCCGCGCACGCTAGCGTACGTCGCACAGACGCCGTTCCGCGTCGACGAAGAGAACAACCTGCGTGAAGCGGCGTTGCACTATCAAGAGCGCGCGCGCGAAGTGTTGAGCATCGCGATGCCGATCGCTCCGGCCGTCGCCGCGGCGCCGATCCTCGACAACCCGCAGCTGCCGGCGTTGACTCGCGCGTATACGTTCGTTGCGAGTCCGGCGCCTGCGCCGAACGGGCGTTCGGAATAACCTCCGCGACGGATTCCCCTGTTCACACTGCAGCGCGATTGCGAGGATTGCTCGCACGCGTGTGGTTCGCGTGCCCGCGAACACTGTGCTTTACATATGTGCTACATATATATGTGAGTTCAGTCTCCTGATCAGCTCACGTCATGGTTCCGGCTCCATCGGCAAAATACCTGGTCCTCGCGCTCTGGCTCTCGACGATTCTGTACGTTCAGCTGCGCGGACACGTGCGGCACAAGCTGAAGCGACTCGCGGCCGATCATGCAAACGTGCTCGCGCCGTACAACACGCTGATGTACCTCTTCTCGGCGGTGCGCGCGCGGCCGTACGCGGACGTGTCGCAGTTCCCCGAGCTGCAAAAGGTCACGGCGCAATGGGGGATGATCCGCGACGAAGCGCTGAAGCTGTTCGACGAGGGTTACATCCGTGCGGCGGCGAGTCACAACGACATCGGCTTCAACACGTTCTTCCGCACCGGCTGGAAGCGGTTCTATCTGAAATGGTACGGCGACTTCCTGCCGTCAGCCGCTGCGCTGTGCCCGCGCACGACCGAGCTGCTCGCCGGCATCCCTTCGGTGAACGCCGCGATGTTCACGTTGCTGCCGCCCGGCAGCCGGCTAGGCGCGCATCGCGATCCGTTTGCCGGCTCGTTGCGTTATCACCTCGGTCTGGTCACGCCAAATTCACCCGAGTGCTTCATAGTCGTGGACGGCGAGAAGTACTACTGGAAGGACGGCGAAGCGGTGATGTTCGACGAGACGTACATCCACACGGCGGAGAACCGCACTGACGTCACCCGGGTGATTCTGTTCTGCGACGTCGAGCGGCCGCTGTCCAACCGGCTGGTGCGCGCGCTCAACCGGACGTTCGGGCGCAGCATGATCAAGGCTGCCGCGACGCAGAACATGCCGGGCGAGCATGTCGGCGCGCTGAACCGCGTGTTCGAGCACGTCTACAAGATCCGCATCCTGGGCACGCGCATCAAGGCGTGGAACCGTCCGGTGTACTACCTGGTCAAGTGGCTGCTGATTGCAGCTGTAATGTACGCGATCCTGGTGTAAGGAAACCGCGGCTGCAGCCCGCGCGTTGTAAATGCGATTACTGACGCAAAGCGGGAGCTCTTCCGGCGGGAGGAGGCGTATGAGTGACATCAAGGCGCGCGAAGGTCAGTGGTACGCCGACCGCGCCAACCACGAGTTCTTCCTCGTCATTGCGGTCGACGAGACGGACGGCCTCATCGATGTGCGCGACCGCTACGGCGATATCGACGAGTTCGATCTCGACGAATGGGACTCAATGGACCTGGTGATCTGTTCCGCGCCCACGGAATGGTGGCAGGAAGAGGAGCCGGACAGCGACGAAGGTGACGGCGTCGACAGCAGCTCTCACCACTTCAGATCGTCGGGCACCACGTAGTCTTTGTACGGATCGTCTTCGGACGGTGTGCCACCTGCGGAGTCCTGTAGGACGATCACGGCGCGCGCATCGTAGCCGCGAATGCGTTCGGCGATGTCACGGGGCACCACGTCGTGCTTGCCTTCGCAGCGGACGATCATCACCTCGCCACTCGTGAGTCGCTCGCGCAACTGCGCGTCGACCGCCAGGCGCCGCACTTTGCCGCGGGCCACGAAGTTGAAATATTCGTCGGTCTCCAGCTTAGGCAGGCGGTGCTGCTCGATCAGCTGCTTGATCTGCGTCCAGCGTTCTTTGCGATCCGCTTCTTCCTGGCGACGCTGCTGCAACGCCTGGGCACGCGCAGCTTTCTCTGCCTGGCTGGCAGCTTGAGCTGCCTGAGCCTGCGCGATGCGTTGCTGCTCCTTCGCTCTGCGCTCCGCGTGCTCCTTCGCCCTGCGCTCATCCTGCTCGGCCTTTTTCTTACCGAGTCCCGCGGCCAGCAGCTGCTCGCGCAACGACATGCTCATGGATCGATCTCGAACGGGGAGGAGCGAACTATAGGTCAATCGGCAGCGGGGGGCCAGCGCCGCGCCCAGCGCAATTTGGCCGGTTTTTCCAGCTGCTTGAGCGCGTACTCGGCCTGCAGCGCCAGCGAGCGGCTCGCGAATGGTTGCGCACCGAGCACCCGCAAGGGCTTGTTCGCGCGTGTGAACTTCGAAGCCTTGCCGGCGGCGTGCAGGCGGAAGCGTGCCGCGACGTCGAGCGCGATCCCGGCATACGTCCGCCCGTCGGCACAAGCAAGCAAGTAAAGCCACCAGACCTTTTCGGGTTCGGCCACCGTCAACGTCTTCCCGCAAACAGGCTCGCAACGTCTGCGCTGTCGAGCGGCCGCCACTTGCCGGGCGCCAGGTCGCCCAACGTCAATCCGCCGATGCGGCTGCGATGCAGCGCTTCGACATGATTGCCGACGGCAGCGAACATGCGGCGCACCTGATGATAGCGCCCTTCGGTAACCGTCACCCGCGCCCGGCGGGGTTCGAGCACTTCGAGTACCGCCGGCGCCAGGGGCGCGCGCTCGGATTCGAGCATCAGCTTGCCGCTGGCGAAAATCGCGCCGGCGTCGCCGCGCAGGTCGCGAGCGAGAGTGGCTTCGTAGACTTTCTCCAGCTGAGAGCGCGGCGAGACGATCCGGTGCAGCAGCGCACCGTCGTCGGTCATCAACAGCAGGCCAGTCGTGTCGCGGTCGAGGCGGCCGACGGTCGCGAGCGTCGGCGAGCGCCGCCGAAAGCGCGGCGGAAACAGATCGTAGACGAGCGTGCCGGCATCGCTGGTCGAGCAGGTGTAACCGGCTGGCTTGTGCAGCATCAGCAGCAGGCCGGGCGATGGATCGAGCGGCGCGCCGTCGACGCGTACGCGCTGCGGCTCGATGACCTCTTCGATCTCGAGCTCGCGACCGTCGGCGTCGGTGATGCGACCGTCGCGAAACATCGCCGTCACTTCCTTGCGGCTGCCGTAACCCAGGTTCGCGATCAGCTTGAGCAGCTTCACGAGCGCTTCGCCTTGCGCGCCTCGACGATCTTGAAGCCATGCTGCTGGATCACGATGCGGACCCGGTCGAAGCCGGCGCCGAGCGCTTGCTCGTAAGGCAGGTGGCGATTCGCGACCAGCCACAGTCGGCCGCCGGGCTGCAGTGCTTGCGCGGCTGCCGCAATGAAGCGACGACCGATATCGGGGCGATCGGCGCGCGCATGCGTGTGAAACGGCGGATTGCAAACGATCACGTCGTAACGAGCCGTCAGGCCGGCGGTCACATCCTGCCAGCAGTAACGAATGACGTCGGGAGTCGCGACTGCCGACAGATTGATGCGTGCGAGCTCGAGCGCACGACCCTCGGCTTCGTACACGTCCAATGCCACGATCCCGGCGCAGCGCTGCAGCAGCTCGACCGACAGATAGCCGAACCCGGCGCCGAGATCGGCGGCACGCCCGGCGAGATCCGGCGGCAAGTGCTCGGCGAGCAGTTGCGAGGCAACGTCGATCCTGTCCCACGCGAACACGCCGGGCCGGCTGACGAATCGACCGCCGTCGATCGGCCGCACCGCGTCCAGCTGCAGCCACTGTTCGACGAGCGCGGCATCGTGCGGCTCAGCGAGCGGCGCGCTCCAGAACACGCGGCATTTGTTCTTGGTCAACGTCGTGACCGTGCCGACGATGCGTTCGAGGTCGGCTTCGCCCGAACGCGCGCCCTCGTCGTTACTCATACAGGCGACGATGCGTCCGCCCCGCTCCGTCAATCGCAAGGCGCGAGCGAGCAGTGCGCGGGCTTCGTCGCGCTGGCGCGGCGGCAGCACCAGGACGAGGGGAAATGTGTGGGTGACAGTGTCGAGATCGTCTGTGAGGACGCGCAGCTGCAAACGTTCGAGAGCCGCGGCGTCGGGCGCGAACGTCTGGTGACAAACCAAGCCGGGCCACGCACGCGCGTGGAGTGGAGCACCGGCACGTGCGCGCAAAAAGAGCGCACCGCCCTCGGGCCACGCCAGGTGACCTTCTAGGAACGGCAGGAAAAGAGTTTCGAGCGGCCGATCTTCGCTGCGATCAGCGCACATCGAACACTACGGCGACGGGTTGCATCGCCGTAGTGTAGCGGTTGCCGATCGAGCTATTGCTGCTGCGGCTGTGGCGGCTGCTGGTCCGGAGGAGTCGTCTGGTCGCCCGGCGGCGGCGTAGTGCTGTCGCTGGGCGGCGGCTGATCCGGAGGCGGAGTCGCGGGTGCTGCCGTCTGGTCCGCAGGCGGAGTCGGGTTGTCCTGGTGGGCGGTTTTCGAGCAGCCGGCTGCAAACAACAGCGCGGCGGCGCACAGGGTAATCAATGCACGCATGAGCGGGTCCTCACTGAAAGGGAAGGTGCACCCGTAGTAAAGCGGTAGCCGCGCGAGAGTTCCGCGTTGCCACGGCGCAGACGCTCCTATACTTTTTCGCGGGTGTTTCGGTTCCGCAGCGCCGGCAAATCGCGTGCAGTAATCCCTGCGATTCCCGGCACTTCGGAAAATTGCGTACAGGGAACTTTGCGCCGGTGTGCGAGTTTCATGGACGACTTCGACGTGCACGCTCGCTGACAACCCACAAACTGGCTCATGAACGATATCGGTCGCTTGCTGCGCACCGCCGCACGCGTTTCGCGCACGCGGTACCCGGGCTTCATCTTCGGCCTGCCGCTCGCGCGCGGCGAGATTCCGGTGTTCACGTATCACGACGTGGAAACCCAGGTGTTCGCGCGCGACCTGGAGTTCCTGCACAGCAACGGCTATCGCACGCTGTCGCTGGAGGAATATCTGGCTGCGCGCAATGGCGGCCATCGGCCGGCGCGTGCCGTGCTGCTCACGTTCGACGATGCGCGCAAGAGTTTCTGGACAGTCGCGATGCCGCTGCTGCGCACCTTCGAAGCACGCGCCGCCCTGTTCGTGCCCACCTACTGGATGACGCCGCCGGCGCAGCCCGCGGACGATCTGTTCATGTCCTGGCAGGAAGTGCGCGCGTGCGTCGAGTCGGGTCTGGTCGAGGTGCAATCGCACGCGCATCGCCATGCCCTCGTCGCGACTGCGCCTCAGCTCGTCGACTTCGCTCACCCGCGAGCGCTCGCGCGCTACGACATCTACGACTGGCCGATGCGCGAGCTCGACGGCGACGAGGAGCTGGGCCGCCCGGCGCCGGGCACGCCTATCTACCGTTCGACGCCGCTGCTGTCCGCGACACGGCGCTTCGTCGAGAACGGCGAGATCACGCAGGCATGCCGCGAGCTGGTCGAGCGCTGCGGCGCCGAGCAGTTCTTCGCGCAGCCGCAATGGCGCCGGCAACTCGAGCACCTGCACCGCCAGCTGAGCGAGCGGCTGCTCGGGCGCTACATGGACGCGGACGCGTTCCGTGCGCTCGTCGCATCGGAGTTCGAGCTGAACCGCGAGCAGTTCCGCAAGCACCTCGGCGTCCCGCCAAACTGCATCGCGTATCCGTGGATGCTCGGCTCGCCACTGTCGCTGGAGCTCGCGAAGCGCCACGGCATCCGCTCTGCGTTCGGAGTCGCGCTCGACTACGGCGCCGAACGACGGCGCGCGCATCTGCCGATCCCCGTGTACGGCCGGCTGAAGTGCGACTGGCTGCAGTTCCTGCCGGGCCGCCGGCGCTCGAACGTGCTCGCAGCAGTCGGCCGCAAGCTGTCCGGCATCGCCAAGCTGCAGCACCTCGCCCATTGATCGCCGCAGCACCAGCAATGAGCAATCGCACGATCGGCGTGATGGGTCGGCTCCTCGATCAGGACGATGGGCTCGGCGTGTACGGCCTGCAGCTGTTGCGCGAGCTGCTGCGCCTCGATCCGCACACTCGCTATCTGATCCTGCTCGACACCGCGAAGTCGCAGCACTTGTTCCGCGAATTCGGCAATGCGGAGACGCGTGTGCTGCCGGCGCGCAGCAAGCTCTACTGGGATCAAGTCGTGGTGCCGCGCGCGGCCCGCCGCTACGGCGCCGACTTGATCTTCAACCCGAAATTCTCGATCCCGCTGTTCACGCGCCTGCCCTGCGTGTTCGTGCAGCAGGGCTCGGACTGGTACATCAACCCGGGCAACTATCCGTGGTGGGACAATCTCTACATCCGGTTGATGTTGCCGCTCTACAGCTTGAAGGCGACGCGCACGCTGGCGATCTCGCAGGCGACGCTCGACGACCTGGCGAAATACACCTGCATCAACGTGCGCGATTCCGTCGTGAGCTACGCGGGCGTCGGCCAGAACTTCACCGGCGAGCGCGACGAAGCAGCGCTCGCGCAGTTCCGAGCCGAGCATCGACTGCCGGCGCGCTTCATCCTGACGGTGGCGCGTGCGCTGCACGTCGGACACAAGCACATGCCGCACTACCCCGGTGGCAACAACGAGCGCCTGATTCGCGGCTATCAGCGCTATCGCCGCGCCGGCGGCAAGCTACCGCTGGTGGTGATCGGCAAGTGCATCGACGAATATCTGCGGGCGCGCGGCTTTACGGACGCGGATCTTGCCGACGTCCAGTTCCTCGGCTTCGTGCCGAACGCGCGCATTCATCTCGCGTATCAGCTCGCGGAATGCTTCGTGCTCGCGACCCTTTGCGAAAGCTTCGGCATCCCGATCGTCGAGGCGTTCGCCTGCGGTTGCCCGGCGATCGTGCCATCGACCTGCGCCGCACCGGAGATCGCGGGCGGCGCAGCGCGTCTGATCGACCCGCTCAGCGAAGCAGACATCGCCGATGCGCTGACCGAAGTGACCGGGTCCGCGGACCTGCAGCACCGCCTGCGCGAGCTCGGGCTCCACCGCGTGCAGAGCCTCACCTGGCGCGAAACGGCACGACGCACGCTGTCCGTGTTCAACGAGATCGTGCCGGTCGAGGTGTCGCCGCGTGCCGAAACGGCACCGCTGTGAGCAGGGTCAGCCCGCCATGAAATTCTGGCTGCGCATCGCTCTTTCGATTGCACTGGTCGTGCTGCTGTTCACCTATGTGGTGGACGCGCGCGAGGTCGTGCACATCCTGCAGCGCTTCGACGCGGGATATCTGCTGCTCGCGATCGCGGTCGTGACGCTGGACCGCATCCTCATGACGTTCAAGTGGACACTGCTGTTGCGGGCGCAGGGATATCGTCTGCCACTCCTGCAAGGCGTGACGATCTACTGCACGTCGATGGTCTGGGGCATGGCGCTGCCCGCGACGGTCGGTGCCGACGCGATCCGCGCCGTGATGGTGACGAGGCGCGGCTTCAACGGCACCGACGTCGTCACCTCGATCGTAATCGAGCGCATGGTGGGCTTCGTGCTGGCCCTCGCGCTCGGGCTCGTGAGCCTCGCCATCCTGCGCACGATCGGCGTGCTCGATGGGCGATTCGACATCGCGCTGTACCTCGGCGTCGCGATGCTCGTGGGCGTTACCACGCTGCTGGTCGCGGCACTCAACGAGCGGCTGGTCGGCAAGGTCGTGGCGTGGCTGCCGCGCTTCGTGCGCGAGTCGAAGGTCATGCAGTACCTGGACCGCTTCGCCGCCGCTTATCGCGCGCTCGGCGGGGCGCGCAGCACGATCGTGCAGTTCAGCGCGCTGACCGTGCTGGAGCAGGTGTTCGCGGTCATCTTCCCCTGGACCCTGGCGCTGGGGCTCGGCATCCCGGTCGACCTGTTGCTGCTGCTCGGCGTCCTGCCGATCAGCACGTTGATCTCGCGCCTGCCGATCTCGTTCGACGGGCTCGGCGTATTCGAGGCAGTGTTCGTGGGCTTGCTGGTGCTCGCGGGCATCGACGGCTCAGCCGCGCTGGCGATCGCGATCAGCGGCCGCATCATCCAGCTGTGCGCCTTCCTGCCGTGGTGGTTCGTGCACGTCGTGCGCTCGGGCGCCGTGGGCCCGCCATCCGCCTCGAAAGAGCTGCCGATCAACTGAGCAGCTTCTCCGCCGCAGCCAGCAGCACGCAGACCGCGACGCCTTCCGCCGCCTGTGCAATTTCCCCCGGCTCGGGAAAAGTCGGTGCGATGCGGATCGTGCTGTCGCGCGGATCGTTGCCGTGCGGGTGCGTCGCGCCCGCCGGCGTGAGCTCGACGCCGGCCTCCTTCGCGAGCTTCACCACCTGCTTCGCACAGCCGTCCAGCACATCGAGCGTGATGAAGTATCCGCCGCGTGGGTCCGTCCAGCGTGCAACGCCGGTGCCCGCCAGATTGGACTCGAACGTTGCGCGGACCTGCGCGAACTTCGGCCCGATGATCGCGCGATGGCGGTCCATCAGCCGCTCGATCCCTGCCGCGTTCTGCAGCAGCCGCAGGTGGCGCAGCTGGTTGACTTTGTCGCCGCCGATCGTGCGCTTCTCCATGCGCTTCAGATACCAGGCGACATTGTCCTTCGAACCGCCGAACAGGCCGAAGCCCGAGCCGGCGAGCGTTACCTTCGAAGTCGAGCCGAAGATGAATGCGCGGTTGGGATTGCCGTGGCGCGCGCACGCGGCGTCGATGTTCGCGATGCGGATGCGTTCCGGCGTCAGGTGATGCACGGCATAGGCGTTGTCCCAGAACAGCCGGAAGTCCGGCGCCGCCGTCGGCATGCGCGCGAGCCGTTCGACAGTTTCCGGCGAGTACACGGCTCCGGACGGGTTGCTGTACTTCGGCACGCACCACATGCCTTTGATCTGCGGATCCGCCGCGACCAGCTGCTCCACGGCGTCCATATCGGGACCGTCGTCGTGTAACGGCACGGTGAGCATCTCGATGCCGAACTCGTTGCAGATGGAGAAGTGCCGGTCGTAACCGGGCACTGCACAGATGAAAGCGATGCGCGACTCTTTCGACCATGGCCGGGCGCTGTCGCAGGTTCCCTTGAGCAGGGCATACACGACGGCATCGTGCATCAGACCGAGACTGGTATTGCCGCCGAGGACCACGCGATCGGGCGTCACGTCGTAGATCGGCG
Organism: Steroidobacteraceae bacterium; assembly: GCA_035606615.1. GTDB lineage: Bacteria > Pseudomonadota > Gammaproteobacteria > Steroidobacterales > Steroidobacteraceae > Steroidobacter. The sequence goes on from DATNFA010000133.1 coordinate 45,721, forward strand.
CGAGCAACGCCCGCAGCTCCGGCAGGCCTTGCAGCTCGCCGTAGTTGCGGCAGTCGATGGCGCCGGACATGTAGTCGCGCGAGCCGGGCATCTCCAGCAGCTCGTTGCACAGATCCAGCTGTGCCGACGAGGGTTTGCCCCGTGTCAGGTTCAGTTTCAGACCGCGCGCGGCAAAGGCCTGGTAGCGTTCGCGGATTCGCTGGTGATAGGCGCGCAATTCATCCGCGCGCAGCGTCGTGAGCTGAGGCATGGAAGTCCTGGAGATCGGCCTGGAAATCGTCTGGCGGAGCCCAGATCATAGCGGAACAGCGCGCCGGCCGGCGCGCCAGTAACCGAGGACCAGACCATGAGCTCCTGGAAACGACGAGCAGTCGCCGCGACGGCCGTGTGCGGCATCATGCTGATCCTTTGGGGAACCGTCGGTCGCCTGGCCGTCTCCGCGGCGGAGCGGCCCGCGGAGATCCCGCCGCCGGCGCTGGACAACCCGAAAGCGGCCGGCCCGCCGCAGACGGTGGTGCTGGCTGGCGGATGTTTCTGGGGAGTGCAGGCGGTATTTCAGCACCTGAACGGCGTGCAGCGGGCGCTGTCCGGCTACGCGGGCGGCGAGCGCGCCACGGCCGAATATGAAATCGTGAGCAGCGGACGAACCGGGCACGCCGAGTCGGTGCAGGTCACGTTCGATCCGAACGTCGTCTCTTACGGCGAGATCCTGCAGGTGTTCTTCTCGGTCGCTCACGACCCGACGCAGCTCAACCGGCAGGGGCCGGACAGCGGCACGCAGTACCGTTCGGCGATCTTCTACGCGGACGAGCAACAGAAACAGATCGCGACGGCGTACATCGCGCAGCTGGACCAGACCGGGAAGTTCCGCAAGCAGATCGTCACGCGCGTCGATCCGCTGCAGGGCTTTTACGCCGCCGAAGGCTATCACCAGGATTATCTGGTCAAGCACCCGAACGACCCCTACATCGTGTTCAACGACCTGCCGAAGGTGCGCAATTTCGAGCGCACGCTGCCCAAGCTGTATCGCGCCGAGGCGGTTACACTCGGGCGATGAACGTCCTCATCGTCGGCGCCGGTGCAGTCGGCGCGCTGTTCGGATCGGCGCTCGCGCGTCAGGGCGCACGAGTCAGCGTCGTCTGCCGCTCGGACTACGATGCGGTCAGCCGCGACGGATATGACATCCGCAGCAAGAGCTTCGGCGACCATCGATTCCGCCCCGACCAGGTCTATCGCAATGTCGCGGACTGCCGCGAGCCGCCCGATTACCTGCTGCTGACTTCGAAGGTGCTCGAGAGCGTCGACCGCGCCGCGCTGATCCGGCCGGCGGTCGGCCCGCGCACTGTCATCGTGCTCATTCAGAACGGTGTCGATATCGAGCCACCGGTCGCCGAGGCATTTCCGGACAACGAGCTGCTGAGCAGCCTCGCATTCGTCGCGGTCGGGCGCGGCGGGCCCGGGCAGGTCAATCACCTGTCCCTCGGTTCGCTGATCCTCGGTCGTTATCCGGCTGGCGTCACGCCGGCGGCACAAGCGATTGCGGCGGCCTTCGAGGCCGGCAACGTCCCTTGCAAGCTGACCGAGAACGTCATCGGCGCCCGTTGGCAAAAGGCTGTCTGGAACGCGGTCTTCAATCCCATCTCGATCCTGGGCGGCGTGCTCGACACGAACGCGATGCTGCGGACCGACGCGGAAGTCGAGTTCGCGCGGCGTGCGATGCAGGAGGTCTGCGACGTGGCGCAGGCAGCGGGCCATCCGCAAAGCCCGAGCCTCATCGAGCAGATGCTCGCGACGACGCGAGCCATGCCGGCCTACAAGACCAGCATGGCGCTGGATTACGAGAACGGGCGGCCGATGGAAATCGAGGCGATCCTCGGCAACACCGTGCGCGCGGCGCGCAAGGTAGGTGTGGCGACGCCGAATCTCGACGCGATCTACGCCCTGTCGAAAATGGTCGCCGGGAAATGACGCTGTAGGTCGGCCGCTCCAGCGCATCCTGCGTCCGCCATTCGCGCATCCATGCGCAGCAGGCTTCAGCCCGACTTCTTCTTCGCCAGCGCCTTGGGCGGCTGCCGGACCGTGTGCAGCACGTTATCCGCCACGCGCGACATCCAGCCGCCCGAATACAGCATCATTTTCAGCACGTGCAGGAGCACCTGGCCGGGCCCTTCGACGGCTAGGCGGCAGTCCTCTTCGATCTTGCAGTTTTGCATCTCGAACAGGCCATTGCCCTCGATGATCAGGCTGGCGTCCTTGAAGTGACATTCGACGAAGGACTTGCCGTCCAGCACCACGCGCTGGCCGGTGAACGTTTTGCCGCGGACTGTTTTCATGAGCCAAGTCAGGTGCCGGGGGCAGGACCCCCGGCACCGTAATGCCTCCTACTTGCCCTTGCGCGCCTTCTTGGCGGCCTTCTTCTTGCCGCCCGAGCGCTTCTTGGCCGTCTTGCGGCCGCCCTTCTTCGCGGCCTTGCGGGCCGGGCGCTTCGCGCTCTTGGCCGCAGCCTTTTTCTTGGCCGCTTTTTTGGCCGCCTTCTTCTTCGGCGCACTCTTCTTGGCAGGGGCCTTCTTCGCAGCAGCTTTCTTCGGTGCTGCTGCCTTCGGCGCTGCCGCCGGCTTGGCAGGCTCGGCCGCCGGTGCGGCGGGCGCAGCAGGCGCCGCCGCTGGAGCAGCCGCGGGCTTCAGATCTGCCGCCAGCGTATGAACCGCGAACATGGCGCCATACGGATCGACGAACTGCGCGATCCAGTCGCCGCCCGGGACTTCCATCGGACCGTTGATCAGCGTGGCGCGCGCGCCCTTGGCTCGCTTGACGGCGTCGTTCACATCCTTGACGCGGATGTAGCCGAGCCAGCCCGGGCCGCCGGGCATTTCCGCCGGCTTGTTGAACATGCCGCCGCGCTGGACGCCGTTGCTGCCGAAGAGCACGTACTTGCCCATCGCGCCCATGTCGTGCTCGGCCATCTTCTCCCAACCGAAGACCGCCGAGTAAAAGTCGACCGCTGCCTTCCAATCGGTGGTGGCCAGCTCGTGCCAGGAGAACTCACCGCGCTTCGGCGGCGACTCCTTACCGGCATCCTGGGAGCTCTGATAGACGGCGATCGCCGCGCCCTGCGGATCGGCCAGCACCGCGTACTTGCCGCCGTTCGGGATCGAGGTGATTTCCTTCGTCACGCTGCCGCCGCGGCTCTTGGCCGCCTGGACAGTCGCTTCGATGTCGGGTGTGCCGACGTAGTGCAGCCAGTGCGGCGTACCCGCCGCCTGCGCCACCGAGCCGCCGATCGGGCCGCTGCCGGCAGCGAACATCTGGTAGGAGGGATCGTGCTCAAAGGGCTGCGTTTTCCAGCCGACCACCTTCGAGTAGAAGGCATGTGCACCGCTCGTGTCCGGCGTCATCAGCTCATGCCAGACAAATCGGCCACGTACTGTGTTGTCTGCCATCACGATCTCCCTCGAGAGTAAGTTGATTGTTGGGGACGGAAGCCGTTCGAAAACGTGAGCGCGGGAGCATACTCTGCTCGCCGCCGCAAATGTAAGCACGTTGCAGCGGCACGCCGTGCGGTACTTGCGAAAACTTCGGCGTGAGGTACAAAGAAAAATATGACAACAATGGGTGGCCCGCGCCTCTCGCGACGGGCATTCGTAACGGCGGCCGGCGTAGTACTGACAGCGGTCGCTGTGCCGGCACTCGCAGCCGAAACCGGCGGCGCGCTGCAGATCTGGTTCATTCGCCACGCCGAGAGCGAGATCAACATCCCCGGCAATCCGCGTCCGGTAGCCGATGGCGGGATGACGTATCCGCTGACCCGCAAAGGCGTCGAGCAGGCCAAATCGCTGGCGGAAGCGACTGCGGATGCACCGATCGTGGCCGTCTATACCAGCACTTATCTGCGCGCGGTGCAGACTGCGGACGCCGTTGCTTTCCGTCACGACCTGACGTTGTCGCTGGCGCCCGAGGCGGTCGAGGTCGACCTCGGCATCAAGCCCGGCTCGCCCGAGGATCCGCGAGCTGTATACGTGGAGCTGGCGCGCAAGTGGACAGTCGATAAGGACCTCGAAGCACGCCACGGCGAGGGCGAGAGTTTCGCCGACGTGCAGCGGCGCTTCCTGCCGTTCGTGCGCGAGGTCATGAACCGCCACGCGCAGGACAGCGGGGTGGTCGTAATCGTGGCCCACGCTGCCACGCTCGGCTTCATGGTGCCGGCACTGGCGAGCAACGTGCCGGCCGACTATGCCCTGCTCCATCCGATGCCGAACACCGGCATCATCAAGACCGAGCTGCGCGACAGCCGCCTCTTTTGCATCGACTGGCTGGGCATCCAGAGCGAGGAGCTCGGCAGCAAAGAGCCGTAGGTCGGGCTGTAGATCGGGCTTCAGCCCGACTCTTGCTATCCTTTCCCGATGCGTAAATCCCTCTGGATCCTCGTCGCCTTGAGCGGCGCGTTCGCCGTCGGCGGTATCGCCCTGCACCGGGGCGAGACCATCAATGCCATGTGGCTGGTCGTGGCCGCGGTCTGCGTGTACGCGATCGGCTACCGCTTCTACAGCGCCTGGGTCATGGCGCGCGTGCTGAGCGCGGACGCGGGCCGGGCAACCCCTGCCCTGCGCCTGAACAACGGCCGCGATTTCATGCCGACGCATCGCTGGATCGTGTTCGGCCATCATTTCGCGGCGATCGCCGGCCCCGGCCCGTTGATCGGCCCGACGCTCGCGGCCCAGTTCGGCTACCTCCCCGGCACGCTGTGGATCCTGGTCGGCGCAGTGCTCGGCGGCTGCGTCCAGGACATGACCATCCTGTTCATGTCCACGCGCCGCGACGGCCGCAGCCTCGGCCAGATGGCGCGCGACGAGCTCGGCCCGGTCGGCGGCCTGGCGGCGATCATCGGCACGCTGACGATCATGATCATCCTGATCGCCGTGCTCGGACTGGTGGTCGTGAACGCCATGAAACACAGCCCGTGGGCCACGGCGACTGTGTTCGCGACGATCCCGATCGCTGTGCTGATCGGGCTGTACCTGCGCAATATCCGTCCCGGACGCGTGCTCGAAGGCTCGCTCATCGGCATCGCGCTGCTGTTGTTCGCAGTGGTCGGCGGTGGCTGGGTGGACCACCATCCAACGCTGCGCGCGCTGTTCGACATGGACAGCAAGCCGCTGGCGTGGTTCGTGATCGGCTACGGCTTCATCGCGGCCGTGTTGCCGGTGTGGCTGCTGCTCGCGCCGCGCGATTACTTGTCGACGTTCCTCAAGCTCGGCACGGTGTTGCTGCTCGCGATCGCCGTCGTGCTGATGCGTCCGGAAATCAAGATGCCGGCGATCACGCAGTTCGTCGACGGCACCGGTCCGATCTTCGGCGGCGCGCTATTCCCGTTCGTGTTCATCACCATCGCGTGCGGCGCGATCTCGGGTTTTCACGCGCTCGTGTCGAGCGGCACGACGCCGAAGCTCATCGGCAGCGAAACCGACGTGCGGCTGATCGGCTACGGCAGCATGATGCTGGAGTCCTGCGTCGCGATCATGGCGATGATCGCCGCGACGCTGCTCGAGCCGGGCGTGTACTTCGCGATCAACAGCGGGCCGGGCGTGGTCGGTGCGACGGCGGACGCGGCGGTCGCGACGATCAGCTCGTGGGGTTTCCCGGTCACTGCCGAGCAGATGCACGAGCTCGCGCGCGAGATGGGCGAGTCGACGCTGTTTGCGCGTACCGGCGGCGCCCC
>DATNFA010000134.1:0-25138 GCA_035606615.1 Steroidobacteraceae bacterium
GGAGCCTCGCAATGATGGCGCGATCGCCCTGGTGCTCGATATCCGGGATGCGATCGGACCTGCGACCAGCGATTACTTCGTGCGTACGCTGGAGCGGGGGCGCGAGACCAACGCTCGGCTGATCATTCTCCAGCTGGATACCCCCGGCGGTCTCGATACAGCCATGCGCGACATGATTCGTGCAACGCTGGCATCACAGATACCGGTCGTAACGTTCGTCGCGCCGTCCGGGGCACGCGCCGCGAGCGCCGGCACGTATTTGCTCTATGCGAGTCACATCGCAGCGATGGCACCTGCCACCAATGTCGGCGCGGCGACCCCCGTCCAGATTGGAGCTCCGTCGAAGCCGCAACCGCAGGCGGACGAGAAACCATCGGACAAAGAGCGTGAGGGGAAGAAACCCGAACGCGAGGATTCGGCACCGGAATCGACCGGCGAGCGCAAAGCTATCAACGATGCGGTGGCATACATTCGTGGGTTGGCACAGCTACGCAATCGCAACGCCGACTGGGCCGAAGCGGCCGTTCGTTCTGCAGCCAGCTTGTCGGCGAGTGAAGCACTGGAACAGCGCGTAATCGACGTGGTTGCCAAGGATGTTCCCGATCTGCTTCGACAAATCGATGGGCGGCGGGTTCAGGTGGTAGGTGGGGAGCAGACGCTCTCTACCGCGGCACTGCAGATCGAGCGAATCGAGCCTGACTGGCGCACGCGCGTGCTCGCTGTACTCACGAATCCGAACGTCGCGTATCTGCTCATGCTCGCCGGGATATACGGCTTGCTGCTCGAGGGCTATCACCCGGGGGCGATTCTTCCTGGTGTGGTCGGTGCCATCAGCCTGCTGCTCGCGCTATACGCCTTCCAGATTCTTCCGGTGAACTATGCGGGACTGGGTTTGATGATACTGGGGCTCGCGCTGATGATCGCCGAAACGTTCGCCCCGAGCTTCGGTGCTCTCGGCCTGGGTGGCATCACTGCGTTCGTGGTGGGCTCCATAATTCTCTTGGATACGAAGGTCCCGGGCTTCCAAGTGGCCCGTGCATTGATTGGCGGCATGGCGCTGACCGGCGGCCTTGTGTTCCTGTTGACAGCCGGTTTCGTGGTCCGCGCTCGGCGACAAAGGGTAGTCACTGGCCCCGAGCAGTTACTGCAGGAGACTGCCACCGCATTGGAAGACTTCGAGCACACAGGCATGGTGCGGCTGCATGGAGAGATCTGGCGTGCGCACTGCGCCACTCCAGTACGGCAGGGTCAGCGGCTGCGCGTATTGAGCGTGACTGGCCTCACTGTCGAGGTCGAAATTGAGTGACGCTGAGTTGGAGAATCGTTATGTACTGGATCGCACCTGTCGTCTTCGTCCTGCTTCTGCTGTTCAGCGCGATCCGGGTTCTGAACGAATATGAGCGCGGCGTCATCTTCACGCTCGGCCGCTACACGGGCACGAAAGGCCCGGGGATCATCGTAGTCGTCCCGATTGTTCAACGAATGGTGCGAATGGACCTGCGCACGATCGTGTTGGACGTGCCGACGCAAGACGTGATCTCGCGCGACAATGTCTCCGTCAAAGTCAACGCAGTGATCTATTTCCGCGTCGTCGATGCTGCCAAGGCGGTGATTCAGGTGGCGAGTCCCTTCGAGGCAACCAGTCAGCTCGCGCAGACGACGTTACGCTCCGTGCTGGGCCAGCACGAGCTCGACGAGATGCTCGCGCGGCGCGACAAGCTCAATCTGGACATCCAACGCATTCTCGATCAGGCCACAGATGTTTGGGGCATCAAGGTTGCCAATGTCGAGATCAAGCACGTCGACTTGGACGAGACCATGATCCGCGCGATGGCCAAAGGAGCTGAGGCGGAGCGTACTCGACGTGCAAAAGTGATCCACGCGGAAGGCGAGAAGCAGGCCGCAGCGATGCTCGTTGAAGCCGCCCGGACGCTTGCTGCAGATCCGCGCGCGATGCAGCTGCGATATCTGCAGACACTGGCGGATATTGCCGGTGACCGGTCATCCACGATCGTATTTCCCTTGCCCATAGACTTGATCGGCCCGCTTCTCGAGCGCGCCCGAGAGTGATCGCCCACTCGCAACCGCGACGCTGTCTTTCTAGCTACTAGGAGCAGAGCTGCGCGACGCCGGCATCCTCGCGGACCAGTTAGCGCTGACCAGGGTCTTGCAGCGTGGTGGTGACTACGCGAAGCAGCAAGAATTGCGGTGGCTAACTGCTGGCAGTGGCGTGGTTGGCGCCAGGCAAGAAGAGCGAAGTTCCACCTACACCTAGTGAAAAGGAGCGGCTGCTGTATCTGTGCCTGGGGGACAAGCGTCAGACGCACCGGCTCCTTGCACTTGAAAAGAAGAAGACTCCTGGGATCTCAACTCGCGAAGCTATTTCCCGCGCACTGGCTTTTGTGCAGCGAGACAACAGTTAATCAGAAGCCTTCGTTGGATGACCGAGATTTGAGGCCTACACCTCAACCCAGCCTCTCGGAAGCTCTAAGGGCATGAATCGACGGCCAAACCCACCTGGCCGAGTCAGAGTGTGAAAGTCATCACCTCCCGCGATCCTGCGACGAACTATGTTTTGGGACATTGCGACGAGACAGTTCACAGATGCAGATCCGATTCTTGCGGGGAGCGCGGCTTGTACGGTGCGGAGCAGCGCTGGCGGCACTGCTGCTGACCCCCGCCGCCCACGCGAGCACTGAGTATCTGTCTCGTCCCGACGTGCGCTCCTTCATCGAGGCCATGCAGGCCGAGCACGGATTGGATCCTGTCGAACTGGAGCGTGTGCTGGGTGACGCGCAGTACCAGCCTTCAGTCGTCCGCTTGATCGGACCCGACCCACTGCCCTCGACACAGGTCATCTCTTCGTATCCCGCGTACCGGAGCCGTTTCCTTACGACCTCGCGCATTAGCGCCGGAACACGCTACTGGGAGATGTACGACGCCGTTCTGCGGCGGGCGGAACAGGAATTCGGCGTGCCAGCGGAGGTCATCCTCGGAATCATCGGAGTCGAGACGGCCTTCGGTCAGAACACCGGATCGTTCCGGGTGGTCGACTCATTGGCGACTATTGCATTCGATGGACCGAGAAGGCAGGAATACTTCCGCGACGAGCTGAAGGAGCTCCTGCTTCTCGCCAGGGAAATGAGCATCGATCCGCTCAAGCTCAAAGGTTCGTATGCGGGCGCGATGGGTCTGCCGCAGTTCATGCCTTCCAGTTATCGCCGCTATGCAGTGGACTTCGATGACGATGGAGTTGTCGATCTCGCTGGCAGCGCAGCCGACGCGATCGGCAGCGTCGCAAGCTATCTTCGTGCGTATGGCTGGACTACTGGTGAGCTGCCGGTGGTGTCCGTGCAGCTGCCTTCCGGCAAGGAAGCGGAATTGGTCACGGGCTTGAAGCGGATCCACCAGGTGACGGATTTGCGAGAGCAGGGCGTGAAGTTCTCCAGTAAAGCGCTACCACAAGGTATGTGCTCCGTCATAGAGCTGCCTGTGCCGGGAAAGCGATCGAAATATCTCGCGGGCTTCGCCAATTTCGCCGTCATCACCCAATACAATCGTTCGATCTTTTACGCCACGGCCGTACTCGATTTGGCAGATGCAGTTCGTGCTGCGCGCACGCGGCAATTCGCCGGCAGCGATGCTGGTATCCGTATTAAATGAGTGACCGATACCCCCAGAAGTACCCCCACGAAGCGGTGGCTGTCGGCGGAGACTGGTGGACGTTGGCGGAAGAACTGACGGACTGAACGCTCAAAGATAAGAGCTTGCTGTCGGACGTCCCTGGACGTCCTCGGAAGTCTGTGGATGGCTCCCCGGGCCGGATTCGAAGTCGAGCATAAGTGCTTGAGCGCACACCTCGTCACGTCCGTTGGCCAGCTGAATATCCCCGCCCGCACCCCACTTCCTTTGAGCCTGGAATACGCGGCACAGGCGCGCGCCGGTGCGTTTGCAGTCTGATCGACGGACACGGTACTGCGCTCGGCGTGGGGAGTGTGCCGGGTTTCGGGGATTGGTTAGTAGGGTAGGGAGGTTGGGAATCGCTGGGCACCTTGTTTGTGCTCAGATGCTCATGTGCATCAGCGACAAACAGTTCCGTGAGCTTCAAGAGCGGAGGGAATCGGGGTCGTAGTAAGAGGCCGGAAAGCCAGTTTCGAGGTGAGATGTCACGGGCCAATTGACACGCGCGGTGTGAACGTGCCGGGAGCGCGCTCAGGAATTTGCCTTTTGCAGGCTGATCACGGAGAAGTGGCCGAACAGTCGACGGACTCTGAGTACATAGAAAACATCGTCGGTTGCGGATTTGAGGTCAACCTCGAAGACCGACCATAAGTTCAAGACACCAGGAAACTCGGCAACGGACAGTGTGGGCAAATATCCCAGTCGAACGATCTGTGCACGTACGTCGGCAACGTCAGCGTAGTGCGGCTGATCGCTCGACAGGTCCGCAAGCGCACTGCTGAAGGCATCACCGGACGCCGCGAGCTCATCGAGAAACTTGGCCAGCGCCGCAAAGTCTGTCTCGGTCGTATTGTGCGCGGGGACATACCGAGCAGATTCGTAGGCCGGACAGAGTCCCTTGCTACGAACCATGTATTGCAGAGTCGACGAAGGTTCGCCCCGTTCCGGCTCGATTCGACTTTGAGCGAAGCTACAGATCTCGCCGGACTTGCTTATGGGTCCGCGTGCGTAGTAGGACGCCGTATTCAAGTCGAGCTGTTTGCAAACACGCAGCACCGCGCCGGGGTTTCTATCCATGTACCCACGGACCGAGCCGGGAACATCGCTCTCTGCAGCTGCCGCTGTCCGACACTCTTGCCGTACCCGGTCCGCCAAGCACGGGAACGGTAATGCCAGTACAGCAAGCAGCAACAGCGTCGAAGTCGTCAGTTTCATTTGGCGACCAGCCCTCTTCGCCGATAGAAGTCTATGAGAGTGCGCACATCCTGCTCTGATGGGTACGGCAGCCTTCCCGGTACGGCGCCTGGATGCATGACGCTCGTGGCGTCGGCGGTGTTGTGCCCGAGTCCGAGCGCGTGGCCCAACTCGTGATTCACCGTCGTACTGGCGCGATTCGCATGCAACCGAATGGTTCCATATCTTTCGGCGCCAGCGTAGTCGGGATCGTCGGCCCAGAAATACACCGGCACGACGCCGTGACCCTTGTACCAGTATTTGAGGCGTTCCCACCGATTCGCCTCGCGGAAGGTCAGCTGAATTCCATATCCGTGCGGACCAATGTGATTGATTCCGCGCAGCTGCGCCAGAGCTTCGCCGCAGTTTGGCGTAGCCGAGAACCGATAACAGGCGATGAGCACCTCGCCGCGCAGAATCTTGCAGTCGGCGTAGATTCCAGCCAACGGATTTCCCTGAGATCGGCCACCAATAATCGGGGCAGCACAACCCGTTCGCGACCGGCATTCATAGTTCGGGGCTTGACCCATGGGGGTTTCGGCATCGACCTTCGCCGCCACGCTGCGCCAGTGCGCGTTCAAGATCATAAGCGTACATGTTGAGTCCATCGCCGTATCCGATCGGATCCGGCTGCACGAAGCTCGCCAGCCGCGGCGAATACATGCGGGCTTTGTAGTAGTACAAGCTGAGCGATGCCAGCCATGCCTGCCCCGTGTAACCGAACCGCGACCCTGCCAAGGAACTGAGGTCACCATCTGGTGTGTACTTGTTGCTGCCGAGGCCCGCACCAGCGTTGTTGGTGAATGCCACGATCGAACCGCGTTCATCCGCGGCAAAATAGTTGCGGTTGGAGTTGTTGTACGACGCTCCGCTGTAGTAGGCGATTGGCTCATCAATAGCTGGACCGTGCACGTACCGCTTCGTGACGACACCAGATTGGTACTCTGCAATAAGATCCGGGCCGTCATACAGGAACTCGGTCGTGCTGCCGCTGCCGGTCAGGCTGCGCAACACACCGCCTGGGTCATAGGAAAGGGTAATAGTCGCTCCACTAGCGGTCGTGAGCCAGTTGTTGTCGTTGTAGCCATAGTTATTGCCGCCGCCGTCATTGGTCATGGAGGCCTTCGTGTTGTAGCTGGTGCTCGTCGAATTGACCGACGCGATCTGGTTGAGCCCATTGGGCGTAAGCGTGATAGTGCTGCTCGCTGTCGGCGTCCACGGATAGCGGGTATCGTTCGTCTCCGCGCGCGTATTGATTTCGAAAGCCGGTGTGTTTGTGGTTCGAGCCGCAAGATCGGCGTGAGCTCGCCCGAGAGCTACTGCCGATCTCAACTTGGCCAAGCCGGGGTACGTCCCGCATACGTCAGCACGAACAGCAGATCCTCGATGCCCTCCTGGGCCAGCTGTTCTCTCGTCTCCTGCGTGTCTGGCAGTGTCAGCTCCCATTCGCCGAGCGGTGACCTGCCGATCAGCGGCACCCACGCGCTCGCATTGCCACGCCGAGTACTGATTAAACCGCCGCTCGTGCCGGCGACAGTTCCTCCCACCGGTGCGCTCTCGCCGGTGGGCTGCAGCAATAGGCGCGTACTGCCGAGCTCGAGCTCCTGCCCGTCCGCTCGCACGAGCGCGACGACTATCTGCTGAATGCGCAGGTCCGAGACGTTCGGTGGAAAATCTCCAGGAGCGAGCTCGAACGTGATGCGCAAAGGATCCGCGTCACTCACCGGATTGTGTAGCGAATACCATTGATCGGCGAACTGGTCGCGTAGACTGAAAACACGCTCGGCGCTCACCGCGTCGTCCAGTTGTTGGATGACCTGCTGGCGATACGAGAAATCCTGCAGCGCGGTGTACTCCACAGTGAACAGCACATCCGCGATGCTGCGATAGTCGAATGGATTGGCGGCCTTGGGAAGCTGCAGCTCCCAGTTCGTGTCCACACCCATGCTCTCGAACGGCAGCAGCATTCCCGCGTCCGGCTCCAGTTCGATCAGGCCGGTCGCATTGTTCGGCGAGGTGAAGGCGATGAGCTCCGGATCGCGCCGTACGAAGATCGTCTGGAATACATCGCCGCCTGTGACCACCCGCGAGATGCCGGAGGCAATCAGCGTGGCGCGCACGTTTTGCACCGGAGGAATCAGTGCAATGATCGACACGCGCACGCGCTTGATCAGCCGCAGGTAGTGGCCAGGAAAGCCGCGGTCGAACAGCGCCATCGGCGTCGCGAAGGGCAATTGCCCCGTCCGCCGAAAGTTCTGGAACTCGAGCGGCAACAGCCGCGCCAGCGAGAACGTCTCGGTCAGCTGGAGTTTGCGGCGGTTCGTGTCGAACGCGAATTGATCCAGTCGGGTGATGTCCTGGAGCAAGCGGACCGAACCGGTCAAGCCTTGCCGGTCTGGTTGTGCGCCCTGAGCGTTGGACGCTGGCGAAGCATCTTCCGACGCATCCCAATAGTCCGCCTTGACGAAAGCGGGCGGCGATTCCTGGCGCTCGAAAGCCAATTGATATTGCGCCAGCTGCGCCATCGCGGTGGCCTGTTGCAGGAAATAATTGTAGGCGCCGCCCAGCACACCACTCATCCACGCGTACAGCTCCGCGTTGGTGAACTTGTTGGCGAGATACTCGATCGTCGCTTGTGCCTGGTCGTGCTGGATGAGCGAGATCGTTTCCTCCTGCCGCGCCACGTCGGTATGCGTTTGCGCCAGGGTTACTTGCTGCTCGCCGACGGCGATGTCTCGCTCCGCCAACTGACGCTGCAGCTCCCATTCCTGAGTGCGACGTTCGAAGCTGGCCTTCGCGGAGTTGATTTGTGCTGATGCCTCGGCGTTGTTGACGCTGCGCGTCTGGAGCGCCTTCGCGACTGCCAAGGTTCCGACCAGCACCGTGCCGCCCAGGCCGGCGCCGAGTCCGGTCCCGAGAAAGCCGCCCGATTCGACGCCAGCGAGCGTCTGAGCAACCGTCAAAGCTGCGTCCCAGGCTGCCAGCGTGTTCTTCGCGTCGCGCGTCTCTCGGTAGTCGGCGAGCATGTCCTCCTCGTAGCGGTTCAAGCCGGCAGCGATCCAGTCTTGATATGTATCTCGCTGGGTGGCAGCTCGATCGAGCTGCCGCTCGGCCAAATCGACTCCCTGCTGCGCTTCGCGCACGCGCAGCGTTTGCAGATTCACCGTAGCGCTCGCCAATTGCAGGTCATTGCCCGCCTTGAGCAAGCCGTAGACCTCCGCATCGCGACGCTCCAGCGCCGCGAGAAATGCCTGCTCGACCTGTTGCGCCAGGCTGACGAGGTTCCTGGCGCGCTCGATCAACACCGCATATCGATACGGAGTCGGCCGGAACAGCCGCTGCGCGTCGCTCGCGGCGGGCAGGCGGTCCAGGGTCATCGTCGGCTGCACCAGCGGCGTCGTCTGGCGCTCGATGCCGGCAATGTTTCGTCCGGTCCGCAGCTTGAACAGATTGAGCTGTGCGCGCATCCGCAGCGCTCGCGGAATCGGGTTGGCCGGAAACGGCGTCGTAGCCGGAGCCGGTGGCTGGAGTTCCGGCAGTGCCAGCAATTGCAGCGCCGTATTGTAGAGCGAACGCGCTCGCGCGATCGCCTCGCCGGTGTCGCGAGCAAACTCCGCATCGGCGAAGTCCAGATAGCAGCGCACCAGCGTCATCAGCGTGAACTGCGTGTGCGCGCTCGCGCGGACGGTGGCGATCTCGTGGGGATTCAACCCCACTCGCAACCAGTTGTCCGGATTGCGTTGGTACTGCGTTGTAATCTGCTCTTCGACCACCAGGCCGCGATAGATCTTGCGCTCGCTCGCCTTCAGGTGATCGGCGTAAAAGGTTTCGATCCAGTCGAGCGCTGACAGAAATTGACCGGCCTTCTGCAGCTGCAATGCCAGCGCCAGCGGCACGAAGTAGAAGATCTCCTGCAGATAGTTCGGCGCCTGTGCGGGGTTCGCGAGGTTGCCAAACTGGTTCGCGATCAACGTGCGGCGCTCACTCAGCTGCGTGTCGGTGAGCTGCTCGGTAATGACGAGCGCAGTATCGCGCAGTGGCTCTGGGAGATTTGCGCCGAGCTTGGTGGTCAATGCCGCATGGTATTTCTCCGCGAGCTTGCGCGCCTGCACCGGAGTGAGCCGCGTCTGATTGCGCAGCTCGATGAGCAGATCGTGGTACGGCGTGGTTTGTGTGACGCCTGGTCGCAGCTCCGGCAGCAGATAGCTCTCCGGATAAGCGAACACGCGAATGGCGGCGTTCCAGGTGGCATAGCCGCCCATCCAGGTCCATTCTTCATCGAAGTCCGCCTCGGTGTACTTGCCGGGTTCGAGCGCGAGAACCCAGGCTGCGGCGGGGTTGCCTGCCCCCAGGACCGAGGGCACGTCTTTGAAGCGCCCGGTCCGCAACGACAGCAACGCGTCCTGCAGGGTTTCGAGTGCTTGTTGCGCCCGGGTCGTCCGTTGCTCGCCGTTGTCCTTGCAATCGATACCGAGCTCCTGCGTCAACCGATCGGCGATCTCGGCGGCATCGTGCTCGCCCGCGATGGCAGCAATGCATCCCGCACGCAGGATCGGCAGCGACAGTGCCTCGACGGCGCTGACCGACGCCTGCATTGCCTGCGTCAGAGCACCTTCCTGCTGCATCCGTGAACTGAGCGTCGCAAGCCATGCCTGGCGCGCCTGCGGTGTCGCTCGCCACCGCGGCAGCGGTGCGATCTGAGAGGACCCTTCCGCGACTTGAAAGAAGTCAGGACCCAGGATCAGTCCCTTCTGTCGCTCCTGTGTCCGCCACGTCGCATGCAAGGCCAATTTCCGAACTTGCACGAGAATGGCGTAGACATCCTCCCATTCTGCATCCAATACGGTGCTGGCGACGGCCAGCTCGCGCACTCGCATGAGATGCAGGAACTGCTGCAACGTCAGTTGTTTGGTGCGCAGTTGCGTGTCGATGGCGACGCCGTCGCGACGTTGCTCGAAAAGAGCAACGAGATCGGCAACCGGTCCAAGCGCATCGGCGACGATCTTGTCGAAGCCGGTCTGCTGCGTCGCCTGTGCCTTGCGCTCGGTGTCGAGCGAAGCCCGGTACGCGGCGAGATCGTCGCGTCGTGCTTGCCAGAGATCGTAGGCAGCGTTTCCTGCCGTCGGCGTGCGCAAGTCCGGCGTACTGAGCAGATCCGGATCGATGACCGGCACCGGAGTATCGAGTTGCGAGCGAGCAGCGTCGTCCTGCTCCTGCCACACGCTGCGAAGGTGCTCCTTCTGCCAGATGAGTATCCGCGGCTGGGGCAAGAGACTCTCGGCGAGCGGCTTGAGGAGGGTCTGTTCGATTCCGAAGAGTGTCTCGAGCGCTACCTCGGTGACGTCGTCCGGCTGGAGCAGCAACTGATCGAGCCGGTCCGGCCGAAATTGCGCCAAGCCGATACCGAGGCGATTGGCGAGCGCCAGTCGGGCTGCATTGTCGCCAACGCGTACCAGGCGAATCTCGTCGAACGAGGTGCCCAGCTGCCGCAGCATCGAGAAGTAAGCTGCTTGACGGTAAGCAACCTCCGTCGCCGCTGGTACGGTGCTTTGATTGTTCTGCAGGTAGCGGCGCAAGGTTTCGATGCACAACCGCACTTGACTGGTCGATTGATTCGCAACGATGCGATTGTCGCGTTTCACCAGATCCGCAAACGGCTGCAAGTAGGTCTCCACGAGCAGCTGGCGCGTAATAAGCGCGCCGTCCGGTGACACTTTCGCCCGATGCGTGGCGAAATCGAGCAAGTCATGCAGATAGGCTGTCGGGCTGAAGACCGCTTCGGGATCGGCAGGCTCGAACGGCTCCGCAACGACGATGCGGAGCTGCATGACAGCGGTGTTCGCCGTCGGTGCAGCGCCGTCCCTCGCGCGCACGGTGATCGTGCGATTGCCGGCGACGGTGATTGGAATCTGCGCCTGCCACTGCGACCAGTCACCAGGGGCTTTGGGTATTGCGGGCGTGAAGTCGCTCTGACCGTCGACGGACCATTCCACTGCGGCCACGCCGGTTTGGGTGTCCGATGCAGTGCCGCGAATGTCGATCGGCGCGCCCAGCGTGAAGACATCGCCTTCGTGCGGCACGAGCATAGTCACGCTCGGGGCGGTGATGTCGCCGACCTGGACCTGCACGCTTTGGAAGGCGCTCACGTTGCCGATGTTGTCCCGCGCACGCAGGTTCACGGTATGCAGACCGAGGCCAGGTAGCGGCACGTTCGCCGACCAATTCGTGGTGCCGCTGGCCGTGTTGATCGCACCGCCACCAAACTGCCATTCGACTGCCGCAACTCCCGATGAGTTGTCGGATGCCGTGCCGGTGATGGTTGCAACGTACGGCGGCGCCGGTCGTACGACGTCGGCAGGCGGACTGATGTTGAGTGCAGGTGGGATAGTGTCGATCGTGACCGTCGTCGAGGTCGATTCGTCATCGGCAAGATGTGGCGAATCGGCAGCGAACACCTCCGCCGTGATCGTCAGTGGGCCGTTGGCCACTCCGGCCGCGTTGAACGACCAACTGGTCCAGGGCGTATTCCCGGGACCGGTCGGCGTGGCCATGAAGGGACCCGCACCGCCCAGCCGTATGTGTACCGCAGTAATGGCGTCATCCGCATGGCGCAGGAAAACCCCTGGTTCCCCCGGGAAATCCTGCAGCAGGTCGCATCGGGCGCTGCCGGCGACCACGAAGCTGCCGCCCAGTATCGAGTTGAATGCCGGAGCGGCGATGCCGATCTCGGCCTCAAGGAAGCTGACTGCGCCAATATTCGGCGACTGATCCGGTTGGATCAGCGCGCTGGCCGTCACCTTCGATGCATCGCGTCGTAGCTGTTTCGAGTCCATGAATAGAGTCCTCACCATGCCCAAGCCGCATACCTGAAAGAGCTGATCTTCTTGGCGGCGTCCGCCCAGACCTGTGTCTTCCACGGGATCATCGTGTATTCATCGGACGTGGCGCGGATGTAGCCCGCCGCGGCTCCCTCGCCGATGTTCCGGCCGACGACCCCGAAGGTGCCTTCGAATGCGGATTTGCCCGTCGCCGTTGCGGATGCCGAGACGGCCCCCAGAGTGTGAGAGCCGGTCTTGTCCTCGACCCACGACCCGGCGGCGGTCGCATCGCGCTTGACGTTGTCGTCGTACGCCTCGATGGTGCCAACCATCACTGCGAGCGGCGCGAGCGCCGGAACACGTGTAAGAACCATCGCGGCGCCAGTGCCCGTGGCAGCTTCGGTCACCGCCTTCGTCGTGTTGCCTTCATGCAGATCTCTGATCACAGAGCCGGCGACGGAAGCGACGCCAGCACCGCCGGCAACCGCACCCGCGACCGGCATGCGCGGAAATCCGCTCGTCTTGCCACCACCGGCGCCACGCCCTGATCCGCTGCCGCCACCGCCGCCTTTGACCGGCTCGGGAGCCACCGGCTCGACCGCGCTTGCATTGCCGGTATTGCGCAGCTCATGAAGATCGCGCGCCGTCACCAGACGCTTGTCCGCAACACCAGACGGCTGCGGCGGTTTTGGTTTCGGATTGCCGCCCGCACCCTTCTTCTTCGCGCCCTTTATCTTGTCCTCATGCTTCCTGACGGTCTCGATCGGAAACTTGCTGTCTTCCGGCAAGACTCGCTTACCGGTGATGACGCTCAGCGCGAAGAAGGTCGCGCGCAGGAGTTTGCTGTCGAACAGCCGACCCTTCGGCGCCTTCGCTGCCGGCTGCAGCTTCACGGGCTTGGCGTTGCCGGCCTTGCGCAGCTGATGCAGGTCCCGCGCGGTCACAGGTCGCTTGTCGGGGGGTTGCGGATTGCGCCCGTCGACGTCGATCAATCGGATCGGATTGCCTGCGGAGTACTCGTACAAGCAGATGCCACCTGCGACGCCGATCGTGTCCGGAGTGATCCATCGTCCCAGCCAAGCGGCGTAGTACCTCGTGCCGTGGTAACTGAATCCGGTCTCTTCATCGCGCTGCATGCCCGTATAGCGGTATCGCTTAAGACTGACTTCGGCGAGGTTGCGTCCGGCTTGATACGAAGTCCCGCCGTAGGGGTAGTACTCTTCGTACGAGATGATCTGGCCCAGCTCGTCCAACTCGACGATGGCGCTGCGCAAGTGATTGTCGAGCTGATAGCGGATGGCCTGCGCGGGTACGCCCGTCTCCTGGCCTCGCGTGCGAGTCTCGATCAAAACCACGCGCCTGCGATCATCCATGACATTGAGGGTCTGTCGCTCCAGCTCGATCGCGCCGCTGGCATCGCTGCGCCGAAAGACTTCGAACGCCCCGAGCATGATGCGCTCCTCGATGAGCGCGCCGCCGCTACGCTCGACAACTTTTCTAATGCGCTGCCCGCTCGAGTCGTAGACATAGAAAGCCGTGCCGCCGCCGGCCAGATCCACGCGCTGCAGCCGATCCTGACCATCCCAGCTGAGACTCGGCAGATGCGGCATCGTCGTGAGATTGCCGTGCGCGTCGTAGCGGTAGATTTCGGTCGTGCTCTCGCCCGCGCGGGTGCTGCTCAGGCGGTTGCTCGCCTTCTGCGGCTCGATGAGACTCGCCTCTGCGTAGCTGTAACTGCGCCGCCAGTTGCCATTGTCGGCCTGATGCAAGAGTTCGAGCATATTGCCGACGGCATCGTAGGCATACTGTTCCGTATAACGTCGCATTGCCTGGCCATCGCCCGGATGCGGCAGCCGCACGCGAAACTCGTCGCTCCAACTGCTCTGCGGCTGTGATTGCTGGCCGATGTGCTCTCGCCCTTGCGCGCGCGACAGCCGGTACAACGCGTCATACGTATAGTCGTTGTGCGCGGTGACTACTTGGTTGTTGAAGAAGACAGTCTGTCGGGCGTCATCCTGAATCGTGGCGACGTTGCCGATCGGATCGTAGACGTAGTTGAGATCTTGCAGCGGCTCGGCGCCGCGCTGCGTCTGCGCGCGCATCAGACGGAACGTCAGTGGATCGTACGTGTAGAGCGTACGTACGCCGTTGCCATATGTGATGCTCGTGCGCTGCCCCCTGGCGTCGTGCTCGATGCCGGCGATGAGTTGCGTCGACGCTGTTCCTTGCAGCTCCACGTCGATTGCTTCGAGCAAGCCCGCGACATTGAATCGTCGCCGCAGCGTGCTGCCGTCCGGAGAGGACAGCGCGATGGGCCGATTGAGTGCGTCATAAGTGGTGCGGCTGACAAATCCCTGCGGATCGAGGGCGGGCGCGCTCGACCAGTCCAGTGCTGTCCTGTACTCCTGCGCCAGCTGCCGGCGAGCGCTGAGCAGATTGCCTTTGAAGTCGTAAGCCTCGTGCGTGACTAGACCGGCCTGATCGTAGTGCTGGTACACCTTGCCGCGCAGATTTGCGGCGGGCGGATCCGGCGCGCGCTCCCCGAACACCGTATGCTCGATCAGCTGCTCTGCGCTCGCACCCTCCTGTAGATAGACGTCCTCCGGCCTGCGCAGCGCGTCGTAGCTCCTGCGCAGACGTTTGCCGCGACTGTCCCAGGCAAGAACCTCTTGACCGCCGATGTCGTGCAGCATGCGGCGCTGCGCGGCCTCCATGCTGATTTCGCGAATGCGGGTTCCGAGCATGTCGAAGTCGTAGCGCATGACGACACGACCGTTCGCGTCGACAATCTCGCGCTGGTTGCCTTCGATGTCGTAAGCAATGCGTGTCACCTGCAGCACGTCGCGCGTAGCGTCGTTCGCCTGGAGACGGTTATGTGCGATCGTGAGAAACGTGCGGCCGAGCGCGTCAGCGTGAATGACGCTAGGCGTATCGGCGTGCTGCGCCGTCTTGTGCGCAGCGGCCATCTCGGCCGCCCCGAGCTGACCTTCCGAACGCGCCGCATGCCAGGTCGGCAGGTAGTCGGAAGCCGCAAGGCGCTGAAACAATGCGCCCACGTCGACATCGGTGCTCGGATCCACGATCAGCGCCGTGTCGTTCACATCCCAGGCTGCGTGCTGCCAGGGATCGAACACCGTCTTTTCCCAGGTGTGATCGGCATGCAGCGTCGCAATGAGGCGCTCCAGCGGATCGTAGAACAGCGTCGAGCTGACTCCCACGCGGCGATCGAAGCGAAAAGCGTGCGTGTCGTCGAACAACGGCTCGAATTGCTTGATCGGCTTACCTTTGTTGTTGTACAGCGTCCAGCCGCTGCCGACCCAGCGCGAACCTGTTTGCGGCTCGTCCAGGCTGTGCGAGGCCGGTTCGGCCAGGGCCTTTTCCTGAATTTCCCGCCCGAATCCATCCGAGTAGCTGAAGCGCACTTGTATCCGCGACTCATTCCCCGGCGGATCACTCGGGTGAGTCTCGCGCACCAGCATCGCCGCGAACGCGGGTTGACGCTGACGGCGGAACCGCTCGAGGTCGTACACTATTCGCGTGCCTGCCGTCCCGAGTAGGGCAGCGGCGGCTGCAGTTGGATCATCGAGGAACGAGTCTCGCTGCTGCGGCGTGAGATTCGCCGCGAAGCTGGACAGGGAATCGCCCTCGCTCTGTCCTGCCTTGCCCATCGCGGCACTGCCGACCACCAGGCCGAGCACGTCGAACGCAACTTCCGAGCGGTTGCCGTTGGCATCCGTGATTCGGAACGGCTGCAGCACCCGATAGTCCTGCTCGGCGAGCGTACGATTGCCTAGCGCATCGCGTGCTTCGTTGACGAGCAGTGCGTATGCGTCGGTGTTGGTAATTGCGCTGTGTCCGAATGGATCACGCCTGCGTCGTACGAGAAAGAACTGCCGCTGCGCGAACGCGAGCTCATCGGCCGGCGTGTCGGAAGCGAGCGGCGAGTAGAACTCGCGTTCCGAGGGAATCCACCACGTGCGCTGGTCCTCCCCGCGGATGTAGCCGCTGTGCTCCAGCGCCGTCGCATCGACACGCTCACCGTACATCTGCTCGAGCAAACCTGCCGTGAAGGCAAGTCGGTGCGTCTCTCCCGGCAGCGCCAGGGATTCGAGCGTGCCGAGCGGCAACAGCTCGCTCAGATCATTCTTGCGAAAAAATACTCTAGTGTGCTCGATCAATCGCTGCTGCGGACGAGCTGGGTCCGTTTGCTCTTCATACTCGATAGTTGGCGCGCCACGGATGCGCGCGAACGAGTCCTCGGTCCATTCCGCATGGCTGAAGCGCTGAGCGGCGGTGTCGAGGGGCGCGAACCCCGTCAACTCATAGGTTCGCGTCTCGCACAACTCGGGTATCTGATGCGCTTCGAAATGGACATGCCCATCGTCGATGGCATTCGTGTACCGATTCTCGGTGTAAGTGATGAGCGTCCGGGTCTGCCGATCGCGATCCGCCAGCGTCGGTAAGCGCGGGTCAGCCTGCCGGCGTCCGTAGCTGATGCTGAGCACGCGCAACGGATTGCCATACGTGTCTGTATCGAGCGTGAGCTCGTGGCTGAGGCGTGGGTCCGCAGGCCGACGCTCGTAGTGATACTCGAGCTTCTCGATCTCGTGGCAGAAGTAGACGCCGTGATGGTTGACGCTCTGCGGCTGAACCTCTCGCACCTGATAACGACTCTCTGTCGCGAGATACGGGTGTCCCGCCTCGCTACTTCCGTCGTGCGCGAACACTTCGGTACGCAGCTGGGCACCACGCAATGCACGGTATGCCGCAGCCGGCGTCTGGCCACCTTCGACGATGTGCTCCGGCAGTGGCAGCGCCTCGCGGTCCCCCGTGTAGTACTCGCGCCGGAATCTCTGCGTCAGATCTCGATAGTCACTCCGTTCACGCCCGCGATCATCGAAATAGATGCCCGTGTGAAACCATGTGCGCGTTTCCACCGGTGCCAGGTGATATGCCGGCTCCCTGACGAATGCGGCGTCCGCGCCGTGCAGACCTGGTTGCGAGAATTCATCGAACGTTTCGCTATCGAGCTCATCGACGCGGCCGAAGCCGCAGAACTCGCGTTCGCGCCCGTCGAAGTGGCCGTGGTGATACCTGTACGTCGCGACCTTCTTGCTGTGACTGACATGATCGATGATCTCGACCTTGGCGACGACTTGCACCGGAAACGGCAGCGGCGCGAGCCATGGCTCACCGCGCGCGCGATCCTCGAGAAAGAAGCGGGTCGACGGCGCGTAGCTCACACGCGTGGTCGCGCCGAGATTGTTGTCGACCTGCGTCAGGACATAGGGTTTGACGCCGCCGCAGAAGTCGAGTGCCTTGAAGCCACTCTCGCGAGCCCCCGCGAAGTCGCCGCTCCACAGCAGCGCCGTCGTGCCGGTGCCGAATATATCTGCAAATTGCAGCGCGCTGGTGTCGTTGGTCTCGGGCGTGCCGCGCAGCGTCTGACGCTCGCTCCATCCATTCCCACTGCGATTGAACCAAAAATGCACGCGGCGCGCTTCGACGTATACCAGATCGGCACAACCTGTGCCGTTCAGGTCGGCGAGGAACAGTCGCTTTGGGTCGAAGTCGGGTCCGAGGCGCGGTGCGTCCGCCATCGTCACGCGCCGGCCGAAGCGACCGTAGCCGAGGTTCGGCCAGTACTCTATGCGCCCGTCGTACACGACCACGATGTCGTTCAGGCCGTCGCCGGTCATGTCCGCAAGACGCACCCGGCCGGCCGGATCGCCGAAGAAGACGTCGGGAAACTGCTCGAGATCATGCACGCGCTCGATCGCGCGCGGGCGGGCGAAGCCCCTCGCACCGAGGCATTCGAACCAGTAGAAGCGACGATCATCCGTCAGCAGCGCGTCGGCCCGCCCGTCGCCGGTCAGGTCCAGCATGCGAACATTCGCATCCTGCGGGCTAAATCCCGGCACGGTTTCATACGCAGTGAAGCGCTGCCACGCACCCTCGAGAGTCGTCTCGAAGAACCCTGGCAGGGGCCCCGCGTTGATCAACAGGTCGGCCGTGCCGTTGCCCGTCATGTCGCCGAAGCCGACACCCGGTTGCCCGAGCGACATGCCCGCCGGCACCTGTGCGAGCATGCGCGGACGATCGAATGTGCCATCGCCGAGATTGCGCCAGTAGCGAAAGCCACCGGGGCTCGCGTGCAGGATATCCGGTAAACCATCGCCGAACAGATCAACGATCGCCAGGTTCGGATCATCGAGTGCAGTCGTCGGCATCTCACCGCCGAGCGCTTCCAGAGATCGATAGCGCTGTGCGTGCGGCTGGAACCGTGCGTACGTGAATTCGAGGGGAGGAATGTTCGCCGAGATGTACTCGCCGTTTGCATCCCGGTCATAGGCGGTGCTCGTAACCGAGCTCAGTAGTGAGACGTGCGTGTCCGGGTCTGTGTGGTATTCGAAATCGCTCGAACGCACGAGAGTGGGTGCACCCAGTTCGGCGAAATGATGGAACATGAGGACGCGACGGCAGCGTCGCAACGTTCGCAGCTCGAAGCCCGCTCGAAAATGCGAGAAGCGATCGGGCCTGAGTGGCGCCGGTCGACCCGGCCCCGAACGCGCAGGGCCCGCGCCAAACACTTCCTGCTCGCCCGGCGCTTGCGGGTGCGGCAGGATAGTAGGCGTGCTCCAATCGCCGTAGTCGAACACAACTTCGAACGCATAGCGCTGGCCGTTACGAAGCTGGCCAATGGCGCCGCCGTCGGGGTATGTAAGCGGCCGCTGCATCTCATCGACGAGGGGGTCGGGGAGATTGCCGTAGAGGATGCGGCGAATGTAGCGCTGGGTCGCCACGCGCGAGCGCTCGAAAATCTCCGGCAGACGCGCGCCCGGGTCCTCACCTGCGTACAGTGCAGGATCATCTGTCGCGTACTCGCAGACGCTGCGGTTGCCGAACGCGTCGAATGTTTCCTGCAGTAGCCACGTGCACACGCGGCGCGCGTCGCGCGGATCAGCAATGCGGGCAGCTGCGGTAACGCCAAAAAGGCTCGTGACATTGTCGCTGCCGATGGTCCGCCAGTGCGTATCGCCGCTGACGTTGTGCACCCAGCGCTCGATACGCGCGAAGGACCCCTCCGTGCGCGGCCGGTAGCGAAAGACAGTGTGATCGCCACTCGCCAGCGGATCCTCCGGTGCCCACGTCACGCGACCGGTGTCCGAATCAACGCTCCTGCGCAGGCATCGGACCAGATCTTCCGAGCCCGACAGGACGAAGACATCGTGATCGTCATAGTGCGGCAGGCCCTTCTCCGTCTTGCGCGTAATCCGGGGCAGGGAGAGTTGCCAGCCGAGACCGAATATGCCGTTACCGCTGCCGGAATCGTAATCGAGCGAGAGTTTCGGGCCGAAGCCGCCGCGCCCTGCCGATAGCGCGATCGGCACGCTGTGGTTGGCCGTGCCGCTGAAGAGATTGGCCTGGAACGTCTCGCCGATTCCTCTGATCGCGCCGCCGCCCTTGGGCAGGCTCAAGGTCGCTTGTGTCGAAGCCGCTGAATCGCTCACCCGCTTGCCGTCCACTCTTTGTGATTGAGGCAGCGCACGCCCTTGCGCTCAGATATGCAATCGCAAACGGACGGCCGAACAAGACAGATAGGCGGCGGATGTGTCGGGGCGAAGCCGGACGCGGGTGTCCGAGCTGTCGGCAAATCCCTACGCACGACCAACGCGGCGGGCTATGATGGCCGGCAAGACTCGTTGCGGTCGAGCTCCAGTTGCTGAGCGTTACAGCGCCATGGCTGTCGCTGCCTGCGACCTTAGCCACTGCGCTAGGGCGTGCACGGCAGGACGAGGCTCCCTGTCCGGCGGCTGCACCAGCCAGTACGCGCGCGACATGCTGACCGTCGCCGCACCGAAAGGACGGACCAGCAGGCCCGCGCTGACGTCGCGCGCCGCGAGTCTATCGCGAGCGAGCGCGACGCCCAATCCTTCTGCAGCTGCACCCAGGACGAGATCCGATGACGTGAAGCGCGCGCCCGCCCGCACGTCGATCCCTTGCAATGGATGCACTGCGAACCATCGCTCCCACGCGGACGCCGGATCGCGATCATGCAGCAGGCGCGCCTTAGCCAGCGTGCGTCCGGGTTGGCGTTCGCCGATGCTGTTCCAATAACGACGCGTCGCCACCGGATACAGCGCGTCATCCATGAGCGGCTCGCATTTGTCGTCGAACCATGGCCCGCTCCCCATGCGCACGGCGAGATCGGCTCCTTGGGCGGACAATTTCTGCACCGCCTGCTGCGTCGTGACCGAGACCTCGATCCACGCGTGAGACTTCTGCAGCGATGCCAGGCGCGGCAGCAGCCAGCGCACGGCAAACGATGGGGTGGTCGCGATCACGACGGAATTCGCGCGCCGCAGTTCGCGCACGACGTCGACTGCGTTCGTCAGCGTCGCTAGACCTGCGAGCGCAGCTTCGCCGAGCGCTCGGCCCTGTGCCGTGAACGCCAGCCCTTCCTTCGCAGTTCGATTCTCCAGCAGCGCGACGCCGAGCCAGGCCTCGAGTTCGTGCAGATGCCTGCTGACGGACGAGTGCGTTACTTGCAGAGCGCGAGCAGCGGACCGCACACCGCCTGCTTGGTAGACCGCTGCGAACGCGCGCAGCGCTGAGAGGGGAAGTCTTTGCATGGTCTCAAAACCGAACCAGTTTCTGCCTGTTTTGCACCGGCACGCGCGAGTTCAGCCCCTATCATACGAGCGATGCAAGATCATGTGTGGCTGCCTGTGACCGGCGTGCTCGTCATTGCGGCGATCACGCCGGGACCGAACAATTTCATAGTGATGGAGGCGAGCGCCCGAGGCGGAGCTACGGCCGCGGGCAGCGTCGTGCTCGGTATCGTGCTGGGCTCGCTCGGCCTGCTGTCGCTGGTCTCGGTCGGCGTAGGTAGCCTGATCCACGCGTATCCGCTACTAAGCCTGGTGCTCAGTGTTATTGGCGGAGCGTACCTCACCTGGCTCGGTGCCTCACTGATCTTTCGTCGCACAGGTACACGCGCCAGCGATGATTCGCACGGTATGCCGACGTCGCTGTGGGGTGTTGCCATGTTCCAGCTCCTGAACCCGAAAGCGTGGATGCTCATCATGACCGCCGTCGCGGCGATGGACGGGACTGGTAGCGTGCTGGGGCTGGCTGCGCTGGTTGCCGTCATTTCGAGCGCATGTCTAAGCATCTGGGCGGTTGCTGGTACGGTATCGTCGCGCTGGCTCTCGCGGCCGCGTGCCCGGCTCTGGTTCGATCGGACGATGGGCGCGCTGCTGCTGGTGTCTGCAGCAGGCATTCTCTTCGATGCTTTCGCTTGAGCCACCAGGCATGAGCGTGCTCGCCCTGGGCGGCAGTCTGCGACGCAATTCGTTCAACCATCGTGTGGTACAGGCGGTGCCGACGCTCGCGCCGAAGTCGCTGCAGATCAGCGTCTACGATGAGCTGGCGTCGGTGCCACTCTTCAACGAAGACTTGGAAATGCCGCGTGCGCCTCCCGGTGTCGAGCGCCTGCGCAGCGCCGTCGCGAGTGCGGAGGGAATGTTGATCGCGACACCTGAGTACAATCAGTCGCTGCCAGGTGTGGTCAAGAACATGGTCGACTGGCTGTCGCGCGGCGAACCCGTTGTGATCGAGGACAAGCCGATCGGCATCCTGGGAGTCACTCCCGGTGCGTGGGGCACACGGATCGCTCAGTCGCAGTTGCGCCACGCGCTCACCGCATGTGGTGCGATCGTCATGCCAGCGCCGCAGCTTTATCTGCGCAGCGCCGGGGAGCTGTTCGATGCGGACGGTCGGCTGATCGACACACGAACGGTCGATTCACTCGCGGAGTTTCTCGCGGCATTCGCGACATGGGTGCACAAGCTGCGCGAGCCGGTAATCGAAGGAGCGAAAGCATGAAAGAGCAATTCGAGTTTCAATCCAGCGGCGAGCGTATCCGCGGCCATCTGTTCTTGCCGGAGGGCACGCCGATTGCGGCGCTGGTGCTGACCGGTCCGTTGACGAGCGTCAAGGAGCAGGCGAGCGGTGCGCATGCCCGCGCGTTGGCCGAGCGCGGTTTCGCCGCGCTCGCCTTCGATCATCGTTACTTCGGCGAAAGTGGCGGGCAGCCGCGTCAGTTCGAGAATCCGCGCGCCAAGATCGCAGACATTCGCGCGGCGCTCGCGGCGGTGCAGGCGACGCCACGGACCCGCGGTCTGCCGCTGGCCGCCGTCGGGGTCTGCGCCGGTGCTGGTTACATGGCTGCGGCCGTCGCCGAGGAACCTTCGTTCCTGGCGTTCGCCGGCATCGCCGGGTTCTACGCGGAGGCAACGCCCGATTCCATCGCCGCCAGCCAGGCGCGCATCGAGCGCGGACGAGGGGCGGAGCGCAAGTGGCGCGAAACGGGAATCGTCGAGACGATTCCGGCCGTCGCACCGGACGGTGGAGACGTAGGTATGCCGTTACGCGAGGCATACGAGTTCTACGGCACGGCTCGCGGAGCGGTGCCGAACTATGTAAATGCTTTCGCGGTGCAATCGTTCGCGTACACGACACAGTTCGATGCGAACAGCGTCTCGCAATCCATCAAAGTACCGACACTGGTCGTGCATTCGGAAAATGCACTGTCGCCGTCGCTCGCACGCAAATTTATCGGCGGCCTCGCTGGCCCGCATGAAGAGCTGTGGCTCAGCTCGGTCGGGCAGATCGACTTCTACGACGATCCGCAGCTGATCGCGCGCGCGGCGGACGCGGTGGCGCGGTTCTTTCGGGGGAAGGTGTAGGCGGGAGGTCGCACTCTTGACTCTCCCTGCGCCGGAGACCTGACACTTGCTGCCCGACCTGCCAGAGAGAGACCCATGTCATCTAATTTCGATTCCGGCTTGCGCTTATTCGATCCGGAGGGCCTGCCACCCAGCGTCGGCTTCTCGCACGTCGCCGAGGTCAACCCCGGGAAGCTGCTGTACCTGTCCGGGCAGGTCCCGCGAAACGCGGCAGGGGACTTGATCGGCCTCGGCGACTTTCGGGTGCAGCTCGAGCAGGTGTTCACGAATCTCGGTATCGCGCTGCGCGGCGCCGGTGCGACGTTCGCGGATGTGGTAAAGCTGAACTACTACTGCGTCGATACAGTTGAACCCGCCCAGCAGCGCGCGGTGGTCGAAGTCCGCGATCGATTTGTCAACACGAAGTCCCCGCCAACCAGCACGTTCGTTTTCGTGAGCCGCCTGGTGCGGCCGGACTGGCTAATCGAGATCGAAGCCGTGGCGATGCTGCCGGCGCCGAGCACCGGCGAGATCGTCGTCCTTGCACAAATCGAGAGCGATGAAGCACAGATGAACGCACTCATTGAGCTCACCCGACAAATGGTGGCGGAAACGTTGAAGGAGGATGGTTGCCTGCACTACGCTTTCGCAGTCGACGTGGCGGCGCCCACGCGACTGCAGTTGAGCGAACGCTGGCGCGATGACGGCGCCTTGAATGCGCATTTACGGGGTGCCACGCTGCGGCAGTTCAGACTGGGGCTGCGCAGGCTTCAGGTACGTACGTCCTGGGTGCGGCGCTACGAGGTTGCGCAGACGTCCGATCTGCTGCTGCCCGCGCTGGAGTGATCGGGAGGAGTGATGCTCAAGATCGGTGAATTCTCGCGCCTCGCGAGGGTGTCGGTTAAACAGCTGCGTCACTACAATGAGCTCGGCCTCCTGCCCGCTCATACCATCGACCGCAGCACAGGGTATCGCTATTACCGTGTCAACCAGCTGGCAACCCTGAACCGGCTGCTCATCTATCGCAGCCTCGGCTTCTCGCTCAAAGAGACGCGTCATCTCCTGCGCGTCGACAATCCGACTGGCGAGCTACGGGAGATGCTTACTGCCCGCCGCACGGCCCTGGCAGCGCGAGTCCAATTGGAGCGCGCGCGCCTGGCAGAGGTCGAAGCACGCATTGCCGAAATCGAGCGCGTCGGACATGCGCCCCTATACGAAGTGGCGATTCGCAGCGTTGAACCCGCAAGGGCTGTGAGCCTGCGGCGACGCTGCAACTCATATGAAGAAGTCGGCGAACTGCTGCAGACGATCCGTGCGCACCTGCCCTCGCGTGCGCCAATCATGCGATATGGGGCCATCTGGCATCGGTGCAGCACGCGCGGCGCGGAGATCGAGTGCGAGGCGCTCATATTCATCGGTCGCAGCAAGCTGTCGACCAGAGCGGATCTGATCGAGGTGCCAGGTTGTACGGTGGCGTCCATCGTTCACGACGAGGATGACAGCGACTCCCAGCTCGTCTATCGCGCTGCCATCGAGCGCGCGATGACGCTCGGCTATCGGATAGTTGGGCCGATGCGCGAGTTGTATGCGGGCCACCCGGCTGCCGCGCCTGGAGTCGTCGAAGTGCAATTTCCGATCGAGGCTCGCGCCCGGTCCAACTCGCCAGAAGGGCGCGCATAGAATGAATGCAAGCCGCATCACTCGCAGAGGGAGACAGACATGCCGGCACTGAAGAACGGAATGCTTGCTTACTGCGTTCTGAGCACGACCGTCCTGGGTGTCCTCACCATCACTCAAGCGACGAGCAATCCGAGCAAAGCGAGCTTTCAGGAGATCGACGTGCAACGGATCAACGTGCGCGAGCCGGATGGCACGCTGCGCATGGTCGTTTTCAGCAAGGCTACAGCTCCCGGCGTGCCTTGGAGAGGGAAAGAAATTCCGCATCCGGACCGGCAGAGCAGCGCCGGCATTCT
Organism: Steroidobacteraceae bacterium; assembly: GCA_035606615.1. Taxonomy (GTDB): domain Bacteria; phylum Pseudomonadota; class Gammaproteobacteria; order Steroidobacterales; family Steroidobacteraceae; genus Steroidobacter. The sequence goes on from DATNFA010000134.1 coordinate 24,436, forward strand.
TTTCGTGAACGACGAAGGTACCGAGACCGGTGGTCTGATCTTCGGCGGCGCCAAGAAGGATGGCAAGGTATCCAGCCATGGGCACTTGAGCTTCGACCCATACGAGCAGGACCAGGTCATCGCGCTCGAACAGGAACAGGAGAACGGCCGGCGCTACGCCACCCTCGAGTTCAGCGATAGGCCGGACACGCCGATCCGATGGGACCTGAATCCCGGCACTCCGCAAGGCAAGGCTGAGTTCGAGCGCTTGGCCAAGGCCGGCGGATTAGGACATCCTCGTCTTAGCATGGGCAGGCGCAGCGATCGCTCTTCCGGTGTGACGCTGTCCGATGACAAGGGACGGCCGCGCCTGTACTTGAACGTGACAGCGGAAGGCGTCGCCTCGATTGCCTTTCTCGACGAGAACGGCAAGCCCGTTCGCACCCTGACGGCAGACGGCAAGTAGCTTGCGACCTGCGCGTTACTCTGCCTGTGAGCGGCATCAGCGCGTAACGGCTACGGACGTATCACGCGGAAATTGTCGAAGTCGGCCGACGCGTTGAACGTGATGAGCCCATAGCGCCCGGTGGGCAGCGTGTCGTCCTGGCCCTCGGCCATCAATGTGTCGTTGACGTAGAACCGCAGCGAGGAGCCGAAGGCTTCGAGGCGCAGTCGATAGGGAGCACCCAGCGTGACCGTGAACGGGACTTCCTTGATCGTGGAG
>DATNFA010000135.1:0-19273 GCA_035606615.1 Steroidobacteraceae bacterium
CCGTAGTAAGTGTGCCGAAGGCGGCCGTGACCGTGCCAGCGCCCGCCGCGGCCAGCGCGTCGAGACCGGCGCTGCCCGTGTAGTTCGTGCCGTTGACCTCGAACGTGGTGCTCGCATCCGTGTGCACAGTGACTTCACCGAAACGCTGGGCGCGCATGTCGAAGGGACGCAGGTCGACGATGTACGTGCCGGCGGTCTTGTCCACGCTCACCAGCGGACCTCGTACGCGCACGTCCTTCTGCTCGACGAGGTCGAGCGATGCGACCAGCGCCGGCGTCACGGTGACCGTGGCGGGCGTCGTGGTCAGGTCGACCGCGTTGGTCGCAGCCAGATTGAAGTCCAGCGTGAACAACGAGGGTCGGCCCGGCGCCACCATGAGGTGATGCCGGTTGTCGAGCGTCACGGTGACGTCGACGGCGCCGAGCGCGTTGCCGCTCGCATCCACCGCGCGCGCCGCCACCGGCGCGCCGTTCTGCTCGACGCTGATGTCGGCGTTCGAGTAGTCGAGACGCAGCGTCGCCGCGACGTACTCGCCGTTGGGGATGGTGGCGGCAGTGAAGAACTCGGTAAGGTCGACGAGCTGCGCGAAGTCGATACGCGTCGTCGCGGGCAGCGTCTCGACCAGCGTGCCGTTGGCCTTCTTCAGCTTGAGCGAGGTGACGTCGACGGAGTAGCTGAGGAAGTCGCCGTCGGCGTCGGTGATGGCGACGAACATCGTGCCGCAATCGCTGCAGTTGGAGGTGGGAGCAGCGTTGCTCGAAGAGGGCATGCTGCCGCCGCCTCCGCCGCAGGCGGCCAGAAACAAGGCCAGAGTGAAGCCGCAGCTCCGCAACGCCGCGCGCAATCCTGAAGTGAACATAAGAGTTCCCCACGGAGTGATTGGTACTGAAGCGGAGAACGCGGGAGTGGCAAGGCGGTTGACGTGAGCGGTGCCCTTATCACGTAGGCAGGCCGGGCGCGGCGGGCGTACGCTCCGCAGCATGCACACGATTCGACTGTTCGCCGCTGTTTGCCTGGCCGTCATCCTGGCCGGCTGTCTCGGTCCGCGTCTGACCTCAGTGCCAGGCGTGTACGACGTGACCGTGCAGCCGGTCCACACGCTGGGTCGCGAGATCGACGCAATCGACGTTCGCCCGGTGCACGACCGGCATCCCGGCTATCTCGTGGTGTTTGCCACCGGCGACGACGGTTGGCTTGGCACCAGTCACGCTGTATTCCGACATCTTGCCGAACAGGGCTACACGATGATGGGGTACAGCTCGCCCGCGGCGCTGCAGGAAATCGCACGCTCCGGCGAGCGCATCAGCGCCGAGCGGGCTGCGCAGGAGCTGAAGGACCTGTACGCGCAGGCGAAGCAACACCTGGGTCTGCCGGAGACGACACCGATCGTCATCGTCGGATTCTCGCGCGGCGCTTCCGTTGTGGCATTCACGGCAGTGCATAAGGATCTGCGCGACGGCATCGGCGGCGCGGTTGCCATCGCGCTGACACGCGAAGCCGACTACCTGCATGCGCCCAAAGACGACCCGCGAATCCAGGTCGACGATCAGGGGCGCATCCAGCTGTACCCGGCGCTGAAGTACATGGGCGCCGCGCGCCTCGCGGTGATCCAGTCGACCAACGATGACTACGTTCCCGCAGTCGAGTCGCGCGAGCTGCTCGGCCCGGATACGCCGACGCTGCGTCTCTACACGGTCGAAGCAAAGGACCACGGATTCAGCGACGCGCGCGACCAGCTGCTGCAGGACCTCGACGACGCCTTGCGCTGGGTCGAGCAGGAATCGCCTGCGTCGTAGCGTCGGTTGCGCCGAAGCATTGATGACCTGTATTCCGCAGTCTAATTCCGCCCGTGGGATTGGTCCGTGTGAGCGCGCACCGTACAGTTCCCGCGCACTGTACGAATGCCTCAAGGATCATTGCCATGTCTCACCTAGCGCGCTTCATGCACATCGCCGCGGTTCTGATGGCTATCGCCTTCTTCGCGGTCGCGCTCAGAGGTTGACCTTCGCCAGAAACGAGTCCAGTGCATTCGCGAATGCCTGGCGATCGCGCTGATTCAGCACAGCCGGGCCGCCGGTCGCGACCCCGCTGCCGCGCAGCTCGTCCATGAAGTTCCGCATCGACAGCCGCTCGCGAATGTTGTCCTTCGTGTACAGCTCGCCCCGCGGGTTCAGCGCGTGCGCATTCTTGTCGATGGCCGCAGCCGCCAAGGGAATGTCGGCAGTCACGACCAGATCTCCCGCCTCGAGCAGCTCAACGATGCGTCGATCGGCGACATCGAGGCCGGGACCAACCTGCGTGAATCGGATGTAGGGCGACGCGGGAATGCGCAGCGATTGATTCGCGACCAGCGTCACGCGTACGCGCGCACGATTTGCCGCGCGATACAGGATCTCCTTGATCGCAGCGGGACACGCGTCGGCGTCGACCCAGATCTGCATCCCGTGCTCAGCGCCGTGGCGCCTTGCCCTTGCGTGGGCCCTTGTCCGAATGCGCTCGCTCGCTGCGCAGTCGCTCCGTCTGGGTCTTCAACGCGCGACTGATCTGCAGCTGCTGGCCGGCGACGCGCACCTTCTGCAGCTGCCGGAAAATCTCTTTCGGCATCCCGGCGGGCAGGTCGACGAAGCTGTGGTCGTCGCGAAGCACGATCCGGCCGATGAATTTGCCGTCGAGACCGGCTTCATTGGCGATCGCGCCAATGATGTTGCCGGGCTGGACCCCGTGCGCGCGGCCGACTTCGATGCGGTACGTCTGCATGTCTGCATCCGCCAGGTTCGTGTCCACACGCGCGGGACGAGCTGGTCGCGGCGATTCGTCATGTGCTCGATGCTTGTGATGCTCGGATTCTCGGCGTTGCTCGGGCTCTGCGCGCGGCTCGCGCTTTTCGCTCGCTACATCCAGCAATAGCGGTTTCTTCCCCTGCGCCAGGCTCGCCAGCGCCGCGGCGATCTCGACGGCCGGAACGTTGTGCTCGCTTTCGAAGCGCTCGATGAGCTCGCGAAACGCCGCGCCTTCGCCGGCGGCGAGCGCGGCGCTGATGCGGTCGTTGAAGCGTGCGACGCGCTGATCGTTCACATCCTGGATGCTCGGCAATTCCATCTGCTCGATGGTCTGTCGCGTTGCGCGCTCGATCACACGCAGCATGTTGCGCTCGCGAGGCGCGATGAAAAGTATTGCCTCACCGCTCCGGCCGGCGCGTCCGGTGCGGCCGATGCGATGCACGTAGGCTTCCGAGTCATGAGGGACGTCGTAGTTCACGACATGGCTGACGCGCTCGACATCGAGTCCACGCGCGGCGACGTCGGTCGCGACGACGATGTCGATCTGCCCGGCCTTGAGGCGAGCGATCGTGCGCTCGCGCTGCGGCTGCGCGATGTCGCCGTTGAGCGCTTCGACCGCGAAGCCTCGCGCTTCCAGACGTTCGGCGAGCTCCTCGGTCGCGAGCTTGGTGCGCGTGAACACCAGCATGCCGTCGAACGGTTCCGCTTCGAGGATGCGCGTCAGCGCGTCGAGCTTGTGCATGCCGCTGACGACCCAGTAGCGCTGCCGGATCTTGCTAGCGGTGCTGGTCTTGCTCTTGATCGTGACTTCGGCGGGCTTGCGCAGATGGTTCTGCGCGATGCGCCGCACGGCTGCCGGCATGGTGGCTGAGAACAGCGCGATCTGCCGTTCCTTCGGCGCCTGTTCCAGGATCCACTCGACGTCATCGATGAACCCCATGCGCAGCATCTCGTCGGCCTCATCCAGCACGAAGTACTTCAGCGTCGCGAGCTGCAGAGTCTCCCGCTTGATGTGATCCATCACGCGGCCGGGCGTGCCAACCACCACGTGCACACCGCGACGCAGACTGTGGAGCTGCGGCGTGTAGCTTTGTCCGCCGTAAATCGGCACGACGTGAAAGCCCGTCAGGTGCGCCGCGTAGCGCTGAAAGGCCTCGGCAACCTGGATCGCCAACTCGCGGGTGGGCACGAGCACCAGCGCCTGCGGGGCCCGCTGCTGCAGATCGATGCGGGACAGGATCGGCAAGGCGAAAGCTGCAGTCTTGCCGGTGCCGGTTTGCGCCTGGCCGACGACGTCCGCGCCGTCGAGCATGCGGGGAATGGTCGCCGCCTGGATCGGCGACGGGGATTCGTAGCCCACGTCGGCGAGCGCACGGACCAGGGCTTCGTTCAATGACAGGTCGCGGAACGCCAGGGGCGCGGGCGCCGTAGGGAGATCGGTTGACACGGAATTCTCGCGGTCAGAGGGTCGCCGGTGGAGGCCCGGCGGATGGGGGCCGGCATTCTATCGGACCCGGACTGGCCGCGTCGTTCTTTCGGTGGCGCGGGCGGCGGTGCCGCCCGCGCCTTTGTCTGCCTGCTAGGCACGCAGGAACTCGAGCAAGTCATGCGTGACACGTTCGCGTTCCGTGACCAGCAGCCCGTGCGTGGCGCCGGGATACACGATCAGTTTCGCTTGTTTGATCGCCGCCGCCGCGCGCTTCGCGGTCAGCTCGAGCGGCACCGGCTTGTCGGCGTTGCCGTGCAGGATCAGCGTCGGCACTTCGACTGCGGCAAGGTCGGCAGTGAAATCCTCCTTGCCGAAGGCGTCGACGGATTCGATCAGCGCGCGAATGCTCGCCTGCATCGCCATCTGCAGCGACCAGTCGAGTACTGCCTGCGAAACCGGGTTCGTGCTCTTCTTGCTGGTTTCCACGTCGTAGAAGACATCCTTGAGCAACCCCGAGAGAAACGTGGCGCGATCCCTGCGCAAGTTGTCCTTGAGCCCGTCGAAGAACGACGGGTCGACGCCGTTTGGATTGTTGGCGCTCCTGGCCAGCCCCGGCACCACCGTTGCCACCAGTCCCGCCTTGATGACCGCGCCGCTGCCGTGACGCGCGAGATAACGGACGATTTCGCCGCCGCCCATCGAGAAGCCGATCAGGGTTGCATCCTTCGCGCCGGTCGCGTCGATCACCGCCGCCAGATCGTCTGCATAGGTGTTGTAGTTGTAGCCGCTGCCGGGTTGACTCGAGCGACCGAATCCGCGGCGATCGTATGCGATCACGCGGTATCCGGCGTCGACCAGGGCGACCGCCTGATGATCCCAGCAATCCGCAGACAGGGGCCAGGCGTGTGTGAGGACGACCGGGCGGCCCGACCCCCAGTTCTTCACGAACAGCTCTGCACCGTCGCGAGTCCGGATCGTTCCCGCGTGGTTGCGAGCATTGGTCCCCTGCGCCTTGGCGCCCGGCGCCTGCGCCATTGCGGTTGCAGCGCCGGCCGCTGTCGCAGCCATGCTGATAAATGTGCGTCGATTCGTCATCTGCGTCTCCACGAAGTTGCCGACGGAGCGCACGGTAGAGATTGACGTAGCGGCAAGGTCAAGGGCTGTATATTGATCGGAACAAGAACCTCGAAGAGAGATGCAATGAGCGCAGGCCAGCAGAGTTTCGACGAGATCACCGAACGCGAACGGGGCCTGCATCGGAGCCTGAGCGCGCGCCAACTCTCGATGATCGCGATCGGCGGCGCGATCGGCACCGGGTTGTTTCTCGGCAGCGGTTTCGCAATCAGCCTCGCCGGCCCCGGCGTCCTCGTGAGCTACCTGATCGGCGCAGTCGTTGCGCTGCTGCTCATGGGGTGCCTCGCGGAAATGACCGTCACTCATCCTCTGACGGGCTCGTTCGGCGCGTACGCGGAGCACTACGTGGGGCCGCTCGCGGGTTTCCTGGTGCGCTGGTGCTACTGGAGCGGCAACGTGCTTGCGGTCGGCGCGGAAGTCACTGCCGTTGCGGTCTACATGAAGTACTGGTTCCCCATGACTCCGGGCTGGCTGTGGATCTTCGTGTTCTCGGGGAGCCTGGTGCTCGCGAACGCGCTCGCCGTCAACGTCTTCGGCACGATCGAGTACTGGTTCTCCGTCATCAAGGTCACGGCGATCGTCAGCTTCATCGTGCTCGCGAGCTACCTCGTGTTCGGCACTGCCGAGCCTGTCGGCTTCAGCAACTACACGGCGCACGGGGGCTTCCTGCCGCACGGCTGGTGGGGTGCCTGGATCGCCGTCATGGTCGCGGTCTTCAGCTATCTCAGCCTGGAGATGATCGCGGTCGCAGCCGGCGAAGCCGAGCAGCCGCAGGTCGCAATTACGCGCGCGTTCCGCTCGACGATCGTCCGGCTCATTCTCTTCTACCTGCTGACGCTCGCATTGATGCTCGCCCTCATGCCGTGGACTGCCGCCGGCGCAGGCGAGAGTCCATTCGTGAGGGCGATGCGCATGACGCACATTCCGGCTGCAGCCGGCGTCATCAACTTCGTCATTCTCGTCGCAGCACTCTCTTCGATGAACAGCATCCTGTACGTGTGCACGCGCATGATGTTCAGTCTGTCGCGCGCGGGCCAGGCGCCGCGGCGCTTTGGTGTGCTGAACAAGCGCGGTGTGCCCCTGCAGGCCCTGCTGCTGTCGAGCTCAGGTGTCGCAATTGCAGCGGTGCTCGGCGCACTCTGGCCCGACCAGGCCTATCTGGTGATGCTGTCGATCTCCGGCTTCGGCGTGATGTTCGTCTGGATGATGATTTTCATCACGCATTACTTTTTCCGGCGAGCCCAGCGGGCACGTGCGCAGTCCGGCCCGCAGTTCCGGATGTGGGGGTATCCGTTCACGACGCTCCTCGGAGCGGGCCTCATGGCCTCGGTTCTGCTGACTACGCTGTTCAATCAAGCGTTTCGAATGACGCTGGTCTTCGGGATTCCGTTCCTGGGATTGCTGAGCCTGATGTACTGGCTGTGGTCTGCGCGCCTGCGGCGCTGATTGCCCCGGGCCACCATTCAGCACGCTGCACCGTTCCCTCAGACTATCGCTCCAGCGATCGTCAGGTGGAGCCTCGCCGCCGTGCTGACTGACTACAGTCGTCTCAGTCCACTCGAACGCGCATTGACGCTGTTCACCCGCATCCGGCCCGGTGAGGGCCGCAGCCTGGCGCTGTTTTTCGTCAGCGCGTTCCTGTTCCTGTTCTCGTACTACATCCTCAAGGCGCTGCGCGAAGCGTTTCTGCTGTCGGAGTTCAGTGCAGCCGTGCGCGCCTACTCGCTGGCCGCGATTGCGCTGCTGCTGATGATCGTCGTCCCGCTGTACAGCCGTGTGCGCCGTCGTGTGGACGGTGCAAGATTGCTGCGCGCCGTGAGCTGGTTCTTCGCCGCCAACATCGTGATCTTCGCGGCGTTCGCCTGGTTCGAGCAGCGCATCGGCGTCGCGCTGTTCGTCTGGGTGAGCATCTTCGGCGTGATGGTCACCGCGCAGTTCTGGGCGTTCGCTGCCGACACGTACAACCTCAAGAGCGGGCAGCGCCTGTTTCCGATGATCATGCTCGGCGGCAACTTCGGCGCACTGGCGGGCGCCAAGTGCGCGCAACTCACCGTAGCGGCGCTGACGCCTGAGGGGCTGATGCTGGTTGCGACAGCTGCATTGCTCGTGACGGTGAGCATCGCAGGAGCCGCCGCCGCGGCCGCGCCGGCCGAATCGCGAGCTGCGAGCCCGGAACACGAGAAACGAGCGATGAACATCATGGGCGGCATCGGCCTGGTGCTGCGCGACCGTTACCTGCTCCTGATCGCGCTGTTGATCGTGCTGCTCAACTGGATCAACTCGACCGGCGAGTTCATCCTCGCGGACGTCGTCAGCCGCAATGCGGACGCGCAGATCGCTGCGAGTGGCGGCACACTGAACAAAGGCGATCTGATTGCTGCGTTCTACGGTCAGTTCCAGTTCTGGTTCACTTCCATCGGCGTGCTGGTGCAGCTGTTTCTCGTCTCCCGCATCTATCGCTGGGTCGGCGTGCCGGGCGCGTTGCTGGTGATGCCCATCGTCGTCGCGCTCGGCTATGGCTGCATCGTGTTCGTGCCGATCTTCACGATCATCCAGCTGGTGAAGATCGCCGAGAACGGCATCGACTATTCGCTGATGAACACCACGCGCCAGGCGCTGTTCCTGCCGGTGAGCCGCGATGCGAAGTACGACGGCAAGACCGCGATCGATACGTTCTTCTGGCGTCTTGGCGACTTGATCCAGGCCGGCGTCGTCTACGCGGGCCTCAACTGGCTGCACTGGTCGGCGGCGCAGTTCGCGGTGCTCAACCTGTTCCTCGCAGTTTTGTGGATCGGCCTGGCGGTCGCGATCGGCCGGGAGTTCATCAAGATGGCACGCGAGAAAGTCACCAACCTCGCACCTGTGGCCTGCAAGCCGATCGACGATCTCGTCTGCGAGCCCGGGCAAGCCTTCAGGCACGTCATCCCCGGCGACTCGTTCCGGGACGAGGATCCAGGCGATGTCCTGCGGCTGCGGGCGCTCCTGGCAGACGGCAGTCCACTGCCGAAGTGGCTGCGGTTCGATATCCGGGAATGCGCGTTCACCGGCGTCTTGCCGAGCAATCTATCCGCCGACATCACGGTCCGGGTCGTCGCGAGCGACGTCGACGGCATGGAAGCTGCGAGCGACTTTCGGATTCGCCAGCAGTAGGTCGCGCCTCGCGAGGAGTGCAGTGCTCTCGCGATCGTTGAGCAGGTCGCCAAGCGCCTGCGTGAGTGTCGCCTTGTCGAGCAGCGCGAGCCGGCGCCGCATTTCGGGGCCAGGCTGCGGTGGCGCGGCCCGAAGATGGCGCGGCAACGCCTTGCCCGTCCCGAACGCCTGCTCGTGTCCGGTCAGCAGCAGCAGCCACTCCGCAGCGTCGTAGAGAATACGATCGCGCGTGCGGCCTTCGTTGCCGGTGAGCGCATCGAAGGCGTACATGAGTTGAAACTGCGGCTCGAGCGCGCACCATCCGCTCGGGCGCAGCGATTTCTGCTCGACATCGGTCTGAGTCACCCAGCGCTCCGGCCGGGCCTGCAGGATGCCGGCCTGGCCGTTCACGGCGCGCTGCACGGTCGCCGGCACGAGGCCGAGTTGCAGCGCGCGATCCAGCCGGTAGGCCGCGAGGTTTTTTCGAATCGCATCGGCAGAGCTCTGCGCGAACACGGCAGGCACGCGCTTGCCGTCCTGTTCTACGACGACATCCAGCGCGGCAGCACCGCGAGGCCCACTGACGGTGACAGTACCGTTCGTCAGGATCGAAGCTACGGCTGCATCGTCGAGCGAGGATGGAGCGACGAACAGCTGTTCGCGAGGCACGGCTGCCGGCTGTCCACCTTCGGCATACATGACGCGCACGTCGCCGTGATCGAGCAACAGCGCTGCGGGATGTCCTTTGTAAACCGGACGGTTCATCCCCGTGTCCAGCTTCACGACCTTGCCGTCGAAGCGCGACACCACGCGCAGATTGCGGGTGATGGTATGGCCGATCACGACGCGCTTGACGCCGAGGCCCTCCATCAGCGGCTTCAGGACATCGGTCTCCGACGCTTCGTTGCAGAGCGCGGCGCCGCGATACCAGTTGGGACCGTCATGGCTGAGCAAAGGAATCTGATCCGCGGCATCGAGGCTCTCGACGCTCGACAGCGCCCCGCGGTAACGCTGATTGATCTCCTCGATTGACAGACCCGCGAGCACAAGCGAAGGCCCGCCATGCATGAACAGCGTGTCATTGATGATGATTGCGACCGGAAGACCCAGGAGCCAGCGTCCATACTGACCATCGCGCGCGAACGCTGCGCGCTTGCCGAAGTAGCCAGGCGGGTGCGTATTGTCGGGCAGGTCCGCCGGGTCCTCGGCCTTGTACGCAGCGAACTCCGCAGGCGTGACGTATCGCAGATCGCCCAGCAGGTTCAGCGCTTCGTGATTGCCGAGCAGGACGTGCAACATGCCACCGGCAGACTGCGCTTCCGTCTGCAGGCGCATCAGCAGGTCCAGCACTTGGCGCGAGCCGGGGCCGCGATCCATGAGATCGCCGGTGCTCACGACGTGGGCCGTGCCGGCCGCCCAATGCAGTTGCGCATCGACGACGCCGACGGTCCGCAGCAACTGGGTGAGATCGTCGTAGGCGCCGTGCACATCGGCGAAGGCGATGACGCGCTCGATGTTCGGCCATCGATCGGCCTCGGCCCGCGGGATCGACGGGAGCGATACCAGAATCAGGCATAGCACCCGTGCGACCGCGCTCTCAGTACGTCGCGATCTCTCCATCATCGATCATCCTAAGGAGCTTCTGCGCGCGATTCCACACCGCACCGACCTCGCTGCTCGACAGGCCCATTTGCACGACGCTCTCCTTGCGCCGTACACCGTGCCGCGGCGCCAGGTTCGCTCCAGGAGAGACTGCAACGTAGTGACCGCTCTCGAGCTTCCATTCGGCGAGCACGCCGAGTCGCGATGCGAGCTCCGCCTCCGTGAGTTTGCGCAGGCGCGCCACGGTATCGGCGGGCAGCCGCTTCACGCGCATCGTGCGCCACAGCTCGCCGCGGTCGCTGGATTCCGAGGCGAACGCGACCCCATGATCGATCGAGAACACGCGCCCGCCTTCCGGCACCGCCGAGATCATGAAGTTGCCGAGATTCGAGTCGCGGTGACTGATGAGATAGGTGAAAACGTTGAGCTGTCCGATATGCCGCGCATAGAGCGCATCGCTCTCGAACCGCTCCGGGAACAGGACGTCTTGGGGCACCGTCACGTCCTGCAGCCAGTACTGCACCACGCACAACACGTCGTCCGAACCCGGGAACGTCGTTCTAACGTCGGACGAATAGCGCTTCATCTCCGCCAGCGGCACCATGCGCACCGAAGTCGGCGGCACGACCGACTCTTCCGTATCCATGAGCAGCTTCTGCAGCTCGTAGGCCGCGAGATCGTAGCGGGGGACGTTGTTGAACGCCTGCGCCCCACGCTCGGCCGGGCGAACCTTGACGAGCAGCGGCGGCCGGCCGGAGAACGACACGTTGGCCTTGAGAGTGATGTCGACGGCGTCCTGCAACTTCGGACGACTCACCTTGGCGTCGACGATCTGCATCGGCTCCGAGCCGAGCATGTGCTCCAGCTCCGCAACCGGGAGGGTGATGTTGCGGTCCTGCGCCGCCGCCGGCCAGGATACTGCGACGACGAGCGCTGCCAGGAGCGCACGCATGTCCTAGCGCTTCCAGGCCGTGTCGAACGACAGCCTGATCATCACGTCGTTGTCCCAGGGCATGATCGGCACCCCCACACTCGGACGGAAATAGGGGTCGAGGTTGTATTCGTAGAAGTCGGCGCTCAACACGAACTCGCTGCTCTGCTCGTGCGATCGGCCCGCCGCCATGCGCAGCGCCACCTGGTAGTGAGTCTCCACCCAGTCGTGACTGTCCCACCACTCCTGCGCCTGGCCGTAAGCCGAGAAAGACGCTCCGAGCTTGAGCTTCATGTCAGCCGCGAGCGAATAGCCGAGCGTGCTGTTGCGGAAGTCGCCGCGTTCCTCCCGAACGTAGCCGCGTGCCTTTGGCACGTCGTCGTCGATCTCCAGGAAGAACCATCCCATGGCCGCCTGCGCCGAGGCCCCGAAGATGTTCGTGTCGTAGCCAGCCACGAGCGCCGGCATCGCGAAGATCTCGCGTTCGATGGAGCTGGCGGTGTTGATGCGAGTATCGATGTTTGCATTCCACCCGAGACGAGTGCGATCGCCTCGCCGGAAATCGCCGTCGGTGCCCGCGTGGATTTGCCACCAGATCGGAATGCGGCTGGGATCCAGGTCGTCCTTGTCGTTGTCTACGTACACAACTGCGGACCCATAGACGTGCCGTCCGGCCGCGGTGTGTTTGTCGAGCGATACGCTGCCGTTGATGCCGTAGGTGTCCGAGTCCACGTCCGGCACCGCGAAGTCGTGAATGCCGACGGAATAGCGCCAGTCGTCGGCTCGACCGGTGGCTGCGGCCGCAGTGAGCAGGAGAGCTGCAAATAGACGTGAGCCAGTCATCGCAGCTGGATGGTACGACTGGCGGTCGCGCGAATTCGCGTCGGTTCGAGGGGCGCCGCGGCTTGCCCTCAGCGCTTATGAGCCAGCCGGGCTGCAGGCGAATCGGAACGAGCGATCGCCGATGCGCACCAGGTCGCCGTCCCGAAGCCGGTGCTTTTTTACCGGTACGTCGTTGACGAAGCAGCCGTTGGTGCTGCTCACGTCGACGAGTGTCACGCCGTTTGGCGCGACCAGCAGCCGCGCATGATCGCGGCTTACTGCACTGGAACGTATGCACACGTCGCTCTTGCTGGTGCGGCCGATCGTGACGATGTCGCGAGAGAGCGCAATGGGACTGTCGGGCCGATCCAGCGGCAGCAGTTGCGGGCCGACATGCGGCGGCTCTTGCGCGATGGTGGCCTCCGCGAATGCTTGCGACTGCTGCCGTTGCGCTTCGCGAAGCTGCATCCGCGCGGAGCTCAGCTCACGGCGCAGCTCATCTATCCGTGCTTCGCGGGCCGCCGCTTGCTGCTGCAGGATTTCGTGATCGCGCGTCAGTCGCTTCAGCTCTGCGCGCAGCGCCGCGAATTCGAGCGCCTGATCGGCGAAGTCCTGGAGCGATGGGTCGCCATGGCTGGGCGCCCGCTTCGCATGCTGGCTCGTCGGAACGTTGTCCGCGAAGGCCTTGAAATTGAGCTCGATGGAAATCGTGCCGTCGGTCTCGGAGACGGCGAGATCCGGCGATGTTGCTCCTTGCTGCTCCATCGACATAACGCGTGAGGAATGCGGGCGGACCCACCAGCATTCAGGTATCGGCCGGCACCTTCGCGGACTTGAGACCGGCGTGCTTATGTCCAATCTTCTGTCGCCGAACTGCGGCAGTTGGCTTCGCGACACCTTGCAATCGAAAATTCGCGACGGTGGCTCTTCGAGCCATGAGAGGAAAACTGAATGAACAAGTCGTTGTTGACGGGTCTCGTTGCGGGCGCGGCGGTGGCAACCGCCGGCGGCGTATTTGCGGGCTACAAGATGATGAGCGGACCGGAGTACGCGCAAGTACTGGCCGTGCAGCCCATCATGAAGACCGAGAAGACGCCGCGCCAGGTATGCGAGGACGTGTCAGTGACACGCACGCGCGAAGCCAAGGATCAACACAAGGTCGCGGGCACCGTCATCGGTGCAGTCGTCGGCGGCGTGTTGGGCAATCAAGTTGGGTCTGGCGACGGACGCAAGATCGCCACGGTCGCGGGCGCTGCGGCCGGCGGCTACGCCGGTAACCGCGTCCAGGGTCGGATGCAGCAGGGCAACACCTATCAGACGACCGAGCAGCACTGCCAAACCGTTTACGACACGCACGAAAAGCAGGTCGGGTACGACGTGCGCTATCGCCTGGACGGTGTCGAGAGCTCGGTGAAGATGGATCATCACCCCGGCGAGCGCATTCCGGTCCAGGACGGTCAGCTGGTGCTCACGCAGGCAGAGCCGAAGAAGAGCTGACCAACAGTCTCCATCGCGCAAGCAAGTGGGCCGGGATCTGCCCGGCCCACTTTTGACAGCGGAGTCGCCAGTCATGAATGCCGATCTGCAAAGCACACTGGTCGATATCGCGCTGCGGCTCCATCACGGCTTCTTTCTCCCGGGTGATCAGCTCTCGTCCGTCAGTCCTGGCAGTGTGCAGTCAGGACTCATCTCCGCTGTCGTCTGGCTTGGCGCGATCGTGCTGATCGTCCTGGTCTACAGGTTCGTTCGTGACGTGGATCGGGCGCTGACCGCGTTCATTGTTCGACTGTATGAAGAATTGCGGCGTGCAGTCAGAGTCGTGACGAGGCGGCTCGGCATTGCATTTCGCTCCTACGCGCTCGAGCGGCAGGCACGATTGGCGCGAACCGAAGTCTCCGAGCTGCCGGCACTGACCGGGCTGCAGCTCGAGGTGCTTCGATCGCACGCCGACCTGCCACCCGGCCATCTGTTGACGCCGAGCGATGTCGCAAGCGCTCTCAACATGCGCGTATCCGACGTCGAGCGTGCATTCGGCACGCTCAAGAAGCTGAGCCTCGTCGAACGTACCTTCGGCGCCGGCGACGGCGAAGACGGCTATCGGTTGACGCGCCCCGGCGAGGTGTTTCTTGCCGCGTGCAGCCGCGCACAGCCGCTCAAGGAGACTCGCATCGAGCCGACGCTCGGCAGTCTTTGACGAGAGCCGGGGCGGTCTACCACCGCCCGTGCCATCTGTTCCATCGATACAAGCCAGCAGCGAACACGTTGTAGGCCAAGTTCGCGACCGTGCCAATCACTGGCAGCCGCAGCAACGTCGCCAGAATTCTCATCTGCGGGGTCTGATTCCAAAGCGCTCCGAACGCCGCCGCGCCGACATGCACCGCGCCGCTGTCGTCCGCAACGTGCAGCCGTTTGCGAACGAACTCCTGGCTCGCTCCGATCTCTTCCAGCCGTCCGGGATTGCGATGAATGTCGATCCATTCAGCATCGACATTGCACGCCTCCATTCGGCGTCTTTCTGCTGCGATGCCGGCGTTACACACCGGGCATGCGCTGTTGTAATAGACCCGAGTCTTGCTCACGAGTGAGCTCCCGTGCGGATGGCACTCACTGTTGCCAGCATGCTGGACTGGAGCGGTACATCCGCCAGATAGCGCGCATGAACCGAGGGCAGGTGACAGCTGGGACACTGCGGCCACCGATGATGCGCCGAGTGATAGTTGAAATGCAGGTCATAGAGCAGGACGCGCTCGAGGATGCGTGCCGCGTGAGAACGAACCAGTCCGGCCTGATCGCCCGCGCGAGGTGAGCCGTGTTCCGCCAGGCCGCGAATCTGACTGAGAAACAGGCCGAAGGTTGCCGCCGAGACGAATGGCAGGAACGCGAGAGACAGGTACCGTCCGCCGCCAGTGACGACTAAGAACATCAGAACCTGGACGGCTGCGAAGAGTAGTGCATCGCCGCGGCGCGTGGCTCGCCACAAGTTTCCAGGATGAAGCAGGGTTTCTCGCGCCACGTAACGCAAGTTCGCGCCGCACAGGGGCTTCAGCAAATGCCAGGCGAACTGCGCACGACTCATGCGTTGAACCTCGAGATAGTGAAATCCCTGCGGATCCTCGCTGCGGCCATACGTCCGATGATGTTTCCAATGCAGCGCTCTGAAGCGCCCGACATCGATGCCGGTCAGGGCTCCCAGCAACCGGGCGCTGCAATCGTTGACTCGCCGACTGCGGAACAACGATCGATGCACGCAGTCGTGCATCACGAGCGTGATCCTGTAGAGAAACAGGCCGACGAGGGGTGCGAGCGACCATGCGGCCGAAATCGTGCGAGCAGCCAGCAATGGCGCGAGCGCGATGAGTGCGAACAAGGGCAGCGCATTGCGGATGACAGCGTATGCGCCGTACCGATTCGATGGCTGAAGATGGTTCAGGTCGAGTCGCCGCGGGATGAATGCGTGCTGCGTCATCTGCAGCAAGCTTCTTCCTGTGCAGGAGAGTTCTCAACTCGCAGAATTCAGTGAACCGCGGGAATCCTGCGAAGTCCTTGGGGGCTCAGCGCGCCGGCTGGTACCACTCGACATTGTTGAACGGCTGTCCGATCTCGACGACTTCGCCGACGCGCGGCGTAACCAGCTGCACGTGTTGATCGGCTGCCGCGCGCACGGCACGCAGGATCGGCTCGTCCCAGGCGTGATACGACAGGTTGAACGTGGCCCAGTGCACGGGCAGAAGGATGCCGCCGCCGAGATCCTGATTCGCACGCACCGCCGACTCCGGATCCATGTGAATGTCCAGCCAGCTCGGCGGCGTTCCATAGGCGCCGATCTTGATCAGGTTGAGATCGGTGTCGCCGTAACGCGCGTGGATGGCGCGAAAGTGATCGGCATAGCCGGTGTCGCCGCTGAAGTAGAACGAATGCTGCGCACCTTTGACGACCCAGGACGCCCACAGCGTCGAGTTGTCTTGTCGTTTGCGTCCGGAATAGTGTCGCGCCGGCGTGCAATTGATCTGCACGCTCTTCAGGTCGACGGACTCCCACCAATCCATCTCATGGATCTGCGCGGGCGGAACCTTCCAGCGTTCGAGATGTGCGCCGACGCCGAGCCCCACGTAGAACTGCGTGCCCTGCTGCGCCAGGTGCTGAATCGTCGCCATGTCCAGGTGATCGTAGTGATCGTGCGAGATCAACACGGCATCGATGCCCGAGAGGTCCGCGAGCTTGATCGGCGGCGGGTGCATGCGCTTCGGCCCGATCGGTAGCGGCGAGACGACGTCGGATAGCACGGGATCCGCCATCAGCCTCACGCCATCGATCTCGAGTAGTACGCTCGAGTGACCGAACCAGATCGCGCGCAGGCCGGCGGCTGGCGGCGCGCCGAGCGTCGACGGCGACAGCGCGATGACCGGAATCTCGAACCGCGGCTCGCGGATCTGACCCTGTCGGTACAGGCGGATTGTTTCCCAGAACGAATCGCCGGTTTTCTGCGGCGGCCTGTTCTGGAATCGCCCATCGATGAACTCCGGCGAGCGCTCCATGCGTTCGAGTCGCGCGCCCTCGAAGCGACCGCCGAAGGCGGGCAGCTGGAAGACGGCGTAGCCCGCGAGCACGAGGAGGGCGACGATGCCGAGCAGGATTTTGGCGAATTTTTTCACGCCCCGAGCCTAGCATCGCTATGGCTGTCCTCCGACGTGCAAAGGTTTGGCGCCTGCGCCGGGGTCGTCCACAACAGGGACAGCACCAGCGCGGCCAGCAGGTCGCGCAAGCCCTTGTAGGTCCTCATAGTTCAGCCTCGCCGCGTGCCCGTACGCGGGCTCCCTGTCTGTTAGCGCGCAGGAATCGAGGCAAGTGGCTCAAAGGAAGGGGTGCGCCGGCGCTATCATCGAACCGCCCCATGAACAACAAGCCGGCTGGCGAAGTCACCCAACTGCTGTTGCGTTGGCGCGCAGGAGACGAAGCGGCGCTGGCGGCGCTGTTGCCGCTCGTTTACGAAGAACTACGCTCGCTGGCGCGCCGCCATCTGCGTCACGAGCGCGGCTCGCACACTCTGCAACGCACGGCACTGGTCCATGAAGCATTCCTGCGCATCGTCGACCAGAAGCAGGTGGATTGGGAAAGTCGCACGCAGTTCTATGGCATCGCCTCGCAGATGATGCGCCGGGTTCTGGTCGATCACGCCCGGCGGCGCTCGGCAGCCAAGCGCGGCGACGGCGCGCCGCATGTCGACCTCGACGTCGTTCTGCAGGACGAAGGTGCGGGCCTGCCGCCGGGTCGGCAAGCAGAGATCGACTTCGCGGCGATCGACGACGCGCTCAAGCGGCTCGAAGCACTGGACCCGCAGCAGGGCAAGCTGGTCGAGCTGCGTTTCTTCGGCGGCCTCAGCATCAAGGAGACCGCAGACGTCATCGGCGTCTCGCCCGCAACGGTGAAGCGCGAATGGGCGATCGCGCGAGCGTGGCTGCAGCGCGAGATCATGGCCGGAGCAAGCGCGTGACCCCCGATCGCTGGCAGCGCGTGAAGGATGTCTTCTCGGCCGCCTGCGTGCTCGGCGAGCCCGAGCGAACCCGGTATCTGGACCAAGCGTGCGCGGACGATACGCAACTGCGCGCAGAGGTCGATTCGCTGCTCGATGCACACAACCAGGCCGACGCTGTGCTCGATCGGCCCGCCGCCGCCTACGTTCGCGGCGGCGAGGTGTTCGCGGGCAGCGATCGCCGGATCGGGCAGCGCATCGGTGCGTACGAGATCGTCGCTCTCATCGGTCATGGTGGAATGGGCGAGGTCTATCGCGCGCGCCGTGTCGATGCTCACTACGACAAGGAAGTGGCGATCAAGCTGGTACCCGCCGGCTATCACCGTGACTTCGTTTTGCAGCGCCTGCGCGCCGAGCGGCAGATTCTCGCCAACCTCGAGCATCCCGATATCGCCCGGCTGATCGACGGTGGCGCGACGGATGATGGCCTGCCTTACCTCGTGATGGAACTGGTAGCCGGCGAGCCGCTCGATCGCTATTGCGAACAGCGCAAGCTCGCGGTCCGCGAGCGGCTGCAGCTGTTTCGCGATGTCTGCGCGGCGGTGAGCTATGCGCATCAGCGGCTCGTGGTCCACCGCGACCTGAAGCCCAGCAACATCCTGGTGACAGCCGAGGGCCGAGTGAAACTACTGGACTTTGGCATCGCCAAGCTACTGCAGCCCGCGGCGAGCGAGCCGGGTCCGGCGCCGACGATTACTCTCATGCAGGCGCTCACGCCGGGGTTCGCGAGCCCCGAACAGATCCTCGGTGACACGATCACGACCGCGAGCGACGTCTATTCGCTGGGCGTCGTGCTCTATCTCCTGCTCACCGGTCGCAGCCCTTACCGGACGGCGCTCGATTCTGCGCACGATGCCATCCGCGAAGTCTGCGAGACCGATCCAGCACCGCCCAGCTCGCACATCTCATTGGATCGCGATCTCGACGCGATCACGTTGCGGGCGCTGCGCAAGGAGCCCGACAAGCGCTATCGCTCGGTCGATCTGCTTGCCGAAGACATCCGGCGCCACCTCGACGGTCTGCCGGTCCTGGCGCGCGGCGACCAATTCAGCTATCGCGCCGGCAAGTTCGTGCGACGTCACAAGATCGAGATCGTCGCCGCCGGTATTCTCGTCGTGACCCTGCTGGGCGGAGTATTCGCATCGCTGCGCGAAGCGCGCATCGCCGAACAGCAGCGAGTGCTCGCCGAGCAGCAGAGCCAGCGCGCCGAACGGCATTTTTCCAGCGTGCGCAAGCTGGCCGACACTTTCGTGTTCCAGGTGCACGAGGCTATCAAGGATCTGCCGGGCGCGACGGCCGCACGCGAGCTGCTGGTCACGACTGCGCTCGAATATCTGAACACGCTTGCCGCCGAAGCAGGCAACGATCGCGAGCTGCAGCAGGACCTGGCGGCTGCGTACGAAAAGGTCGGCGACATCCAGGGCCAGGCGTATGGGCAGGCCAACGTGGGTGAGCCGCGCCTGGCGCTCGACAGCTACGCGAAGGCGATCGCACTGCTCGAACCGATCGCCGCTGCCGATCCGGGTAACACCGTCGTGCGCAGCTCGCTGGCACGAGGCTACTTGCGGCGCAGCCGCTTGTTATTCGTGCTCGGTGAATCGGCACAGGCAGTCGTCGCGTCGCAGAGTGCCGTCGCCGCATTCGAAGCGCTCGCGCAGGCACAACCGGACAGTGCCACGCGCGCGGCTTTGGCCGATGCTTATTCATCGCACGCCTATACGATGGACGAAGCCGGCACGATCCCGGGCGGACAGAACGACGCTGGTGTCATCTACGCGAGGAAAGCCGTGGCGATCCTAGAGGACCTCACTCGCGAGCGGCCGGACGACGTCGACCTGGCCTACAAACTCGCCAAGGCGTACAGCTCCCTTGCAATCACTGTGCTGGGCGATGTCCCACGTCCCGAGACGATGCAG
>DATNFA010000136.1:0-17394 GCA_035606615.1 Steroidobacteraceae bacterium
TCGACCCCGCGACCTCGAACACGACGACGCTGCGCGTCGCTGTCGCGTCCGATCTGCGCGAGACGCGCCCGCGACGTGCGAGTAACGTCGACTACGTGCGCAACGTCTCCCCTGCTCCCGACCTCGAGCAAGTGGCGCTCGAATATCGCGGCGAGATCGTCACCGTGCCTGCGAAGAAAGCCGCACCGATTCGTGACCTGACGCAGTCGACGGGCGCAAACGACCGCTCACCTGCTTGGTCGCCGAGCGGCGGCAAGATCGCCTGGTTCTCCGACGAGTCCGGCGACTATGCGTTGTATGTCACGGACCGCAACGGCAGCGGCAAGCCACGGCGCATCGCTATCGAAGGCGGCTCCGGTTTCTACCGCGATCTCAAGTGGTCACCCGACGAGAAGCGCGTGTCGTTCCTCGACAATGCGTACAGCCTGTATGTGCTGGAGCTCGAAGCGGGCCGCGCGACGCGCATCTCCGAGAACGACTACTTCGGCCACGTACCGTTCATTTCGCACAATTGGTCACCCGACTCGCAGTGGCTCGCGTACACGCAGAACAGCAACGGCTTGATCCAGGTCGTGCACGTGTACTCGATCGCGCAGAAGAAATCGTTCCGCATCACCGACGGGCTCACCGAAGTGAGCGAGCCGGTGTTCGATCGCAACGGACGGTACCTGTACGTCATCGCCTCGGACCAGGCCGGACCGGTGAAGGACTGGTTCTCGCTCGCGTCGCTCGATCTCACCTTCACGAATTCCTTGTATGCGATCGTGCTGCGCAAGGGCGATGCATCGCCGTTGCCGCGCGAGGGCGAGACTCCGCCCGAAGCTGCCAGCGGTACTACGACCACGATCGACTTCGACGGCATCGCCGACCGCATCGTCCCTCTGCCGACCGGCGGCGCGACTTTGCGCAGCCTGCAGGCCGGCAAGACTGGCGAGCTGTATTACCTCTGGACGCCTGCGACGCCGGCGATCAACGCGCTGAACTCGCCGGGTGAGCTGAAACGCTTCGTGATGAAGGAACGCGCCGCCAAGACGCTGATCGCGGGTGTCGACGCCTACTTCATCTCGGCCGACGGCGAGAAGGTGCTGTTGCGACAAGGCAAGAGCCTGAAAGTCGCGCCCGCCGGCGCCGAGATCAAACCGGAAACGGCGACGGCCGTGCCGATCGAAGACGTCTCGATCCAGATCGATCCGCGCGCCGAGTGGCGGCAGATCCTGCGCGAGGCCTGGCGCCTCAACCGCGATTTTTTCTATGCGCCGAACTATCACGGCGTCGATTGGAACGCGATGTGGAAGAAGTACGAGCCGTTCCTCGACCACGCCGCGAACCGCAGCGACCTCACCCGCATCATGGCGGCGATGGCGAGCGAGCTGCGCGTCGGTCACAGCTACAGCACGCCGGGCGAATCGATCGACAAGCCACCGAATGTCGGCATCGGGTTGCTCGGCGCGGACTTCGAAGTCGCCGATGGACGCTATCGCTTCAAGAAGGTCTACGGCGGGCTTGATTGGCGTCCCGACCTGCGCACGCCGCTGCGCGCGCCTGGGATCTCCGTCGCAGACGGCGAATATCTGCTCGCAGTCGACGGCAAGCAGCTCACGGCCGAGCGCAACGTCTACAGCGCGTTCGAGAACATGATCGAGAAGCCCGTCGAGATCAGCGTCGGGCCGCGGGCCAACGGTCAGGGAGCACGCACTTTGAAAGTCGTGCCGATCGCGAACGAGCGCCAGCTCCGCTACGTCGACTGGGTGGAGAGCAACATCCGCAAGGTGGATGCTGCAACCGGCGGCCGCGTCGCGTACGTGCACGTGCCCGACACGGCTGTCGCGGGCCATGCGTCGTTCAAGCGTTACTTCTTCCCGCAGAGCCAGAAGGAAGCGCTGATCCTCGACGATCGCAACAACGGCGGCGGTTTCGTCGCGGACTACTACATCGACATCCTGCGCAAGCAGCCGGTGGTTCGCTGGGCGACGCGCTATGGCAAGGAGCTGCGCACGCCGCGCGGCGCGATCTATGGTCCGAAAGTGATGATCATCAACGAAGGCGCGGGCTCGGGCGGTGACTTACTGCCTTGGATGTTTCGCAAGGCCCAGCTCGGACCGATCGTCGGCACGCGCACCTGGGGCGGGCTCGTCGGCAACCTCGAAATTCACACACTGATGGACGGTGGCACGATCACGGCGCCCAACATCGGGGGCTGGTCCCCCGAGGACGGCTGGATCGTCGAGAACGAAGGCGTGCCGCCCGACTTCGAGGTCGAAGAGACGCCGCAGTCGCTGCTCGCAGGCCGCGACCCGCAACTGGAGCGAGCGATCGAGCTTGCGATGCAGGCGCTGAAGAAGCAGCCGCCGGCGGAGCCGAAGCATCCGGCGTATCCGAATCGCGTGAGCCCGACCTCAGCGACGCGTTAGTCGCGCGAGGACCTGATTCAGTCCGCTGTCGACGGCGTCGAACACCCGTGCCTGCTCCAGCACGCCGAGGAACTGTTCGTTGGTCCCGCCGCGCGTGGCGTGATCGCGCGCGAGCTCGCTGAAGTCCGGTGCTTGGCCGTGGAGCAAAGGCGCAAGTCCGGCAAAGCTGGCGGCGACCTGACGTCTCGCGGCTATCTCGGATACGCCGTGCGCAACGAGCCAACGGCAGATGGCGTTCAGATAGGCGAAGTGGGCTGAGATCGTGGCCGTCGAGGCTGAGGTCGCTTCGAATGCCGCTTCGCTCGGGATCTCGATGGAGCAGCCGAGCCGACCGAACAGCGCCTGCGCAGCTGCCGTGGGCGGAAAGATCGGGGTCGCACCTTCCCGCGTCGCTACGGCCGGCAGCGGAATGGCGCGAGCGACGTTCTGCAGAGGGGCCGCGAGCGCTTGCAGAGTTTCGATGGAGATGCCGGCCATCATGCTGACGATGGCCTGCCGGCTCGAGAACTTCAGACCGGCAAGCACGGACTTCGCCTCTTGCGGGCGAATGCACAGGAGCAGCACGGATGACCCGTCGATCACCTCCTGATTGCTCTGCGCGATGCGGACAGTTGGGAATCGATACGCGAGGTCTGCCGCGCGGCTGGCATTGCGCGGTGACAGCACGATCTGCGGTGCGTTCTGCACGCCTTCGCAAAGTCCGGTGACAATCGCCGCGCCGATTGCGCCGACGCCGATGATGCCGTAGGTCATTTGAGTGGGTACCCGCTGAACGTTTTCGCATCCTTGAGCACGACGTGCGTGAACACTTTCTCGACGCCGCCTTCGTCCTGCAGGCGAGCGGCGAGCTCGCGCCAGGCGCGAATGTCCGGCACGACGACCTTGAGCAGGTAGTCGAACTGCCCGCTCACCTGCGCGGCCTCCACCACTTCCGGAATCTCCTTCACCATCGATTCGAAGCGCAGGAACTCCGCGGGGCTGTGCCGCTTCAGCGAGATCTCGGCATAGATGAACAGCGTCGGCCGCACCAGCTCGAGTGCGACGTGCGCGTGGTAGCCCGAAATCACACCGGCCGCCTCGAGTTGGCGAATGCGCGCCAGGCATGCGCTCGGCGACAGCGCGACGCGCGCGGCCAGGGTCTGGTTTGTGAGCCGGCCTTCTGTCTGCAGCGCCTGCAGGATCTTCAGGTCGGTCCGATCGAGATTCTTCATGTGCAGATTTCTCTTTTGTTACGCGAGCCGGCCGCAGCCTCTGCGGCGCATCCCGCACAACGGCGAATTTAGTTTGGCGCCGCGGGCACAAATCCCGCCATTTCAACTAGGTAGCCGCGCGTGGACAGGGTGGTGATTTTGCGCACACTTGAGCCCGACTACAACGATAGCCAGAACACAGCGCCGCCGATGCGCGTCTATCACTCGACCGCCTCCACCGACCACGACCCGCAGAGCTTCTTTCGGCGCGGCAAGACCATCGCGCATCCCGAGAGCGCCGACCGTTATCGAATCCTGCACCGGAGCGTGCTCGATGCCGGCTTCGACGTTCGCGACGCGGCTGACCATGGCATCGCGCCGCTGCGCGCAGTACACACCCCCGAGTACGTCGACTTCATCGCGAACGGCTGGAACCGTCGTGCCGAAATCGATCCCGCGGCCGTCGAGCTGCTGACGACGCAGTTCGCCCGGCCGCAGATGCACCGCCGTCCCGACGGCATGCTGGGGCTGCTCGGCTACTACACGGCAGATACTTCGACTCCATTGCGCGCCGGCACCTGGAGTGCCGTCTACGGCGCTGCGCAGTCCGCCATCACTGCCGCCGAGAGTGCGCTCGCCGAGGGTGCGGCTTATGCGCTGTGCCGTCCGCCCGGCCATCACGCGTTCGCCGATTGCGCCGGCGGCTTCTGCTACATCAACAACACGGCCGTCGCCGCTCAACACTTGCGCGCGAAGACGGGCCAGCGCATCGCGATCCTCGACGTCGACGTTCATCACGGCAACGGCACGCAGGGCATCTTCTACGAGTGCGCGGAGGTGCTCACGGTGTCGATTCATGCCGACCCGTCGAACTACTTCCCCTTCTATGCCGGCTATCCGGAAGAGATCGGCCGCGGCGCCGGCATCGGCTTCAATCTCAATCTGCCCTTGCCGCATGGCTCGGGCGACGCGCCATTCCTGCAGGCGCTCGGGACCGCCCTCGCCCGCATCCGCGTGTTCGCGCCGGCGATGCTGGTGGTGGCGCTCGGGCTCGATGCTTCGGAGCACGATCCGCTCGGCGTTCTCAAAGTGACGCGCGCAGGGTTCTCGCAGGCAGCGCACGCGATCGCGCAGCTCGCGCTGCCCACAGTCATCGTTCAGGAAGGAGGCTATTTGTGTCCGGCACTGCCGCTCAATCTGATCGCGTTCCTGCGACCGTTCGCCCGCTAGAGCAGCGGGGAACCGTTCATTACCTGATCCCGGCTGCAGCGCCGGCGAAGCTGGCGCCGCTGGCCGAGACGAAACTGTCGGTCGCATTCATCCTGCTGCACGAGTTCACGCTGTTCGCGTTCTCCGGTTTCGTCGACGCGTTGCGCATCGCCGGCGACGAGCTGGACAACAGCCGGCAGCGCGAATGCCGCTGGACGGTGATTGCACCGACGCTGCAACCGGTGCGCGCCAACTGCGGCGTCGAGATCACGCCGTGGGAGACGTTCCCCGACCCGTCGCAGTTCGACTACGTCGTGGTGATCGGCGGCCGCATGGAGCCGCAGCGGAACACCGATCCGCGCATCCTCGAATACCTGCGGCGCGTCGCCGACCAGGGCGTCGCGATCATCGGCGTCTGTACCGCGACTTTCGTGCTGGCGCGGGCCGGCGTGATGAAGGGCCGGCGCTGCTGCGTGCATTGGAACGCGCGGCTGGACTTCGAAGAGGAATTTCCCGACCTCCCCGTCGAATCCGACACGATCTTCCTGGAGGACACCGATCGCATCACCTGTCCCGGCGGACAATCTTCGGCCGACGTCGCGCTGCACCTGATCGGTAAGCATTGCGGAGCCGCCAGCGCGCGCAAGGCCGCCGCCGGCATGGTGCTCGAAGCGATGCGCGGCAATCGCTCGCCGCAGCCGCACGCCGAAGCCGTGTGGTTCGGTGAGATTCGCAAACCACTCGTGCGGCGCGCGATCACGATCATGGATCGCTTCATCAGCAAGGAGCTGTCGGTGACGGACATCGCACGGCGTCTGCAGGTGAGCAACAACACGCTCTACCGCGCGTTCGAGCAGACCGTCGGCGAGTCGCCAGCACGCTTCTTCCGCATCATGCGGCTGGCGCACGGCCACTGGAGCCTGCATCACACGAACATGGCGATCGCGCAGGTCGCGCACGTCTACAAGTTTTCCGATGCTTCCCACTTCACGCGCATGCACCGGCTGCTCTACGGACTGACGCCCGCGCAGGCACGCGAGCTCGGCGAGGATGGCAGCCGCCAGGCGAGCCAGGCGCGTCTGCCCGACGGCGTGGTCGGTCAAGTGCTGGCGGGGGGACTGTTCATCTTCCACTGAGAAACTGCAGTTCCATTCCACAACGCGGCTGATTTCTTATAGATGACGTGAGTCGTTCATTTATAGTGAGCCTCTGCATCGGAGCGCGAACTTGACGACTGCACCTGCAACCGCCAGCGGCGTATTCACGCTGCGCAAGCCCTATCTCCTGTTCATCGGCGACGCCGAGGACGAAGCAGAGGCCAAGACTGCGTGCGGTCTGCGCGACTGGGCGCGCGATGCCTGCAAAGCGCAGCTGCGCCTGCCGCAAGCGCGGCTCGATCTCGGACTGCCTGACATGACTCCCGACGAGGCGGCGCGGGCCGGCGTGGGATCGCTCGTGATCGGCGTTGCGCCGGTCGGTGGACAGATCCCGCGTGAATGGGAATCCGTCCTGCACGCGGCAATCGCCGCGGGCCTCGACGTCGTGAGCGGCATGCATCGGCCGCTCGAAGGGGTGCCCGGTCTAGCCGCGGCGGCCCAGAAACGCGGCGTGGCACTCGTCAACGTGCGTCTTCCTAGACAGACCTTCCCGGCCGGCACCGGCCGACGCCGCAGCGGCAAGCGGCTGCTCACTGTCGGAACCGATTGCGCCCTCGGCAAGAAGTACACCGCGCTCGCCTTGACCGAGGCGATGCGTGCCCGCGGTCTGGCCGCTGACTTTCGCGCGACTGGCCAGACAGGAATTCTGATCGCAGGCAGCGGCATTGCGCTCGACGCTGTCACAGCGGATTTTGCCGCTGGCGCGGCGGAGGTACTTTCGCCCGACGCTGCGCCCGATCACTGGGATGTGATCGAGGGCCAGGGCTCGCTGTTTCACCCGGCCTACGCCGGCGTGACGCTGGCGCTGGTGCACGGCTCGCAGCCCGACGTTCTCATCCTTTGCCACGATCCGTCGCGACGCCACCTGCATGCCTTTCCCGACTTTCCGATTCCCGACTTGCGCACGGCTGCGGCGCGCTACCTCGAAGCGGCGCGTCTGACGAATGCAAACGCGATACTCGGCGGCGTGAGCTTGAACACGTCGATGCTCGATGGGACGCAACGCGCACGGGTCATCGCGGAAACGGCCGAGTATGTCGGGGTGCCCTGCTTCGATCCGTTACAGACGCCGCTCAAGGCGACGCTCGACTTCTTCCTGCGCCGATGAAACACGAACTGTCCATCGAGACGCGAGTCTGGCCCTTGCGCGAGCCGTTCGTCATCGCGCGCAGCTCGCACACGACATGCGAAGTCATCATCGTGCACCTTGCCGCCGGCGGCCACGTCGGGCGTGGCGAGGCAGTCGGCGTCGACTATCACGGCGAGACGATCGAATCGATGCGTGCGCAGATCGAAGGGGTCCGCGCCACCATCGAGCGCGGTGTGGATCGTGGACAGTTGCTCGACATCCTGCCGGCCGGCGGCGCCCGCAACGCGCTCGATGCTGCGCTCTGGGATCTCGAAGCGAAGCGCACGGGCACCTCGGTGTGGGAGCTGGCGGGCATCGCGCGACCGAAGAGCATCGCGACGTGTGTGACGATCGGCATACGTTCGATCGCTGAGTACGAAGCGAAGGCTCGCGCGCTGTCGCGCTATCAGTGGATCAAAGTGAAGGTTTCGGCCGATCGTCCTCTGGAGGCCGTGGCAGCCGTCCGTCGCGGCGCGCCGGAGGCGCGGCTGGTCGTCGACGCGAATCAAGCGTGGAGCGTTGAAGAGCTTCAGCGCCTCGCGCCGGCACTCGCGCAACTGCGTGTGGACCTGTTGGAACAACCGGTTCGCGAGAGCGATGGCGATCGATTGGCGAATCTCGAGCTGCCGGTGCCTGTGTGCGCGGACGAGCCGGCCAACACTGTCGACGATCTGCCGCGGCTGATCGGCCGCTATGACTTCGTGAACATCAAGCTGGACAAGAGCGGCGGTCTCACCGCCGCGCTCGACCTCGCGCACGCCGCACGCGCGGCCGGCTTGCGGTTGATGGTTGGCTGCATGGTGGGTGGATCGCTGGCGATGGCGCCGGCGATGGTCGTGGCACAGCTGTGCGAGATCGCGGACCTGGATGGGCCGTTATTGCAGGCGGAGGATTGGCCGGAGGCGATCGAGTATCGCGACGATGGAGTGATGAATCTGCCGTCGCGGAAGCTTTGGGGGTGATTCAAGCCTCAAGAGAGAGATACTCTCGCAAAGACGCAAAGATCGCCAAGGTACAGAAGTCAGAATTCTTCAGGCCCACTTGCCTTGTGGTTGCTTCCGGCCGGCGAAATAGCGCTCGGTCGCTTCGATCAGCTTCTGCTGTTCGCCGTTGATGCTGCCATCCAGCGCAGCCACCTTCCGCATCATCGCCAGGAGCGAGGCGACGGCGTCAGGCTCGAACCGGTCGGCGCTGCGCGCCAGAACCTTGTCGAGATGATCGACCAGATAGATCTCGTCGCGGATCAAGTGCGAGCTGGCGAGCAGCAGGTCGCTCGCTTCATCGCGCGAGATCGAGAATTCGCTCTGAAACATGGCCAGCAGCTCGCGCTTCTGGTCGGACGTGATCGCACCGTCGGCCTTGGCGACGCCGAGCAGCAGCACCGCCGCGACGTCGATCGGCCGCTCCAGCTTGTAGATCGGACGTGCGCCGTAGCTGCGGCTCCATTGCCAGCGCCGGTACGCCAGAAACGGATTCAGCGAGCTGAATTGAAAGCCGGAGCGTTGCAAGGCGTTCAGCGCCCAGAGCAGCCCGGCGATGGCCGTGATCGCGGCTATCAGCATGGGTGACCTCCTTTCGGGCGGGAGGGTAGCACTGTAGGCGGCAGTGAGGCGGTCGCGGCTCGCAACTTTGTGAACCGCGCACGTTCAGCCGGAAACCGGCACCTCGCGCCACTGCCGCAGCACCGGGAAGTACAGCGCCGCCCGGACGGTTTCATCGGGCCGATACGCCCGCATCAGCCGCGCGTAGCGCTCCAGCTGCGGCCGATAGCGCACGACCTCCTCGTCGAGGAACGCCTCCAGCCCGCCGCCCTCGTGCGTGCTGGTCTTGAAATCTACGATCCAGCGCTGCCCTGACTCGTCGAGGAAGGTCCGGTCGATCACGCCTTCGAGGATCTGGCCCTCGACGACGCCGCTGATCGCCAGCTCGGACGCCGCGTCACGGATGCGCCCGTCGATGCCGAGCAGCCAACGACCCCGCTCGTCGGAGAGCGTGCGTTCCATCGCCGACATGACCCGCTCGCACGCAGCCTCGCAGCGATCCGGGGGCACGCCGAGCTCCGCCAGCTCGGCCAGCAAGCGCGGCTTCGCCGAACCCAGTGCCGGCGGCGACGCTTGCACGCCGGGCCGGCACAAGCGATCGAGCTCGCGGTGCACGAGCGTGCCGACGTGACGGCTCACTTGCGATACCCAGTCGAACACCGGCCGCTCGTCTTCGATGTCGACGACTTCGGCAGCGGAGCCCGGCGTCACGAGTTGTGTACGCGGCGGTCGCCATTCGAGCGGCAGCCTTCGCAGCTTCTGCGGAGGTGCAGGTTTGTAGCCTGCGGGTACTTGTGCAGACGGCTCGGTGTCCCAGAACGTCGTTTCCAGCGCACCCCACAACATGCGCAGCATCGAGCCGCGCCGCGGCTCATCGAGGATCAAGCGACCGTCTCGTTCCTTTGCGGTGGCATTGCCCAGGAGGTGCAGCTCGAACTTCGCGCGTGTGACGGCGACGTACAGCAACCGTGCGCGCTCGCGCGAAACGCGCCGGCGTTCGAGGATCTCGATCCAGCGATAAATCGGGTCGGGGTCGCCGCCATCGGGTTTCACCGGCGCCAGTACCATGCCTCCCTGCGGTCCGGCGACGCGGGCCCAGCGCAGCAGCTCACGGTTGTAGTTGGGCAGATAGCGCTGCAAGCCGGGCACGATGACGGTGTCGAACTCGAGACCCTTCGCGGCGTGGATCGTCATCACCTCGACGCGCGCTGACCCGGCAAAGCGCGCGGTCGCGAACAGGCGGAACAACTGTTCTTCGAGCCGTGCCACGTCGTCGAGATCCGCGGCGACCTCGATCTGCTCCAGGCGCGCGAGATACGCCTCCGCGTCGTCGAGATCGTCGACACGCGTCAGCGTCGCCGGCCCGCCGAGCGCATTCCAGGTGCGCTCGACCCAGATGCGCAACGGCCATCGGCCGCGCTCGGCCAGCGCGGCACCGAGGATCTGCCAGGTGCGCGCCAATCGCACACGACCATCGTCCGACAATCGTCCTTCAGCGAACAGGTCATCATGAGTCGAGCTGAGGGCTCGCGGGATCGCTTCCTCGAGGGTGCTGGTCGAAAGCCCGGCGAGCGAATGCAGGTCCGCCAACGTCAGACCGCACCACGGTGCACGCAGGACGGCCAGCCACGCAGTTCGATCCGCGATGTGCACGAGCGCGCGGGTCAGGGCCATGAGGTCCTGCACGACCGGCCGATCGCGCAACTGCTCGATCTCGATGGCTTGAAAGTCGACGCCGGCTGTCGCGAGCTCGCGCGCGATCGCATCCACATGCGTGCGTGCCGCGACCAGAATCGCAATGCGCCCGTCCGCGGATTTCTCCAGCGTCTCGCGCACGATCGAGACGACGCGCGCTGCTTCGATGTCTTCGTCCGCATTGACGAATCTGTGAATCTGCACGCCACCGCCGTCGCTCTCAGCGACCGTCGCCGTGCTCGGGCTGTACTGAACTGCGCCCTGCTCCGCATCGTTGCGTGCGGCGAGCACGGCGGGGAACGACTGATTGATCCACTCGACGATGGCGGGAATCGAGCGGAAATTCGCTTCCAGCCGCAGCGGCTCCAGGCGCAGGTTGCGCAGCCCGTGCTGCTGCAGGTCGATGAACAGGCCGACCTCGGCCTGGCGGAAGCGATAGATCGACTGCATCGGATCGCCGACGCAGAACAACGTGCGGCCGTCGCCATCGGCCCAGCCGCCCGTCAGGCGCTCCAGCAGATCGAGCTGACTGAACGACGTGTCCTGGAATTCGTCGACGAGAATGTGCTGCAAGCGATAGTCGAATGCGAGCGCCAGGTCGGTTGGTTCATCGGCAGTGCCGAGCGCACGCAGCGCGCGCAGAGCGATCTCGACATAGTCGGCCTTGCCCTGCATCTGAAACACCACTTGCAGCTCGGCAGCGGCTGCGGGAAGCAGCTCGAGCAACGCTTCCAGCACCCGCCACTGCTCGTCGCTGTAGGTCGGGTCGGGAAGCGTTCGCAGCGTCGCAAGATCTTCCAGCAGACGCTGATCGCTGCCGAGCACGCGCAGCAGGTCGAGCATGCGGGCCTTGAGGTCGCGATTAGTCGTGGGGAAGCCTTGCCGCGCGCTCACGGTTTCGTACAGCTCGTCCTTGTTGCGGTCCTTCTTGAACAGCATCGAAGCGATCTCGCGCCAGACAGGCAATGCGCTGCTCACTGGCAGGAGCGGTGATTGATGCTGTGCGCAGACCTCCAGCACCGCGCGCATCGCGGGCGATATCCGATCCTCATTCAGCAGATTGCGAGCGGAGTAGCGCCGCAGTTGCAAGAGCACTTCGCAGCGGTCCTTGCCGAGCGTTTCACACAGAAGTTCCAGGTGATTCTCGACCAGGCGCGTCAACGTCGCTTGCAACGCCGCGCGCAAGTCCGTGCTGGCGCGCGCATGCATGACGATATGCAGCCACTGATCGCGCTTTGCGAGCAGATCGTTGAGCAACTGGATCAGCCGCTCGACGCGATTGCCGAGGTGCATCACCAGCACTTCGAGATGACGCGACACCTCGGAGCCGTCGCCGAGACGTTCGAGCAGCCGGCGACCGGCGAGCTCGTACAACGGCGCCATGTCCGTCGTCGGTTCGAGCGCCGAGCCGGTCCCGGCGATGACAGGCAAGCGGCGAGCGAGCGACGCGTTGAGCGCATCGATCGTCTGGATACGCAAGCGCGCCGGATGCTGCATCAGCTGCCAGCCGCGCTCCGCGTCGACGGCCCGCACTGCACGCGCGAGCTCCCACGTCGAACGCTTGTGCGCCGACTCGGGCGGCGGAGCATCAGCGCTCTGCAGCGACTGCAGAATGCGAGCCCGCATCTCAGCCGCGGCCTTGCGTGTAAACGTGATCGCCAGAATCTGCTCTGGCGATTCGACAGTAGCGAGCAGGCGCAGATAGCGCTGTGTCAGCAGTTCGGTCTTGCCCGACCCTGCCGGTGCCTGGACGATGAACGAGCGCCGTGGATCGAGCGCCGCGCTGCGTGCTGCCGCGTCGCTAATCATCGGGCGTGAACTCCGGCTCGGGCTCGCTCAGCGCAAGATCGTTGATGCGGCAGAACGTGCTGAGATGACACGTCGTGCACTCGAACGGCAGCGGATCCACGCTCGCTTCGCCAGCGACATAACGCTCGGCGAGGCGCGTCAGCGAGAAGCGCCAGTAGTGCATGAGCGCCTGCCAGTCGCTGGGATCGCCGAGGTCGATGCGCACGCCGCTCGGGTAAGCCCACACCCCCGCTTCGACGTTGCTGCCGTCGCTCCAGCCGCGGTACTCGACGGCACCCGGCGTGAGCACGACATATGCAAGTGCGCGCAAACGGTCGGCATGCGCGAGCCCGTACAACGGCAGCTGCGGATTGCGCGGACGGCCTGGCAACACGTCGAGCCAACCGCGTGGACGGTGCATGCCGCCGACTTTGTAGTCGATCAGCACTTCGCCCCCGGATGCCAGCTCGTCGATACGATCCGGCCGCAGCGTGATCGACAGCCCGCCGATCGAGTAGCGCTCCGAGGCTTCCGCGAGACGCACCGAGAACGGCGGACGCAGCTTCTCCAGCGCGAGCAACCGCAGGACCTGCCGCACGGCGCTTTCGATTTCGAGAGCCGCAAGCCGATGTCGATAGCGCACATCGCCGGGCAGCGCCTGCGCGGCGTGCCGTTGAGCGCTGTCCCGAACCTGGCGCTCCAGCGCGCGATCCTCGATCGCGAGCAATTGTTCCTGCGTGCGAAAGGTCGCCCAGAGCTCAGCCAGCACTCGATGCAGCAGCGCTCCGCGATCGACGGGCTCGATGCCAAGGCTCACGCGCGGCATCGGTTCGGCACGCAGCCGGATCTCGGCCTGCGCTCTGAATGGGCAGCGCGATTGCAATTCCACCGTGCGCGCGCCACCGCGCGCTTCGCTCAGCGCCAACGCCGGCGCACGATCGTCTCGCATCGTGTGCAAGGTTGGACGCTGGTCGAACAGCACATGACGCAATGAACCCGCAGGCCCAGGCTGCAAAACGCGTTCCTCGGCGCTCACGAATCGATCGAGCAACGGACTGCGCGAGAGCTGTACGTTCTCGTCTCGCTGCGGCCAGCTCAGCACGACGGTAGGCGCGCTGCTCGTCCAGCGCTGTAACTGGGTCGTCGCCTGCTGCAGCACGCCGCTCGCCGTCGCTTCCGGAATGCCAGCGAGGCGTTGCAGCTCGAGCGGAATCAGAGCATCTGGATTGACTGGCGCCGGGATGTGATCGGCGTCGAGGCCCGTGACCCACAGCGCATCGAAGTACATGCCGGCGCTGGTGGCGCTGTCGATCACAGTGACCGCAGCGCCCGCCGTTTCAGGCTCGAATTGCGTGTCGCTCAACAGGTCGCGCAGGCAGGCGAGCGCCTCCTGCAGATTCATGCGCCCCGTCACCGCATCGAGCGCGCCGAACTCCGCGAGCACGCCGTGAAATTTTTCGAGCGTCTGGTGCTCGACGCTGCTCAAGGTGCGATCGCCCGGCCATCCGGCTGCCTGCCAGAGAGCGTGAAAGTTCTCGGCCCAACCGCTCGCTGCAACACCGCCGAGACCCCGTACGACAGTGTTCACGTCGCGCGCCGCGACTTGCAGCTTCGAGCAATCGGTCAGTGCGGCCCAGCGCTCGATCTCGAACCAGTTCCAGCGATCGCGCTGCTCGTCGCGCAACCGGCGATCCGCCAGCGCACGTTGCGCTCGCTCGCTGTGACCACCGACGATGAATGGCGAGCGCAGCAGTCGTCCCGCATCGGTGCTCGTGCACTCACGGGCCGCGAGCTGCAGGACGAGCAGCGCTGCGTCGACCATCGGATACTCCGACATCGGCGCGGGGGCAGCGACGACAACGGGAATCGGCAGCGTGCCGCTCAACGTCTGCCGCGCAGCGGGAACGAAGACGTCCTCGAAGACACGGCGCACTTCCTCGCGTCGGTTCGGCAGATCCGACAGGATCACCCCGACATTGCCGGCCCCTGCCTGGACTTGATCGCGCGCCCACTGCGCGGCCAGGTCGAGCTCGGCGGTCGCGTCTTCGGCGGCAACGACGGAGATCGTGGCGGATGTGCGCTCCGCCGGCACGATATCGACGACCCGTTCCTGCGCACGCCACCTTTCGATCAGCCTCGTCATCGCCGGCGGCATGGCATCGAATCCCGCCAGCGCGATGCGCTCCGCTGGCGCCAGCTCCGACTCCCACGCCCAGTGTGCGAGACGTGCTTCGTCGAGCGCATCGAGTGCGGCGCAACGCTTCTCGAATTCACGGCACCATGCATGCAGCGCCTCGGCCTCGGGTGCGTCGAATGCCGTCAAGCGATCGAGCGGGATCGAGTAGTCGTGCAGACGTCGCCAACTCCGCGCGGCCAGACGCGCTGCGTTCGAAGGATTGAGCAGATCACGCGCAGTGCGGCTGCTCGCGACGATGTCGTCCCAAAGAATTCGCGCTTGTGTCGGCGTCAGCACGCGCGAGCGCGTCGTGCGCGGCGACCCGGAGGCACGCGCGTCCACGTGCAACTGACGCAGCCACGCGCTCCACGGCAGCACGTGAGGTGTGCGCCAGGCGCTGAGTCCTTGCTGCTGCGAGTGACGCGCGTAGCCGAGCCGGATGGCGTGCGCCAGCCGCCGACTGGCCGTCAGGACAGCGACGTCGCGTTCGAGAAGAGCGTAGAGATGCACTCTACTTGGTGATGATCCGCAGCTCGGGGGCGGGACGCGAGACCGGCTCGGCGCCGGCCGCGTAGCTGTCCAGCAGCTCCTCCATGCGGCGGAACACATCGGCCAACACTTCCGGCCGCGGCAGATTCGTGATCCGGAAATGCGTCTTGTAAGAAGTGTTGAAGCTGGTGCCCGGCGCCAGCAGCACGTGCTTGTGCTCGAGCATATCCATCGCGAACTGTTGATCGTCGAAGTCCGGCAGCACGCCGTCCTTCACGCCGACGAAGCCGTAGATCGCACCGCGCGGCGCATGCACTTGCAGGTACTTGCTGGCGGCGACGCCGTCGAGAATCGCCTGGCGCGACTGGAACAGTCGCCCGCCGGGCCGCGTGAGCTCGTAGATGCTCTGGTAGCCGCCGAGCGCCGTCTGCACTGCCCACTGTCCCGGCACGTTGCTGCACAGACGCAGCGAGGACAGCTTGTCGAGCGCGTTCAGATAATCGCCCGCGTGGTCGATCTCGCCCGAGAACACTGCCCAGCCGACGCGATAACCGCAGGCGCGATAGACCTTCGACAAGCCGGCGAGCGTTGCGCACAGCGTACCGTTCACCAGTGTCGCCATCGGCACGAATTCGGCGTCGCCGTACAGGAGCTGGTCGTAGATCTCGTCGCTGAACACGACCAGATGATGCTTTTCGGCGAGCTGCGCGATCGCTGTCAGCGTGGCACGCGAATACACGGCGCCGGTCGGGTTGTTTGGATTGATCACCACGATGGCGCGCGTGCGGCTGGTGATGAGCGCTTCGATGTCGCGTACATCGGGCTCGAAGCCGTTTTCCGGACGGCACGGGTAGTGAACGGCGCGGCCGTGATTCAACGTCACGGCGGCGGTCCACAGCGGATAGTCGGGGCTCGGCACGAGCACTTCGTCGTCGGTCGACAGCAGCGCGCGCAACACCAGGTCGATGAGCTCGCTGACGCCGTTGCCCATGAACACTTCGTCGGCGCTCACGCCCCGCACGCCGCGGCTCTGCTGCTGCATCACGACGGCTTCCCGCGCCGGGAACACGCCCTTCTGGTGGCAATAGGCTTCGCTCGACTTCAGGTTCTCGATCATCGCCAGCCGCATCGTCTCCGGCGTGCGGAAGCCGAACAGGCCGGGATTGCCGATGTTGAGCGGGATGATCTCGTAGCCGCGTCGCTCCATCTCGTGCGCGCGCCGCGCCAGGCCGCCGCGGATTTCATAGCGGACATTGGTGAGGCTGGAGCTGGGGCGGATGGTGCGCATACTAAGAAAATCTCTCGCAAAGATCGCAAAGTCCGCAAAGAAGAACCAGAGATTCGAATTTCAGATCTACAGATTCATAAATCTGAATTCTGACCCTTGGCGATCTTCGCGTCTTGGCGAGAGTCTATCTGGTCTCCTTTTCAGTGTTCCATCAATAGCGAGCCGAACCCCTCGATCCGGTCCTCGACGCCGCTGCTGCGCAGCGCATGCCAGTACGTGCAGGTATTCACCGCAAGCACCGGCTTGCCGAGCCAGCGCTCGGCCTCCGCCGCCACTGCGGCGAAGGCCAGGTTCGTGCCGACCTGGAGGATCAGCTCGACGCTGGAGTCGTCGACTTCGCGCACCGCGCGCCGCAGCCGCTCGGGAGATTCGTGCGCCATCAACAATGGACTGTTGCACTTCAGGCCGAGCAGATTGACGACCTCGAAGCCGCTGTCGCTGAACGCGCGGCGCACCTGAGCGTCGCCCGACGGCATATATGGAGTGATCAGGCTGATGCGGCGGATGCCGCCGTAGCGCTGGATCGCGGCCAGGCAGGCCTGCGCCCCGAGGACCACCTTTACGCCGGCGCGCGATTCGAGGTGAGCGTGCAGCGCCGCGGCGTCCATGACGCCTTCCCAGAACGTCTCGGCCGACATCCCGAGGATCACGGCACCGGGCGAGCACGCCAGGACCGTCGCCAGTGCGCCTTCGATCGAGGCCCGCACCTGGGTCATCATCGAGGCGAACTCCGTCTCGGTGCCGACCGGCGTGTCCGGGATGAAGACGCGCGCCATCTGGTTCGTGACACCGGACGGCCGCATGGCGTCGAACTCCGGCTGCACCACAGTGTTGGTCGCAGGCGCCAGGACGCCGAACTTGAAGCGGGGAGCGAGTGCGTCGGGCATAGGGGCGCTAGTGTAACGTCGGCTCGCCGGCCCGGGACCCGAGGATCACCCAGGGATTCCGTACACTGGAACCTGCGTCACGCCTTGCCGGCGCGGTTTGACTCCAGCGCGGACTTTCCCTTACCGTGGCGCGCCGCCGTGCGGCGGCATTCCATTTCCAAACGTCCCTTACGGAGCCGGGTGTGAGCAAGATTCTGGTGGGCCTGAAGCGCGTCGTGGACTACAACGTCCGCGTCCGCGTCAAGCCGGACGGCACGGGTGTCGTGACCGACGGCGTCAAGATGAGCATCAACCCCTTCGACGAGATCGCGCTCGAAGAGGCGCTGCGCATCAAGGAGAAAGGCGGCGCCAGCGAAGTGATCGTGGTCAGCATCGGCCCCGGCGATACCCAGCAGCAGCTGCGCACGGGTCTCGCCATGGGCGCCGACCGGGCC
>DATNFA010000137.1:0-48054 GCA_035606615.1 Steroidobacteraceae bacterium
GTACAGCTTGCCGTTGTCGAGCCGGGGCAGCTCGCCGACGAAGTCCACGCTGCGCGGACATTTGAAATGAGCCAGGTGCTGGCGGCAGTAATCGATCAGCTCCGCCGCGAGCTGCGGCGAAGGCGTATAGCCTGACTGCGCGATCACGACTGCCTTGACCGCCTCGCCCCACTCTGAGTCCGGCACGCCGATCACGCCAACGTCCGCGACGGCCGGGTGCGAGAGCAGCACGCCTTCGGCCTCCGCGGGATAGATGTTCACGCCGCCCGAGATGATGAGGTGCGCGCTGCGGTCCGTGAGGTACAGATAGCCCTCGGCGTCCAGGTAACCGATGTCGCCGAGCGTGTAGTAACCGCCGCGATAGGCGCGGTCCGTCTTCGAATCGTCCTTGTAGTAGTTGAAGCGTCCGCTCGCCGGCGCCTTCATGTAGATGAGTCCGGCCTCGCGCGGCGGCAACTCCTGACCGGCTTCATCGAGAATCCGGATGTGATCGGGCGTATCGGGTCGACCGACCGTGCCGGGCCGCGCGAGCCAGGTAGCCGAGTCGACCAGCGTGCCGGTGCCTTCGGTCGCGCCGTAGTACTCGTACACGATCGGACCCAGCCAATCGATCATCCCGCGTTTCACCGTCGCCGGGCACGGCGCGGCGCCATGCAGGATGTATTTCAATGACGAGAGATCGTGTCGCTTGCGTACCGCCTCCGGCAGCGCGAGCAGCCGATGCATCATGGTCGGCACCAGGTGCGTGTGAGTGACGCGATGGCGCTCGATCAGCTCCAACGCACGCTCGCAATCCCATCCGTCCATCAGCACCACCGAAGCGCCGAAGAGTTGCGGAACGGCCATCGACAGCGACAGCGGCGCAGCGTGATAGAGCGGACCGGTAACGAGATGGATGCTCCGGCCAGGGCGATAGTCGGCGCTCGCGACCAGACTGGGCGAGGTCGGCGGCGCCGACGAGCGATAGACGCCTTTCGGCTTGCCCGTCGTGCCCGACGTGTAGAGCATCGCATTTCCAAGCTGCGGATCTGCAATGTCGGTGCCGTCGCGATCGCGCAGCAGTGCCTCGTAGCTCACGAAGCCGGGAATTGCGCCGCCGATCGCGACTCGCAGCCGCGCACCCGAAGTATTCGCGGCGACGTGCTCGGCGGCCGCCAGGAACCGCGCGTCGGCGAGAAATACCTTGGCATCGCAGTCGTTGGCGATGTAGGCCGCCTCTTCCCCCGTCAAACGCCAATTGATCGGCGTCATGCGTATTCCGGCGCGACGCGTCGCCCAGAACACCTCGACGAACTCGGTGCGATTGGCACACAACAGCGCGACGCCGTCGCCGGCACCTACGCCGTGCTCGCGTAGCGCGCGGACAAGTTGGTTACAGCGTGCGTTGAGCTCGGCGTACGTCCGATTGCCCGTCGTCGAGACGACAGCGGGAGCCTGCGGCAGCCGTTGCGCCCAATAGGAGACGTTCATCCCCTTCTCCATCGCAGCCGCGAAGGCCGGCTCCGCGACGGTGGGACGGGGCAGCTCTGGAGGAGCAGTCATGAGCGGCGATTGTCGATGGATTGCGCGACCTGGGGCAATAGAACACACGCATGCCACTGTGCAAAAATGTGTGCGTGCCCGATACCCGCCGCTTCACCCCACGCACGTTCTGGACCGTCAGCCTGGCCGCCGCAGTCGTGCTGGGGGCGATCGTCGCCATTCCGCAGTGGTTGTCGAAGCAAGCGCGCGTGGAGGTGCTGCGCTCGCACGTCGGTGCGATCGCACGGCTCGCGGCGAGCGTCGTCGATGGCGACCTGCATCGCCAGCTGCTCGATCCCGCGAACAAGACGCCGGAGCTGTACGCTCGCACGCTGGAGCCGCTGGTGCGCTTCCACGCTGCCTATCCCGACATCTTCTACGTCTACACGATGGTCGAGCGCGACGGCCAGACTTACTTCGTCGTCGACACCGCGGCGGAATCGGCGAGACTGAAATCGCCGTACAAGCTCGTGCCTTCGGAGTACATGGAGCCGTTCAAGCAGCTCGACGTCGAGCCCGATCCCGACTGGCTGCAGCAGATCGCGTCGGGCAAGACCTACGTCTATCCCACGTTCCAGCGCGACAAGTACGGCACGTTCCTGTCGGGGCACGCGCCGATCTACGACAGCAAAGGCCGCTACAGCGGTTTCGTCGGCGTCGACTTCGACCTGCAGTACTACCTGGCGCAGGAAGCGAGCTTTCGGGCGATCTCGATCGGCACGCTCACCGGCGCAGTGCTGCTCGCGCTGCTGATCGGCTACATCGCCGCGCGTTATCACTTCGACCTGAACGATCGCATGGAGCAGCAATATCGCGCTTCGATCCGCGACGAGCTGACGAGTCTGCTGAATCGGCGCGGCGCGTTGACCGCAGTGACCGAGGCGCTCGCCGTGCGAGCCTCGACCTACGCGACGATCCTGGTGGACGTCGACGACCTCAAGGGCATCAACGACAACTACGGTCACGTGATCGGCGACGAATTGCTGGTCGGCGTCGCGGAAGCGATTCGCGAAAGCGTGCGCGCCAGCGACATCTGCGCACGATTCGGCGGCGACGAGTTCCTGATCTTCGCTGCGGGTTGCGATCTCGACGCGGCAACGGAGATCGCGCGCCGGATCCTCAACAAGGTGGAAGTGAAGCGCCAGACGCTGGAGCGCGCAGGCTTCGGCGTATCGATCGGCATCGACATCGCCCCGCTGAGCGAAGCAGCATTCGAAGCAATGTACCGGCGCGCGGATCAGGCGCTGTACAAAGCCAAGGGCGCTGGAAGAAATCGCTACGTGCTCTCCGATGTGGCTCAGGCGCTAGCCTGACATCCACCGTGGGCAAGGCTGCCGTCCTCCTCGCCGTCTGTTTGCTCTGCTCAGGCGTCGCACACGGTGCCATCCAGGAACGCGAAGTCGAGTATCAGTCGGGCGGACTCGCGCTGAAAGGTCTGCTCGCCTCCGCCACACCCGCCAAGCCGGGTGTCGTGAAGGCACAGATCCTGGTTCTGACCGGCGGCGCCGATCCCTACGTCCCCAAGGATCAGTTCGATGCATTCGATCGGGAGATGCGACCCGCTGGCGCGCAGTACAGGGTCGTGGTGTACCCGGGCGTGAAGCACTCGTTCACCAATCCGGCGGCGACGGACTGGGAAAGCAATTCGACATACCGGATGAGTACAACGCCGACGCGGATCAGAAGTCGTGGCAGGAAGTGCTGCGGTTCTTCAGGAGCCTCTAAACATTCCAGCGCTCGCGGCACAGCGCCAGGAAGCGAGCGCCGGCTTGGGAAAGCGGCTGGTGCCGGCGGTAGTAGACGCCGACCTGGCGCTCGATGCTGGAGAACGGTAATCCCTCGATTGGCACCAGTTCCTCGGGCAACTGCGTGACCAGATCCGATATGTAGGTCACCCCCTTGCCCTCAACCACCAGCGCGAGCCGCAGCTCCATGTGGCTCACTTCCCAAACCGTCGCGAAGGCATTGCGCAGCCGGTCGCCGCTCGGCCGGCGCGCGGGTTCGTCGAGGTACGAGGTGATGAGCGGCAGCGTCCGCAGCGTCGCCTGCGGATCGCGCATCAAGGCTGTGCGGGCCGGATGGTTGCGCGCAATCATCAGTCGCCGCGTTTCCGAAAAGCAGGAGTGGAACGCGAAGTATTCCGGCATCGTGTGCAGCAGCGGGCCGAAGCCCAGTTCCCAGCGCCCGTCGCCCACGCCGTAGACGATCTCGCGGCTCGGCGCGACCACGACCTTGAAGCGCGTCAGCGGATTGCGCTCGGAAAATTCCCGTAGCAGCGCGATGCCGAAGCGCGCATTCGCCGCTGGCGACAGCGCGAGCGACAGCGTGGACAGCGCGCCAGACCTGATCTGCGCGATATCGGCCAGCGTCTCGCGCTCCTCGTTCATGACGGTCTCGGCGAATCGCAGCAACCGGATCCCGGCCTCGGTCAGCTGCGGCGGATTGCCTCGGCGCAGCAGCACCGCGCCGAGGCGGTGCTCGAGATTGGCGATCGCCTGGCTGACTGCGGACTGCGACAGATCCAGCCGCTCGGCGGCCCGGCTGAAACCGCCGGCCTCGACGACTGCGTGAAAGCAGCGGATCTCGTTGCGCTCGATCTGCATGCGGGGATTGTAGGCCCTGATAGCGGGATCGCGGAGGCTAATAGGATTGCGGCGGATGGCGTCGTAGGGTGTGCGGGAAGTTTCGATAGCCGGAGTATCAGGTCATGGGCGTGATGGGCGATTCGGTACAGGTTCAGAAGGGCCTCGAAGGGGTCGTGGCCGACACGACCGCGGTGTCTTTCGTCGACGGTGACGGCGGCCACCTCTATTACCGCGGGCAGCCGATCGAAACGCTCATCAAGCACAGCTTTGCCGAGGTACTGCACCTGGTGGTGTTCGGCGAGCTTCCCGACCGCCAACGTCTCCAGGAAGTCGAGGAATATCTCTGGGCCGCCGGCAGGCTGCCGCCGGAGCTGGCTACGTCCCTGCGCGAGCTGGCGCGCCACGGCGAGCATCCGATGGCGACGCTACAATCCATCACGCCGCTCCTCGCGCTGGAGCCGCCCGCTGTCAGCCTGGGACGCAACGCGCTCGAAGAAGAGGGCCTGCTGGTCGCAGCACGCGTGCCGGCCGCGATCGGCCTGATTCACGCCGCACTCGAAGATCATCTGGAACGTCCGTATCCGAGCTCGCGTCGCTACGGCGAGCGCTTTCTGCAACTCATGCACGACGGCATTCCCACGCCCGAGCAGGTGAAGGCTTTCGAGATCACGCAGATCCTGCAGCTCGACCACAGCTTCAACGCCGGCACGTTCGCTGCGCGCGTCGTGTCGTCGACTTTGGCGCCGCCGTCGGCGGCCTTGTCTGCTGCGATCGGCGCGCTCTTCGGGCCGTTGCACGGCGGTGCGGATCAGCACGCGCTGGAAATGGCGCTCGAAGTCGGCAGCCCGCAGCAGGCGCAGGCCTTCGTCGCGAACTGCCTCGCCACCGGCCGGCTCGTGATGGGCATGGGCCATCGCGAATATCGCGTCGTCGATCCGCGCGCCCGCGTGATCCGCGCCACCGCGCAGCAGATCGCGAAGTCCGGGCAGCCGAAGCAGCTGTTCGAGGTGCTGGTCGCGATCGACGAAGCGTTTGCCGAACAGACGCGCACTCGCAAGCGCGCGCTGAAGGCCAACCTGGAGTTCTACAAGGGCGTGGTCTATCTCGCCCTCGACATTCCCAAGGAGCTGTTCACGGCATGCTTCGCGGCCGCGCGCATCTTCGGCTGGGTCGCGCACGTGGTGGAGCAGCGCCAGGACAACAGGCTCATTCGTCCCACGGCTCTTTACGTAGGCCCCCCGCCGCAGCCAGCATAGCCGGCAAAAGTCACGCCTTTTGACGTGCGTTGTCGAAAGGGCCTTGGCCGCTTTCGACCAGAGGACTAGCCGGAATGGAACAAATCTCCTGGGCGGATTTCGAGCGCGTCGAGCTGCGCATCGGAACGATTCTCGAAGTGCTCGACTTTCCCGAAGCGCGCAAGCCGGCCTGGAAACTCCGGGTCGATTTCGGTCCGGAGATCGGCATCCGCCAGTCGAGCGCGCAGATCGTCGCGTTGTACAGCAAGCAGGATCTCGTCGGCCGCCAGGTGCTCGGCGTGGTCAACTTTCCGCCGAAGCGCATCGGCCCGTTCCAGTCCGAAGTGCTGGTCACGGGCTTTCACGATGCGGAAGGGCGCGTCGTTCTGGCGATGCCCGAGCGGGCGGTGCCGAACGGCGCGAAGCTGCTGTAAGGCCTCTATACTCGGAGCATGCAGTTCTCCGAGGTCCTGAGCTCCCTCGTCGCCGACGGGGACTCGCAATTCCGCATCACCGTATCCGACGACTGGGGCCAGGGCCGCGCCACGTACGGCGGGCTGATCGCGGCTGCCGGCAACGAAGCGATGCGGCGCGTCGTGCCGCGCGATCGGCCGTTGCGCTCATTGCAGACGACGTTCGTCGGTCCCGCGAGTGCTGGCACGTGGACGATTCACACTCGCGTGCTACGCGTCGGGCGCGCTGTCACTCTCGCGCATTGCGATATCGTCGATGGCGATCAAGTCGCCGCAATCCAAGTCGGTGTCTACGGCCTGGCGCGAGGCTCGCAAATCGCGATCAGGCCGCCGGTCACCGAGGCGCCGCGCAAGATCGAAGAGATCAACGAAGTTCGTTTCCAGCCCGAGCGCGCGCCGCCGTTCCTGCAGCACTTCGCGCATCGCTGGGCGCGCGGCGCGAAGCCATTCAGCGGCACGCGCTCCGATACGATCTGCTTCATCCGGCACCGCGACCCTTCACCGCTGACCGAGTCGCACGTCGTCGCGCTGGTCGACTGCATCCCGACGCCGGCGATCTCGATGCTGACCGCCCCCGCGCCGGCCAGCTCGCTGGTGTGGAACCTCGAGTTCTTCGAACACGAGCTCGGCTTTGGATCCGATCGCTGGTGGCGCATCGACACGAACATCGATGCGGCAAGCGAAGGCTACGTCAACCAGACCGGGCTGCTGCAGGATCCCGACGGACGTCCGGTCGCGCTGTCGCGCCAGGTGTTCGCAGTCTTCGGTTGACTCTCCCGTAGCAGGAGACGCGACCCTGGAGATCTCACGCATGAGGGTCGATGCATGAACCAAGTCCGCGAGGGTGGCTGCCAATGCGGCGCCATCCGTT
Organism: Steroidobacteraceae bacterium; assembly: GCA_035606615.1. Classification (GTDB taxonomy): domain Bacteria; phylum Pseudomonadota; class Gammaproteobacteria; order Steroidobacterales; family Steroidobacteraceae; genus Steroidobacter. The sequence goes on from DATNFA010000137.1 coordinate 6,686, forward strand.
ATCGTGCCGAAGGCGAGCCGCTGATGGCGGCGCTGTGTCATTGCTCGATGTGCCGTCGCGCCAGTGCGGCGCCTGCTGTCGCTTGGGCCATGTACAACCAAGCGCACGTCAGGTTCCTGCAGGGAGAGCCGACGTCCTATGAATCCTCGGCGGAAGCGCGCCGAGGTTTCTGCAGCCGCTGCGGTACGCAAATCTGCTTCACCGCGACCTTTCTGCCCGGCCTCATCGACATCACGATCGGCAGTCTCGATGCGCCCGAAGCGCTGCCGCCGACAATGCACTACTGGGAATCGAAGCGGTTGCCCTGGCTGCACGTCGCCGACGACCTGCCGCGTTACGCCGAGTTTCCACCGTGATGCCGATCGGCCGATTCGCGCGGGCTTGCCGCTTATCGGTCAAAGCGCTGCGTCACTACGACGATGAACAGCTACTGCGTCCGGCACACGTCGACGAACGCACCGGCTATCGCTACTACACGCGCGAGCAGGTCCGCGACGCAGTGACCATCGGCATGCTGCGCGGGCTGGGCATCGGCATCCCGATCATTCGTCGATTCCTGGGCGGCGGCACCGCCGAGCGCAGCGCAATTCTCCGCGCCGAAGCCGAGCGCATCGAACGGGAAATGGCCCAGCGTCGTTTCGCACTCGAGGCCATCGCGCGCTTCGGCTCGACCGGCACGCTCGCGCCTTACGAGATTGCAATTCGCCGCATGGAGCCGTTGCAGGTCGCGGAGCGCTGCGTCGTCACGGACGCAGAAGCGCTGATCGTCGACACGACGGATCTGATCTACTCGCTGTTCGACGAATTGCGCGCCGCCGGTCGCGAGGTTCTGTCACCGGTGTTCTGCATGAACGACGACACGGGTTCGGACGAGCACATCGTCGTTCACGCCTGCGTGCACGTCGCCTCACCTGCTCCGGAGCTGTCGCAAGCGCGGATCGTCGAAGTGCCGGGCGGGGAATTCGCAGTCGTCACGCACGTCGGGCCGTATGAGCAGCTCGGGCTCGGCTATCACGCGCTCTACGCATGGGCTCAGGAACACGGCCACGAGCCGCGCGGGCTCGTGCGCGAGATCTACGTGAACGATCCTGCGAACGTCCCGCCGGCGGCGCTGCAAACCGACTTGCTACTGCCGCTTTGACAGCGCGCGCACACCCACAAGCAGCAAAGCACCGACGATTGCAGCGATCGCGAGTTGGATCAGCTCGCGGCTCGATGCGTTCGCGAGCAAGGCGAAGCACAGCACGCTCGACAGCACGGCAACAGCGGGGCCGAGCGGTGCAACGAAACCAGCAGCTGGCGCGTCGGCACGGCGCCGCAGTGTTATCAGCGCAAGGCATCCCGCGATGTACACGACCATTCGCGTGCTCGTCGCAAGCGTGATTGCAGAGAGAAACGAGCTGGCCACGGTCGCCAGCCACACGAGCACCGCGCTCGCCAGAATTGCAACGTGTGGAGTTCTGAATTTCGGGTGGACACGCGCGAGCACGGCCGGCATGTCGCCCTGCTCGGCGAATGCGAACGGCAGGCGCGAAGTCGCAAGGAACCCGCTGTTCAGCGAGCCGAGCATGATGACGACCGCGCCCAGCGTGATCACGTGTTCGCCGGTGGGTCCCCACAAGACGACTGCTGCATCGGCGAACGGCGCCGTGCTCGTTGCCAACGCCGGTACGGCGGCGATGCAGACGATCTGCACGCCGGCGTACAGGATCAGCACGATCAACAACGACAACGCGACGGCGAATGGCACGTCGCGTCGCGGATTGCGGGTTTCGCCGGCCGCGACCAGCGCTGCCTCGAACCCCACGAAGGCAAAAATGCCGAGCAGCATTGCGTCGCTGAAGTCTGCGGCCGGCGGCAACGTGGCGGGTGCGGCGGGCCACGCTCTCACTGTGAGAATTCCGATGACACCGAACACCAGCAGGAGCGTGACTTTCAGCGTCGTCAAACCGTTGCTGACGATCGTCGCCTGGCGAATGCCCACGAGATTGACGAGCCAGATCGCAACCACGACGACCGAAATGATCACGACGCGCGCAGCGGGTCCCTGCAGCGCGGGCGCCATGCGGGCCAGGTAAACGACGAGCAGATTGCAGATCGTCGCGAACGTCAGCACGCGCGACACCCAATACAGCCAGCCGACGATGAAGCCCGGCGTCGCACCGAACGCCGTGCGCGTGAACAAGTACGGACCGCCGGTGTGCGTGAAGCGGCTGCCGACTTCGGCGAAGCAAATCGCAACGATCGCGACCAGGATGGCGCATAGCACGAGCGCGAGGACGCTATAAACGCCAGTGAGCGCGAACAGCTTCGCTGGCAATCCCAGGATGCCGGAGCCGATGGTGATGTTGACCATCAGCGCCACGAGGTCCCAGCGGCCGATGCCACGCAGGATGTCGTACTGGTTGCTCGGGCTCGACATCCGCGGATTGTAGCGAGGTATGCTAGCCCCATGCGTAACCTGCTCCTTGCACTGCTTGCGGTTCCGCTGCTCGGCCACAACGCGCTGGCCCAGGACGACGCTACCTACCGCTTGATGAAGCTCGAGCAGGATGTTCGCAACCTGGAGCGGCAGGTGCAGACGCTGACGCGACAGATCGACGAGCTGAAACAGCAATCGGCGCGTGCCGGCGATCGCGGCTCGCTCAGCACTCGGTCAGCCACGGCGTCCGCCGCAACCAGCTCGACAGCATGGCTCGAAGCCGCTCGCTGGGATCGCGTACGTGCCGGCATGAGCGAACTGGAAGTGATCGGCATCCTCGGCCCACCGACGTCGCTGCGGCAGGAAGGCGACGCGCGTGTGCTGCTCTACGCGATGGAAATAGGCTCAGCAAATTTTCTCGGCGGCAGCGTGGAGCTGCGCGACAAAGCGGTCAGCGAAGTCCACAAGCCGACGTTGAAGTAGATCAGGCGGCGTGCACCACGCCCAGCACGCCGTTGATCACGAACTGAATGCCGATGCAGATGAGCAGGAAGCCCATGATGCGCGCCATCGCGTTCATGCCTACCGCGCCGAGCACCTTGTCCAACTTGGTCGCGGCGCGCAGCACGATGTAAGAGATCAGCGCGGTAATCGCAATGCCGATCGCCACCAGCACGTGGCCCAGCACGATGTGTCCGCTGGTCTGCGTCGTCGTCGACATGCCGATGACCACAGCAATCGAGCCGGGCCCGGAAAGACTCGGCATCGCGAGCGGCGTGAACGAGATATCCGCCTTGGCGCTCGCCTCGGCGCGCTCCTGCATCGAGATCGCCACGGTGTCGGGAAACAGCATGCGGAATCCCAGATAGCTGACGATCATGCCGCCCGCGATGCGCAGCCCCGGAATCGAGATGCCGAAGAAATTCATGATCAGGCCGCCCGCGACCAGGAAGGCCGTGAGGATGCAGAACATGTAAATGCAGGCGCGGCGGATCTGGTCGGTGCGCTCCTGCTCGGTCAGATCGGCGGTGATGCTCATCACCAGGCCGACAGCCGAAAGCGGATTCACGATCGGCAGCAGCGCGCCGACGGTGCTGAGAACGTAGGTGAGACCTTCGAGCAACCAGTTCATGTCGCTAGAGCTGACCCACAGCCTTGCGACGCGCAGCAAGCGGCTTGCACAACCGCTCGAAGCCGCTCGCGATGAACGGCGCCATGCGGCGGTGGATCGCGGCGAAATCGCTCGACTTGCACAGACCGTTGGAGAGGCGGTCGATACGGCCGGTCTGCGACAGCGACAACGTCAGCGCGCCCGACAGGAAGTGATAGCTCCAGTACAGGTCTTCCTCGGTGGCATCGGGCAACGCTTTGCGCAGCGCGCGGATCAAGCGATGGATCACCGGGTCGAAGGTGCGCGCCATGGTTTCGCCGCCCCACGCCGGCGTGTTGTTGACCTGCGCGATCAGCGCGAAATAGTTGTGCCACGGCTGCTCGCCGCGCGCGGCCCGCTGCAGGATCGGTTCCAGAAATGCGTTGATCACGCCCTCGGCGCTGATCGAGTCGCCGGCCGCGCTCTCATAAGCATCGATCGACTCGATGCGCTCGCGATTGATGATCTCCGCGCGGCGCGCGAACACGGCGTCGAACAGGCCGCGCTTGGTATCGAAGTAGTAGTGCAGCAGTGCGGTATCGACTTTCGCGTCCTGCGCCACTTCGCGGATCGTCACGCCCCAGAAGCCGTGGCGCGAAAAGTGATCCTCGGCCGCGTCGAGAATGCGCTCGCGCATGTCGGGCGTGGCGTCGTTCTTCAACGGCCGGCCGCGGCGCGTCCGGCGCACAGTCCTGGGACGTTTGACCGTCATGTGAGTGTCCTTGTCGCGCTGCACTCGATTTCACTGAATGATGAATATTTGACAGCGCGCCCGGCCCGGCGCAAGCTGATATTAATCATCAACTGATGAATAAGTGCGCCGGCCCCGGTCTGTCGGTGGTGAGTCGGGCACGATCCAGGGGGTTTCGTCATGTCCAATACTCATGCTTCCCGGGCCGCACTCCGCCTCGCCTTTGCCGCCGCCGCGGCGTGCAGCCTACCAGTGTCCGGGCCGGTCGTGGCTGCCGACGCTGGCGCCGAGGTCAGCGGCATCGAGCAAGTCGTCGTCACGGCCCGCCGCCGCGAGGAGAACCTGCAGAACGTGCCGGTCGCGATCACCGCGCTGACCGCCGAGCAGCTGCAGGAGCAGAACGTCCGCACGCTCGAGGACATGACCGCGTACGTCCCGAACATCAAAGTGAATGCCGGCCGCGCCACCACCAGCACGATCAATGCCTACATCCGCGGCGTCGGCCAGAACGACCCGCTGTGGGGCTTCGAACCCGGCGTCGGCATCTACATGGACGACGTGTACATCGCACGGCCGCAAGGCGCCCTGCTCGATGTGTACGACGTCGAGCGCATCGAAGTGCTCCGCGGCCCGCAAGGCACGCTCTATGGCAAGAACACGCTCGCCGGCGCCATCAAGTACGTGACGCGTGACATCGCCACCGAAGACCCTGAGTTCCACGCCACCGCGACGGGCGGCAGCTACAACCAGCGCGATCTCAAGATCGGCGGCTCGATGCCGGTCGTCGCCGATCACGTTTATCTCGGCGCCGCGGTGGCCTATCTGCAGCGCGACGGCTATGGCGAGCTGGTGAGTGACGGCAACCCGCGTCCGTTCAATCACGCCGGCCAGGATGTGTCGGACAAGGACGTGCTCGCGGCACGCGTCAACGCCACGTTCGTCTGGGGCGAGAGCTCGAAGCTGCGAATCCTCGCCGATACCATCCAGGACAACTCGAATGCCGCCGGCGGTCAGCGCTTGAACAATCTCCTGCAGCCGGCTTTGGACGATCGCTACGACCAGCGCACCGACATGCCGGTCGACAAGGATCGATTCATCACCAAGGGTGCTGCGGCGACTTACACGCAGAGCTTCGGCGATGCGCTCGATTTCAAGCTCGTCGGCTCGTATCGCGAAGGTGATGGCCGCCAGTTCATCGACTTCGAAGAGTTGAATGCCAACGTCTTCCAAGTGCCGGCGCAGTACAGCGACAACCAGGCGAGCGGCGAGATGCAGCTCACCTACACCAGCGACAGAGTCAACGTCGTCGGCGGCGTGTATTACTTCGATGGCACGGCGCGAGGCGCATTCGACGCATCACTCGGCACGGCTACGGCCCTGACCAAGGGAAGCGTCAGCACGCAGAGTACGGCCGTGTACGCCGACACGACCTGGAAGCTCACGGACCGCTTGAATCTCAACGCCGGCGCGCGCTGGAACGAGGACGACAAGGAAGCGACCGTGTTCGTCCAGCAGTACCTCGGCAACCTGCCGGCGAACCAGACCTTGTTCGATCAGAACAACGTACCGCCCGGCTTCATCGCCCTCGGCAGGCCGCAGACCAACTATACGAACGACCGCAGCTTCTCGAATGTCTCGCCAAGGCTCGGCTTCGACTTCCGGTTCAACGACGACCTGCTCGCCTATGTGAGCTACAGCGAAGGCTTCAAGAGCGGCGGCTTCGACATGCGCGGCAACGAGACTGCGAATCCTGCCACGCGTGACGGCTACGACTCGGAAATCGCGGACAACTACGAGATCGGCGTCAAGTCGAACTGGTTCGAGGACACGCTGCAGCTCAACGTCACGGCGTTCTACACGCCCTACAAGGACGTGCAGATCGGGTCGCAGCAGTTCCAGGTCGTCAACGGTATTCCGACCAACGTGACCGCGGTCCTGAATGCCGGCAAGCAGCTCAACAAGGGCGTCGAGCTGGAATCGCTATGGCGTCCGATCCCGGCGCTGACGCTGGCGCTGAACGTCGGCTATCTCGACGCGGAGTTCGAAGAGTTCCTGATCGGCTGCGTGCCCGCGCAAGCCGGCTGCCAGCAGGACGTTAGCGCGCTGAACGAGCCGATCAACTCGCCGGAATGGACGACGTTCCTCGGCGCAACGTACCGCTGGGCGCTCGGCGCCGGCGATCTCGCCGCGCACGCTGGCTACCAGTACCGCAGCAAGACGAAAGTGGCGAACACGACCCCGAGCATCTCCGACCAGGACGCGTACGACCTGCTCGATCTCGGCGTCGCTTACACGACCGCGAACCAGGCGTGGCGCTTCGCACTGGAAGGCAAGAACGTGCTCGACGAGGAGTATCGGGTTGCAGCCTACGATTTCAGCCCGAACCGGACGACGCAGCACATCAGCCAGATCGGCTTCTACGGCCCGCCGCGCACGGTCTCGGTGAGCGCGACCTACCGCTATTGATCCCCCTCTGCCCTCCTCCGCCGCACGCGGAGGAGGGCAATCTTTTGACTCCATGTTCCACAGCATTCTCATCACCGGTGCCGCGAGCGGGATCGGGCTCGGGCTGACGCGGCACTTCGCTGCGCAAGGCCACCGCGTGATCGCGTGCGACTTGCAGCATCCGGACGTCGCCGGGTCCATTCGCAAGCTCGCGTTCGACGTCGCGGATGCCTCGCAGGTCGAGTGTGCACTGGCGCAAGTGGCTGACGATGCGCCGGACGTGCTGATCAACAGCGCGGGGCTGCAGTACGTCGCGCCGCTCGAAGAATACCCGCCGGAACGTTGGCAGCAGCTGATCGCCGTGATGCTGACGGGAGCAGCGTTGCTGACACGCGCCGCGCTGCCGTCGATGCGTCGCAAAGGTTTCGGCCGGATCGTCAACATCGGCTCGATTCACTCGCTGGTGGCATCGCCGTACAAGACCGCGTACGTGGCCGCGAAGCACGGGCTCGTCGGCTTCAGTAAGAGCGTCGCGCTGGAAACGCGCGATTGCGACATCACGATCAACACGGTGTGTCCGAGCTACGTGAAGACGCCGCTGGTCGACACGCAGATCGAGGCGCTGGCGACGCGCCACGGACTGACGCGAGAGCAGGTGATCGAGGAGATCATGCTCAAGCCGATGCCGAAACGGCAGTTCATCGGCCTGGACGAGCTGGCGGGCACCGTCGAATTTCTGCTGAGCGCAACGGCGCGCAACATCACCGGCCAATGCATCACCCTGGACGGCGGCTGGACGGCACAGTAGGTTGTCACCAAAGCCTGACCCACAGGCTGGGGGACGCCATGCAAACTCGAAGAGATTTCATCTCGGCCGGCTCGCTGGCCGTGGGCGCGGCACTGCTCGCTACGCAGACGCGCGCCGCGACACCGAAGAAGAACCGCCGCATCGTGCTCGCGAAGCGTCCGCAGGGCGAGCCGACGCCGGCCGATTTCCGCCTCGAAGAAGTGCCGATCCCGGCGCTCAAAGACGGCGAGATCCTGATGCAGACGGTCTTCCTCTCGCTCGATCCGTACATGCGGGCGCGCATGAACGAAGGCCCGTCGTACGCCGCTGCGACCGGGATCGATGAAATCATGGTCGGCGGCACCGTGTCGCGCGTGGTCGCGAGCCGCAATCCGAAGTTCGCCGAAGGCGACCTGGTGTCCTCGTACAGCGGCTGGCAGGAGTACCAGGTGTCGAGCGGTGCGGGCATTACCAAGCTCGACCCGCGCATCCCGCGGCCTTCGTACGCGCTCGGCGTGCTCGGGATGCCGGGCATCACCGCCTACGTCGGGACGCTCGACATCGGCGAGCCAAAAGCCGGCGAGACCCTCGTGGTCGCGGCGGCCACCGGTGCGGTCGGCTCGGTCGTCGGGCAGATTGCGAAGATCAAAGGGCTGCGCGCGGTCGGCATCGCCGGCGGCAAGGAGAAATGCGACTACGCCGTCAAGGAGCTCGGCTTCGATGCCTGCATCGATCACCGCGACGCGAACATGCCGGCGCTGCTGAAGGAAGCATGTCCCAAGGGCATCGACGTGTACTTCGAGAACGTCGGCGGCGCCGTGTGGGATGCAGTCGTGCCGCAGCTCAACACGCACGCGCGCATCCCGTTGTGCGGCCTGATCGCGCAGTACAACGCGACCAGTCTGCCGCAGGGGCCGGATCGCAGCTCGCAGCTCATGGGCATGTTCCTGGTGAAGCAGATCAAGGTGCAGGGATTCATCATCTCGAACTACTTCCATCGCTTCCCTGCGTTCATTGGCGATATGAGCCAATGGATGCAAGCCGGACGCGTCAAGTACCGCGAAGACATCACGCGCGGACTGGAGAATGCGCCGCAGGCCTTCATGGGACTGTTCAAGGGCAGCAACTTCGGCAAGCTGCTGGTGCAGGTAGCCGACTAGCTATCGACCGGCGATGTCTCGCGCGCAGAAGATCTCGCTACTGATCGCGCTGTACTTCGCGCAAGGGCTGCCGTTCGGGTTCTTCACGATCGCGCTGCCCGCGATGCTGCGGCAAAGCGGGCAGTCGCTGAAGACGATCAGCCTCGTGAGCGTGCTGCTGACGCTGCCCTGGCTGCTGAAGTTCCTGTGGGCGCCGTTCATCGATCATCGCGGCACACGGCGCGGCTGGCTGCTGACGCTGCAACTGTCGGCGCTCGCCGTTGCGATCGTGATCACCCAGCTGCACGTCGATGGCAACTACGTGCTGCTGTTCGTCGCTGCCTTTACCTTCAACCTGATCGCGGCCACGCAGGACATCGCGACCGACGGCCTCGCGGTGCGCATGCTCGATGCGCGCGAGCTCGGGCTCGCCAACGGCATCCAGGTGGGTGCGTATCGGGTCGGAATGATGTTCGGCGGCGGGCTCGTGATCAAGATCTTCGAGCTCTCGGGTTGGCCGCTCGCGTTCGGCTGCATGGCGGCGCTGCTCGTCGTCACGATCATTCCGGTGCTCATGATGCGCGAGCCGGCGCGTGCCGCGGACGACGCCCGTCTGAGCGCGATACAGCTTTCCTTCGGTTGGCTGCGACGCTTGCTGACGCGCGGAATCCTGCTGCTCGCCGTGCTGATCTTCTGCTACCGCTTCGGCGATCAGCTGCTGACGACACTGCTCGTGCCATTCCTCACCGACCGCGGTCTCGGCCTGTCGGGAATCTCGGTGCTCAAAGGCTGGGTGGGCAACGCGATGAGCATCGTCGGTGCATTGCTCGGCGGCTGGCTGGCGTTCAGCACGAGCCGGCGTCGGGCGTTGCTCATCAGCGGCGTAGGTCAGGTCGCGTCGTTCGTGTTGTACGTGGTCGCGGCGCTCGGCGCTGGCGGGATCGGGCTGCTGTGGGTTGCGACGGTCGCCGAAGGTGTTCTCGGCACGATGGCAACGGTCGCGTTGTTCGCGCTGATGATGGACGCCTCGGACCCGGAGCATGCAGGCACGGACTACACGCTGCTCGCATGCGTGGTGCTGGTCGTGGGAATGATCGCGAATTACTGCGGGGCTGCGATCGCCGACGCATTCGGCTACGCACCGGCTTTCGCCACCGGCGCGATCCTCGCGCTGGTCGGCTGCCTGGCTTTGATCTGGGTGCTCGATCGCCATGAGGTGTCGGCGCGTGTCGCGCTCGCGTGGCGCACGGCGAATCCGCAACGGGCGACTACACCATCGCGGACTTCGGCAGCTGAATATTGAACGTCGCGCCTTCGCCGGTGCGACTCTCCGCCCACACCCGCCCGCCGATGCGCTCCACGGCCTTTCGAACCAGCGCCAGCCCGATCCCCGTGCCGGGATACTGATCGTCACGATGCAGGCGCTGGAAGATCTTGAAGATGTGATCGTGATATTCCATCTCGAAGCCGATGCCGTTGTCGGCAATGCTGAGCAGCACGCCGAGCTCGTTGCGCCGCGCCTGGACCTTGATATGCGGATGCTGGCGCTCGCGCGTGTACTTCAGCGCGTTCTCGAACAGATTGCGCAGCGCCAGCAACAATCCCTCCGCGTCGACTCGCAGCCGCAAGTGCTCGACCTGCACTGACAAGTCGACGTGACGCCGCTGCACTTCGTCGGAATACTGCAGCAGCACCGAATCGATCACCTCCGGCAGGGAGACGACGCTCGACTGCAGCCCGCGCCTGTCGATGTGCGAGTACGCCAGCAAATCGTCGATCAGCGTCGCCATGCGCAGCGAGCCGTTGCGGATACGCGCGAGATGCTCGCGCGCCTGCGGACTGAGCTGCCCCTCCATCTCCGCCTCGAACAGATGCGCGAAGCCGTTGATCGCGCGCAGCGGTGCCTTGAGATCGTGCGCGACGGCATACGAGAAGCCCTCGAGCTCGTCGTACGCGCGCTTGAGCTCGTTGGTGCGCTCGCTCACGCGCTGCTCGAGCGCCGTCGCCAGCTCGCGATAGCGGGCTTCGCTCAGGCGCAACTCGACGTTCGCCGATTGCAGCTGCTCGTTCGTCGCAACCAGCTTGCGCGTCAGCTGCTGCGACTCGTTCTGGATCCACGCTTCGCGCACGCCGAGGATGATCGCGAACAGAATGAACAGCGCCGCCGCAGAGAGAATCACCCGGGTACTCAGCGTGCTCGAGCTGCCGACGGCCACGACGACCATGATGACGATGAGCAATGCCGGGATGACCGCTTCGACCCAGCGCTCGTGCGCGAGGACGCCATGCGGCGGCTCGCGGCGATCGTGCTGACTCAGCCACGCCTGCTCGCGCGCCGCGACGGCGATCAAACCGAACATCACGACCCAGGCCGCGTTGAGCAAGTCGTTGGCGAGATAGCTGCTCGTTATCAACGAGTGCGCGTAGACGAGGTTCGCGACTGCGTAGACGGCGCTGGCGATCACGAGCAGCAGCATCGGCAGCCAGCTCGCGCTCCAGCGGTAGGTCCACAATGCGTACAGGGCCGTGAGAAACGTTGCAGCCACGAGCAACGTGTGCGCGACCGCAATCGCCAGATAGAAGCCGGGCACGCGCACTTGCAGCGCGGGCTCAAGTGTGCCGAGCACGATCGTCATGAGCAGGCAGCACGTGACGAGCCCGATGTTGCCGAGATGCTTGAACGTGAACTGTGCGCGCTCGCGCGCCTCGGGCAGCTGCAGCACGCCCGCGATCAGGAACGGCGCGAAGGCACTGAAGAAGATCTGGCCGATGCTCGGGAACGGGATGCCGACGCCGAGGATCAGCTGACTGTAGTCCCAGTGGAGCTGACCGATCAGCCAGCTCACGCAGCCCAGGCCGAACAACAGCCAGGCGCGGCGCCGTGGCCGCTCGACACGGCGCGACGTGCTCAGGCAAGCCCACGCGGCGCAGGCCGAGCTGAGCGTCCAGGCGACGTCGTTGATCCAGATCGCGGCCCTGTCTTTAGTTAGTACTATCGCGACGAGATACGCGACGAGGCCGCCGAGCCACGCATACGAGAGCAACCAGCGCCCACGCGCCTCGGTCAGGCCCTCTGCTCGTGCAACCACCGTTTGCATGTTCCGCAGTATATTGCACTGACAACGAGAGCCGGAGGATCGATGGCGTCACTGTGCTTCGAAAGCGCACTGCATATCGCAGCGCAACTGCGGCGCGGCGAGCTGAGCGCCGTGGAGTGCCTCGAATATTTTCGCGCGCGCGTCGAGCGGCTGAACCCTGCTCTCAATGCCATCGTCGTGCTCGACTGGGAGCGGGCGTATCAGGACGCGAATCGTGCCGACCAGGCGCTGGCGCGAGGCCAGCCTATCGGACAGCTGCACGGCGTACCGATGACGATCAAGGAATCGTTCGACGTCGCCGGCCTCCCGACGACCTGGGGCGATCGCGCGTTGAGCTACGTCGCCGAGCGCGACGACGCCGTAGTGGTACGACTCAAGGCCGCCGGTGCGGTGATTTTCGGCAAGACCAACGTGCCCTATCACCTGCTCGACTTTCAGACGTACAACGAGATCTACGGCGTCACCAACAATCCCTGGGATCACACGCGCGCGCCTGGCGGATCTTCGGGCGGCGCCGCCGCCGCGCTCGCGGCCGGACTGACGTCGCTCGAAGTCGGCAGCGACATCGGCGGCTCGATCCGCAACCCCGCGCACTACAGCGGCGTGTTCGGACACAAGCCGACCTTCGATATCGTCGCGAGCGAAGGGCTCGCGCTACCGCCTTCCGTGGCGGGCATCGATCTGGCCGTCGCCGGACCGCTGGCGCGTAGTGCCGCAGATCTCGACGCAACGCTGCGCCTGCTGATCGGACCAGGAAAGCTCAATCACGCCGAGCGCGTCGTCCTGCCCGAGTCGCGGCGCAAGTTGCGCGAGTATCGAGTCGCGTTGTGGCCGACGGATGCATTGTCACCGGTACAGCGAGAAATCGCCGACCGTTGTCAGTCGCTCGGCGACCGCCTCGCTGCACTCGGAGCGAAGGTCTCCGACACCGCGCGGCCGGCGTTCTCGAGCGAGCATGCTGCATCGGTGTATCGCCGACTGTTGAGCGCTGCGACGAATCCAGCGAGCGAGCTGCCGCACTGTGACTGGCTGCAGCTCGATGAGGAACGCACGCGCATGCGACTCGCGTGGCGCGAATTCTTTCGCGAGTGGGACGTCGTGCTATGCCCGATCGCAGCGTGCGTCGCCTTCGAGCATCAGCACGGTCCCTATCGCGGACGCACACTGCGCATCGACGATGCCGAGCTCCCGTATTTCCAGCAGCTGTTCTGGGCCGGGCTCGCGACCTGCAGCTATCTGCCCTCGACAGTGTTTCCGACAGGCCTGGGCACGCAGAAGTTGCCAATCGGACTGCAGGCAATTGGCGACACGTATGCCGATCTGCAGACCATCGAGTTCGCGCGGCTCGTGACCGAGGAATTCGGCGGCTTCCAGCCGCCGCCGGGGCACGACTGAATGCCGCCTGAATTCGTGCTGAGAGCCCCGACGTAGCGTCGGACGGTGCACGCGTAGTACAACTGTCGCACGGAACCCGGACAGGAGTGGAAGATGGGTATCGCACTACGAAGCGGCCTCGCGGGCGCCGCGCTGTGTGTGCTTGCCGCCTGTGGCGGCGGCGGTAGTGATAGCGACAGCAGCGGCAGGTTGGGCTTTCCTCCTCCGGGCACCGGCGGCACCTACACACACGGTGTCTTCGCGCCGCGCGCCGATTTCGCTGCACAGTGCGCCTCGCCTCGCCCGGGCACCAGCGATCGCCCCGGATCGGCATTCACCGAGAAGATGTTCCTGCGCTCTTGGACCAATGATTTGTACCTCTGGTACAACGAGGTGCAGGACACGGATCCGAGCTCCTTCGGTGTCACCCAGTATTTCGACGTCCTGACGACGCGTCAGGTCACGCCATCCGGCGCGAACAAGGATCGCTTCCACTTCACGTTCGACACCGACGACTGGATCGCGCTGTCGCAGGGCGGGCAGGAAATCGGCTACGGCGCGGAAATCATGATTCTCGGCGACGGGCGGCCGCCGCGTCGGGCAGTGGTCGCGTTCAGCGAGCCCGGCACGCCGGCAGGCAACGGCGGCGTGACGCGTGGCATGGAGGTCGTCTCGGTCAACGGCGTGGATTTCGTCAACGACGGCACGCAAGCCGGAGTGAACACACTCAACTCCGCGTTCTTCCCGACGACCACGGGCCAGACGTTCAACTGGGTATTCAAGCGCCCAGACACCACGACGCTCAGCGTGTCGCTGACGACTGCGAACATCACGCACACGCCGGTGCTGCTCGACCAGAAGATCCCGCAGGCTGGCGGTGCAATGGTCGGCTATCTGCTGTTCAACGATCACATCGGAACTGCAGAGAACCAGCTGTTCGATGCGATCACGCGCCTGCAGGGCGTGAACGACCTCATTCTGGACCTGCGCTACAACGGTGGCGGCTTCCTCGACCTCGCGAGCGAGCTCGCGTTCATGATCGCGGGGCCAACGCGAACCACGGGGCAAACCTTCGAACGCCTGATCTTCAACAACAAGAACCCGACGCGTGACCCCATCACCGGCGAGGCCCTGTCGCCCGGCAGGCCGTTCCACACGACGACGCAGGGCTTGCCCGGCTCCACCAAGACACCCGGAACACCGCTGCCGACACTGGGCTTGGATCGCGTGTTCGTCATCACCGGGCCGAATACGTGCTCGGCGAGCGAGTCGATCATCAACAGCTTGCGCGGCGTCGGCGTAGTGGTGTCGCTCATCGGCTCGACCACTTGCGGCAAGCCGTACGGCTTCTATCCGCAGGAAAACTGCGGCACGACCTACTTCTCGATCCAGTTCCAGGGTGTCAACGCGATGAGCGATGGCGAGTATCCGGACGGCTTTGCGGCGGTTAATCAGAGCGGTCGGTCCAGCATCAAACTCGCTGGCTGCTCCGTTGCCGACGACCTCGCGAAGCAGCTCGGCGACCCGACCGAGGGTCGCCTGCAGGCTGCGCTCAATTTCCGCGCAACCGGCAACTGTCCTGCAGCTACCGGGTTCGCGCCGGGCACGCAGCTGAAGCCGAGTCAGACGTCGCTGTCGGGCACGGATGGCGCGATGTTCAAGTCGCCGTTCCGCGAGAATCGGATCCTGCGCAGCCTCTGAGCGTGTCGGTGCCATTCGGTTGCGGATGGCGCCGCTTCGAGTAACGCCATTCGATACTCCGTGACGATCGGTTGCGGAGTGCCGATGTGGCCCGCAGGCTCAGGCGCATCTTCGAGTCAGGGCGACTTCCAGATGCGAATGAACGAACTGCGGCTCCTTTGCAACGACATCCACTCGCAGCTGAATTCGACTACCATTCGGGGCCGCCTCGCGCCGACGACCCTGGATGAA
Source organism: Steroidobacteraceae bacterium (assembly GCA_035606615.1). GTDB lineage: Bacteria > Pseudomonadota > Gammaproteobacteria > Steroidobacterales > Steroidobacteraceae > Steroidobacter. The sequence goes on from DATNFA010000137.1 coordinate 21,724, forward strand.
GCTGCAAGCTTCGTGCACCGGGTCCGTTCGCGCGGTGAGTTCATGAGCGTTTGCGGCTCGTGCCATGCGATGGGCGGACAACAGTTCGCAGCGGACGGCTGGCTGCTCGACATGCGCAGCATGAACCGCGTCATCGACTTCGATCGGCAACGCGGCGTGATCCACGTGCAGGCCGGCATCACCTGGCCCGATCTCATCCGCCAGTACGTGGTCGCGCAGCGCGACGGCGAGTCCGCGTGGGGCATCAAGCAGAAACAGACTGGTGCCGACCGCCTCACGCTCGGCGGTGCGGTGAGCGCGAACATTCACGGCCGCGGGCTGGCCTACGCGCCATTCGTCTCGGACATCGAAGCGCTCGAGGTGATCCTCGCCGACGGCTCCGTCGTGCACTGCGACCGCGAGATGCACGCCGACCTGTTTCGGCACGTCGTCGGCGGCTACGGCCTGTTCGGCGTCGTCGCCTCAGTGCAGCTCCGTCTGGTGCCAAGGCAGAAGGTCGAGCGCGTGGTCGAGCTGTGCGACGTCGACGAGATCGGCGAGGCCTTCGAAGAGCGCATCCGCACGGGTTATCTCTACGGCGACTTCCAGTTCTCGACCGCGGCGGACGATCTCGGCTTCCTGTCGAGCGGCGTGTTTTCCTGCTACCGACCCGTGGATCCGCGAACCGTCGTGCCCGAAGGGCAGATCCGCCTGTCGCCCGCGGACTGGCGGCGCCTCATCTACCTCGCCCATCACAACAAGCGCCGCGCGTTCCACGAGTTCACGGATTTCTATCTGCGCTCGAGCGGACAGATCTACTGGAGCGACACGCATCAGCTGAGCGTGTACCTCGATGACTATCACGGCGGTCTGGATCGAGCCTGCGAAGCCCCCGTGCCCGGCTCGGAGATGATCACGGAGCTCTATGTCCCGCGCACGCGGCTCGCAGCATTCATGAGTGATGTGCGCCGCGACTTCCAGCTCCACGGCGTCGATCTGGTCTATGGCACCGTGCGGCTGATCAAGCGCGACAGCGAAACGGCCCTGGCGTGGGCGCGCGAGGACTACGCGTGCGTGATCTTCAACCTGCACGTCGACCACGAGCCGCGCAGCATCAGCCGCTCGTCACACACGTTTCGCCGTCTCATCGACATTGCGATCCATCACCGCGGCAGCTTCTTTCTTACGTATCACCGCTACGCGATCGCCGCGCAACTGCTCGCGTGCTATCCGCAGCTTCCGGAATTCCTGCAAACGAAGCAGCGCTTCGACCCCGACGAGGTTTTCCGCAGCGATTGGTATCGCTATTACCAGAGCATCGGGCGCGATGTCGAATTCGCTTGACTAGTGCGTCATCGCGTAGATGACGACGTTGACGCCGACCATGTAGGACTTGGTCGAGAACGTCTCGAAGTACCACTCGCCGTAGGCTTCGCGTTCCCAGCCGTCGCCGACGTCGGTGTTGTGCGTGGCGAGCACCATGATGCGGCCGTCGTCGTCCAGCCACGCGCGCATTTCCGGCGTGTCGAGCGAGCCCGCGGGGAATTTGTGGGCGCCGGGCGATTCGGCGGTGCTGCCGCCGGGGCTCGCGAACGGCAACGCCGGGATCTGCGGCATGCCGTCGTTCAGATCGAACACTGTGTGGAAGATCGGATGGTCCGCGCTGAGCACGCGCCATTCGCGGCCGGGCAGCACCTCGCGCATCACGTCGGCGAACTGCTGCCACTCGGCGTCGCCCCAGAAATCGTCGCACCACACGAAGCCGCCGTTCGCGAGATAGCGCGCGAACGCGGCCTTCTCTTCCTTGGACACGACCATGTAGCCCGGGTCGGACATGTACAGCAGCGGAAAATCGCCGAGGTCCGGCGCGGTGAGCATGCGGCTGGAGGCGGTTTTGGCGACCTGGATGCGCGTCAGCTGCCCGAGACGATGACTGAAGTTGTCGTCGCCTTCCGGAAAATCCGTTTCCCAGCGCGCCCACACGCGGCCGTCGTACGCGTAGTACGCCTCGCCCATGCCGCCTTCGCTGTCGTAGATGATGCGGGCCATGTTGAGCTTGGACATGTCCGCGGGCTTGCCCGAACGGCCGCCGTCGCCGGTGATCAGGTTGGAAGAAGCACCGGCGCCGAGCGAAATGGCAACGATCGCCGCGGCGAGCGTGAAGCGCAATCTCATTGGCGATTACCGAGCCGCCGATAGTACTCGGCCACAGCCTCGCGATAGCGCGGCGAGTCAGGATCCGGAATCGTCGCGCGCGCGGCCGACGCTTCACGCGATTTGGCCGTCGCCGCAAGCGCCTGCAACTCGATCTGATTGATGAGCTTCATCATCACATCCGGCTGCGCAGCCAACGGATCGCCGCTGAGACGGCGCAGCTGCGTGGCCGCGCGCCGCAGCGCTTCGAGCTCCGACTGGCTCAGATCGCCGCGATTCATGCGGTTCGCGAGATCGCGGATGCGCTCGCTGAGCTGCGACGTCTGGCGCGCGAGCGAGCCGCGGCCTTCTTCGAATCCACCGATCCCGGTGCTGGGCATATTGGGATTCCACGCCGACAGTCCGCCGCGCGGCTGCTGTCCGGGGCGCGCACCATCGGAGGGTCGCTCGCCGCGTCCCTGACCTTCGCGACCTTCCTGACCTTGTTGTCCTTCCTGGCCTTCGCGCGCCAGCTGCTGACCTGGCTGGCCGCGCTCGCCTTCCTGACCCTGCTGACTTTCCTGGCCCTGCTGACTCTCTTGCGAGCGCTCGCCTCGCTGGCCTTGCTCGCCCTTCTGGTTGCCCTGACCGTTGCCTTGCTGTTGAGCATCCTGCAGGGCCCGACGCAGCTCCGCGACTTCTGCGAGCAGAGCCTCGGCGGTCGCCGTTTCGGGTTTCTCCTGGCCTTCGGCCGCCGCTTGCGCAGCGGCGTCGCGCAGGTCCTGTTGCAACGAATCGAGCGCGTCGGTGATCAATCCTTCGCGCGGCGCAGCTTCACGAGCGCGACCGTAGTAGATCTCGGCGGCGCTGCGATTCAGCCGGTACATGACGTCCGAGCCTTCGATATCGCGAATGATCTCGCTCAGCTTGCGCGTCGTTTGCGGATTCTCCTTGCGATTCTCATGAACCGCGTTGCGCATGTCGCGCTCCAGGTTCGTCAGGTCCCCCGCCATCTGCTGCTTCGAGCGGACCAGCTGCTGCGCGCGTTTCTGATCGATCGTGCCGCGGCCGTTCGAGGGCTGCGGCTGCGAGAGCGCATCGTAAAGGTCGCTTTCGATGCGGCGTTGCTCGTTGAGCATCTCTTCACTGCGATCCGCAAACTTCTCCAGCGTCTCATCGAAGCGCGACTGCTCGGGCTGGTCGATCTGCTGCAGGGCGCGGCGCAAGTTGCGGCTCGCTTCCTGCGCAGCCTTTGCTTGCTGTGCGGCCCTTGCTTGCTCGGACTGGTCAGATTGACGGGACTGGCCGGATTGACCGGACTGGCCCGCCTGCTGCTGTTGCTGCTGATCGCCGCCCTTGCTGTCGTTGGCAGCCTGCATGTCTTTGAGGGCCTTGTTCACGGATTCGAGCGCCTGCGAAAGCTGCTGACGTTCGCGCTCTTCGCGTTCGCGGGCCTGTCCGCTCGCCGAGCCGCCGCGCGATGTCGGCGAATCGCCGGAGGACTGCTGCCGATTCAGCTCGGCGAGGCGGCGCCGCAGGTCCTCGGCCTCGCGCCGCAGCTGCTCCTGCTTCCAGCGCTGCTCAGGCGTGCGCAGGTCCTGCTGACGCTCTTGCGCGAGCCGCTCCTGGCGTTCCGCGAGCTCCTTGAGCTTGCGGACCATCTCGTCGAGATCCTTCTGCACGTTGCGCTGTGAAAGCTGCGACTCGCTCTCGTACTGGCTCTTCTCCAGGTCCATCTCGAGCTCGAACATTTCCGTGAAATTGCGCGCAGTCTGCGAGCCATCGCCGCCGGCGTTGCTCTGCTCCATCGAAACTTGCACTTCGCGGTAGGCGGACTCCGCGCGCAACAGCTGCTGCAGAGCCTGCTGCTCGAACGGCACGGCTTCAGGAAGCTTGAACGTATTGAGATGCGCAATCGCCGGGTCCATCACGCTGGCGGCCTTTTCCAGGCTTTCCACGAACGTGCGGACGCGCTCGTCCTCGTCCAACGATGAACGTGCGCGAGTGCGTGCGGCCAAGGTCCGCGCTTGCTGTGCAAGCGTCGCCTGGAGCTCCGCGAGCATCTTCGCGCTGTCTTCCAACTGCTGCTTCGAGCGCGAGCCACGCTCGTCGCCCCGCTGCAGATTCCAGGTCGCCAGCAGGATCTCGCGCTGCCGCTCGGAGATCGCGCCCTGCTCGTCGCCCATGCCGCCGCCGTCCTGATTGCCGCTCTGCGCCTGCAGGAAGCGCCGCTCGAACGGCTGCACCTGGACCATGAACAAGTCGGTCTGCGCCGTCACCTTGCGATCCTTCGCCACCGCGTAATACGAAACGAGGTCGCCCGGCACGAGCGGCGTTGCGGCGCCCAGTTTCTCCAGGTCGAGAACGGATTCGCCGTCGCTGCTCTTTGCACCGCCGCCCAGCGGTACGGCTTGCCAGTCGCCGCCATTCACCGAGTAATGCAGCGACACGTCGCGCAAGCGGAAATCGTCCTCGGCGTGGATGCGCACGGGCACTTCTTCGATGCTGGTGGCACGCCAGTCGCGGCCGGGCTTGCGGACCTCGATGGTCGGCTTCTCGTCGGGAATGATCTCGATCGCGTATTCATCGCTCAACGCGACGAACTCGTTCGCGACGCGCGCGCCGATCTGATACCGCCCGGGCTTCGTCACCGCGATCGCGCCGGTGCTGGTGCGGCCTTGCTGTACGAGCTCGCCGGTATTGCCATCGACGATGAGCGCAGGCGCGTCGAGCGGCGCATCGGCAACGACTTCGACTTTGACGTTCGTCCCTTCGACCGCGCTGATGTCGCGCGAAACGTCGTCCGTCTTCGGATCGAGCCCGGTCCACTGCGGATATTCGTAGGTCAGCTTCACACGCTCGATGCGCGGCAGATCGACGACGGTGACGCTGTGCTCGCCACTGCGCGTGCCTTCTGCGTCGACGTAGTACTGCAGCGGGCCGCGCACGGCGTAGAGCCGGAATTCGAAACGCGAGTCGCTGTCGGTCGCGGCCTGCATCGGCGCGCGCTCCCATTCTTGCCGGTCGGCGAAGCGCACGAATACGGCCACCTCGCGCGGATGAAAGCCATCGACGGCCGCGCGAATCGCGAGATCGCTGTTGCGGCGAACGGTTGCGTTGCCCGGTGTCACGGTCACGCTTCGCACCGGCACGGCATTGCGCGGCAACTCCATCCCGAGCAGCAGGTGACGGCTGCCAAATCCCCAATACGCAGGGCCGGCGACGAGCAATCCCACCAGCACTGCGAGCGCAGCGACAGCGACCAGCATCCCGGCCGCGATGCGTCGCGAAGAAACGATTTCATCGGGCGGCGTGCGTTCCGCGATCGAGACTGCATCGGCCGCAAGGAGGCTCAACAGCGGCGTGGCCAGTCCCTCCGACTCGCGACGTTTGCCGTCGAGATAGGTATGGATGCGGCCGTCCTCGTCCGGCAGCCGCTGCTCGAAAATGTTCGCACCGCCGTCGCGATGCAAGCGACGCAGTGGCCGCCACAGCAGCGCGGCGATGACGCATACGAGCAACACGATGATCGCGACGCGTCCGGTCACGACAATCGCGGGCGCGAACTCCTGTTGGTGCAATGTCCAGACGGTGAACGCGGTAATCGCGAGGACACCGGCCAGGGCAATGGCAGCCGCACGCCCATAGATATGTGTGCGCAGTCGGGTGCGAAGGGAGTCCAGGTAACTTTCGAGTCGCTCTCGAGCGCTCATTTCGGTGTCTCCCGGCGAATCGCGAGGTAGCGATTTGCCAGCAACAGCTCGGCCAGCAGCAACAGCGCGGCGAGCCAAAGCACAGCGGGCCCAAGCGAACGCGGCTTCGCATCCTGCGCCGGCGCGGCAGCCGCGACGTTCGCGTTCGATGCACCTTTCCGCACCTGCATAGCACGCCAGCGCTGCACGAAGGATGCGGGCAACGGCGTCAGGTCCGATTCGCGTGCGTCGACATTGACCGCAACCCAGCGCACGCCGTCGTCGCCGCGAATCTCGTAGAACCCGGTCTGGTCCGGAATCAGGCGATCGGCAGCCGCGGTCTGCGCCAGGCCGAGCACGCGCTCGCCCCGCGGATCGAATATCTGCCCGCCGCCGGCCGCGGTCAATCCTGTCAAAACCACCGAGCCGACAGTGGTACTCGCCGCGGAAGCGTCGCCGCGCACCAGGTAGCGGGCGGCCTCGGCGATGAAGCGCACGAACAGCGGATGGATCGCGAGGTCGTTCCACTCACGCTCGACCGGCGCAGTCAGCACCAGCATGTGTCCTGCGCCGATTGTGCGCTCGATGAGCAGCGGCGTGCCGTCTTCATATGCGATGAGCGTTTTGTCGCCATCGGCGGTCTGGACTGCGCGATGCCGGAAGAAACGCACGGAATGCCAATCGCCCGCGTCGCGGAGCACCGGATGCGTCGTCGCGATCTCGCCCACTGCAGCGACGCTTTGCTGCGGCTCGCTGATCCGCCAGTCTTCGAGCAGCGCGCCCGGCTCGATCGCAGTGCGCGTGCCGAGCGTCGCGAGCACGGAGCCGCCGGCCGCAATGTATTCCTTGATGCGCTTCGCCTGGATATCGGAGAGCGCACCCATGTCTGCAACCACCAGCAACGAGAAGCCGGTCAGTGCACTTGTGCCGATCGCGTCGGCCGCGCGCTCTTCGACGCTGAGCGTCGGTGCGGCGAGCGAGCCGATCGCCGATGCGAAATACGAGACATCGTCGGCGCGCGGATCGGGCGCAACCAGCAACGCTTTCGGATCTGCGTGCTCCAGCACGGCGTAGAAGTGATCGTCCTGCGGCAAGGCGTCGGCAGGTTCGAGCGAGACTTCGAGACGGTGCGATCCGGCCGAAAGCTTCAAATCGGAGAACAGCACCTTCGCCGACGGCGTCGTTGCCTGCGCTGCGAACTCCGGTCCGAGGTCGCCGCCGCCTTCGGCTTCGACGGTGGAATCCGCCGGCGCTGCGGTGCCTGCCGGCAGCTCGACTGCGCGGCGGCCGTACTCTTTGCCATCGATCGCGAGCAGGACCTGGCGCTGCTGCGGCTTCGCGGTCGTGCCGCGCACCGTCACCTCGAGCGAACGCGTGTCGACAGTGGTCAGCTGCGCGCTTTGGATGAACACGTTCTCCGCTGCGGCATTGCCGACGTCGTGAAGCACGAGTTGCGTCTGCGCAGGCGGTTCGAGATCGGCGAAACGCAGCGGCGCCGCGCTCTGCTGCAAATCCGAAATGAGGTGCAGCACCACCGGCGGACGCGGCGAGCCCAGCCAATTGTCGGCCGTGCTCATCGCGAGACCGTAATCGAGCCGCTCGATTCCGGGCTTCAAGGCACGCAGTGTCCCTCGGACCGCGCCGGCGGCAGACGCTGGCGCAGAGCTCTCGACGACTGCAACGCGACGGCCTTCTGCCGTGGCCACGAGCACGCGATCGGACGAGCCCAGGTCTTTCAGGACTGCACCCGCTTCGTCGAGCGCGCGTTGCCAACGATCGCCATGCTGCATCGACAGCGACGTGTCGATCACGATTGCATGTAATCGCGCATTGGCATTTGAGCCGGGAATGACGCGCTCGGTGAGTAGCGGCCCCGCGAACGCGAGCACGAGTGCGATGAGGAACAGAATGCGCAGCGCCAACAGCAGCCAATACCGCAGCGTGCGCTTCGCAGTTCGCTGCGTCTCGCTTGCTTCGACGAACATCAACGAGGCGAACGGATGCTGCGTCGGATTCGCGCGCGCCACGCGGTGCAGCCAGATCGGTACGCCGATCGCTAGCAGGCCAATCAAGAACAGGGGCGCGAGGAACATCGGCGCTAGCTCCTGCCCTCGCGGAACAACAAGTAACGACGCAGCGCGCGATCGAGCGGCTCGTCGGTGGGGATCAGCAACTGATGCGCGCCAACGTCCGCGGCAGCCTTGCGGACCGAGGCGATGTGCGCGCCGAGCTTGTCGCGGTATTCGCCCGCGAGGTACTCCGGCGCGACATTGAGCGTCTTGTGCGTCTCGACATCCTCCAGCAGCACCGACTCGCGCCAGTCAGGCTTCAGCTCGCGCGGATCGAGCAGCTGAAACAGCATGACGTCGTGACCGTGATACGCGAGCGGCTGCACTGCCTTGCTCATCGCTGCGGGATCGCAATACAGATCGGAAATCACTGCGACGAGGCCGCGCCGCTTCAGGTGCTCGCCGAAGCTGCGGAAGCACTCTTCCAGGTTCGTGCCGCGGCCGGCCGTCACCGCATCGATCGTGTGGATCATGCTCTGCAGACTACCGGCGCGACTCGTCGCCGGCCGGAACTGGCGGATCTGCTCGTCGAACACGATCAGTCCGACGGGATCGTGCTGGCGTGCCGCGAGATAGGCGAGAGCGGCCGCGAGGAACTTGCCGTACTGCAGCTTGCTGACGCCGCCCGAGCTGTAGTCCATCGACGCGCTGGCGTCGAGCAGGATCATCAAGCGCGTGTTGGTCTCGCCTTCGTAGCGGCGAATGTAGGTGCGTTCGGTGCGCGCGTAGACGTTCCAGTCGACGAAGCGTGGGTCGTCGCCCTCGACGTACGCGCGATATTCCTTGAACTCCTGGCTGAACCCGTAGTGCGGCGAGCGATGCAGACCGGTGAGAAAGCCCTCCACCGCCGTGCGCGCCACCAACTCGAGGTTTGCGAGCCCCGCGAGCGTCGTAGGTGGCAGCAGGCGATTGACGGCCGTCGCACTCATCTGTTGACGACCTCTCGCAAGACCTCGTCGACACTCTTGCCGTCCGACTCAGCTTGGTAGTTCGTCAACACGCGATGACGCAGCACCGGCAGCGCGAGCGCGCGCAAGTCTTCGCCGGTGACGTGGTAGCGTCCCGCCATCAGCGCCCGCGCCTTCGCGGCGACGCAGAGGAATTGTGTCGCCCGCACGCTCGCACCGTAGCGCACGTAGCGGCGCACGCCGTCGGGCGCGATCGATTCATTGGGCCGGGTGGCGCGAATCAACATCACCGCGTCCTCACGCACTTGCGCCGACAGTGGCACCTGTCGCACCAGCCATTGGAACTGCATGATCTCCTCTGCCGTCGTGCACGCCGTGATCTCCGGCGGCTCCATCCGCGAGGCGTAGCGGTCGACGACTTCCATCTCGTCCTGCGGCGTCAGGTAATCGAGCAGCACGTTGAACAGAAAACGGTCGAGCTGCGCTTCCGGCAGCGGATACGTGCCTTCGAGCTCGATCGGATTCTGAGTCGCAAGCACGAAGAACGGCGGCGTCAACAGATGCGTCGTGCCGCGCACGGTCACCGAGTGCTCCTGCATCGCTTCGAGCAGCGCGGCCTGCGTCTTCGGCGGCGTGCGGTTCACTTCGTCGGCGAGCAGCACGTTCGTGAAGATCGGCCCCGGCACGAACGTCCAGCGGCGATGACCGGTCGTGATGTCCTCTTCGATGATGTCCGTACCGGTGACGTCGGTCGGCATCAGGTCCGGCGTGAACTGGATGCGCTTGAACTTCAAGCCGAGCGCCGATGCCAGCGTGCGCACCAGCAGCGTCTTGGCCGTGCCCGGCATGCCGGTGATGAGGCAATGCCCGCCGACCAGCAGCGTGAGCAGCAGGTGATCGACTACGTCGTCCTGGCCGACGATGATCTTGCGCACTTCCGTGCGGATCGCGCCGAGGCGCGAGTGGAACGACTCCACATGGCGCTCGACTTCGGCGTCGGTGAGCTTGTTGGCGACATCATTCATTTTTGGTTCGCTCCTCGACGATCTTCAGCAGGAATTCCTGCGCGGGTTTGTAATGCGGGGCGGCGGCGAGCGCGTCGAGCACGTGACGGCGGCTCGCCGCGCGATCGCCCAATGCGTACAGTGCACGCGCGGCGCCGAACAGCGCCGGCGCTTGGTCGTGCTCGCGCAGCGCGAGCAGCACGCGGAATTCGCGCAACGAGTCTTCTGCACGATTGTCGGTCAGCAGACGTTCGCCGAGTTGCGCGTGCTGCTCGGGATTCAGAGGCTCGGAATAATTCAGAGATTGCAGCACCGCTGTCGCGTCCTGCTTGCGTCCGGCCTCATCGAGCCAGCGCGCCAGCTCGCGCAGTGCTGCCGGATCCCAGCCGCCGGCGTTGCGATACGCCTCGACCGCAGCAATGGCCTCCGGGCGGCGCCCGGCTTTGTCCAGCGCGCGCGCCAGCAACAGATTCGGGCTGCCAGGTCCGACATGCTCCGGATAGAGTTCGGCGGCTCGTTTCGCCGGCGTGATCGCATCGTTCCACTGCTCGCCTTGAATCGCTTTGCGCGCCGCCTGGTACTGCGCTTGGTACTCGTTCATGCCTGCAAGCAGCGCGCCGTAACGCGAGTGCAGGAACGCATCGAACTCCTTATCGAAATCGGCGGGCGCCATCTTCAATGCGGACTGGACTGCCGCAGCCGTCGTGACATTCGCGCGATCGAACTGATGCAGCAGTGTCGACAACCGATCGAATCCCCAGCGCTGCTCGATGAACAGGCAGATCAACCCGGCTTGCACATATGAGACCTGGATCTGGTTCGGATACGCGGGACGGATGAAACCGCCGTCGAGATCGCTCACGGGCAGGAACTTGTCTTCGTTCAATGCCGTGATCACGTCGGGCGGCACGACCACTCCCGGCGTCGGCCCCGTGCGCCATTCCTCGAACACCGAGATGCCTTCGCTCAGCCAGCGCGGCACGCGATGATCCGTTGCTTCCAGCGTGAACACGTGCGCCAACTCATGCCACAGCGTGCTGCCCCAATGAAAATCGCCGCTCGCGCGGCCCGACGGACTGTCCATCGCGACCACGTAGCCGAACGTCACGCCGAGCAGGCCGATGCCGGGCAGCGCCGCGACGCGCACGGCGAAGTCGTCATGATCGGGATAGAGCTCGACGGTCACGGGCTCCTGCAGCTTGAAGCCGTAACGTCGCGAGAACGTCGCGATGCCCTGCTGGATGAGATCGATCGCGTACGGCTCCATCACCGACGACTCACTGCGATGCAGCCGCAGGCGCACTACGTATGTATCGCCAGCGACCGCGACCGGCGTGGACGAGACGTCGAACTGGTCGATGCGATCGAGCAGACGCAACGAGTTGACAGTTGTCGGGCTGTACGGATCTCCGGAATACGCCGCCGTGAGTTGCTGGCGGGCTTCCTCGATCTGACCGAGCCGCAACAGATTCGAGCCCAGCTCCGCATGCGCCGACCACAAGTCCGGCTGTACCTCCACTGCACGCCGCAGCAGCGCTGTCGCCTCGCGATAGCGGCGACGCATGATCTCGAAATGCGCGAGCTGCTCGTATATGGCGCCATAGCGCGGGTTGTAGTCCAACGCGCGCTTGATCCACGGCTGCGGATCGCGATCGCGCGAGGTTTCCAGCGCGGCGCGCATCGCGAAGATTTCCAGCGGCGGCAGCTTCTGTTTCGTGGCGAGATCGCCGGCGCGCTCGAGCTGTTTCTGCGCAGCGTCGACTTGGCCAGCCTCGAGCATCAGCTGCGCGCTCACCAGATACGCTTCGACGAGATCGTCATGCTCGCGCAGGACTTCTTCGATCAAAGGCCCGGCATCGCCTTCGAAGCGCTCGGCGAGCACGCGCGCCAGGCCGATCTTGGCGTACGGATCGCTGGGGAAGATCTTCAGCGCCTCGCGGAACGTTTCCGCGGCATCGTTGTACTGGTGCGTTTGCAGGAACAGCCGCGCCCAGCGGATGCGCGGTTGCACGGCGCGTGCGTTGGCCTTGGCGAAATCGCGGAAGCATTCGTTCGCGCGCTGCAGGTCACCGATGGCCCACAGTGCCTCGGCCTGCATGACCGGATTCGCCGAGTTGACGAGCTGCGAATAGCAGGCGCGCGCCTGGTCGACGCGACCGTGATACTGATGCTCATCGCATGCACGCAGCTCGCTCGCACGCCGCGGATCGTAGTCGATCGATTGTGCGAGGGCGGAATGTGCCGAGAACGTGGCGAGCAAGAGCAGGAGAAGTCGCGTGGGCGAGCGCATCATTGCACCGCCCGTTTCGCATCGATCTGCTTCTGCAACTGCGCGAGCCTGACCAGCACGCCTTCGAGCTCGTCGTAGTACTGATCCTCGCTCAACGCAGTCTTGCGTCCTTTGACGCCTTCGAGATCCTGCTCGATTTGCCCACGCTGCGCGAGCAGCGCGGTCACTTCAGGCGTGGCGCCCGACAAGGCGCTCGACCCGATGTGCGCGACGGTGAAAGCAGCGGTGTCATCACCTTCGATGCGCGCGTGCTCCGTCGCCAGCGAGACGTCCGACTTGTACGACGCGGCGACCTGGCGATTCGCATAGTCGAACGCTTCGGCGGCGGTCACGACTTCATCTTTGTTCACGTCCGCGTCGGCGCCGCTGATGGCTTGCGACCAGTACTGCGCGAAGCGCGTCGCGGTGCGTTCGCCGCCACTTTTCGTCGCAGTGATGACGACTCGTTCCGGCCGTTGCCAGAGCTCGATGGTCGCGCCGCTCGAGCTGGTAGCGTTGACGATGAGCTGCTTCTTCGCGGGCAGGCGATCGAACAGCTGTCCGAGCTCGGAGCCCGTGATGTCGGTACCGGGAACGTTGAAGCGATATTGCTCGCCGTCCCACGTGCCGTGCCCGATCAGCACGACCGTCACACTGTCAGCCGCTTTGACCTTCGCAGCGAACTCCTGGAACTCGCGCCGCAAGGAATCGCGCCGCGCCTGCTCGCCCGTCAGCACGACGACATGACCCTGCTCGCCAGCGGCCTTCTTCGCGGCTTCCGCAATCGAAGCTGCCTGCTCGCGGAAGCGCTGTTCGTACTCGGGTTCGCCGCCGAGACCGGCCGCGACGAAGGTGAAGGATGCGGCTCCCACAAGAGTGGGTACAGCAAGCAACGTTGCGGCGAGGAACAAGGTCTTCACAACCTCCCCCAACGCAACCGCAACAGCCACTCCGACACTTTCAACAGGAGCAGCAGCAGAAACACCGCGGGCAGATTCCACAGATCGAGCGTCTGGCGCTCGACGACGCCGGCCTTCGAGTACGGGATTGCCGCAGCGAGTCCGGCCAGGTCGTCCAGCGGCCAGTAGCGACCGCCGGTCATCGCCGCGAGCCGTTCGAGGACGGCGCGATGTTGATTCGTCGCGAAGTGCTCGGCTACGCCGTCGTTGCGCAAAACGTGCGTGATGGCATTGCCGACCTCGCGGCCACCGGCCCGGGCAGTCATTTCTATGCGGTACAGCCCGGCGCTGGCGGCATCGATGCTCGCCATGTATCGACCGTCACCTTGACCAGAAGGCTGCATCGGTTGCACGAACGCCGAGTCCGCCTGCGGCGCTATCCGAAGTTCGACGCTGGCGTCATTGATCGGTTCAAACCGTTCGTTGCGCAGCTCAGCGACCAGCCGCACGTTGCGCTCGTCGTCGTACCCCAGCCGCTCGGGCTCGATGGAGGCACGCGGCGGCGCAGTCGCAGAGATCGCGTGCAGCAACTGGCGCCAGAAGACTTCATGGCTTTCGTCCTCCGGCGGCAGCTGCATCTGCCAACGCAGCGTGCTTGCCGTTGCGAGCAGGTAAGTCGCGCCGCGGCCATAGTGCTGCCAAAGCAGCAGCGGCAGGCGCGAGCGGTCCGCATTGCCTTCCAGGAGCACGATTGCGCCGGGCCTGAGCTTGCCCAGCGCCTGGTAGTCCGCCAGAACCGGCAGGTTCTTCCACCGGTCCGCATTGCGCTTCGGATCCGGATCGAAGCGCAGGATCGGCGACTGCGCGCCGTAGAGCGTCGGTTGCACACGCACCGGCCGCTGCACGAGTCCCATGACCTGTCGCCCCGCGAGTTGCGCGGGTAGCGTTTGCGCGAGCGCTGCGTTCTGCCAGCCTCCGGAAGCCATCCCATGACGACCGGCGAGCATCAGCACCGAGCCGCCGCGCTGGTCGACGAATTCTTTCAGCAATCGATGCTGCTCGGGGCGCAGGCTTGCGGCCTCGTAGCTGCCGATCACTACGGCGTCGTAAGCAAACAGCTCGGCCGCGCTCACGGGGAAGCCGTCGGCGAGCTCGGCAGTGGTGTCGATGCCCTGGCGGTAAAACTTGTTCGGGGTCGTGCGCACCACGCTCGCTACGCGCAGTGCGCGGTCGCGTTCCGCGGCTCGTCGCAGAAATTTGTATTCCCAGCGCGGCTCGCCTTCGACGTACAGGATATTGCGCCGGGTCGCCGGCACATCGACGACGCGCGTGCGCGTGTTGTTGATCGTGTTGCGCTCGCCATCGAGCGCATCGAGCGTGAAGCGCAGCTCATGCGTGCCGGGTTCGCCGGCGGGCAGATCGATCGCCAGGCTGGTCGCCGTCGTGTCGCGCGGCAGCTGGATGTCGCGCGCGGCAACCAGAGTCTCGCTGTCGTAAACGCGAAGCCGCGTCGCTGCGGCACCTTGATGGCGAATGCCGACTTGCGCAGTGACCGTGGAACCCACTGGCGCGCTGGCCGGCACATCGAGCCGCTCCAGCTCCAGGTCGCCCGCGACCTGCTCCGGCCCGACGCCAACTGTATGAATCGGCACGCCGTATGACGCGAGCTCGGTCAGGCGTTCCTCGCTGAGCGAGCCGCCGTTCTCCGCGCCATCGCTGAACAGCACGACGCCGGCGAGCGGGATGCTCCCGGCACTTTGCAAAACCTGAACGAGCGAGTCGCCGATGCGCGTCTGCGGCCCGGGCGCAGGGATCGATTCGAGCGAGTCCAGCGGCGTCGTGGTCTGCGCGAAGCTGAACAGGCGCACCTCGAACGTGTCTTCCAGCTTCGCGAGCGTTCCATTCTGTAAAGCGGCTGCCACTTCCTGAAGCCGCGAACGCTCGCCGTCGCCGTAAGCCATGCTCGCCGAGGCGTCGATGGCGACGGCGAGCACGTTCTCGCGATCCCGCACGCGCTCGACATTCAGGACCGGCCGCCACAGCAGGCACAGGACCGCCGCCGCCAGCAGGCTCTGCAGGATCCCGACCGGCAGGAGCAGATGCCAACCGAGTTGCCGACGTTGCCCCACATAGACGAGGGACGCCGCGATCAGGACGGCGACTGCAATGATCGATACGACGAGCAGCCACAACGGCCAGGCGCTCGCAAACGCGAACACGCCGGTTCGATAGGCCCACAGCGGATGGGTGAACAGGAGCTCGAACATAGAGATGGACTGCTACTCAGTAATAGAGAAGGGCCGGCTGCAACGCAAGCGCAGAAAGTGCAAAGAAAGGGCGCCGCTCGCGGGACGGAACCCTGCCCGCGGCCGTGCGTACTGAAGTGACGGATAGGCAGCGTAAGAGGTTGAATCTCAATGGCCGGCAGCAGCGGTTCCCTGCACGAGAGCGAGGCAGTCCTCAAGCCCGAGACCATCGACCGGCACCGTGCCGTGGTCTCGATCATGGAAGAGCTCGAGGCCGTGGATTGGTACGACCAGCGTATCGACGCCGCCACCGACAGCGAGCTCAAGAAGATCCTTGCGCACAACCGCGACGAGGAGAAGGAGCACGCCTCCATGATGCTGGAGTGGCTGCGCCGTCATGATGCAGCGTTGGATCGGCACCTGCGGACATATCTGTTCACCAACAAGTCGGTTCTCGAGATCGAAGACGAGGCCGAAGGCAAAGACGCCAGCGGGTCGAACGATGACGGCAGTCTGCGGATCGGGAGCCTGCGGTCATGAACGATCTGCTGCGCGAGCATGCGCCGATCTCGTCCGACGCCTGGAAGGAGATCGACGCCGAAGCGACCCGCACGCTCAAGACGCTGCTGGCAGCACGACGTCTGGTCGACTTCGAAGGTCCGCTCGGCTGGGATGCGGCCGGCGTGCCAACCGGCCGCGTGGAGAAACTGTCGCCGCCGCTGCAGGAAGGCACGGTTTCGCGACTGCGTGGCTCTCTGCCGCTGACCGAGCTGCGGGTTCCATTCGAGATCTCGCGCGATGAGCTGGAGGCGATCGGCCGCGGGGCGCGCGATGCCGATCTCGATCCGGTGCGAAACGCCGCGCGTGCGGCGGGGATCGCCGAGGACCGTGCAGTCTTCCAAGGTTATCCGCCGGCCGGCATCGTCGGCATCTTCGAAGCCTCGGAGTCGCAGAGCCTGTCCATTCCGGCGGACTACGAGGCCTATCCAGATGTCGTCGCCGAAGCGACGCATCGATTGCGCAGCGAAGGCGTGAGCGGGCCGTACGGCATCGCGCTCGGCCCGCGCTGTTACACCGGCCTGACGCGGAGCACGGACCGCGGCTATCCGGTCATCAATCACGTACGCCAGTTGCTCGACGGGCCGATAGTGTGGGCACCGGCCGCGAACGGCGCCGTCGTCATGAGCCTGCGCGGCGGCGATTTCGAGCTGACGGTCGGGCAGGATTTTTCCGTCGGCTACCTCGATCACACCAGCACGTCGGTGCTGCTGTACTTGCAGGAGACGTTCACGTTCCGCGTGCTCACGCCGCAGGCGTCGGTACCGCTTACATATCCGGCGGCGGAGAAGAAGAAGTCGGACTGAAGCCCGACTCTTCTCCACTCACTATTAAGGTAAGTCGGCAACTTTCCTCGAAACGTTGCGTTCACACTGAAGCCTCGATAGGAGGAAAGTCTTTCTTGAGCGCCACGGAGTTCGATCGTCGCAGCGGCATTGACCGTCGCAACCAGGGTCTCGCGGCTTATTGGCATGGAGCGCGCAATCCACGTCGCCGCGGCGGACGGCGCACATCCGATCAGCCTTACGCAATCGTAGACTGGCACTCACCGCGACTGCTCATCCCGGTCTTCACCATTCTCTGTCTGTGCGTGCTCGACGGTCTGCTGACCGTGACGCTCATGAGGCATGGCGCGGCCGAGCTGAATCCGCTGATGGCGTTGTTCCTGCCGCACAATCTGCTGTGGTTCGCCCTCGTCAAGCTGGCGTTGACGGGCGCAGGGCTGTGCGTGCTGGTGGCGTGCAGCCGGATGAAACTATTTCGCAGGATTCCCGGCGAGGCGTTCGTGTACGTCGTGCTCGGCGCCTACTTGTGGCTGATCGCGTACGAGCTGCGCATGCTCGATCTGATCGCGAGTCATCTGAGCTAGCGGCGCGCCAGGTCTGCCGTGCCGTAGCCGCCGGCGTAGAGCCGCAGCGCAAAGTAAGTCCACGCCGCGAGCGTTCCGCTGACGACGGCGGTCACGAAGTTCGTGTGATCCAGCAGGCCGGCCGCGAGCGCGACGCAGCCGAGCATCGACAAAGTCGCCTGACCGAGCCGCAATTCCCAACGATCGACGTACTGCACGAGCGGCGACGCATAGCGGGCGATCCGCGTCCGATGCGGATCGAAACCGAACAGTCCCGACAGCGCGACGTAACACGCGACGCCGACAATGCTCCAGAAGGCCACTCGCCACAGCTCGACCGGCTGCCCGGAAAGTTTGCTGTAGACGCCTGCAGCGAGCAGAAAGAGAGCGCAGGCGAGTAAGGCGTGCAACTTACGGTTGTTCATCGTCGGATTCGAGTTGGGATTGAAGAGCGCGGCCAGGGGTGATCAAAGCGCAGCGACTCTGCCAGTTCTGTGATGCATCTCCAAGAATCACTCCATGGACGGCGCTAGTCGGCGACAGCTGGCCAAGGCCCTCCCATTTCACCTACAACAGCGCCTCAACGTTGCTGGCGGGCGTTGCATCAAAGTGAGAGGATCCCCGACTTCATGAGGTTCTTCCGGCGTTCGCTCGTCGCACTCGGCGTGGCAGCCATGCTGCCGACCGTCGTGTTTGCGGCAGTCAGCGTTTTCTATCTGCTGCGCGCCGAGCGCGAGCGGGTCACGACCGCCACGGTCGAACAGAGCCGGATCGTCATGACTCTGGTCGACACCCAGCTGCAGCGGCATCTGGCCGCTCTCGGCGTGCTCTCCAGCTCCATCTACTTCGAGAACAAGAAGTGGAACGAATTCTACGTGCGCATGCAGCGGCTGCTCGCGGCCAATCCGCTCTGGGAATCGCTGGTGGTGATCGACGCGCAGCTGCGCCGGGAGATCTTCGACCTGCACCGCCCATTCGGTGAGCAAGTGCCGCTGACTGAAATGCACGAGCGCGACCTGACGCGCGTAATCAGCACGGGCGTGCCGATGGTCGGCGATATCGAGAGCCATGAGCATCCAGTCGTGTGGATCTATGTGCCGGTCCGCGACGGAGCCGCGATCAGCTATGTCATAGCGGTCAGCCTGAAGTCGCACATCTTCCAGGACATCCTGACGGCGTACGCCGGGGCCGATGGAACGGCGGCCATCGTCGATGCCGACGGCGACTTCGTCGCCCGGTCACTCGACTACGCCGAACGGATCGGCACGCCGGCGACGCAATACGTGCGCGATGCGATTCGCAACGGCAAGGGCGGTTTGTACAGCGGCACTACATACGAAGGCCTGAAGAACTACACCGCGTATTCCGTGTCGGCATCGGGCTGGTCGACGCACCTTGCCGTCGCGTCCGGCAGCATCGATACGCCGACCCGTCTGTCGTTCGTCGCAGCGGGCATCGCGGGGCTTGGCGGGCTGGTGCTCGGCGGCTTTCTCGTCGTGCTCGTGCTACGTGACATCGCCGAGCGACGCCGTGCGGAGGAGATGCTGCGCCAGTCGCAGAAGATGGAAGCGATCGGACAGCTCACCGGTGGCATCGCTCACGATTTCAACAATCTGCTGACCGCGGTCATCGGCAACCTCGACATGATCCGCAATCGCGCGGCTGGCAATGACCGGCTGCAACGCATGGCTGACAACGCGCTCGAAGCCGCGCGCAAGGGGGCGAAACTTTCGTCGCAACTGCTCGCCTTCTCGCGCAGCCAGCGCATGAATGTCGGTCCGGTCGACCTCGCGCAGTTGCTCGGCGGGATGAGCGGGCTGCTGGCGCAGTCGGTGGGTCCGTCGGTGCGTGTCGATGTGCGCATCGATGAAGACGCGCGCTTTGTCGTGAGCGACGCGAATCAGCTCGAGCTCGCGTTGCTCAATCTCGCAGTGAATGCTCGCGATGCGATGCCGGAGGGCGGGACGCTGACCCTAAATGCCAGGCAGGTGCAGGCCGCTGAGAGCGGTCTGCCGCACGTCGAGCTCGCGGTTACCGATACCGGCGTGGGTATGACAGACGAAGTGCGGTCGCGTGCCATCGAGCCGTTCTACACGACCAAGCCCACGGGTCAGGGTACCGGTCTTGGTCTTTCGCAGGTGTACGCGGTGGCCAGGGAATCAGGCGGCACGCTGACGATTGATAGTGAGCCGGGGCGCGGCACGACAGTGAGCATGATGCTGCCGGCGGGCGCGCCGCCCGTCGTGAAGACCGATGTCGCTGCGCAGCTACCGACGACTGTGCCTGGTGCGCAGTCGCGCGAACAGAGGCGCGTCCTCGTCGTTGACGACGACAAGCTGGTGCGGCGTTTCATGTCGGACAGCCTGCGAAGTCTGCAGTACCACGTGACGGAAGCAGAGAGCGGCGCCCAGGCACTTGCGACGATGGAGCGCGAGCGGTTCGACTTGCTGGTCGTCGATTTCGCCATGCCGGGAATGAATGGTGCCGAAGCGGCGCGCATGGCTCAGGAACGTCAGCCGGGCATCAAGGTGCTGATGGTTTCCGGCTATGCGGACAGCGCCGCGGTCGAAGCCGCGCTCGGCACCGCACGCCTGCTTCGCAAACCTTTTGACCTCGCCGAGCTCGGCTCAGCGGTGGCGGAAACGCTGGCCGATGTAAGATGAGGCATGCCCTACACAACCCACGAATCAGAAGAGAGCGTCGTTCTCGAGCCCGCGTCGACGGCTGACGCAGCAGTAATCTGGTTGCACGGTCTCGGTGCGGACGGCTACGACTTCGTGCCGATCGTAGACGAGCTGCGTTTGCCACCGACGATGTCGGTGCGCTTCATCTTCCCGCACGCACGGCCTCGGCCGGTCACTATCAATAATGGGTTCGTGATGCGCGCGTGGTACGACATCACGAGTCTCGGGCCGGACCGGAAGGAAGATGGCGAAGGGATTCGAGAATCGGCAGCTGTGGTCAATGACTACATCGAGCAGCAGAACACGCGCGGCGTCGCTACTGAGCGCATCGTGATCGCCGGGTTCTCACAAGGTGGCGCGATCGCGCTGCAAGCTTCGCTGCGGTATCCGAAGCGCCTTGGCGGCGTTATGGCGCTGTCTACTTATCTACCGCTGAACGACACGGTCGCTGCGGAAGCCGCGCCGGCCAATAAGGATGTGCCGATCCTGATGTGTCACGGCCTGCGCGACCAGATGGTGCCGGCGACACTCGGCAAGGCGTCGCGCGACTTGTTGATGGGCCTGGGTTACCAGGTCGAATGGCAGAGCTATCCGATGGAGCACCAGGTCTGCATGGAAGAAGTGCTCGACGTCTCGAAGTGGCTGCAAGCTCGCCTGGCGCGGAACCTTTGAAGGAAAGGCCGCGTAGCGCAGCTGTCACTTCCACGGAGTCCACGTCATGAGCCTCAACATGAGCATCGGTCCCCTCGTCTCGCTGATCGCCGGCATTCTGATCCTGATCGTGCCGCGGCTGCTGAACTACATCGTCGCGATCTACCTGATCATCATCGGGCTGCTCGGCCTGTTCGGGCCGATGCGGTTTTGACTACGCCCCGCTACGCCGCCGCCTATCGAAGATTGCCTCGCAACGCGCGCGGCGCGTTGTGGATGCTGGCGTCCGCCATCACGTTCACCGTGATGACGATGCTGATCAAGTTTCTCGGCGAAGATTATTCGCCGGCGCTGCAGACTTTCTATCGACAGTTCGCCGGGCTGATCGTGCTGCTGCCAGTGATCCTGCCGAATCCACGCGGAGTGTTTCGCACGACGCGGCTGGGGATCCTGCTGTTTCGCTCGGGCGCGGGCACAGTGGGAATGATCCTGGCGTTCTACGCTTATCAGAAGTTGCCGCTCGCGGATGCGAATGCGTTGTCGTTCACGCGCACCTTGTGGCTCGTGCCGCTCGCGGCGTTCGTGCTCAAGGAACGCGTCGGGCCGCGGCGCGTGGCGGCGACGGTGGTTGGTTTTTTCGGCGCGCTGCTGATGTTGCAACCGCAGGCGCAGGGTGACGCTGGATGGCCCGCGGCTGCCGCGCTCGCATCGTCGCTGCTGTTTGCGTTCACGGTCACGGGCATGAAATTCATGACACGCGACCACTCGACGCTGACGTTGATGGCGTGGTCTGCGGTACTCGGCTTCGTACTCGCGATCCCGCCGGCGATGTTCTCGTGGCGATGGCCGAATCTGCGTGACTTCGTACTACTGTGTGCAATGGGCGTGCTCGGCACGATCACGCAAGCGTGCTACATCAACGGTATGTCCGAGGGCGACGCGGCCGCGATGGCGCCGATCGACTACACGCGCCTGGTGTTCGCCGTGATCCTCGGCTACGCCTTGTTCAGCGACATCCCCAACACCATGACGATGCTCGGCGCCGGCATCGTCATGGCCTCCACCATCTACATCACGCTACGCGAGTCGCGCCTCGGCCAACCGAAACAGCCCACAGAGCGAGTGGAATGACGCTGTAGGTCGGGCTTCAGCCCGACTCCACTTCCTTACCGGCCACCCGAATCCTCGGCTCCGCCGCATGCAGCTGCGTAAGCTTCGGCTCATTCACGCGCTCCACCGCTCTGTTCAACGCTCCCTGCATGCAATCCGCCTGCACCTGCTTCAGGCGCATGTTGTGGTAGTCGTCGGTGAGGTAGCAAACCTTCTCCGACGCAAACTTCAGCCGCCGGTACAGGCGCGCTACATCTGTCGACTGCGAGAGGTCGAGATCTCCATAGCGAACCACGGTGCTGACCCGGCCATCATGCTCCTTCGCCGACGCAATGGTTGCGATCATCGAAGCCGTAGCGATCACGAGCGCCGTTCCGATCACGCGCACCGGCGCGGAGCGCGATTGATGCATCAACATGTCGTGTCTCCTCGAACTTGAACTGCAAAGCTCCTGCGAGCCTGGTTGTGATACCGCTGCATCGATCATGGTTGCAGCGGACAGTTCTGTTTGAACAAGACACGCGCGTAGTGCTCCGTCGCTTCGTCGCGTGTAGTCATCGGCTCGACGTTCCCGCAAACGATGCACCCGCGGACAGATGTCGCAGGGAAAGCCCGCGGAGCACATAACGCAAACCCTGCGACGAAGCGTGCCGGTTGCGCGACGAATTGTTGTACCTTGCCGCCACCCTTGCTTAGAGTGCGGGGCATGACCTTCATGCAACTCAACAAAAACAGAAACCTGACGTTCTGGTCCCTGCACCTGATGGGCTGGATCGCCTACGGGTTCGTGCAATACGCGGGCGCGCTGCTGTACGGCAAGGCGATCGCGTACACCAAAGTCATCTTCATCGCTTCGGTGACTGGTTTCGTGATCAGTGCCTGGCTGCGCTATTGGTGCCGTTGGTTGTGGACCAAACCGCCTGGCGTGATGATCGGTCTGGGTTTGCTCGGTGCTTACGCCACAGCGCTGCTTTGGCGCATTCCGGTGAATCTCGCCTACGTGGCACTGTTCCCGGAAGACAGCGAGCACATGAGTGGCTGGGTCGACTACTTCGGCGGCACCGTCAGCTCTACATATCTAATGGTGTGCTGGATGGGGCTGTACTTCGGCTTCCACTACTATGAGTCGATGCAGCAGCAGCGGGAAGCGACGCTGCGTCACGCGGCGCTGGCGCAGGAGGCGCAACTCAAGATGCTGCGCTATCAGCTCAATCCGCATTTCCTGTTCAACACGCTGAACGCGATCTCGACGCTGATTCTCGACAATCGAAATACGGTTGCGAACTCTGCAGTGACCGGGCTGTCAGAGTTCCTGCGCTACACGCTCGACCAGGATCCGATGAAGAAGGTGACGGTGGCGCAGGAGGTCGACGCGCTGAACCTGTACCTCGAAATCGAGAAGCTGCGCTTCGGCTCGCGCCTGACGATCGAGTTTGCGATCGACGCCAACGCGAGCACGATCCTGATGCCGAGCCTGCTGCTGCAACCGCTGATCGAGAATGCGATCAAGTACGCGGTGTCGCCGCGGGAACAAGGAGGAAAGATTCGCATCGGCGGTCACGTGACGGGCGGGATGCTGCAGCTCGAGGTGTCGGACGACGGGCCGGGCATGGTGAATTCGGCGCGGCTGACCAATGGCCGGGGTGTTGGCATCCGCAATACGTGCGAGCGGTTGCAGGTGCTGTATGGCGAGCGCGGTACGGTGCAGGTTCACAATACCGAGCCGGGCTTGCGAGTGGCGCTGTCGTTTCCGGCGGAGAGCGCTGCGCAGCTGGCCGCGTGAGCTAGTCGAAGTCGAACGGGGATAGCATGAGTGACAGGCCGATCCGAGCGATCATCGTCGACGATGAAGAGCTCGCACGTCGCGGCATAGAAATCCGGCTCGCCGCGCATCCAGATGTTCAGATCGTTGGGCATTGCGAGAACGGGCGCGAAGCACTCGAAGCCGTCGTGCGCGAGAAGCCGGACTTGATGTTTTTGGATATTCAGATGCCGGGCATGTCGGGGTTCGATGTGCTCGCGCGCTTGCCGCATGAGTCGATGCCGATGATTGTGTTCGTGACGGCGTACGATCGGTTTGCGCTGGATGCGTTCGAGGCGCAGGCGCTGGATTATTTGCTGAAGCCGATCAACGACACGAGATTCGCGCAGGCGCTGGAGAGAGTCAGGAGTTTTTGGAGGCAGAAGTCGGCGGTTGCGCAGCGGGATAAGTTGATGGAGTTGATTGCTGCGACGAAGGGCAGCGCGGCGTTGGATAGTGAGGAGATTCAGAGGCAGCTCGACGCAGCGGTTGGGCCGGCGTATCCGGAGGTGCTGCCGATTCGCGATGATCACGGGACGGTGAGATTAGATGTGTCGCGGATCGATTGGATCGACGCGGCGGGCGATTACATGTGCGTGCATGCGGATGGACGCACTTACGTTTTGAGGGAGACGATGAAGTCGCTGGAGGCGATATTGGATCCGAAGGTCTTTCAGCGCGTGCATCGGTCGACGATTGTGAATATTCAGAGAGTGCGGAGGTTGAGGCCGCATACGAATGGGGAGTATTTTTTGACGTTGGATGATGGGCAGGAGATCAAGCTGAGCAGGTCGTATAGGGATCGGGTGGATCAGCTGTTGCAGCGGCGTTAGGCGAGATGGATTCAGCGGAGGAGCGCAGCAGCTACGGGACTCCGCCAACCGGCTCGGAACTCCGGCGGACGTTGTCCGGGTCGACAGGAATTGCGAATTCAGGTATTTATCTCAACCGTCGTCCGCGGACAGGTTCATGAGCGAATACGCGGATGAGCTTCGCCTTGTTGGATTGGAATCGGTTCGCACGCCTGAAGCATTCTTGGAGGTATCCACATGGCGCGAAGATCTGAAGAAGTTCTGCAAAAGGAATTGGAGGGTGTATTCCGAACTGCTCGGGAGCGGGCGGATAAGGAACTCTCGGGCCTTGATCGCGCCTTCAGGATCCGCGATCAGATGCTTTCCAATCGAAGCACCGCGTCACTGCCTGCAAAGAGGAAGTCAAGCAGAACGAGGTAGGAACTTTGGAAAAGGGAAGTACGAAGAAGAACAGGGCTAAGAATACTAAGCGACTGCGTGGAGCACGCAGAACTCTCGCGCGACTCTACCGACCCTCTGACTACCAACGCGAGATGGCCGGCGCGGGTACCGGCTTCGCCCCGAACGAACAATATCGATCGGACTTTCGACGCGACTACGCGCGCCTAATTCACTGCGCAGCATTCCGTCGCCTAGTGGGAAAGACGCAACTGTTCCCCGGTGTGGACTCGGATTTCTTTCGAACGCGCATAACGCATTCCATGGAAGTCGCACAGATCGCAAAGTCCATAGCCACTAAGCTAAACGCTGAAGAGCCGTTTCTGAGAACGGTTGGTCGCATAGACACCGACGTGGTCGAAGTCGCCGGGCTCGCTCACGATCTTGGTCATCCGCCATTTGGTCACAATGGCGAAAAGGCCTTGGACTACTGTATGCGTCGCTTTGGGGGCTTCGAGGGTAACGCTCAAACCCTGCGAATCCTTGCAAGGCTCGAAAAGAAGGCTACCTCGGACAGCCTTGCGTGCGGCGTTACAGCAGACGGCCGAGACCTGCGATTCGGTCTAGATCTTTGCGCGCGCACGCTTGCTGCGGTGCTGAAGTACGATCGACCGATACCCTGGAAGCGCCCCACGCGTCACAACGCGAAGCTAGTGAAGGGCTATTACCGTTCAGAACTTGCGCTGGTTCGATCCATCAAGACAGCCGTGATAGGCCGGGCAGGAATGGGAGGCAAATTCAAGACTGTCGAATGCCACATCATGGATGTAGCCGACGATATCGCTTACTCAACCTACGACTTGGAAGATGCCTTTAAGGCTGGATTCACTGCGCCTCTGGACCTTCTGGCCTCAAGCGACACCGTGCTAGCAGAGGTTGCGCATAAGGTGTCCGAGAAGGCCGATAGGAAAGTCTCAAGTGACACGGTTCGCGCCGTATTGCTGCAGGTCTTCGGGCCAGCCGTAGCAAGCCGGGAACGTGTCGTGAAAGACAATAGGCGAGTCACCGAAGACGTCCTGTTGGATTCAGGAATGAGACAGTATCGAGCGTCGAAGGGCGTTGCCAAGACGGGATACGAGAGAACAAAGCTGACATCGACTCTGGTGGGCCACTTCATCGCCGGCGTTACGTTTGAGGCAAACGAAAGGTTTCCCGCACTTTCCCGCGTCGTACTTGATCGAGACACGCGCCTAAAGGTCGAAGTTCTGAAGCACTTTGCCTACGTTCAGTTGATCATGGCACCGGAGATGAAGCTCGCAGAAATCCGCGGCCAAGAAATTGTGGAGTCGATATTCGAGCGACTTGCGGGAGGCGGTGGGCACGAGCTGCTACCCCTCGATTTTCAGCGATGGTTTTCAAGTCTTCGCAGCAAGAGAGAAAAAATGCGAGTGATTTGTGATTTCGTAGCCGGGATGACTGATCGCTATGCTGCTGAGTTCTACGCTAGGCTTCGATCCGACGCTCCCCAAACCATATTCAAGCCTGTATAGGTCGTGCGGCAGACCAAGCCTGTGTCCTCGGCCTGCAAACATGATCCTGTTCATCTATACAGCAGATAGATCGTAAGGTACGATCCGTTCGTGCTCATCCGAGCACGCGTGCTCGCCAGAACTCTCCCGCACTTCTGGCGAGTGATTCACCCAAGGAGCGAAACCGGAAGCGGCGCGGATGATACGTCGAAGGTCCCACCGGACCGCAATTCGGACCCCACGCACGTTTCCGCGGAAACG
>DATNFA010000138.1:0-23550 GCA_035606615.1 Steroidobacteraceae bacterium
GCGGATACGCAAGTGATCGTGCAGAAGGAGCACTACGAGTTCGTCAATTACCAGACGCGGCTCGCGGGATTCTTCGCCGAGCGCAACGCTGCGCAGTTCAACTTCCAACGGCCGCAGACCGGTGCCTGGGCCGGTAACTACGGCGCGAAGATCGACGCGACCGTGCAGTTCGACGACCACTACGAGTTCACGCTCGGCGACACCAGGTTCGAGCTCATGAGCACGCCGGGCGAGACGCCCGATCACCTCACGGTGTGGATCCCGAAGTACAAGGCGGCGTTCGTCGGCGACAACTACTACGAGTCGTTCCCGAACATGTACACGTTGCGCGGCACCAAGCCGCGCTGGGCGCTCGACTACATCGCGTCGCTCAACAAAGTGCTCGCGCTGAAGCCGGAGCTGCTGCTGCCGAGCCACGGCGAGCCGGTTCGCGGCAACGTGGAGATCACGCGACGGCTGACGCAGTACCGCGATGCCATCGGGTACGTGCACGACGCGGTCGTGCGCGGCATGAACGATGGCAAGGACGTGTTCACGCTGATGCACGAGATCAAGCTGCCACCGGAGCTGGTGGTGGGCGAGGGCTACGGCAACCTCATCTGGTCGATCCGCGGCATCTACGAAGGCTACGCCGGCTGGTTCGACATGCAGCCCGCGACGATGTACGACGTGCCGGCCTCTGCGATCTTTCCCGATCTCGCGAAACTGGCTGGCGGCGCCGAGCCTGTTACGAAGCTGGCATCGCAATACGTCGAGGCGGGTCGCCTGGTCGAAGCGTTGCATCTGACGGAGGTCGCGCTCGCGAGCGATCCGCAGTTCCGTCCTGCGCTCGAGACGCGGCTCAAGGCGTTGGAGAGCCTGCGTGCGAAATCGAAGAACAGCAACGAGCGCGGCTGGCTCGACTATCACATCCGGGTGGTGAAGAAGAGATTGTCGGGCTGAAGCCCGACCTGCAGCCCAACCACCAGCGATGGTAGTGGGCTGTAGGTCCGACTTCAGTCGGACACCTGCGGCTCGACCGGCACGAGCGCCGAGACGGTGAGCTGCGGCTTGCCGATGTTGCCGAACTCCGAGCAGCGCACCTGATCTTTGACGATCTGCACTGCCAGGCGCGGCAGGATGTGTCGGCGCAGCTGCAGCACCAGCTCGCAGTCGCCCGGCGCGAGCTTCATCTGGCGGCTGCGCGCGAACGAGATGGTCTTCCACACGGCCGGAAACCGCGGCAAGTCCTCGGCGCTCGCGAGTCGCTCGCCGCGCACGCGCGCGACCAGCTCGTCACGCGAATCGTATGTCGTGAGCTGCTCCAAATTCTCCGGCGTGGCCTCGACCGGCGAGGTCAGCGCAATCTGGAAGCGCGCGATCGCAAGCTCGTCGTCGCACGAATAGGTGCGCAGCTCGATGCGGCCACGTGCACCGACGGTCGTCAGGATTTTCTGCAGCTTGTCCTGCAGGCCCCGGCACGAGTAGAGCGTGCTGTAACCGCGATACACGAAGTTCATCCGCTGCGGTTTCCACACCGCTTCGACCACGGCCTCGTCCGCGGCCGACTGGGCGTTGGCGACGCCTGCCGCCAGCACCAGGACTGCTGCCCAGGCGAACTGGATCGATCTGCCTCTGCCTTTCATCTTGCCCATTGCGCCTCCCTCGGCCCGGTGCGAGCCCGAAGGGCTCGATGCAAATCCGGTTCCGCTCTCCCATCACACGAATCTAGGCGGCAGGTTGCAGAACACCCAGAGATGATCGGTCAATTGCAAGCAGCTGCCGGCGAGCGGCGCATCGCGACGATGCAGGTCCCGCTGCTATCATCGGAAACGCAGGGGGAGGACCGACATGCAGCAACACAGACCAAAGGGCTTGTTGAACGGCTGGCCGTTCGTCGGCGTCGCTGCTGTCGCAATCCTTGCGGCGGTCATGGCAGCGATTGCGATCACGCCGGACCCGGGCGAAGCCGCTGCCCGGGTGGTGCGCCTGACAGCCCGCACGTCGGTGACTCTTTTTCTGGCAGCGTTCACGGCCGCCGCACTGTTTCGGCTCTGGCCGAACGGCTGGACGCGCTGGCAGCGGCAGAACCGCCGCTACCTCGGCGTGGCGTTCGCCGTTTCCCACGGCGTGCATCTCGCGGCGATCTTCTGGATGCAGCACGTTCAGCCAGTCGAGTTCGCGCAGCGCGTGAACGCGATCACCTGGGTCGGCGGCGGTCTCGCTTATGTCTTCATCGCTGCGATGGCGGCGACGTCATTCGACCGCACGGCGGCGATGATCGGACCGCGTGCGTGGAAGATCCTGCACACGGTCGGCTCGTATTACATCTGGCTGATCTTCGCGAACAGCTACATCGGGCGCGCGCTCGCGATGCCTGAATACATTCCGGCCGCCGCGATTGTCGTGCTCGCGCTCGGCCTGCGCGTCGCAGCGCATCTCGCTCGGCCGCGGGCCGCGCAACCAGCCATTGCCAACTGATCGACTCAGCTTTTCGAGAGGTTTTTCGAGGATGTGGACTTTCGTCAGAATCGTCATTGCGGGTCTGCTGGTGGTGCAGGGTACGGCAGCGTTCGCGGATTGCACGCGCCCGCGCCCGGCGTTCTCGATTCCCGAGGGCGGCTCGGCCGGCGAAAAGGACCTCGTCGCGGCGAACACTGCGCTCACCGAGTTCGGTACCAAAGTGCGCGACTACTTGTATTGCCTGAATGGCGAGACCAGTCAGAAGTCGGTCGGTAAGGAGCAAGCTGCGCGCGAGGAGCTCGCCAAGGCCTACGTCGCGGCCTACAACGAGGCGGCCAACGAGTTGAAAGGTCTCGCGGCTTGCTACAACACGCAGCGAGAGATCTTCAAGAGCACCGGCGGCGGAACCAAGCCAAAGGCCGCCGACTGCTCGTCGTATGTCGCTGCCGCTGCCAACCAGGTCCCGAGCGCCGGCACGCCGACCACGACGGAGCTCACGGTCGAATCGTCGGGGCGTACGACCGAAATTCCCGGCGGCGGCAGCTGGCTCTTCTACCTGGCGCGTGACATTCGGCCGAGGCGCTGCTCGGCGCAGCAGGCCGCCGAGGAATGCCTGTATCGCGCGATACACGTGCGCAACGACTCCGACGAGACGCTCGAGTGCAAAGGCGAGATCACCTACGCGGGCACCGACAACAAGGGGCAACACACCGCGACGTCGCAGCTGCTCATCACCAGTCGCGGCACCTATCTCCTGATGGACGGCCTCGCGAAGCAAGGCATCGACGCAGAAACATTCGACGCGCAGTGCAAGGTGCGTCCGAAGCTGCCGCCGCTCGAGACGCCGGCGAACTGCAAGTACGAAGTCGTCAAGCCGGTCTCGATCGCCGACTACTACCCGGAAGCCGCGCAGGACGCGGGCGAAGAGGGACCGGTCGTCGTCGAGTTCTCGCTGTCAGGCAAAGCAGCCAAGCCCACTGATATTCGCGCGGTCTCCAGCAGCATGTATCCGCACCTCGACGAGGCCGCGGTCAAAGCGGTCGGCGACATGGTGATGAGCAGCAGCTGCGGCAAGGCACGCTATCGTCTGAAATTGAGCTTCCAACTGCAGCAGTGAGCCGATTGCGTACTGTCGCCGTCACGCGCTACGTCACCCCGCTCCGCGAGGGCGGCTCGGTGCCCGCGATCGTCGAGGCGGATGACGACGGCATGTACGTGCTCAAGTTTCGCGGCGCCGGCCAGGGGCCGAAGGCGCTGATCGCCGAGTTGCTCGCGGGCGAGCTCGCACGCGCGGTGGATCTGCCGGTGCCCGAGATCGTCTTGATCCAGCTCGATCCGGACCTGGCGCGCACCGAACCCGATCCCGAGATCCAGGATCTGATCCGCGCCAGCGGCGGGCTCAACGTCGCGCTCGACTATCTGCCCGGTGCCGTCACTTTCGATCCGGTGACGCACCAGCCGGCGGCGGCGCTCGCCTCGGCCATCGTCTGGTTCGACGCGTTCGTCACGAACGTCGATCGGACAGCGCGCAACACCAACATGCTGATGTGGCATCGCCAGCTGCATCTGATCGATCACGGCGCAGCGTTGTACTTTCATCACGATTGGGACGATAGCTATCTGGAGCGCAGTCGAGATCCGTTTGCGCGCATCCGCGATCATGTGCTGCTGCCGTTCGCCGGCGCGCTGCAGGAGGCTCACGAAAGCATGATCGAGCGGCTGACGCCGCAGCTCATTCGCTCGCTCGTTACCTTTATTCCCGATCAGCTGCTGGCAGACGACCGCGCCTTTGCGACACCCGGCGAGTTTCGCAGCGCGTACGAGCGTTACCTGCTGCGCCGGCTCGAGCCGCCGCACGATTTCTTCCAGGAGGCCCAGCGTGCCCACGCCCAGCTCGTATGACTACGCGATCGTGCGCGTCGTGCCGCGCGTGGAGCGCGAAGAGTTCATCAACGCGGGTGTGATCCTGTCGTGCCAGGCGCAGGATTTTCTCGGCGCGCGCATCGAGCTCGACGAACGCCGGCTGCTGGTGCTCGACGCCAACGTCGACCTCGAAGCGGTGCGCGCCAATCTCGCGAGCATTCCAATAGTGTGTGCGGGCGGCGCTGCGGCGGGACCGATCGGCAAGCTTTCGCCGCGCGAGCGCTTTCACTGGCTGGTCGCGCCGCGCAGCACGATCATCCAGACTTCGCCGGTTCACTCCGGTCGCTGCCAGGATCCGGCGGCGGCGCTCGATCATCTGGTGCAGACGATGGTGAAGGCGCGACCGTAGTCCAGTCCTTCGCCGGCTGCCCCCACTGTTTCAGGTAACCCCCGCGCTGCGTCTGACTCGGCGGCACGTCGCGATCGTACTGACCGCCATTCGGATTGAACGGGTAGTAGCCATTGTCGCTGCGCGTGCGGCCATAGACGCGCTCGTCGTCCGGCCCGCCGACACCGCTGTAATCGTAGGGATTGTGCAGCAGCGCCCGATCGTCGCGCGGGCGCTTTTCGCCGGCGTGGCGCAGCGTTTGATTGCGCTCCGACCACTCCTCGTGCGCACTGCGGCGGAAGTCTCTGACGGTCATGCCTTCGAAACGGTCCGCGGGCGGGCATGTTCCCGCTGCCGGACGCAGTGTGACCTGCGTCACCTCGGGTGGCGGTTCAGTGTACGTCTTATGTCGCGGCCGCAGCGCCAGACCGATACTGCAGCCACGGGTTGATTCGGAACGCCACCATGACGAGCAAGCAGAAGATCTCCACGATGGCCGACAGCGGGCGCAAGTCCGGACGGGCGGTATTCGACAACCAGGGCCGCGCGAGCTGGGAATGGCAGACGGCTACGGGCGTGTTCCAGACCGACGTGACGAACGAGCAGTTGCAGAGCCTCGAAGCCGCGGATCTCGCGGTGGTCGAGAGCGAGCCGGTGAGGACGTCCGAGCGGGTCTGGGCGAATGCAGCCAATTCCAAAGCGACCAAGCGCGCGAACAGCGTTGCGCCAGCGCGTAATCCGACAGTGTTGAAGCGGTTGCTGCGTCGCTTGTCAGGCTAAAGACTGACCCACAAGTCGAGCCCCGGTCCTCACCTTCACTGTGGGTCAGGCTTCAGGCTGACTTCTATGTCTCACGATTCTCGCGCGCGCCGGGTGATTCGCAATGATCACTCGCGCGTTGGTGCGCGCTCTCACTGAATGGACTGAGTTCGGCGGCACCACCGCAGCGGTGCCTGGTCCTGCCAGCGCCGTCGCGCCATCGATCGTGATCTCCAGCGTTCCTTCCACGATGTGCCACACCTCTTCTTCGTCATGCGAATGCGTGTGGATAGACGCGCCGGCATCTACGTCGTAGTACGCGAAGCTCATGAACTCCGAGGCGAAGTAGCGGTCGTGCCAGCCCGGCAGCGGCTCGCCGGTAGGCTGGCTGCGGACGTCGATGAGCGGCATGGTCGATTCCCCGGTTCGATTACTTGGGCGCGCCTGCGCCGGCCACCATGCTACGCCGCCGGGTCGATGCTGTTGAAGGCTTCGGTGACTTCCTGCGGGCGGGCCGGACGGATCAGGCGCGTGACTTCGCGTCCGTCCTTCAGAAACACCAGGGTCGGCCACAGCTTGATGCCGAACGAGCGGCCGAGCGGCTGGCCGCTGCCATCCTCGACTTTGACGTGCTGCACGCCCGGATGCTTGGCAAAGGCAGGCCTCAGCAGGGACTGCGCGCGGACGCACCAGCCGCACGAAACGCTGCCGAACTCCAGCAGCACGGGCCCCTGCGATGCGTCGATCTGCGCCCGAGTCGGCTCGGTTGCAGCGTAGTCGTCGGTCATTGCCACGGGTCGGATCCTCAGAAAAGCTTGAACAGCGCGACGATGACGAGCACCGGCACCGCGATCACGAACGCCACGACGAGTGCGAGCAGCAGCGAGAAGCCGAGCACGAAGAACCGGCTGCTGCGGCGACTGCCGATCGGGTCGAGCTGATAGCGCGCGAGCAGCGCCAGGTTGCGGGTGTTCGCTTTGAACGCCGCGTCGAAGATGTCGCCGGCGAACGGGATCGCGCCGACCACCGTCTCGAGCGCGACGTTGCCGATCATGCGCAGCAGAATGCTGCGCGGTGCGCCGAGGCTGCGTGCCTCGTTGATGATGAAAGCGGAGAACAGGGCACCGATCGCATCGCCGAGGCCCGGCACGAGCCCGATGATCGGATCGAGCCCGATGCGATAGCCGCCCGGCAGAGGGATCGAGTTGTCGAGCAGCCAGGCGAGCGAGCGCAGGCGGCGCAGCCGCTCCGCGGTGTGCGGGGCGTCTGCGGCGGAAATGAGCGTCGCGGTTTTCATGTACTCTATGAGCGCATGAGCGTCACGCAGGTTCCGGCAGTCGAGGCCTTCTATCACGCGCTGACCGGCGCCTACGCCTATCTCGTTTACGACCCGCGCACGCGCCAGGGCGTGGTCGTCGATCCCGTTCTGGACTTCGATCGTCGCTCGGGTGCGGTTGCGACCGTCGCCGCGGAGCAGATGCTGGCTCGTATCCGCGAGCTGCAGCTGCAAGTGCCGTGGATCCTGGAAACGCACGCGCATGCCGATCATCTGTCCGCAGCAGCCTACATGAAGGATGCGCTGGGCTGCCAGGTCGCAACGGGCGCGGGCGTCTGCGAAGTGCAGATCACGGCTGCGCACATGTTCGACCTCGAGCCGCAGTTTCCCACCGACGGTTCCCAGTTCGAGCAGCTGTGGAACGACGGCGATCGGTTTCGCGTCGGCGACATCGCGTGCTCGGTGATCGCGACGCCGGGTCACACGCCCGACTCGGTGACTTATCTCATCGGCGACTGTGCATTCGTCGGCGACACGCTGTTCCTGCCGTACCTCGGCACGGCGCGCTGCGACTTTCCGGGCGCCAGCGGCGCCGACTTGTACGATTCGATCCGCAAGCTGTATCGATTGCCCGACGCGACCCGCGTGATGGTCGGCCACGACTATCCACAGTCGCCAGGCGATTCCGCGTATTGCTCAGACGTGCGCAGCGAAAAGCAATCGAACGTGCACTTGAACGCAGCGACGACGCGCGAGGGTTTCATCGCCTTCCGCCAGGAGCGCGATCGCACCTTGCCGTTGCCCGAGCTGTTCTTCTTCGCGTTGCAGGTCAACGTGCGGGCAGGGCGCTTTCCCGCCGAAGCGGCCAACGGCACGCGCCAGCTGCACGTGCCGGTTCATCTGCCCGGGAACTGGACCGGCTAATCGCTCGTTCGCCGGCCGGCGCGGCGTGCGCGCCGTTCGTTGCCATCGAACAAGCGCGCCACCACGCCAAAATCGATCAGGCGTCGCGGTTCGGAGCGCCGGTCCCGATGCTTGATGTACTTGCACTGGCAGGTCTTGCGCATGTTGCAGCCGGCCAGCGGCAGCGGCGGCGCGTCGCGCATCAGGAAGCGATGCTCGCTGAACTTGCGCGCCATGTCGCAGCAGATCAGCCCGCGGTAGATCGAGATCGCCTGGAAGGGACGCATGGGCCCGGCGGCGGGCGGTTCCTTGCGGGTGCTGAAGCGGGCCAGCAGTCCTTCGAGCAATGACCTCTTGGCTTGTGCTTGTTTCGGCATGTCCCGATCCCATCCGGACTCGGGGACATTTTCGCGAAATGCCGGGCCGCCGCGGTGTGCTGCACGTCACGACGTGCAGCGCACCTTGGATATTTTCCGGAGGGCTACTTCCCGGAGGCCGTGCGGATGTAGCGGTCCACCTCGCCCGCGACCATGTCGAGCGGCGCTGTGCCGGTTTTCAGCACGACGCTGTGGAATGCCTGCGGCGTGAACTTCGGGCCCAGCGTATTGCGTGCCTTGTCGCGCAGCTCCAGCAGCTTTAACTGCCCGATCATGTAGGCGCACGCCTGCCCGGGATTCACGACGTAGCGCTCGACTTCGCTTGCCTCGATGCCGAAGTCGATCGCCTGCTGGCGAGTCCAGTGCTTGGAGTGCAAGCCCGTATCGACGACCAGCCGGCGCGCCCGGAACAGCTGCGCATCGAGCATGCCGAGCAGCCCTTCCGGATCGCCCTCGTACCAACCGTTCTCGGCGACCAGTTTCTCGGCGTACAGGGCCCAGCCCTCGGACAGCGCCGAGACGCCGCCGAGCACGCGTGCCTGGCGGAAGCGCGGCAAGCTGGTGTTCTCCTGCTCGAGCGCGATCTGGAAGTGATGGCCCGGCACAGTCTCGTGATACACCAGCGAGCGCAATCCGAACTTGGTCATGCGCTGATCCCGCAGCGGGATCTGGAAGATCGCCGGACGCGAGCCATCGAGCGGCGCGCGATTGTAGTTGGCCGCGGCACTCGCTTCGCGAAAGCGCGGGAACGGCTGCGCGATCACCTTGGTTTTCGGCTGCAGGTCGAACAGCGACTGGCTGCGCGTGAGCGCATCTGCGATGAAGGCGTTCGTGTCCTTCATGATCGCCGCGCGGCTCGCCTCGGACGCCGGGTCGGGATAGCGCAGGTCGTTGCGCAGCTTCTCGATACGCTCGCGCACGGGGCCTTCGGTGCGGCCGAGCTGCTTGAGGATCGTGTCCATCTGCCCTTCGATGCTCGCGACCTGCTTCAGGCCGATCTGGTGGATCTGGTCGGGCGTGAGCGTCGTGGTCGTGAAGCGGCTCAGGAAGAACGCGTAAGCAGCGTCGCCGCCCTTGAAGCGCCACAGGCCCGCGTCATCGGTTGCCTTCGGCTGGATCGATTCGAGCAGCTTGATCGCACGGTCCCACGCCGGATAGACCTGGGTCCCGACGAGGCGCGTCGCCTCGGCTTGCAGCTTCGTGCGTTGCTCGGACGCCATGCCTTCGACAGCGCCCATCTTCTGCGCGAGGACGGTGACCAGCGCGTTCTGCTCCGGCGCTACGTCGCGGAACGTGCGCATCGAGGCGAGCGTGGTCTTGAGGATGAACGCCGGAGGAATCAGGCCCGCGGCGGCAATGCGCTTCGCCTCGACCAGCGACTCGTCCATGCGCTGCCCGACCTGCGCCAGGCGCTTGACGTAATTTGACGCATCTTTTTCCGTCGCGACGGGATGGCGCAGCGTCAGCGTCTCCACCAGCTCCACGTTCGCGCCGCCGAACTGCTCCAGCGGAAAGCGATAGTCCATGTACTGCTCGCCGCGCACGACCGAGTCCAGCATCCACTGCATCAGTTGCGCGGAGAGCCGCTGCGATTCGTTCAGCTTCGCGGTATCGAATTTGCCCAGCTCGCTCAGGCCGCGGCGCGCGAGCGCGACGCGCTCCAGATCCCAGGCGCGCGTGTTCGGCGTCAACTGTTGCTCCAGCCGGTCCTGCTCGGCGCCGCTGAAATAGCGGGTCGCGGTGGCGAGATCCGGATCGCGCCGGACCCACTCCGCTGTGAACTCGTCGAAGAAGCTCTCGAGGTTGCGGTCGGAGCCGCGCTCCTGTGCCGGAGCGATGGCGGGCCACGTCAAGGCACACAGGCACAGCAGGAGCCAGCAGCGGCCCACGCCATTGACATGTCTGTTCACTCGCATCCTCGTCCCCCAAATCTATTTTCGTGCCGAGCGCGCGAGTGTGCGGAAACCGCGTGCGTTGGGCAACACGCCTTTACGGTTTTCCACGACTCGGGGGAGCACTGGTAGCTATTACCCTCTCGCGACGATGACGCGCGCCTCGCAATCGATACGGCGCAGACTGGTGGCGGTCATGTTGCTGACCAGTGCCGCGGCGATCGTGCTGACGTGCTCCGCGCTCATCGTTTACGAGTTGATCACGTCGCGCGACGAGAGCCTGGACCAGGTCGCGACGCTCGCCCGCATCGTCTCCGCGAACAGTACCGCTGCCCTGGCATTTCGCGATGAGCAGGATGCCCAGGAAGTGCTGGCGACGCTGCGCACCGAGCCGAGCATCGTCGCTGCCGCGCTGTACGACGAAGGTGGCGAGTTGTTCGCCACCTATGTCGCGGCCAAGGCGCGAGGCGAAGTACTCCCGAAGCAACTCGATCCGGACGGCTATCGTTTCAGCACCGGTCGCCTGGAAGGGTTCGAGCCGGTGCGTGAGCGGGCCGACCGCCGGCTCGGTACGCTCTACATACGGGCCGACACCAGTGCGCTGTTCGTGCGTTTCTGGTTGTGGGGCGCGATCACCGCTGCGGCGATGGTCGCTTCGCTTCTGCTCGCCTATTTCCTGTCGCGCATCTTTCAGGCACGCATCTCGCAGCCCGTGCTGGCGCTCGCCGAAACTGCGAGCGCCGTGTCCGAGCGCGGCGACTTCAGCGTGCGCGCTGCCGCGGTCGGCGATGGCGAATTCGAAACGCTGACCACGGCATTCAACCAGATGCTCGCGCGCATCGAGTCGCAGAACGACGCGCTGCACGAGAACTTGCAGGAACGCGCAGCAGCGCAAGAGAAGCTGCAGAGTCAGGTAGCGCGCCTCGACCTGTTGCAGCGAGCGACGCATGCGATCAGCGAGCGGCAGGATCTCGACAGCATCTTCCACGTCGTCGTGCGCAGCCTCGAAGACAACCTGCCGATCGACTTCGCATGCATGTGCACGTACGACGCGGCGGCGCGGGGGCTCTCGGTTGCAAGCATCGGACCGAAGGGAATGACTCGCGCGGCGCTTCTGCAGATCCGCCAAGGCACCGCGCTGCCGATCGAGCAGAACGGCCTGTCCCGCTGCGTGCAGGGGGTGCTGGTCTACGAGCCCGAGACCAGCCTATTGGATTTTCCGGTGCCGCGGCGTTTCGCGGCCGCTGGATTGCATGCGCTCGTCGCCGCGCCGTTGCTGGTCGAGAGTCGCGTGTTCGGCGTGCTGCTTGCCGCGCGGAGCGAGGCCGAGAGCTTCAGCAGCGGCGACTGCGAGTTCCTGCGACAACTGAGCGAGCACGTCGCGCTCGCCGCGCATCAGGTCGAGCTCTACACCAGACTGCAGCAGGCGTACGAAGATCTGCGTGAAAGCCAGGACACGCTCCTGCAACAGGAGCGGCTGCGCGCACTCGGCCAGATGGCCAGCGGGATCGCGCATGACATCAACAATGCGATCTCGCCGGTCACGCTCTACACCGACGCGCTGCTCGAGACGGAGACGCAAATCAGCGCACAGGGACGCGACTATCTTCGCGTCATCCGCCGTGCGATCGACGACGTCGGTCAAACGGTCGCGCGCATGCGCGAGTTCTATCGGCAGCGGGAGCGTACCAGCGATCTCGCACCGCTCGAGCTGAATCCGCTGCTCAACCAGGTGCTCGCGCTGACGAGCGCGCGCTGGCGCGATTTGCCGCAGGAGCGTGGCATTGTGATCGACGTGCGCACGGAGCTGGCGAGCGGCTTGCCGAGGATCCTCGGCACCGAGAGCGACATTCGCGATGCGCTCACCAATCTCATCTTCAATGCCGTGGATGCGATGCCCGAAGGCGGCACGCTCACGTTACGCACGCGACAGGTCGCGCAGTCGGTCGAGCTCGAGGTGCGCGACAGCGGCGCGGGCATGGACGACGAGACGCGCCGCCGCTGCTTCGAGCCCTTTTTCACCACCAAGGGCGAGCGCGGCACGGGCATGGGCCTCGCAATGGTCTACGGCATGGTCCAGCGCCACGACGCGCAGATCGAAATCGAGAGCGCGCTGGGAGTCGGCACTACGGTGCGAGTGCAATTCAAGATTGCGCCGAGCGTGACGGCGACGGCGGCGAAGCCGGCTGCGACGCGGCCGCATCGTCCGCTCAATCTACTGGTGATCGACGACGACCCGCTGGTCGCGCAGTCGCTGTTACACGTGCTGAATCACGCAGGCCACACGGTTACGACTGCGGACGGCGGTCAAGCCGGCATCGACGCTTTCGCGGCCGCGAACCGGCAGAAGCAATCGTTCGATGTCGTCATGACGGATCTCGGCATGCCGTACGTCGACGGGCGCGCCGTAGCCGCAGCCATCAAGTCGATGTCGCCACGGACGCCGGTGTTGCTGCTCACGGGTTGGGGTCAACGCCTCAGCACCGAACAGACGGTGCCGGAGTACGTCGATCGATTGCTGAGCAAACCGCCGAAGCTGATCGAGCTGTCGGCGGCGCTGGCCGAGCTGACTGCCGAACCGGACTCGAAGAGATAGAAGGAACACTCATGCGCACGATTCCCGCGCTCGCTCCGTCGGCGCTCGCCACCGCACTGTTGCTGGGTCCGGCCGGGCCCGCCGCCGCGGCTCAGAACGTCACGGCATCGACCGGCGAGCTGAAGCGCTTGAGCATCGAAGAGCTGATGGACATCGAAGTCACGTCGGTGTCGCGCACGCCGGAAACCCTGAGCTCGGCAGCAGCTGCGATCAGTGTGGTGACGAACGAGGACATCCACCGCTCGGGCGCGACGACGCTTCCCGAGGCGCTGCGCGGCGTTCCCGGTCTGCACGTCGCGCGGCGAAATTCCAATTCATGGGCCGTGAGCTCGCGCGGGTTCAGCAGCATCAACTCGGAGAAGCTGCTCGTGCTGAGCGACACGCGCAGCATCTACACGCCGCTGTTCTCGGGCGTGCAGTGGGACGTGCAGGACTACCTGCTGCAGGACATCGAGCGCATCGAGGTGATTCGCGGTCCCGGCGCAAGTCTGTGGGGCTCGAATGCGGTCAATGGCGTCATCAACATCACGACCAAGCATGCTCGTAACACGCAGGGCACGCTGCTGAGCGGCACGTTAGGCACTGAAGAGGGCAGTGCTGCTGTACGCTCCGGCGGCACGTTCGGCGAGTCGGGCTTCTTTCGGGTGTTCGGCCAGTACTCCGATCGCGGCGAGACGTTTCATCCGGGCACGACCAGATCCGACGACTGGCATATCGGCCACGCGGGCTTTCGTGCGGATTGGGATGCGGGCGACAGCGACACGATGACGCTGCAGGGTGACGTCTACAGCGCGAAGATTGGTCAGCTTGCTCCGGCGGTGAACATCATCGGGCGGGTGGGGCCGACGGGAAATCTGGAGGTCGAAGCGTCGGGCGGCAATGTGCTCGGCCGCTGGCGCCGGCAGCTCAGCAGCGGCTCCGATCTGCAGGTGCGTGCCTACTTCGACTCCACGCATCGCGACGATCCGAGCTTTCACGACGACCTCGGTACGTTCGACCTGGAAATGCAGCATCGCTACGTGCCTTCCGCGCGCCACGAGATCGTGTGGGGCCTGAACTATCGCTACACGGACAACACCAATCGCGGCAAGCTGATCTTCGCAGTGGCGCCGGAAGATTCGCAGGACCAGCTCTTCAGCGGGTTCGCGCAGGACCAGATCGCGCTCTCGGATGCGTTGCGCCTGACAGTCGGCACGAAGCTGGAGCACAACGACTTCAGCGGCTTCGAAGTGCAGCCGACCGTGCGGCTCGCGTGGGATGTCGCGCCGGGTCAGAACGCGTGGGCGGCGGCGTCACGCGCCGTGCGCGTACCGACGCGGCTCGAACGCGACGTCGCGATCGAGATCACTCCGCCCGGCAGCAATCCGCGCGCGGCGCTGCTCGGCAACGAAGACTTCGATGCGGAAGAGCTGATCGCGTACGAGCTGGGCTATCGCTGGCAGGCGCTGCAGACGCTCGCGCTGGATCTGGCGCTGTTCCACAACCGCTATGAAGGGCTCGCCTCGCTGGAGCTGGGCTCGCCGACGCTCGATCCCGGAACCGGCGTCGTGACGTTTCCAGTAATGAACTTCAATCTAACCGACGCGCGCAGCCAGGGCGCGGAGCTGCTCGCGACGTTCTCGCCGCGCGATGACTGGCGGCTGATCGGCAGCTACTCGTACGTGTACCTGGATGTGCAGCCGCATGGCCAGGATCTGAATCGCGGCGCGTTCCTCGAAGGCACGACGCCGCGCCATCAGATCAGCTTGCGCTCGTTGCTGAATCTGCCCGGCGGGCTGCAGCTCGACGCGCTGCTGCGCCATTCGACCGAGCTCGAGCGGCAACCGGAAATCCCAGTCGGCCCCGGCATCGAGGCGTACACGGAGCTCGACGTGCGCTTCGCATGGTTCGCGAGCGAGCAGCTGGAGCTGTCGCTCGTCGGTCAGAACCTGCTGCACGATCATCACGTCGAGTTCGGCACGCCGGCGGCGCGCGGCGAAATCGAGCGCAGCGTCTACGGGAAGGTGACGTGGCAATTCTGACGCTACGTCGCGCGGCGGCCCTCGTTGCGGCTTTGCTGGCGCTCGCAGCAGCGCCTGGCCGCGCGCAGGCGCCGCCTACCGAATATCAGGTGAAAGCGGTTTTTCTTTTCAATTTCTCGCAGTTCGTCGACTGGCCCGCGGCGGCGTTCGCCGACGGCAGCTCGCCGCTGGTCATCGGCGTGCTCGGCGATGATCCATTCGGCGCCACGCTGGACGAGATCGTGCGCGGCGAAACCGTGAACGGCCGTCCGCTGTCGGTGCGCCGTTACCGGTCCATCGACCAGGTGGACGCGTGTCACATCCTGTTCATCGACCACTCGCAGACCGAGCAGCTCGACACGGTGGTCGCTGCTCTCAAAGAGCGCAGTGTTCTCACTGTTGGCGATTTCGAAGGGTTCACACGTCACGGCGGCATCATTCGTTTCGTGACCGTCGGCAACAAGATCCGCCTGCGGGTCAACCTGGCCGCCGCCCAGCAGGCGAAACTGACGATCAGCTCGAAACTCCTGCGCCCCGCGCAGATCGTCGCGCCGGGCGAAGACTAGGATTAAGATGCTGCCCCGACCCTGCGATGCAGCTCGTCATGCAGATGCTCCGCTATCGGCCCGCCGCGCCGCTTTCGGCGTTCATCGACCAGTTCTGGTACGCGCGCGGCTGCGACCCTGATCGCAAGCGACAGAGCGCGCTGCCGACCGGCAGCGTCGATCTTACGTTCAATCTCGCCGCCGACGATCTGCGGGTGTTCGAGA
The DNA here is from genome assembly GCA_035606615.1 of Steroidobacteraceae bacterium. Taxonomy (GTDB): domain Bacteria; phylum Pseudomonadota; class Gammaproteobacteria; order Steroidobacterales; family Steroidobacteraceae; genus Steroidobacter. Next base: position 15,267 of record DATNFA010000138.1, read on the forward strand.
ACGCCGCTGACCACGTCGGGATGATTTTCGACGGCGCCGTCGTCCATGGCGCGCAATCGAAATATTTCGTGCTCGACGCGCGGCGCGATGTTCATGTCATCGGCGTGCATTTCCAGCCGGGCGGCGGCGCGGCGCTGCTCGGCGTGAATGCGCAGGAACTGACCGATCGACACGTCGCGCTGTCCGACATCTGGGGCGAGCGGGCACACACCTTGCGCGCACAGCTGCTCGAGGCACCGACGCCTGCTGCGAAGTTCGCATTGCTCGAACAGGAATTCAGGGCGCGATTGCAGCCGCGGCCGCTCGTGCATCCTGCTATCAGTTTCGCCCTACGCGGCATGCAGACTGCGCCGACGGAACTGCGTATCGGAGCACTGCAAGCCGCGACCGGCTACAGCTCGCGTCGGTTCACCACGCTTTTCACCGATGCTGTCGGCCTGACTCCGAAGCTCTACAGCCGCATCAACCGCCTGCGCAGCGTCGTGGAGCGAGTCGCGCGTGGTGGCGAGGTTGCGTGGGCAGACCTGGCGAGCGAGTACGGCTATTACGACCAATCGCATCTGACCCGGGATTTCCGCGAGTTCAGCGGAGTCACGCCGGGCGAGTACCGGCCGGTCGCGCCGGGCACCGCGCTGCATATGGAAATCGACGGCGAGCGCGGCCGCTAGCGAGGTACTGCAGATTTTTCCAATACGCCGGGGCCTCGTATTAAGAAACTGGCCGCCCTGGAACCTGTAGCGGAGAAGCGAGTCATGAGCACTAACGATCGATCATTCGACGTGCACGAGGTGTATGCGTACCTGCGCGTCCGCGGCGCGGCGCAGGCGCTGGAGTTCTACAAGCGTGCATTCGGCGCCGAGGAGCTGTTCCGGCTGACCGAGCCGAGCGGCCGCATCGGCCATGCCGAGATCAAGCTCGGCGGCACGACGCTGATGCTGTCGGACGAGTATCCGGAGATGGGCATCGTCGGGCCGCAGGCGCTCGGCGGCACGTCGTTCTCGATCCATCTGCACGTCGACAACGCCGACGCGTGGATCGAGCGGGCGGTTGCGGCAGGCGCGACCGTGGTGCGGCCGGCGGTGGACGCTTTCTACGGCGAACGCAGCGGCAGCGTCCGGGATCCGTTCGGCCACGAATGGCTGCTGGGACATCAGGTAGAGGAGGTTACGCCGCAGGAGATGCAACGCCGCTACACTGCGCTGTTCGCGAAGTGAGCTGTCACAGATTGCGACCCTCGGCCGTCTAAATCGCATGAGCGCCAACGTCCAGATATTCTCGGGTCATCGCGACCGGTTGTTCGGCATCGCTTACCGCATGCTGGGCAGCCGGGCGGATGCCGAGGACGTGCTGCAGGATGCGTGGCTGCGCTGGCACGAGCAGGACGCGTCCGAGCTGCGCTCGACGGAAGCGTGGCTGACGACCATGGTCACGCGCCTCGCCATCGACAAGCTGCGCGCGGCGAAGACGCAGCGTGCCACGTACTTCGGCCCGTGGTTGCCCGAGCCGCTCGCGGAAGATGAGGTCACGACACCCGAGTCGCACGCCGAGTTCGCCAGCGATCTTTCGCTCGCATTCATGCTGCTGCTCGAGCGTCTCGGCGAGGAGGAGCGCGCAGCATTCATCCTGCACGACGTCTTCGATTGCGACTACGACGACATCGCGGAGACGCTCGGCAAGACACCGGCGGCATGCCGTCAGCTCGTGCATCGCGCACGCGAGCGCGTTGCCACCGAGCGTCGGCGCTTCCGGGTCGACGAAGAGGCTCGCATCACGATGCTGAAGCGGTTCATCGCAGCGGCGCAGAGCGGCGACTTCAACGCGATCAAGAGCATGTTCGCGCCGAATGCGCAGATGACTTCGGATGGCGGCGGCAAGGCTGTCGCGGTGATCCGGCCGCTGCACGGCGCGGAGCGCATCGCGCGCTTGTGGTGGGTAATCTCGCGGCGTCGCGAAGCGCCCGACATCGAGCGTCGTCTGCTGCGCGTCAACGGCGAGGTCGGGTTTGCGTTCTACTACAAAGGGCGCCTGCACTCGGTCGCGACAGTCGACACCGACGGTCATCAGATCTACGGCTATTACTCGATAGCGAATCCCGACAAGCTGCGCGTTTTCGCGCAACGCCTGGCACTACCGGTCACACAGCCCGCCGCTAATGCGTCTTGAGGGTGTACTTCACGACCAGAAAACTAGGAGGGGCTGAAGATGACAGTCCGTATTCCATTGGATCCCAAGAAATTCGGTGACGTCCTGGGCGCGATGCTCGGGCTCAACAAGGTGATCGAGAGCGCGGCGTTCGACCACAAGCTGCTGTACCTGGTCGAAGTGCGCGTGTCGCAGCTCAATGGCTGCGGCTTCTGCATCGACATGCACACCAAGGACGCGCGGCTCGAAGGCGAGACCGAGCAGCGGTTGTACCTGCTGAATGCCTGGCGCGAGGCGCCGTTCTATTCGGACCGCGAGCGTGCCGCGCTGGCGTGGGCCGAAGCGGTGACGAAGCTGGAGAACGGTCACGTGCCGGATCAGGTGTACCAACAGGCGCGTGAGCATTTCGACGAGCAGCAATTGATGAAGCTGACGCTGCTGGTCGTGGGCATCAACGGCTGGAATCGCTTCTGCATCTCGTTCAACGCGACGCCGGGCACGTACGTGGCGGGCAGCTTGCGCAAGTCGGGCATGGCTCAGGCAGCTGCACACTGAGCCTCACATTGAATCGGGGGCCGGGCTCGTTTAACGTCCGGCCCCATGAAAACAATCATTCGTCCCCTGTTTGTGCATGGGCTGGTACTGGGGGCAGCTGCGCTCGTCATCCCGGCAGCTGCCGCACCTGCAGGCAAGACGATGGCGGACGTGCTTGCCGCTGCCAAGCCATCGGACTGGCGCACGCTCGATCCTGACAACACGCTGTATCTGGAGCTCGCCAGTGGGCGCGTAGTCATCGAGCTTGCGCCGGAGTTCGCGCCTCAGCACGTCGCCAACATCCGGACGCTGGTGCGCGGCAAGTACTTCGATGGGTTGTCGATCGTGCGATCGCAGGACAATTTCGTCGTGCAATGGGCCGACCCGGCGGATGCAGACCACAAGAAGTCCGTTGGCGACGCGAAGAAGAAGCTGACGCCGGAGTTCGATCGCCGCGCGGCCGGCCTGCAGTTCGTCGCGTTGCCGGATCCGGACACGTACGCGCCGCAGACGGGCTTCGTTTCCGGACTCCCCGCCGCGCGCGACAAGGCAGACGGCACTGCGTGGCTCGTCCACTGCTACAGCATGGTCGGTGCGGGTCGCGACAACGACGTCGACACCGGCCCTGGCACCGAGATCTACGTAGTGTCCGGCCATTCGCCGCGTCAGCTCGATCGCAACGTCGCGCTGTTCGGCCGGGTCGTGTACGGAATGGAGCTGCTGGCCATCATGCCGCGCGGCCCGGCGCCGATGGGCTTCTATGACAAAGCGGAGCAGCGCGTGCCGATTCGCGAGATCCGGGTCGCTGCCGACGTGCCCGCCGACCAGCGCACGAATCTGCAGCTGCTACGCACGGACACGCAGACGTTCACGGACCTGATCGAGGCCCGTCGCAACCGTCAGGACGAGTGGTACAAACACAAGGCCGGCCGCATCGACGTGTGCAACGTGCCGTTGCCGGTGAGAGCGGTGCCGGGAGAGAAAAACAGGGGAAACTAAGCAGCGCAACATCGGCCTTTTGCTGCATTGCTGAGTTATCCCCGGTTTTCTCTCCCGGCACCGGGTAGCTTGCGATCGTCGAGCTCCAGCGAGCGGCCGATGATCTCGTGCATGATCTCGTTGCTGCCGGCCAGGATGCGGCTGATGCGCGCGCCGGTGTACATGCGCGAGATCGGATATTCGTCCATGTAGCCTGCGCCGCCGTGCAGCTGCACGCACTGATCGACGACCCGTCCCTCGAGCTCCGTCGTCAGCAGCTTCGCTTCGGCCGCCGTCACTGCATCGAGCCGGCCAGCGTTGTGCTCCAGCACGCACTGATCGACGAAGCACTGCATCGCGTCGATCTGCGCGCGCATGTCGGCCATCTTGAAGCGCGACACCTGGAAGGTGCCGATCGGCTGGCCAAACGCCTTGCGCTCTTTAACGAACTGCAATGTCGCGTCGAACGCGACCTGGCATAGCGTCATCGCGCCGCACGCTGTGATCAGCCGCTCCTCCGCGAGAAAATGCGTGAGGAAGTGGAAGCCCTTGCCGGGCTCGCCGAGCACGTTGTTCTTCGGCACCTTGACGTCGGTGAAGAACAGCTCGGAAGTGTCCTGTGCCTTCAGGCCCATCTTCTTCAGGTTGCGGCCGCGCTTGAAGCCTTCCATGCCGCGCTCGACCAGGAACAGGCCGAGGCCGTGGCGGCGGTTCGGATCGGTGCGCGCGACGACGATGAACAGGTCGCCGATCTGGCCATTGGAGATGTACGTCTTCGAGCCGTTCAGCAGCCAGTAGTCGCCTTTGTCTTCTGCGCGTGTCTTGATGCCCGCGAGATCGCTGCCGGCCCCGGGCTCGGTCATCGCGATGCCGAGGATCGTCTCGCCGGAGGCGCAGCGCGGCAGGATGCGTAGCTTCTGCTCCTCGGTGCCGAGCGCGCCGATGTACGGTGCGACCAGCCGCGAGTGCAGCGTCATGAAGAAGCCGCCTTCGCCGTTGCGGCCGTTTTCCTCGATCAGGATCTGCTCGTAACGAAAGTCGCGCTCGCCGGAGCCGCCGTATTTCGGATCCGCCCACATCAGCAGATAACCCTGCTCGCCGGCTTTCTTGAACGCCTCGCGGTCGACGCAGCCCTGCTCGCGCCAGCGCTCGCCGTGCGGACCGATCTCGTTCTGGAAGAAGCGCCGCGCGGACTCGCGGAAGAGGTCGTGCTCCGGCTCGAAGATCGTGCGTCTCATCGGGGACGACTCAGCGCGGAGCCATGCGGATGGCGCCATCCAACCGCACGTCCTCGCCGTTGAAGTAGCTGTTGCGGCACATCTCGACCGCGAGCGACGCGTATTCCTCCGGCGCGCCGAAGCGCTTCGGGAAGGGTACCGAAGCCGCGAGCGCAGCTTTGACGTTCTCCGGCGCGCCCATCATCAGCGGCGTGTCGAAGATGCCGGGCAGGATCGTGTTGACGCGGATGCCGTCGTTCATCAGGTCGCGGGCGATCGGTAGCGTCATGCCGACGACGCCGGCCTTCGACGCGGAGTACGCGGCCTGGCCCATCTGCCCATCCTCAGCCGCGACCGACGCAGTGTTGATGATGACGCCGCGCTCGCCCTGCGCATCGAGCGGCTCGAGCGCGAGCATGCCAGCCGCCGACTTGGCGGCGCAGCGGAAGGTGCCGACGAGATTGATCTGAATGATGCGATTGAACGCGTCGATCGGGAAATGCTTGATCTCGCGCGTCTGCTTGTCGCGCGACGCCGTCTTGAAGGCGTTGCCGGTGCCGGCGCAGTTCACCAGGATGCGTTCCTGGCCGAGCGCGGCCCGCGACTTGGCGAATCCCGCATCGACTTCTGCATCCGACGTCACGTCCACTTTGCAAAAGACGCCGCCGATCGCGCTCGCGAGCGCTTCGCCCTTCTCGGCGTTGAAATCGAAAAGCGCAACCTTGACGCCGTACGACGCGAGCGCGCGCGCCGTCGCGGCGCCGAGCCCCGACGCACCGCCAGTGATCACCGCAGTGATGGTCGAATCGAGCTTCATGGTTACAGCCGCTCCACGATCGTCACGTTGGAAAGGCCGCCGCCTTCGCACATCGTCTGCAGACCGTAGCGCTTGCCGCGCTTCTTCAGTGCGTGCACGAGCGTCGTCATCAGCTTGGTGCCGGATGCGCCGAGCGGATGTCCGAGCGCGATCGCGCCGCCGTTGACGTTGAGCTTGTCCGGATCCGCATCGAGTTGCTGGAGCCAGCCGACCGGCACCGATGCGAATGCTTCGTTCACTTCGAACAGGTCGATGTCCTGCAACTTCATGCCGGCCTTCTTTAGCGCGTGCACGGTCGCCGGAATCGGCGCTTCCAGCATGATCACCGGGTCGTGCCCGATGACCGTCATGTGATGAATGCGCGCCATCGGCTGCACGCCGAGCGCCTTCAGCCCCTTGTCGTTGACGACCATGACGCCGGAGGCGCCGTCGGCGATCTGGCTGGAGGTCGCGGCGGTGATGCGGCCGCCTTCTGCCAGCAGCTTCACGCCCCGAATCGCTTCGAGATTGGCATCGAAGCGAATGCCTTCGTCGATGCGATGCAGCTCTTTGCTGCCGTCCGGCAGCACGATCTCGATCGGCAGCACTTCGGCTTCGAACGTACCGCTCTTGGTGGCGGCGATCGCGCGCTGATGGCTGTGGAACGCGTACTCGTCGAGCGCGTCCTTCGAGAGGTCGAACTTCTTCGCCATCATCTCCGCGCCCATGAACTGGCTGAACTGGATGTTCGGATAGCGCTCTTCCATTTTCGGGCTCTTCGGGGTGCCGAAGCCGTTCTTGGCCGGCAGCTGCGAGGACAGGCCCATCGGCACGCGGCTCATGCTTTCCACGCCCGCGGCGATCACCACGTCCATCGCACCCGACATCACGGCTTGCGCAGCGAAGTGCAGCGCTTGTTGCGAAGAGCCGCACTGCCGGTCGACGCTCGTGCCCGGCACGCTCTCGGGAAGTCTGGAGGCGAGCACTGCGTTGCGCGCGACGTTGCCGGCCTGCTGGCCGACCTGGCTGACGCAGCCCATGATCACGTCGTCGATCAGCGCGGGATCGGCCTGCGCGCGCTCCACCAGCGCATCGAGAACCTTGCCGGCGAGATCCGCCGGATGCCATTCGGACAGGCGGCCCGCTTTACGGCCGGCGGCGGTGCGCACGGCCGCGACGATGTAGGCAGCGCTCATGAGAAATCCCCCTTGCAAGAGTGAGCGTCAATAGACACCATTGAATTGAATTAATCAATCGGTTAATCCGGCCCTTTACGATGATTGACGCAGGAGCTTGACGCAGGTGCCGACGGCAATTCGCGAGACGCCGGGTGCGACACGCGCGAAGCGCGCAAAACGCCTGGTCGGCCGGCGCGCCGGTCGCATCCCGCGCGCCGCCGTCGAGCCGGATTTCAGCGCGCGCGAGCGGCTGCTCGACACCGCCGGGCGCTTGATGAGCGATCGTCATTCCATCGACGTTTCGCTGAGCGAAATCGCCGGGCACTCGGGCCTGAACTCCGCGCTGGTCAAGTACTACTTCGGCAACAAGAACGGCTTGCTGCTCGCGCTGGTGGAGCGCGAGGCCGTCGCGGCGCTGCAGGGATTCAAGGAGCTGCTGCGCCAGGATCTGCCGCCGACCGAAAAGCTGCGGCGCCATATCGCCGGCATCATCAACAACTTCTTCCGCACGCCGTATCTCAATCGCCTGCTGCACTCGCTGCTCGACGACCGTCACTCGCGCAGCGCGCGGCAGGTCAATCGCATCTTCGTGCAGCCGCTGATGGAGCTGCAGCGCGAGCTGCTGGCCGAAGGCATGCAGACCGGCGAGTTCAAGCCGGTCGATCCGCTGCTGTTCTATGTGAGCGTGCTCGGTGCCTGCGATCACTTGTTCAACGCGCGCTACGCGGTGCGCTCGATGGCGGGCACCGGCGACATCGATGACGGAATCCGCGAGCGCTACATCGCGCACGTGTGCGATGTCTTCATTCACGGCCTGCGCAATCTGCCGCCGCCCACGCGGCTCGCAGGACGCGCAGTCAAAAGGAGCGGCCGATGACCGAGCTTCCCAAGACGCCGCCGCGCATCGCGGCGAGCCTCTGCGATCCGTTGAGCTACGCCGAAGCGCACGGGCTGCACAACGACTTCACCTGGTTGCGCGCGAATCTGCCGCTGAGTCGTGCCGAAGTGAGCGGCTTCGAGCCGTTCTGGGTCGTGACCAAGCACGCCGATATCGCGGAGATCAGCCGCCAGAACGCGCTGTTCCACAACGGCGACCGGCCGACGACGCTGACCGACGCCGCGAGCGAGGCGTTCGTCCGCAAGCTCACCGGCACGCCGCATCTCGTCCGCAGCCTGGTGCAGATGGATGCGCCCGATCATCCGAAGTATCGCTCGCTCACTCAGCAGTGGTTCACGAATCAGAACCTGCGCAAGCTGGAGGAGCGGATCCGCGCCATCGCGCGCGCACAGGTCGCGAGCATGATCGAGCGCGGCGGCGAGTGCGACTTCGTGCGCGACGTCGCCGTGATGTACCCGCTGCACGTCATCATGGAAATTCTCGGCGTGCCGCGCGAAGACGAGCAGCGCATGCTGATGCTGACGCAGCAGCTGTTCGGCAG
>DATNFA010000139.1:0-51956 GCA_035606615.1 Steroidobacteraceae bacterium
GAGGGCTTCGAACACATCCGAGACCTGCTTTTTAGCAAGGCCAGTGTCTTTGGAAATCTGAGCGAGGATTTCCGACTTGGTCGGCGCTGCGTTCTTTTTCGCCATTTCTAATCTCCTGTACGTATGTAACGAGTCGCGCCGGCTGCCGTCTGTGGAGAGAGGAGCGGTCGCGAGAACCTGAAGGCGCGCGGGAAAATAGCACAAGATTCGCCGCGGATTAACTAGCGCGCCGACTTTTTTTGCCTGTTTTTTCAGCCTCGCAGCGCTTTCGCCGCGCGCGCGTCAAGTCGTGACGAACTCGCGCGTGAACTTGACTGACAGCGGCGCTTGCGTGCCGACCGGCGTGACCGTGATGTCGAACACCAGGATTTCGGTGCCGCTGATCGAAACTTCGCCGATGTAGTAGATCGCTTCGCCTTCCAAAACACGCCGCAACTCAAGGTCCTTCAGCTGCTCGTTCAAGTTGCGTGCAGCTACTTTGACCTCGGCTTCGACCGGCTTCTTCGGCGCCCCCGCTTCTTTGCGGAGCACCGTGACGTTGAGCATCACGCGATTGGTGCTGCGCTGTATGCCGTAGTTGCGCGCCACGTCGGGGGTCAGCGCGTCGGTGCGCACTGCGTTGTAGTGGACTTCGTAGCTGCCGAAGTCGCGGAACGATTCGTCGCTCGGTTGCGCCGCTGCGACCTTTTGCTGTGAGGAGGAGTCGCAGCCGCTCGCCAGCAGGGCACAGCCTACGAGCGCTGCTGCGAGAGTCCGTGTTGCTGATGGCACCGACGTTTCCCCTTCGACGCAAGCGACCGGGCAAGACTATGCGCCGACCGCGACCGGTTCAATAGCCTGGGATCAGCATGTATTCGACTATCGCGATGCGCAGCGCCTGCAGAGCGATGATGACGAACAGCGCCGAGAAATCGATGCCGCCAAGCGCCGGAATCACGCGCCGGACCGGCGCCAGGAGCGGCTCGGACAGGGAGGAAACCAGCGCTGAGGCCGGGCTGTACGTCCCGGGCGCCACCCAGCTCAGCAGCACGAACAGGATCAGCGTGAACGTGTAGAACATCAGCACGGTCACGAGCAGGCTCCCCACCGCGACCAGAAAGAACTGCGGCGGCGTGAGGACCCACGGGTACTGACGCAGCGACCAGAGGATGAGGGTCGCAATCAGCTGGACGAGCACGAGCGCCACGAGCGACGCAGTGTCGACCTTGCCGATCGGCGGCAGCATCTTCCGCAACGGCAACACGACACGATTGGTCAGCCGGATCACCGCCTGCGACAGCTGGTTGCGTGCATCGGCCCGCGCCAGCGGCAGCAGCACTCGCAACAGGAATATCGTGACGACCAGCTGCAGCAGCGCGCCAACTACGTAGATGATTGCTCGCATGGACGCGTATTTTGACTACGCCGGCGCGAGAGTCCACAGGCGCCGCTATTGTTCTTGAAAACTAACCGGAGCCGAATTCGTCGGCGAGCTCGGCCGCCCGGCGTGTCGCGGCCGCAACCGCTGCATCGAAGGCCTCGCGAACGTGCCGCTCTTCGAGTACCTGCAGAGCCGCCGCGGTAGTCCCGCCTTTGGACGTGACCTGCTCGCGCAGGACGCTGGGAGGCTCATTGGCGGCGTGCGCCATTGCCCCTGAGCCGTAGGCAGTCTCGATCGCCAGCTTGCGGCTGACCTCGCCGGACAGTCCTTGCGCCACCCCGGCGTGCTCGAGCATCTCGATCAGGAGAAAGAAGTAGGCGGGTCCGCTCGCCGAGACGGCAGTGACGATGTCCATGTGCTGCTCACGTTCGAGCCACAGCGTCGCGCCGACTGCACCGAGGATCTGTTCCGCCTGCGCGCGTCGCTCCGTGGAGACATCTTCCGTCGCGTACAGCCCAGTCATCCCGCAACCCTGCAGCGCCGGTCGGTTGGGCATCGCGCGCACGACTGGGAGGCCGGGCAGCCAGCGTCGAATGTCCGAGGCACGAATGCCGGCGGCCACGGAGATGAGCAACGGACGCTTGGCGGCGATCGATGCACGAATGCCGTCGGCGCCGCGTCGCATCTCCTGCGGCTTTACGGCCAGCACGACGATGTCGGCATCGCGCGCGGCAACTGCGTTGTCGTCCGTCACGCGGACCGCGTATTGCGTGCGCAAAGCCTCGAGCTGCGCAGGCAGCGGGTCGGCGACCGCGATCTGCTCGGCGCGCCAGCCGCGTGCGAGCAACCCTCCGATGAGGCTGCGCGCCATATTGCCGCCGCCGATGAATGCGATGTTCACCGCCTCTCCCCAAAAATCGCGGTCCCGACGCGTACACAGGTCGCGCCGGCCGCGATGGCCGCTTCGAGATCGCCGGACATTCCCATCGACAGCGTGTCCACGGGCATTCCTTGTTCGCGCAGCTCCCGCGCGCAATCCGCCAGCTCGGCGAACAACTGCCGCTGCGCCTCGAAGCCTTCGCGCGGCGGCGGGATGCACATCAGACCCCGCAGCTGCAGGCGCGGCAACTCCAGCACGCGGCGCGCCAGCGCTGCGAGCTCCGTCTTGGAGATTCCGCCCTTGCCGGGCTCATCGGCGAGGCTCACCTGGATACAGATGTTGAGCGGCGGTGCATGCGGGCTGCGCTGCTCGCTGAGGCGCACGGCGATGCGTTCGCGATCGAGCGTGTGCACCCACTGAAAGTGCTCGGCTACGACCCGCGTCTTGTTGGCTTGCAGTTGGCCGATGTAGTGCCAGGTCAGCGGCAGGTCGCTCAACTCGGCGAGCTTCGGCAGCGCTTCCTGTGCGTAGTTCTCGGCGAAGTCCTGCTGGCCGAGCTCGGCCACAGCGCGGATCGCCGCGGCGGGCTGCGTTTTCGTAACGGCGATGAGCCGCACGGAATCGGGACTGCGACCGTACCGCATTGCAGCGGATGCGATGCGGTTCCGTGTTTCGGCAAGTCGCTCCCGTACATTGCTCGCGCCCGCGCCGCCGGCCTCATCAGCCGAAAAGTGCGGACCAGTTAACATATTGAGCTCGACATCGCTCCGTTATACTCAAGAGCCGTTTTCGGGTCTGCACCTGCGTGCATCGAAAGTGCCGCGGGCGTCTCTCAAGGGTAGGAATTCATGCCGGTCGACATTGCGCAGCTGCTGGCTTTCGCCGTCAAGAACAACGCGTCCGACCTGCACTTGTCCGCAGGCGTGCCGCCGATGATTCGTGTCGACGGCGACATGAAGCGCATCAACATGCCTGCACTGACCCACAAGGAAGTGCACAGCATGGTGTACGACATCATGAATGACAAGCAGCGCAAGGCGTACGAAGAGTTCTACGAGACCGACTTTTCCTTCGAGATTCCCAAGCTCGCGCGCTTCCGCGTCAACGCTTTCAACCAGAGCCGCGGCGCCGCCGCGGTGTTCCGCACGATCCCCTCGCTGATCATGTCGCTCGACGACCTGAACGCGCCGAAGATCTTCAAGGACCTGGCGATGCAGCCGCGCGGCCTGGTGCTGGTCACCGGCCCGACCGGCTCCGGCAAGTCGACCACGCTCGCGGCGATGGTCAACTACGTCAACGACAACAAGCCCGATCACATCATCACGATCGAAGATCCGATCGAGTTCGTGCACGAGAGCAAGCGCTCGCTGGTGAACCAGCGCGAGGTCCATCGCGACACGCTCGGGTTCAGCGAAGCGCTGCGCTCGGCGCTGCGCGAAGACCCGGACGTCGTGCTGGTCGGCGAAATGCGCGACCTGGAGACGATCCGCCTGGCGCTGACCGCTGCCGAGACCGGCCACCTGGTGTTCGGCACGCTGCACACCAGCTCCGCCGCCAAGACCATCGACCGTATCGTCGACGTGTTCCCGGCGGCCGAGAAGGAAATGGTGCGCACGATGCTGTCGGAGTCGCTGCGCGCGGCGATCTCGCAGTCGCTGCTCAAGCGCATCGGCGGCGGCCGCATCGCCGCGCACGAGATCATGATCGGCACCCCTGCGATCCGTAACCTGATCCGCGAAGGCAAGATCGCGCAGATGTACTCCTCGATCCAGACCGGACAGAAGGACGGCATGCAGACGCTCGACCAGTGCCTGCAGGAGCTGTTGCAGAAGGGAGTCGTGACGAAGGAAGAAGCGCGCTTCAGAGCGCAGAACAAAGAGCAGTTCTGAGGCCTGCGGAGACTCTTCGGAGAGTATTGTGGAACGCGAACAAGCTATTAAATTGATGCAGGACCTCTTGCGGCGCCTGGTCGACCGCAAGGGCTCCGACTTGTTCATCACCTCGGGTTTCCCGCCGGCCATCAAGGTCGACGGCGAGATCCGCCCGCAGTCCGAGCGCGTGCTGACGCCCGAGCAGGCGGCAGTGCTGGTGCGCTCGATCATGAACGACAAGCAGACCAAGGAGTTCGACTCCACCAAGGAGTGCAACTTCGCGATCGCGCCGGTCGGCATCGGCCGCTTCCGCGTCAGCGCGTTCGTGCAGCAGGGCCTGATCGGCTGCGTGGTGCGCACGATCAACGCCAAGATCCCGACCATCGAGGAGATGCAGCTGCCGCCGATCCTCAAGGACATCGTGATGACCAAGCGCGGCCTGGTCATCCTGGTCGGCGGCACCGGCTCGGGCAAGTCGACCTCGCTCGCTGCCATGGTGAACTACCGCAACGAGAAGACGCGCGGTCACATCATCACGATCGAGGACCCGGTCGAGTACGTGCACAACCACAAGGGCTGTGTCGTCACGCACCGCGAGGTCGGCGTCGACACCGAGAGCTGGCACATGGCGCTGAAGAACACCCTGCGCCAGGCGCCGGACGTGATCCTGATCGGCGAAATCCGCGACCGCGACACGATGGAGTACGGCATCCAGTTCGCCGAGACCGGCCACCTCGTGCTCGCCACGCTGCACGCCAACAGCGCCAACCAGGCGCTCGACCGTATCATCAACTTCTTCCCCGAGGATCGGCGCGAGCAGCTGCTGATGGACCTGTCGCTGAACATCCGCTCCTTCATCTCGCAGCGCCTGATTCCGCGCGAGGCCGGCGCCGGGCGTATCGCGGCGATGGAAATCATGCTGAACTCGCCGCTGATCTCCGACCTGATCTTCAAAGGCGAGGTCGCCGCCATCAAGGAAGTGATGGCGAAGTCGAACCGCCTCGGCATGAAGACCTTCGACCAGGCGCTGTTCGAGCTGTACGAGACCGGCATGATTTCCTACGAAGACGCGCTGCGTAACGCGGATTCGAAGAACGAAGTACGCTTGCGCATCAAGCTCGAGAGCAAGCGCGAGACCAAGCTGACCGACGAAGCGGGTGCCTCCTTGCGGATCATGGAAGAAGAGACTGAAGGCGTAATTGGAAGATAGACATGGCCGCAGAAGGTGACGTGCTCGACAACGAGATGGGTGGGGACGACCGTGCGGTCGTCCTCAATACCAAGCCGCTGTTCAAGCTGATGGTGGACAAGCGCGCCTCCGACTTGTTCTTCACTTCCTACGCGCCGATCAAGATCAAGATCGAAGGCCAGATCTTCCCCGTCAACAAGCAGATGCTGACGCCGGAAGTGGTGCGCCAGGCAGCCTACGGCCTGATGACGCAGGAGCAGATCGACGCCTTCAACGACGAGCTGGAGATCGACTTCGCGATCTCCGAGCCGGGCCTCGGGCGCTTCCGCGTCAACGTATTCCACCAGCGCGGCAACCCCGCGATGGTGCTGCGCTACATCACCGCCGACATGCCGCGGCTCGACGACCTCGGCCTGCCCGAGCTCCTCAAGGACCTGGTGATGATGAAGCGCGGCATGCTGCTGATGGTCGGCGCGACCGGCTCGGGCAAGTCGACCACGCTCGCGGCGATGATCAACTACCGCAACGAGAACTCCTCGGATCACATCATCACCATCGAGGATCCGATCGAGTTCCTGCACTCGAACAAGAAGTCGATCATCAACCAGCGCGAGGTCGGGCTCGACACCAAGTCCTATGCACGCGCACTGCGTAGCGCGATGCGCGCCGCGCCCGACGTGCTGCTGATCGGTGAGATCCGCGACCGCGAGACCATGGAGTCCGCGATCATGCTGGCGGGCACGGGCCACCTGGTGCTGGCGACGCTGCACGCGAACAACGCGGCCGAGACGCTGGACCGCATCATCAACATGTTCCCGCGCGACCAGCACACGCAGATCTTCCTCGACCTGTCGCAGTACCTGCGCGCGATCATTGCGCAGCGCCTGGTGCCGGGTAAGAACAAGCGCCGCGCGGCGGCATGCGAGTTGCTGATCAACACGCCGCACGTACAGGAGTTGATCAAGAAGGGTGACGTGATCGGCGCCAAGGAAGCGCTGCGCACGAGCAGCGAGAAGGGCATGCAGCACTTCGATACGGCGCTGTACGATCTGTATCGCCAGGGGCGAATCACGCTGGAAGATGCGCTGGCGTACGCGGACTCGCGCACGAACCTGGAAGCGAAGATCAACTTCGGATGAGAGTCAGGCTTTAGCCTGACTCCGGATACACGGCCCTGGCGTCAAATACCGGCCCATCGACGCACACCCGCTTCATCGCCGGCCCACTCGGGGTCATCACTCTCACTGCGCAGCCCGCGCACCCGCCCACAGCGCACGCCATGAACTCTTCGAGCGACACCTGACACGCGATACCGAATCGCCGGGCCACTGCCGCGGCGGCCTTCAGCATCGGCGTCGGCCCGCACGCAAACATCTCGACCTCGCCAAGCACGGCGCGATCCAGCGAGCCCAGCCACGCAGCCGCCAGATCCGTCACGTAACCCTCATGGCAGCCCGCGTAGCCTGCAAGGCTCGTCAGGCGGCTTGGAATGCCCCACTCGTCGAGCAGCGGCATGCAGGCGATGACGCCGTCCGGCATGCCGGGCACGAGGATGGTCGAGGGCCGTGCACGGAACGGAAAGGGAATCTCCGACCCCATCAGCACCAGCGGTTGCCACGGCGCGCTGCTGTCCTCGCGCAGGCGCTCGGCGAGGAACACCATCGGCGGAATGCCCACGCCGCCGCCGACCAGCAGCGTGCGCGGACGCTCGCGATGCGGGACGAAGCCATTGCCGATCGGCCCGAGCGCATTGATGGATTCGCCGACCCGGCGTGCCGCGAGCGCGGCCAGTCCCGGACCGACGATCTTGTAGAGCACTTCTATCGAGCCGCGCTCCGGATGCGCGCGCATGATCGATAGCGGCCGGCGCATCGGCACCTGCTCGTCGCAGCTGAGATGTACGAACGAGCCCGGCGTCGCGGCGCGCGCGCACTTCGGCGCCTGCAGCGTCAGCACGAACTGGTCGCCGGCGAAGCGCTCGTGCGCGACAACCTCGGCGCGCTCTTCGAAGATCGTGCCGCGATGGGGGCGTGCGACGACGTCGATTCGAGCGCTCATTGGAAGTGCCGGCGGCTCTGCGCGTTGCGCGCGATCGTCGCGAGCACCGCCATGCGTATCGCCACGCCGTTGGCGACCTGACGCTGGATGACCGATTGCGGGCCGTCGGCCACGTCGCTGGCGATCTCGACATCGCGATTCATCGGCCCCGGATGCATCACGATCGCGCCGGGGCGCGCCTTCTTCATGCGCTCCGACGTGATGCCGAAGGCGCGGTGATAGGCAGCGTCATCGGGGATGTGCGCGCCGCTCATGCGCTCGCGCTGGATGCGCAGCGCCATCACCACGTCGACGCCGTCGATGGCGCGGTCGATATTGTTGAAGCGGGTCGCGCCTGCGAACTCGTCCGGGCCGGGCATCAGGTCGTCGGGTGCGGCGATGCGCAGCTCCGCGATGCCCAGCGTCGTGAACGCCTGCCAGGCCGAGCGCGCCACGCGTGAGTGGCTGATGTCGCCCGCGATCAGCACGCGCAGGGGAGCGAAGTCGCCCTTCACCTGACGCACTGTGAGCGCATCGAGCAAGCCCTGTGTCGGATGCGACAGATGCGCTTCGCCGGCATTCAGGATGGAGACGTGCGGCGCGACGAACCGCGCGACGTACGCCGGCAGGCCCGGCTCGGCATCGCGCATGACCAGGATGTCGGCGTGCATCGCCTGCAGCGTGTAGATCGTGTCGAGCACCGTCTCGCCTTTCACGCGCGAGGAGGACTGCATGTCCAGGTTCACTACATCGGCGCCGAGGCGCAGTGCGGCCAGCTCGAACGACACGCGGGTCCGCGTGCTCGGCTCGAAGAACAGGTTGGCGACGGTGCGGCCCCACAAGCTCTGATCGCGAGCTGGCACGTCGCCCGCCTCGCGCAGATAGAACTGGGCGAGATTGAGCAGTCCGGTCAGCTCCGTGGCGCTCAGGCCTTCGAGCGTGATGAGGTGTCGCAGGCGCCCGTCGGCGTCGCGCTGCACGGATACGGCGGGGTCATGGGTCATGGCCGCGCATTGTAGAAGCTTCGCCTTCGCCTGCGAACCAGCGCTCGAGCAGGATGCGCGCGGCGATCATGTCGACGTCCGCGTGCGTCGTCCGGCCGCGTTTCAGGCCGGCAGCGCGCGCGTCGCGCAACTCCGTTTCGGCCTCGCGTGAGCTGAGCCGCTCGTCCACCAGTGCCACGGGCTTGCGATACCGTGCCTCGAGCTCGGTCGCGAAGCTGCGCGCCGCAGGCGTCAACGCCGTCGGCGTGCCATCCATGTTGTAGGGCAGGCCGACGACCAGCTGCGCTGGCTGCAGGTCCGCGAAAACCTTGTCGAGGGCAGTCCAGGGGATGCCCCGCGCGCAGTCGAGCGTCGAATGAGCGCGCGCGGTCCGCGTGAGGGTGTCGCCGGTGGCGAGGCCGATGCGGCGGGTTCCGAAATCGAACGCGAGGACCAGTTGCGGCGAGGCTGCGGGTGCGCCCGCCATCAGGCATGCCCGACGTGGGGACTGATGGTGGCGAGATCGATGCCGAGCAGGCGTCCTGCGGCGCGCCAACGCTGCTCGTACGGTGTTTCGAACAGGATGCGCTCGTCCGCCGGGACCGTGAGCCAGGCGTTCTGTGCGATCTCGTTTTCGAGCTGCCCGGCGCTCCAGCCTGCGTAGCCGAGCGCGACCAGCGCTGTCTCGGGGCCGCCGCCGCGCGCCATGGCGTCGAGGATGTCGGGCGAAGTCGTGACCTGGATGCGCGAGGAGACCTGACGCGTGTGTTCCCAGCTGCCGCCGGTCTGATGCACGACGAAACCGCGATCGGTCTGCACGGGTCCGCCTTGCAGGACCGGCTGGTTGCCGCTCACGCCCGGCGCGGTCGGCATTTTCAACTGCTCGAACACGTCCGCGAGCCGCATCTGCAGCGGCCGGTTGATGATGATGCCGAGCGCGCCGTCCGCGTTATGTTCCCAGATGAACGTGACCGTCTGCGCGAAGTTGCTGTCGGTCATCGCCGGCATCGCGATCAGAAACTGGTTGGTCAGAAAATCGCCGGACATGGGACTGAAAGATTACCGCGGATGGCGGGCGAAATGTTGAGCCAGGTCACAGTTGGTAGGTGGCTGTCGGCGCCTGCTGCGGTTCAGCCGCCGCTGCCGATGAATTGCCATTCGTACGCAAAACGCAGCTCTTCGTACTGCTTGCTCAGCTCTTTCGGGAACGGGTCGAAGGGCGATGCCAGCCGCAGGATCGACAGCGCCGCCTGGTCGATGTCCTTGCGCCCGCTGGAACGTTTGACGAGCACCTCGCCAAGGCTGCCGTCGCGGCGGATGGCAACCTCCAGGATCGGATTGCCGGCGCCGCTGCGCGAGATCTGCGGAAAGTTGAGCGTGCCCAGGCGCTCGACCTTGCGCCGCCAGGCATCGAGATAGGGCGCCAGCTTCGACTCGCGCGTGTTGGGAACGACCTCGAACGAGCCGTCGGCGCGCTTGCCGCGCAGCCGAAGAGTGTCGTCAGTCGCGTTGGTCGCGATCGGACGCGGCGTGGTCGGCGCGAGCGCGAGCGGTGCCTGCGCTTCCTGGGCCGGACGATCGTCGCCGCTGCGATACTCGACCTCGCTGCGCTCGCTGCGGCTGCTGAGAATTTCCGCGGACTGCTGGCCCGCGACCGCTTCGCGATACTCGCTGCTGTTCCCGTCCGGGATGCCGGCTTGCTGAGCTGCGATCGCCGACGATGCGGGATTCGCCGGACGCACGTGCTCGTCCGTCGTGCCGCTGCCTTGCTGATTGCGCTGGGCGAGATACTGCGCGCCGAGATTGTCCGCCGCGCGCGTGTCGTCGCCGGTGACGAGCAGCACTTCGATCGACGCTGCCGGCTGCTTGTCCAGCATCGGCACCGCGAACGTGACGCCGAGGATGACGATGCCGTGGAACAGCGCCGCGAGGAACAGCGTCGTCGTCATCCGATCTTTGACAGGGGCGGCGCCTTCCCGCGTTTCCAGCGGCAGAGGCGGGGTTTCGGGCGCAGTCGCGTTCATGTCGCCCACGATCATGCAGACAAGCGTTTCTCGATCGCGTCCATCAGCAATCCGGCGATCTCCGTCCCGAACTGCTTGTCGAGCTCGCGCACGCCGGTCGGGCTGGTCACGTTGATCTCGGTGACGTAGCCGCCGATCACGTCGAGGCCGACGAACAGCATCCCGCGTTGCCGCAAGGTCGGGCCGATCTCGCTGACGAGCCAGCGGTCGCGCTCATTGAGCTCGCGCCCCTGGCCGCGCGCACCGGCCGCCAGGTTGCCGCGGTGGTCGGATTCCTGCGGGATGCGTGCCAGCGCGTACGGCGCGGGCTCGCCGTCGATGACCAGTATGCGCGAATCGCCGGTGCTCACGATGTCGGGAATGTACCTCTGCACGATCGCGAAGCGCGTGCCGTACTCCGTCATCGTCTCGAACACGACGTTGGCGTTCTTGTCGCTGCGCTCGAGGACGAAGATCGAGCGGCCGCCCATGCCGTACAACGGCTTGCAGACGATGCGCTGATGCTCGCGCAGGAAGGCGTGCATGTCGGCCATGTCCCGCGTGATCAGCGTCGGCGCGCAGCACTGCGGAAACCAGGCCGTGAACACCTTCTCGTTCATGTCGCGCAGGCCCTGCGGCCGGTTGGCGACCAGCACGCCCTGCTCCTCGGCGCGCTCGAGGATGTACGTCGTGTAGATGTACTCCATGTCGAACGGCGGATCCTTGCGCATCAGGATGACCTGGAAGTCTGCCAGCGGCCGGGTATGCGCCGCATCGAGCGTGAACCAGTCCTGCAGGTCGTTGCGGACGCTAACCGGGCGCACACGGCCATGCGCGACGCCGTCGCGCAGCCACAGATCGCGCTGCTCCGCGTACCACAGCTCCCAGCCGCGCTTCTGCGCTGCCAGCAGCATGGCAAGCGTGGTGTCCTTGACGGGTTTGATCTCGTCGATCGGATCCATCACGACGAGCACACGCAGGGGCGATTGAGAAGGAGTCAAAGGCATCGGTTCACCAAATCAGCGACGCACTTCACACCGCAGCCTCGACGGCGAAATCGCTGCCCGGAAGTCGGTGTGACGAGCTTCATAGTATAGAGAGGTGGGCGATGGCGGCCCTATAACCAATATGTTAAAAGTTCCGCCGTGTTGCGCCGGCCTTCGCCAAAGCTCGCAAGTACACGATTCCAAGCTCCATTTCGTACTTTGCGGCGCGCGACGGAGCGGTGCCTGAATTCCCGTGTGAGGTAGCGATGGAGAACCTAGCAACGAACCAGTCTGCCCGGCTCGCGGGCCTGAAGGTGCTGGTCATCGACGACAGCAAGACGATCCGCCGCACCGCCGAGACGCTGTTGTCGAAGGAAGGTTGCGAGGTCTTCACTGCGGTCGACGGCTTCGACGCGCTGTCGAAGATTGCCGACCACCAGCCGGACATCGTGTTCGTGGACATCATGATGCCGCGCCTGGACGGCTACCAGACGTGCTCGCTGATCAAGCACAACAAGGTATTCCGCTCCATCCCGGTGATCATGCTGTCGAGCAAGGACGGGCTGTTCGACCGCGCGCGCGGCCGCATCGTCGGCTCCGAGCACTACCTCACCAAGCCGTTCACGAAGGACGAGTTGCTGAACGCGATCGAGACCCACGTGGGTGCGTTGGCGCGCTAGCTCAAGTAGGGGGCAAGGTACTCGTATGGCCGGACAAGCAGCAGTGCGATCTCAGCAGGGCACCGCGGAGCAAGGTATGGCACTGATCCTCATCGTCGACGATTCGCCGACGGAAGTTCACGTCATGCAGAAGGCGCTGGAGCGCCACGGCTACAAGACCGCGAGCGCGGGCGACGGCGCGGAAGCAATCCGCAAGGCCAAGGAGATGAAGCCGGACCTGATCTTCATGGACGTGGTGATGCCCGGCGTCAACGGCTTCCAGGCGACGCGCAAGCTCGCCTCCGACCCGGACACCAAGTCGATCCCGGTGATCATGGTGACCTCGAAGGACCAGGAGACCGATCGCATCTGGGGCATGCGCCAGGGTGCAGTCGACTACCTGGTGAAGCCGGTGTCGATGGAAAAGCTGATCGAGAAGGCGCAGGCGGCCCTCGCGGGCTGAGCCCGCGGACTGAACTCACGATGACGGCGAGCGCCACTCTCAAGTCCCTCCGCGATAAACCGTTCGAGTTGCTGCTCGAGCTCGAGCGGCTGGCGCGCGTTGCGTTGACCGGCCAGGGCCGCGACCCCGGCGGCGAGCGCGAGTGGGTCGGTGTCGCCTTCCGCTTGAGCGCGGAGAGCTTCCTGGTCGCGCGCGAAGAGACGCGCGAAGTGCTCGGCTTCCCTTCGGTCGTGACGCGCGTGCCCGGTGCCAAGGCGTGGATCCGCGGCATCGCCAACGTACGCGGCCAGTTGCTACCGGTGGTCGACCTGCGCGCCTTCCTCGGCGGCGGCGCCACGAATACCAACCGCTCGACGCGCGTGCTGGTGGCGCATCACCGCGAAGTGCCCGCCGGCCTGCTGGTCGACGAGGTGCTCGGCTTCCGCCGCTTCAACGACGCCGAGTTTTCCAACGCGCCGCCGCCGACGATTGCACGCTGCGAGCGTTACCTGGCGGGGGCGTTCCGCCGCGGCACGGAGAGCTGGCCGGTGTTCAGCCTGCGCACGCTGCTCGAAAGCCCGGAATTCCTGCAGGCGGCTGCTTCATGAACAATCGTTCCCGGACGGAAGGACAGCGCCATGGCCGAGACTAAGATGTACGGCGTCCGGTTCTTGCCCGCGCTGATGGTCATCGCCCTGGTGTGCGTCGGCGCGGCGGCGGGCTTGCTGGCGTTCGGCGGTCAGGACATGGAAGCGGGTCAGAGCTCGGTGCGCAGCATGAACGAGCTGCTGGCCCTGTCGCAGAAGATCCCGGCGCAGGCCAACGCGGCGCTGAACGGCGAGGCCGGCGCACTCGAACGGCTGCGGCAGTCGCGCGCGCGTTATTCCGACCTCGCCCATTTTCTCGGCGACGACGTGCAGTCGTTCGACGGCTCGACCGAGGTGTTGAAGCAGAGCCAGGTCATCCTCAGCTCGAGCGAAGCGATCGACGGCGTGCACAAGGCGGCGGCTGAAGTCCGCGCGCTGGTGCCGCAACTGCTGCAGAGCCTCGGCAACGTCGCGAGCGCGCTCGGCACGCCCGGCATCGACGGCATGACGCGCCATCTGGAGCGCTTCGAGCTCACCGGCCTGCGCCTGCAGCAGGACATGGAAGCGCTGGCTGGCGGCGTCGGCGACGCGACTGTGATCGCGCGGCGTCTCGCGGATGGCAACGACTACATGGGTCAGGTCGTCGGCGGCCTGAGCGGCGAGGACTCCGGGCTCGGCCTGCCGAAGCTCACCGGCCCGGACGCGCTGGCCCGCTTCAAGTCCACCAGCGCGCTGTACGTGCAGCTGAGCGAAAAGGTCCGCACGGCGATCAGCTCGGCGGATCGCCTCAAGCTCGCGCGCCAGGCGGCGGCGGCGCTCGTCACTGCGGGCGATCAGATTTATTCACGGTTCGACAGTCGCGTCGGCGTGCCGGCGGCTGGCGCGTCCGGCCTGCTCGGCAGTCGCGAGCTGCCGATCGGCTTGCTGGTCGTCGGTCTGCTGTCGCTGCTCGTGCTCTCGCTGCTGCACGCGATGAGCGGCAACATCCGCAAGACTCTCGAGATGCAGGCCAGCAAGAACGAGCGCAACCAGGAAGCCATTCTGCGGCTGCTCGACGAGCTGTCGAGCCTCGCCGACGGCGATCTGACCGTGCAGGCGACGGTGACCGAAGACATCACTGGCGCGATCGCAGACTCGATCAACTACGCAATCGAGGCGCTGCGCGAGCTGGTCACGACGATCACCGAGTCGGCCGTGTCGCTCGACGCCGCGGCGAAGCAGACGCAGGGATCTGCCGGGCACCTTGCCAAGGCATCGGTCGCGCAGTCGAAGCAGGTCGCGCTCGCCTCCGAGTCCGTCGCGGCCATGGCTGCATCGACTGAAGAAGTTTCCGGCAACGCCGAGCGCTCCTCGGACGTCGCGCGGCACTCGGTCGACGTCGCGCACAAGGGCGGCGAGGCCGTGCGGCGCACGATCGACGGCATGAACGCGATCCGCGAGACGATCCAGGAGACCTCCAAGCGCATCAAGCGCCTCGGCGAGAGCTCGCAGGAAATCGGCAACATCGTCGAGCTGATCAACGACATCGCCGAGCAGACGAACATCCTGGCGCTCAACGCCTCGATCCAGGCCTCGATGGCCGGCGAGGCGGGCCGCGGTTTCGCGGTGGTCGCCGACGAAGTGCAGCGCCTCGCCGAGCGCGCGGCCAACGCGACCAAGCAGATCGAAGTGCTCGTGCGCACCATTCAGGCGGACACCAACGAGGCCGTAGTCTCGATGGAGCGCAGCACGACCGACGTGGTCGGCGGCGCCTTGCTGGCCGAGAACGCCGGCGCCGCGCTGGAAGAGATCGAGCAGGTGTCGAACCAGATCGCCAGCCTGGTGCAGAACATTTCCGCGAGCTCGCGCCAGCAGGCTTCGGCCGCGCAGAACATCTCGCGCACCATGGGCGTGCTGCGCGAAATCAGCTCGCAGACCGCGGAGAATTCCGCCGCGACCTCCGGCTCGGTCGGCAAGCTCGCCGAGCTGTCCGCGCAGCTGCGTAAATCGGTCGCCGGCTTCCGCCTGCCCGACAGCGGCGCTTCCGGCGGCAGCGCAGTGCTGACGGAGTCCGACAAGAAAGCGCCCGTGCCGCCGGTGATGACCGCTACAGCCACGCAGGTTCGTCCCGCGACGCCGGCGTCACCGCCCAAGAAAGTCAGCGGCCTGAAAAGCGCGTAAGAAGACATGGCCGAGCTTTCATCGCAAACACTGCATATCGTCGCGCGTGAGCTCAATAGTGAGCTCAACGACGCGCGCACTGCTCTCGAAGCATTCGGGGAGCAGCAGGACAACGTTGCGCTGCTGAGAAAGTGCAGCGAGCACCTGCGCTCGGTGCACGGCGCGTTGCGCATCGCCGAGGTCTATGGCGCCGCGCTGCTCGCCGAGGAGATGGGCCAGGTCGCGCGCTATCTCATCGACAACTTCTCCGAGCGCCGCCATCTCGCCGAGGGACTCGACGCGCTGATGCGCGCGATGGTGCAGTTGCCGACGTACCTCGAACGCGTGATGAGCGGCGGCCGCGACATGGCTCTCGTGCTGTTGCCGCTGCTGAACGACCTGCGCGCGGTGCGCGGTCACGCGCTGCTCTCCGAAGGAACGCTGCTGCTGCTGAACCTCAGCTCGGATCAGCAGGCGAGTCCTGTCGCCACGCCGGGCGAGGTGCTCTCGATCGGTCAATGGGCACGCAAGCTCCGCACGCGCTTCCAGCTCGGCCTGCTCGGCTGGATCAAGGGCGAACGAGTCGACCAGAACCTCGAAATCCTGTCGCGCTCCGCCGAGAAGCTCGAGCAGGTCGCGACTACGCAGCCGGTGTTCCAGCTGTGGTGGGTCGTCGGCGCGGTGCTCGAAGCGCTGCGCGAAGGCGGGCTCGAGGGCAGCGCCTCGATCAAGCGCCTGCTCGGCCATGCCGATCGCGAAATGAAGCGCTTGTACGAGCAGGGTGAGGGACGCTACGTCGATACCCCGCCGCTCGAGCTGCTCAACAATCTTCTCTACTACGTTGCGCGGGCGCGCAGCTCCGGGCCGCGTGTCGCGGCGGTGCGCGCGTCGTTCCGCCTGACCGAGCTGCTGCCGGTCGACGATCACGTCGAGCAGGCTCGCGAGAGCCTGTCGGCGCCTTCGGTCAAGCTGATGAAGACCGTGGCCGCGGCGATCAAGGAAGACCTCGGCCGCGTGAAGGACGCGCTCGACATCTTCGTGCGCCAGGGCGGCACGCAGGTCGACGAGCTGGCGCCGCAGCTCGAGCTGCTGAAGAAGATCGCCGATACGCTCGGCGTGCTCGGCCTCGGGGATCTGCGCGACAAAGTGCAGGGCGAGACCGGCGATCTGCAGGCAATCGTGAATCAGCGCTCGGCGGCGAGCGAGAGCACGCTGCTGCGCATGGCCGCGACGCTGATCAAGGTCGAGGACAGCCTCGACGAGCAGCTGGTCGGCATGATCGTGCCGAGCGCGGACAGCGCCACCGCGCCGCTCAGGCCCACCGGGCCGGAGGATATCGAGTTCCGCCAAGTGACCGAGGCGGTGCTGCGCGAATGTATCGTCAACATGGCGCGCATCAAGGAAGCAGTCGCGCTGTCGTTCGAGAAGCCGCGCGAAGCGCAGGTCGCCGACCAGATTCCGCAGCTGATGCGCGGCATGATCGCCGGCCTGCTGATGCTGGGCAAAACGCGCGTCGTGGAGATCATGGAAGGCGTCGATCGCGCGCTCGGCCAGCTCTTGCGCAGCGAGAGCATGACCCTGCCGCAGGAAGCGGTCGATCGCCTCGCCGACGCCATCGTCGCGGTCGAGTACTACATGGAGACGCTGCAGGCCGGCCGCACCGACCCGTGGTACATGCTGGACAACGCGGAGAACTGCCTGCGCTTCCTCGCCGAAGCGCAGCCGATCCCGCGCGTCGAGGCGCTCGCGCAGGTGGGCGACCATGCCCGCACTGTCGTGATCGAGCCGCTGTCGCAGACAGTCGCAGCTTCGAGCCTGGCACCGACCGAGCACGAACCCACTGCGGTGCTGGATCCGGCGTCGGTCGTCCGGACCACGACCGCGGCACGCAGGCCCGTCGCACCCACCGCGCCGCCGGCAAAGGCGCTCGATCGCGAGATCGATCCGGAATTCCTCGAGCTGTTCATCGAAGAGGCGAAGGACGAGATCGCCAAGCTCAAGCGCCTGTTCCCGCTGTGGGACGAGAACCCGCAGGACCAGGATTCGCTGGTGAACGTGCGCCGCTCGTTCCACACGCTGAAGGGCAGCGGCCGCATGGTCGGCGCGCAGCTCATCGGCGAGTTCGCCTGGTCGGTCGAGAACCTGCTCAACCGCGTCATCAACAAGACGCTGGAGCGCAGCCCGGAAATGATGACGTTGCTGCGCGAAGCAGTCGCAGCCGTGCCGGAGCTGGTCGAGCAACTGGAAACCGCACGTCCGCCGCAAGCCAACGTCGCGCGCATCATCGAAGGGCTCAACGAGATCGCCGGCGTGCGTCCGAGCGCGCCGCCTGCGCCGCGCGCCGTCGCTGCAGTGGCGCCCGAGCCGCCGATGCCGTCGCACACCCAGACCACCACGGTCCTGCCGCCGCAACCCAGTCCGCAAAAAAAAACGGCCCCAGCTTCGGACATAAGACCGGTGCCGCCGCCGCCCGCAATGGATCCAGGTCTGCACGAGATTTACGCAAAGGAAACCGCGGGCCATCTCGCGACCATCCTTGATTTCATCGCGACCTCCGAGGCCGCGCCGCCGCCGTACCCGGTCACCGAGGACCTGCATCGCTCCTGCCACACGCTGAGCGGCACGGCCAAGACAGCCGGGGCGCGCCAGGGCATCAAGATCGCCGAGCCGCTCAACCGCTACGTCCGCAAGCTGTTCGACAACTCGATCGGCATGCCCGCCGCGGGACTCGCGGTGCTGAAGGACGCCAGCGCGGCAATCCAGCAGGTGCTCGATCACATCGACGAGAACACCGGCTTCTTCCTCAATCACCCGCGCATCGCCGCCCGCCTGGGCGAGCTGGAGCACGAGCTCGACGAGGAAATCGCCCGGCTCGCGGAAACGATCGACGCGACCATTCAGAGTCCGGCGCCCGCGACTGCAGCCATGGCGGCTGCAGCGTCGGTGGCAGAGGATAGCGGCGCGGACGTCGTCGAGCTGGAGCCGACCGACGCCAACGCGCTCAGCATGCTCGACTGGAGCTACGACAACTTTCCGCCAACGCCTGCAACCGCAGACGCCGGCTCGCCGTCGCACGATGCTTCGCCGACGATCATGCGGCCCGCGCCGGTGTTCCGTGACGACCCGACCGAGCGCGCCGCAGCGTTGCCCGATACCGAGCCGACCAACGTGCAACAGGCGCTGGCGGACGGCGACCCGACGAACGTGCAGCAGGCGCTGGTGGAAGGCGACATCCTCGCGTCGCTGACTTACGAGGCGCCGCAGGAAGAGCCTGGCATCGTCGTCGAGGAAGGTCTGCCCGAAGACGAATCGGTCGAGATCGAAATCGACGCAGCCGCGTTCGAGCAGCCGTTCGAGCAAGAGCCCGAGCAGCAGCCGGAACCCGAACCTGCGATTGCAGTAGAAGACTTGCTCGCGGAAGAGGAGAGCGACACCGTTCGCAGCCCGGCGTTGTCGCCGCAGTCACCGGCTGTAGCAGCCGCTCCGCCGCCGCCTGCACCTGTTATCGCGCCCGCCCCGCCACCGCCACCAGCGGCGCCGGTCCTGGCAGCAGCCGCGCCGCAGCCGGTCGAGGAAGAAGAAGACGACGACGGCGGCGATTTCGATCCCGAAGTCGCAGCGATCTTCAGCGAGGAAGCCACCGAGCTGCTCGAGACAGCCGATCACGCCTTGTCATCCTGGAAGCAGGATCGCGGCAACAACGCGCTGGTGTTCGAGCTGAAGCGCGTCGTGCACACGCTCAAGGGCGGCGCACGCATGGCTGGCATTCGCGCGATGGGCAATCTGAGTCATGAGCTGGAGACGCTCATGCAAGGCGTCGAAGCGGGCACTGTCCCCGCAACGCCGGAAGTATTCGATGCGCTGCAAGCGAGCCTCGACCAGTTGCACCGCATGCGCGACGTCGTCAATCGCGGCGAGCGCTGCACGCCGGCACGCGAGCTGATCAATCGCATCCGCGCTCTCTGCGGCCAAGCTCCGGTCGCCGCGCCTGCGTCGGCACCGACGCCTGCACCGGCCGCTGCGCCAGTCGTAGAGATGCAAGTCGACGACGACTTCGGCAGCGCGACCGGCGTCGTGCCGACGTTGACGGATTCGTTCTCGCCGGCGGCGACGCCGCAGCCAGCACAGGAACCAGCGCAGGAAGAAGTGCCCGCGCTCGACGATACGGAGTTCGACATCGAATTCGGTGCCGACGAGCTGGGTGCCGCCGCGCCGCGCGAAGCGGTGCGTGTCGAAGAGCACACCGCGAGCCAGCCCGTCCTCGATCAGGCGACGCTGGATATGGCGGCGGCGGTTCAGCCTGAGTTGCCGCCGGATGTTCCCGAAGAACTGGCGGTAGTGGAGGCGCCCGCGGTAGCGCTGCCGGGCCGCGAGCCGCAAGTCCAGGAACGCCAGGAGTTCGCGCGCGTCGACGCCGACTTGCTCGACACGCTGCTCAACAACGCAGGCGAAGTCAGCATCTTCCGCTCGCGCCTCGAGCAGCAGGTCGGCTCGATCGAGTTCAACCTCGCCGAGCTCGGCCGCACCGTCACGCGCTTGAAAGAGCAGCTGCGCAAGCTGGAGCTGGAGACCGAAGCGCAGATCCTGCACCGTCACGAAGAGGAGCATCCGGGCCGGTCCGACTTCGACCCGCTGGAGCTCGATCGCTACTCGACGATTCAACAGTTGTCGCGCGCGTTCGCGGAGTCCGTCAGCGACGTCGGCAGCATCGAAGGCTTGCTGGAGAATCTGACGCGCGAAGCGCAGAACCTGCTGTTGCAGCAGTCGCGCGTAGTCACCGAATTGCAGAACGGCCTGATGCGCACGCGCATGGTGCCGTTCCAGCGCCACGTGCAGCGCCTCAGCCGCCTGGTGCGGCAGGTTGCGACCGACACGAACAAGAAGGCCGATCTCGTCGTGGTCGGCGCCTCCGGCGAGCTGGATCGCCAGGTGCTGGACCGCATGCTGCCGCCGTTCGAGCACATGCTGCGCAACTCGGTCGTGCACGGCATCGAGACGCCCGAAGAGCGCGTGGCGCGCGGCAAGTCCGAGAGCGGCACGATCCGCGTCGGCCTGCATCGCGAAGGCTCCGAGATGGTCATCATCCTCGAGGACGACGGCCGCGGCATCGACGTCAGCGCGGTGCGTGCGCGGGCTCGCGAACGCGGCTTGCTGCATGCGGGGCGCGTGCTCTCCGACGAGG
The DNA here is from genome assembly GCA_035606615.1 of Steroidobacteraceae bacterium. Lineage (GTDB taxonomy): Bacteria > Pseudomonadota > Gammaproteobacteria > Steroidobacterales > Steroidobacteraceae > Steroidobacter. The sequence goes on from DATNFA010000139.1 coordinate 20,319, forward strand.
AAGCGTTGCAGCTGATTCTCGAGCCGGGCTTCAGCACGGCGAGCAATATCACGCAGCACGCCGGCCGCGGTGTCGGCATGGACGTCGTGGTCAACGAGATCAAGAAGCTCGGCGGGGCATTGTTCACCGAGTCGCAGCCCGGCCTGGGCGTGAAATTCACGATCCGACTGCCGTTCACCCTGGCGATCACACAGGCGCTGATCGTGCGGACGGGCGAAGAGCTGTATGCGCTGCCGCTGCCTTCGGTCGAAGGCGTAGCGCGCGTGCCGCGCTCGGAAGTGCAGAAGCATCTCGCCGAGGATTCGCCGACGTTCACCTACGGCAAGCAGGTGTATCGCTTCCAGCATCTCGGCGCGTTCATCGGCGGCGGCGCGTCGGTCCTGCCCGAGGCGGACGTGTCGATGCCGGTGATCCTGATCCGCGCCGGCGATCACTCGACGGCGGTCGTCACCGACGAGCTGGTCGGCAGCCGCGAGATGGTCGTGAAATCGGTCGGCCCGCAGATCGCCGGCATTCGCGGCATCGCCGGCGCGACGATTCTCGGCGACGGCCGCATCGTCATCATTCTCGACCTCGGCGCGCTGGTGCGCTCCGAATGGCGCGGCCGCAAGCCGCTGGTGGAAGGGCCGACGGAAGACCGCCGCACGTTCGCGCTGGTCGTCGACGACTCGATCACCGTGCGCCGCGTGACGCAGCGCCTGCTCGAACGTCACGGCATGCGCGTCATGACGGCGAAGGACGGCGTCGATGCGCTGTCGATCCTGCAGGATCACCTGCCGGACGTGATCCTGCTCGACATCGAAATGCCGCGCATGGACGGTTACGAGCTGGCTTCGCAGGTGCGCGGGGACGCGCGCCTCGCCGACATCCCGATCGTGATGATCACCTCGCGCGTCGGCGAGAAGCATCGCGCGCGCGCGATCGAGCTCGGCGTCAACGATTACCTCGGCAAGCCCTATCAGGAAAATCAGCTGCTGGACGCGATCGAGCCGCTGGTCGAAGCGCGGCGTCGTAAAGCCGCCCCGGCGCAAGGTCGTGAATCCCGTGCATGAGCGCGTCGTCCATGAATGAGGGTCTGGCTCACGAGCTGTACAGCCTGCTGGTGCCGTTGGCGCAGGAGCGGCTGATCGTGCCGCGCGCGTGCGTCGCGGAGGTCGTGACGTGGCAGGCGCCGGAGAAGATGGAAGGCGCGCCGCCGTGGTATCTCGGCACGATTCACTGGAGCGGCCGCGCCGTGCCGGTGATTTCCTTCGAGGCCGCGTGCGGCCAGTCCCCGCCGACGCCGGGCACGCGCACGCGCATCGTCATCTTCGTGGCGCTGTCGAGCCAGATCTCCGGCGGTTACTTCGGCGTGATCACGCAGGGCTTCCCGCAGCTGGTGCGCGTCAACGCGGATGTGGTCAAGCACGACCCGAGCCGCAACTTCCCCGAGCGCGGCCCGATCCTGTGCCAGGTGCGCATGCTGAACGAATCGCCGCTGATCCCGGACTTCGAGTGCCTGGAGCAGATGATCTCCGAAGAGACCAGAGCCAGTTGAGAGTCAGGCTTCAGCCTGACAGCTATCTCAGATCCCCCCACAACGCCTGCAGCACCGTCAGCGCCACCACAGCCGCTGTCTCAGTTCGGAGCACGCGCGGTCCCAGGCGCACCGGCATGAAGCCGGCCTTCTGCGCCGCCAGCAGCTCATCGTCGTCGAGGCCGCCCTCCGGGCCGATCAGCAGCTCCACTTTGTTCGGCAGGCTGGTCAGGCCGGCGAGCGATCCGGGTGCGGACGGGCTCAGCACGAGCCGCAAGCCTTCCTTGCGCGCGTTCGCCAGGTGCTCGCGCAGGGTCACCGGCGCCGCGACGTGCGGGATCTTCGAGCGGCCGCACTGCTCGCAGGCTGCGATGACGATGCCGTGCCAATGACTCTGTTTCTTCTGCGCCTGTTTCTCGTCCAGGCGCACGACGCTGCGTGCCGTGAGTACCGGCGCGATCGTGGCGACGCCGAGCTCGGTCGCCTTCTGTAGCGTCCAGTCCATGCGCTCGCTGCGCGATACGCCTTGCAGTAGCGTGATCCGCAGCGGCGATTCGGTCGCGCCCGCCGTCGCTTCGCCCAGGCGCACTGTCACGTCGTCGCCGGCAACGCGCACGACTTCTGCACGGAACTCCTGGCCGCTGCCGTCGAAGACGGCGAGCGACGCTCCCTCGCGCATCCGCAGAACGCGCGCGACGTGATAGGCGCCGGCCGGAGCCAACTGGATCTCCGCGCCACTCGTCAGCGGTCCTTCACGGAAGATTCGATTCATTCTCATGGGCAGGGCATCATGGCGCATCGTGGCTGCCAGAACCATTGCAGAAACCTCGGTCGATCCGCACACCGGCTTGATGCAACCCGCGCGCCAGGTGGTCTCGCCGAACCGCGACGAGCGGCCCGCCGGAATGCTGCCCGAGCTGATCCTCGTGCACGGCATCAGTCTGCCGCCGGACCAATACGGCGGACCGTGGATCGATCGGCTGTTCACCAACACGTTGCCGGCGGACGCGCCGCAGCTCCATCCGTTCTTCGCGACGGTCATGAGCCTGGAAGTCTCGTCGCACCTGCTGATCCGTCGCGACGGCGCATACGTGCAGTACGTTCCGTTCCACCTGCGCGCGTGGCACGCGGGAGCGTCGAACTATTGCGGCCGCGAGCGCTGCAACGATTTCTCGATCGGCATCGAGATGGAGGGCAGCGACGAATTGCCATATGAGCCCGTGCAGTATCGTGCGCTGAGCAATGCCATTCACGCGTTGTGTCGCGCGTATCCGTCGCTGTCGCTCGAGCGCGTCGCTGGCCATAGCGACGTCGCGCCGGGCCGCAAGACCGATCCCGGACCGGCATTCGATTGGCCGCGATTGCGCGCACTACTGCGCTTGCCACGAGGATGAAGGCTTCACCGATCGTCCTGATGCTGCTGATCGTCGGGGCGGCGCATGCTGCCGCGCCTCAGCGCATCGTCAGTCTCGCTCCGCATCTCACCGAGCTCGCGTTCACCGCCGGCGCAGGCGATCGCATCGTCGCGACCGTCGAGTACAGCAATCATCCGGAGGCTGCGCGCTCGATCCCTCGCATCGGCGACGCTTTCCGCGTCGACCTGGAGCGATTGCTGGCGATGCGGCCCGATGCAGTGCTGGTCTGGGAAACGGGCACTCCCGCGCCCACCATCGAGCGTATTCGCGCCTTGCACGTGCCGGTCGTTGCGTTCCAGACGCAGCGCCTGGGAGACGTCGCGACGGTGCTGCGCGAGATCGGCCGGCTGGCGGGAACGAGCGCAGTCGCCGAGCGCGAAGCGGCCGATTACGAGCGCCGCATTCAGGAGCTGCGCGATCGCTATCGCGACCGCACCCGGGTCCGGGTGTTCATCGAAGTGGATGACAGGCCGCTGTACACGGTGAACGGCCAGCAGATCATCAGCGAGATCGTCGAGCTGTGCGGCGGCCGCAATGTGTTCGCCGACCTCAACGAGCTGGCGCCGGCGATCGGCATCGAGGCGGTGATTGCGGCAAATCCGCAAGCCATCATCTCCACCGACGACACGGTCCCGGACGCAGCCGCGGAGTGGAGCCGCTGGCGCCACATCGAGGCCGTGCGCAGCGGCAACGTTTATACGCTGCGCTCGGACGATATCGCGCGCGCCACGACCCGACTGACGGTGGCGGCCGAAGCCGTCTGTCGCACGCTGGATACCGCGCGGCAGCGCCTGCAGGCGCGCTGACCTTCGTTCTCGTGTAGCATCGCCCCTCCCATGACGCGGTCCGCTACAGCTCTGCTGACTTTGCTCGCGTTGTTGGCGGCGCTGCTGTCGATCATGACCTGGGCCGCCCGGCGCACGCACAACGCCGGGGATTTCACCATCGCCAATCGCCGCCTCGGTCCGTGGCTCGTCACGCTCAGCTATGCAGCGACCGGCGTGAATGCCTGGATGCTGATGACCGTGGCCGCTGCCGCGTTCTTGTGGGGCCTGTCCGCTGCGTGGATATGGGCCGCTGTCGTCTTCGGTTGCATCGTCAACATGTGGTTCGTGGCGCCGCGGCTGCGCGCTGCGTCGATCGGCTCCGGCGGCATCACCGTCATTCATCTGCTGGGTGTCGACGCTGGCGATCGGTTGCAGCCGCTCGTGGTGCGCTCGGCCGTTTTTATCCTGCTGCTCGCGCTGCTGTTGCAGATCGCAGCCATCCTGCAATTCGCCGGTGTGATGCTCGACGACGTCGGCCTCAGCACGACGAACGTTCTGCTGCTGTCGCTGGCGATAATGACGGCGACTGTCTTCGCGGGCGGCATGCGCGCGGCGAGCATGATCGATGCGATTCAATCGGTCGTGGTGATCGCGGTCGCGTTGTTCCTGCCGCTGCCGGCATTGATTGCCACTGGCGGACTCTCCGAACTGAAGATGGCTTTCACCACCATCGGTCCCGAAGCGACGAACTGGTTCGACGGCAAGACCGGCGTCGCGGCCGTCGCGTTCGCGGCCGGCGTGGTCGGTCTGGGTCTGGCGATGTCCGGTCAGCCGCACGCCTTGAGCCGCTTCATGGCGGCGAAGGACGAGGCGACGCTGCGCATCGCGCGTTGGGTTGCGCCGCTGTGGATCGCAATCCTGCTGGCAGCCGTCGTGTTCTGCGGCTGGTGCGCGCGCATCCTCTACTCGGGGCTCGAGCATCCAGAGCAATCCCTGGCAGTCATCGCGAGCCGACTGCTGCCGCCCTGGCTCGCGACGCTGATCGTCGTCGGGCTCGCGGCTGCAGTGATTTCCGCGATTGCCAGTCAGCTGCTGGTGATGGCGAGCGCTCTTGCCGTCGACTTGCGGCGCCCGACGACGCCGCCCTCGCTGCAGTGGCTGCGCGGCATGTTGCTCGTGGCCGCGATCCTTGCCTGCCTGGTGCTGCTCTACACGCCGAGCAAGCTCGTCGAGCATGCGATGTTCGCGTTCACTGCGCTCGGCGCATCGCTCGGGCCGTTGCTGCTCGTGCGCCTGAGCGGCAAGCGCATCCGGCCGGGTTCGACGCTCGGCGCGATGTGGGCAGGCTTCCTGCTGTCGCTGGTCTTCCATCTGCTGCCGGATTCGCCCGGCGATTTCCTGGAGCGCGTGCTGCCGTTCATCGCTGCGCTCGGCATCGCGCTCACGGGCGGCGAGCGGCGCCGTAACCCGGATCGCGCCGACCGGTCGCAGGAGACCATGCACGACCGGATACCGATTTGAAGAAGGCGAAGAAAAAAGTCAGGAAGACAGCGCCGCGGGCCAGGCGCGCGCCGGCAGCGATCGACCAATCGGTGCCGGAGATGATCCTCGCGGCGGTGCGCCGCATTCCCCGGGGCAAGGTCTGCACGTACGGCGACGTGGCGGAAGTAGCCGGATTGCCGCGACGTGCACGGCTCGTCGGGACGGTACTGCGGCAGACGTCGGGGCGAGGATTGCCCTGGTATCGCGTCATCAATGCCGGCGGTCGCATTTCCTTCCCGGTGGGGAGCGATGCCTACGCGCGGCAGCGACGTAAGCTGGAGGCTGAAGGCGTGGTATTCGCGGGCGGGCGCGTGGATTTGCGGCGTTATGGTTGGCCGGCGCGGGATGAGCAGTTGGATGAACTGCTCTGGAAGCTGCCTTAACCCGTCTCGGCAGGGTCCTCGTTAGTAGCGACAGGGCGCGGCTGGCGCCTGTAACGAGGGAACTTCCATGATTCGTGTCGTGCGCGGCAGCTCGCTGCTGCTCGTGAGTGCCATCGTCGCCGCTTGTGCTGCCCATCGCGACGAACATCAGGCCACTGCAGATGTGCAGGGGCCGCAAACGCAGCCGGTCACTCAAGAAGTCGTTGCCGCGGCGCCGAAGGAAGAGGAGCGCAAGCTCGCGGACTTTGACGAGGCCAGGCGCCTGGTCCATGCGCAACAGCAAGCGCAGCCTCAGAGCACCGTGCCCGCGGGCATAGCCCTCAACAAGACTTCCGCCCAGCTGGCGGGCAGCGTTACCACCATGTCGCCGCCGTATCAGCAGGTGCAGAACACCGAGCGCTATCAGCACCTCGACGACAATCCGGTGCACCTCGTGGCCGAGCAGCCCATCTCGACGTTCTCGATCGACGTGGACACCGGCGCTTACGCCAACGTCCGTCGCTTCCTCAACGCCGGCCAGCTGCCGCCGCAAGACGCGGTGCGCGTCGAAGAGATGGTCAACTACTTCGACTACAGCTATGTGCCGCCCGCGAGCCGCGACGTGCCGTTCCGCGTGGCCACGGAAGTGGCGCCGGCGCCGTGGAATCCGCAGGCGCTGCTCATGAAGATCGGCATCAAGGGATTCGAAGTCGCGGCTGCCGAGCGGCCGCCGGCCAACCTGGTGTTCCTGATCGACGTATCGGGCTCGATGCAGTCGCCCGACAAGCTGCCGCTGCTGAAGAACGCGTTCCGGATGCTCACGGACCAGCTGACTGCGCGTGATCGCGTGTCGATGGTCGTGTATGCCGGCAGCTCGGGCGTGGTGCTGGAGCCGACGCCGGGCGATCAGAAGACCAAGATCCGCGAAGCGATCGATCGCCTGGAAGCCGGCGGCTCGACCAACGGCGCGGAAGGCATCGAGCGCGCGTATCAGCTCGCGCATGATGCGCAGCTCAAAGGCGGCATCAATCGCGTCGTGCTCGCGACCGATGGCGACTTCAACGTCGGCGTCGTGAACTTCGAGGCGCTCGTCGACATGGCCGAGCGGCAGCGCAGCGGCGGCGTCGCGCTGACGACGCTCGGTTTCGGTACCGGCAACTACAACGATCAGTTGCTGGAACGACTCGCGGACGCCGGCAACGGCAACTACGCGTATGTCGACACGCTGTCGGAGGCGCGCAAGGTGCTCGTCTCCGAGTTGTCGTCGACGCTCTTCACGATCGCCAAGGACGTGAAGATCCAGGTCGAGTTCAATCCGGCGGCGGTGCTCGAGTATCGGCTGATCGGCTACGAGAACCGCATGCTGGCGCGCGAGGATTTCAACAACGACAAGGTGGATGCCGGCGAAATCGGCGCCGGACACCGCGTCACTGCGCTCTACGAGGTCGTGCCGGTCGGCAAGACGGGTCACGTCGACCCGCTGCGCTACGGGCAGCGGCCGGCCGCGAAAGATGCGCGCGACAGCAACGAGCTGGCGTTCGTGCGGCTGCGTTACAAGAAGCCGGACGCAGACACGAGCCAGCTGCTCGAGTATCCGATCGCCAAAGGCTCGGTCGCCACGCTCGAAAGGCTATCCCCTGACTTTCGCTTTGCCGCGAGCGTGGCGGCCTTCGGTCAGCTGCTACGCGGCGGCAAGTATGTCGGCAATTTCGGCTACGACGACGTTGCACAGTTGGCGCGCGGCGGGGTCGGCGAGGACGCGGAGGGCTATCGTCGCGAATTCCTGTCGCTGGTGAAGCTCGCGGACTCGCTGACGCCGAAAGAAACGGCGCAAGTCAGCGATGTCGCACACTGACTGAGAGGGCCCGAACTCGGTTACGCTTGCGTGCATGGAACTCGGCTCCGTACCTAGCCAGCAGGGTGCAGTGAGCAGCGCCGCCAGCATCGACGGCGCGCTGCCCGGCGGCGCGGCTGCGCTTGCTACTGCGCCGGCCGCCGTTGCAGTCACGGACGATGCGACGTTGATGCTGCGCTATCGGGATGGCGACGCGCGTGCCTTCGAGCTCCTGTACGAGCGCCACAAGGGCCCGTTGTATCGCTACCTGCAGCGCATGTGTGGCCGGCGCGAAGTCGCCGACGATCTGTTTCAGGAGGTGTGGAGCAAAGTGATCGCAAGTCGCAGCCGTTACGAGGCCAGGGCGCAGTTCAACACGTTCCTGTTCCGCATCGCTCACAACTGCGCCATCGATTATTTCCGGCGCAGCGGTCGCCCGCACGAGAACGCCGCGCAGGACGTCGACGAGCTCGCCGAGCAGATCGGCGCAGCGGAGCACGAGCGGCCGGATGCGGCGCTGTCCGAAGCGCAGGTGCGCAGCGATTTCCGCCGCGCGCTCGCCGAGCTGCCGCCCGAGCAGCGCGATGTGTTCGTGCTGTACGAAGAGAGCGGCTTGACGCTCGAGGAGATCGGCAGGATCACCGGCGTCGCGATGGAAACTGCGAAGAGCCGGCTGCGTTACGCGGTGGGCAAGCTGCGCACAGCATTGCGTCAGCATCGTCCCCGGCAACTCGAACCCAGTGTGCAATCGTGAGCGATCCGATCGACATCAAAGCGCTGGACGAGTACCTGAAAGGGGGCTCGGACATTTCGCAGCGCTACCGCGAGCTCCGGCGCGAAGAGGTGCCACCCGAGCTCGATCGTCGCGTGCTCGATGAAGCGCGCGCTGCCGTCGCGAGCGGTGGCGGGCGCTCGCGTGCGTGGTTGCGGTGGGGCGCGCCTGTGGCACTCGCTGCTTCGGTCATCCTGGCGGTGACGGTCGTCATCGAGAGCGGCCCGCAGAACGACACGTCGTTCGTGACCCAGCCGGCAGCCGTCGACAAGGCCCGGCTCGAACCGCAGCGGCAGGTCGAGGAATCCAAGCTGCAGGATCAGGTCGCGCAAGAGCGCCGAGAGGAGCAACAACCGGCGTTCGCTGCAGAGCCGCCGGCCGTGACGGTTCAGCAGGCCGCGCCCGCATCCGCGCCCGCATCCGCGCCGGCACCGGCGCCAGCATCCGTGCCCGCAGCGCCGCCGCCGGCTGCCCTCGCCAAGACGGAGTTGGAGCGCTTGAACGCGGCGACGCTGGATTCGCCTGCTCCGCAGGTCGCGGCCGAGCAGCCATCACCGGGGCGCGCCGGATCGGTCGCGACCGTCTCGGCCCGCAAGGAAGTCGAGCAGGCGCCAGCCGAGGTGGATTCCTCTGACGACGACTTGAGCTCGGTCTCCATCACCGGTACTCGCGCACGGCGCGCAGGACGCACCGCCGGTCCGCGCGGCACGATTTCGGGCTCGGCAATCAGCAGCGAGACCCGGCCGGCCGCGGACGAAGACGCGGAGCACTCCGATCCGGAGAAGTGGCTCGAAGAGATTCGCGAGCTGCGCCGCGCAGGCAAGGTCGTCGAGGCCGATCGCGAGTGGCAGGAGTTCGGCAAGGCGTTCCCGAATTTCCCGGTCGCCACCGACGACCTCGCGCGCAAGCAACGCTAACGCGCATTGTGGTTAAATCCGGCTCATGGAAAGAGCCATAGAAAAACTGCTGTTCGCCAGCCGCTGGATCCTCGCTCCCGTCTACCTTGGCCTGTCGCTCGCGCTGGTCGCGCTCGGCATCAAGTTCTTCATGGAGCTGTTCCACCTGCTCATGGAAGTGTTCGTCTCGGAAGAGGCGCAACTGGTGCTGACCCTGCTCGGCCTCGTGGACATGGTCCTGGTCGGCAGCCTGATCGTCATGGTGATGTTTTCCGGCTACGAGAATTTCGTCTCGGCGCTCGATGTCGACACGGGCGGCGAGAAGCTCAGCTGGCTCGGCAAGCTGGACGCGAACTCGCTGAAGCTGAAAGTTGCCTCGTCGATCGTCGCGATCTCCTCGATCCACCTGCTCCGGCGGTTCATGGAAGCGGACGACTACATCGAAGCCGGCAAGGAAGCTGCGCTCATGTGGTTCGTGATCATCCATCTCACGTTCGTGGCCTCGGCGGTGATGATGGGCGTGCTCGACCGCATCACCTCCGGCCAGCACCACGGCCACAAAGGCGAAGCCTGACCGCGTGGGTCAGGCTGACACCTGCTGCTGCGGCTCCGTCCCGCTCGGATAGAACTCCATCGACACCGAGTTCAGGCAATAGCGTCTGCGCGTCGGCCGCGGGCCGTCGTCGAACACGTGACCCAAATGACTATCGCAGCGGCGGCAGCGGATCTCGGTGCGGATCATGCCGTGGCTCTCATCGACGATCTCCGCGATGTGGTCGGCGTCGAACGGCTGAGTGAAGCTCGGCCATCCGGTGCCCGACTCGAACTTCGCATCGGCCTTGAATAACGGCAGCCCGCACAGACGGCAGGCGTAGATGCCGTCCTGCTTGTTGTTGAGCAGGGTGCCGCAGAAGGGCGCCTCAGTGCCCTGGTGCAGCAGGACGCGGCGCTCCTCGGGCGAAAGCTTGGCGGCGAGCTGGTCGCGCTGGGTGGTGCTGAGCGGACGGAGGTCGTAGCCGCTGGTGGACGTAGTCGGAACGGGCTTGGGGCGCATGGTGGGCTCCAGGTCTCTACGGCGGGGGTCACAGCACCATCGGGGCTGTGGCGCCCGTTTCAAGCGGCGCTACTTCCCGTCGGCGCGCATGCGGCTGTTGCGGTAGCCGTAAAGCCCGTAGATCGAAAAGCCGATGATCGACCAGATCAGGAACAGCAACCAGGTTTCCCGCGGCAGGAAGTAGGTGATGCCGCCGCAGATCACGGCGCCGAGCACACACGTGACCGCGGCGAACGGCACGCGGAACGGCCGAGTCAGATTCGGTCGCGTATAGCGCAACACCAGCACGCCGATGCACACGCCGGTGAACGCGAGCAGGATGCCCATCGAGATCAGCTCGCCGAGGATATTGAGCGGGAACAGGCCGGCGATCGCTGCTGCCAGCACGGTCGTGATTGCGGTTGCGACGTGCGGCGTGCGGTACTTCGGATGCACCTTGCGCATCGAGGGTGGCAACAGGCCGTCGTCGGCCATCGCGAGGAAGATGCGCGGCTGGCCGAGCATCGACATCAGGATCACCGAGGTCATGCCGGCGATCGCTCCGATCTTGACCAGCGAGCCGAGCCACGCCAGCTGCGGATGCGCGTCGAGCGCAACTGCAACCGGGGCATCGGCGCCCAGCTTCTGGTACGGCACCATACCGGTCATGACCGCTGACATCGCGACGTAGAGGATTGCGGAGATGACCAGCGCGCCGAGGATGCCGAGCGGCACGTCGCGCTGCGGATTGCGCGTCTCGCGCGCGGCCGTCGATGCCGCGTCGAAGCCGACGTACGAGAAGAAGATGATCGCCGTGCCCCGCAGCAGGCCGCTCACTCCGAACTCGCCGTCCTTGCCCGTGTTCGGCGGCAGATAGGGATGCCAGTTCGCGGTGTCGACATAGCTGATGCCCGCGAGGATGAAGATGACGATGACCGCGACCTTCATCCACACCATGATGTTGTTCGCCGTCGCCGATTCCTTGATGCCGATGTACAGCACCCAGCCGAGCCCCAGCGTGACCAGCACGGCTGGCAGGTTGATGAACGAGCCGGTCAGCACGAGGAAACTGTCGGCGCCTTTGTCGAGCGGCGCGTTGGTGAGCGCCGCGGGCAGGTGAATGCCCCAATCGCGCAGCAGGTTGACGACGTATTGCGACCAGCCGACTGCGACCGCGGACGCGGACATCAGGTATTCGAGCGACAGGTTCCAGCCGATGATCCAGGCGACCGATTCGCCCAGCGTGCAGTACGCATACGTGTACGCGCTGCCTGATACCGGAATCATCGCCGCGAACTCCGAGTAACAGATCGCCGCGAGCGCCGAGCCGAGGGCGGCAATGAGCAACGCCAGCGTCAGCGCCGGGCCGGTGTGATTCGCGGCGACCGTGCCGGTCAGGATGAAAATGCCGGTGCCGATCGTGGAGCCCAGGCCGATCGCGGTCAGTGAGCTGGCCGTCAGCACGCGTTTCAGCGCCGGTGCGCTATTCAGCTCCGCGACGATGGCTTCAACCGGGCGGACGGCGAACAGGCGGCGCAGTAGGGACATGGGGCCTCGGGCGGAGGGATAGTTATTTGGCTGCACAGACTACAGGCTCGGGCGCCGGGGCAGAAGTCGGTATCATGCGCCGGCCGATGAATAAGGACCTCGCCACGCCGATTCCCAACAGCTATTGGGTTGAGCCGGGCCGGCTGCTCGCCGGGGAATATCCCGGCTCGATGTCGCGCGCCGACGCCATGGAACGCGTGCACCGGCTGCTGGCTGCAGGGATCACCAGCTTCATCGATCTCACGGAGCAGGGCGAGCTGCCGGAGTACGACAACCTGCTGCCGCTGGCCGAGCAACGCGTGCGCTATCGGCGCGTGCCCGTGCTCGATCACAGCGTCCCCGACTCGGCTGCGCACATGACCCGGATTCTCGACCTGATCGATAGCGAGCTCCGCGCCGGCCAGTCCGTGTACCTGCACTGCCGTGCGGGCATCGGCCGCACGGGAACCGCAGTGGGGTGCCATCTCGTGCGCAGCGGACTTGCGAACGACCAGGCCTACGAGCGTCTGCAGTGGTTGTGGCAGCAATGCGCGCGCTCGCGGCGCTGGCCGTCGATCCCGGAAACGCCTGAGCAGGTCGACTTCGTAATGCGCTGGCAGGAGCCTGCCGCGGGCGCAGGCGCACAGCTCGGCTTGGCGCCGCGCTACGAGGGCGCTCTCGTCGGGCTCGCGCTCGGCGACGCACTTGGCCTCCTGGTCTCACACAGCAGCTTCGACGCGGCCACGCTGGTTGCAGTGATGCGCGAGCGCAGCTCGTTGCGCACGGGCGCGCACACGGCCATGACTCGAGCGCTCGCCGAAAGTTTGCTGGCCTCGGGCGCGCACAATCCCGAAGATCAGATGCAGCGCTATCTGCAATGGACGCGCAGCGCCGACGCGGCCGTGCCGGCCGAGCTGAAGCGCGCGCTCGGCGCCTGGCAATGGTCGCGCAAGCCGAACGCCGGCACGCACGATCCGAAGAATCTCGATCCGCACTCGCTGCCGCGCACGCTCGCCGCAGCTCTGTACCTGCGCGCAGATCCGCCGCACGCCATCGATATCGCTGCCGAAGTGTCGCGAACGACGCAGCAGTCACCGGTGGTGCTGGACCTGTGCCGGCTCTGGGCTGCGCTGCTCACCGACGCGCTTTCTGGCGTGGACAAGGCAACGCTGCTGGCCTTCAACGGTCCGGCGCTCGAGTCGTTGCGTCAGCGCGTGCTCAAACTGCCCGTCCGGAATCTCATCGAACGCAAGCTGCGTCGCGACCCGGAGGGGACGGGCGATGCGCTGACCGACACGCGCGCGGCGTTGGTGGCCTTCGACAGTACCGCGACCAGCTCCGATGCCATGCTGCGAGTCGCGACGACGCTGAGCTCGCCGGCCGCCGCCGCGCTATGCGGCGCGCTCGCCGGCGCGCACTACGGCATCGATTCGCTTCCCGCCGAATGGCGACGACAGCTCGCCGAGGATGCGCCGCTGCGTTCGCTGGCGCGTCATCTGCTGGGTTGAGTGATGGCGGCACGCTCCCGACGCAAAGGCAGTCCGCGGCGCAAGCGCCGGCGCGAGCCGGCCTGGACTCGCCTGTCCGACGCGGAGCTGCTGCGCACTCGTTTCTGCGATCTGCGGTTGACGCTGCGCAATTCCGATATCGAGCATCGCTTGCGTGAAGCGCGCCGCAGCTTGCAGGCGCGCGGCATCAAGTTCCGGCCGCACCTGTGGCTCTCCGAAGAGTGGTTCTCGCCGGACGGCGTGCCCGGCATCGCGGTGCCGTTCTACCTGGCGCATCCACGCCTGCAGCGCCTCGAACGACGGTTCATGGGCGAAGTCGAGGGCGGCAACGCCAACTGGATGACGCGTATCCTGCGGCACGAGATCGGCCACGCGCTCGACAACGCTTATCGCCTGCGCCGGCGCAAAGAGTGGCGGCGCACCTTCGGCCGGGCCTCGCGTCCGTATCCGGACATCTATCGGCCGCGCCCCGCGAGCCACGACTTCGTACTGCACCTCGGTCATTGGTATGCGCAAAGTCATCCGACCGAGGACTTCGCCGAAACCTTCGCAGTGTGGCTGCAGCCGCGCGCGCGCTGGCGCCGCGAATATCAAGGCTGGCCGGCGCTGCGCAAGCTGGAGTATGTCGACAAGTTGATGACCCACATCAGCGGCATGCAGCCCATCGTGCGCAACCAGGACCTCATCGAGCCGCTCAGCGACAATCGCAGCACGCTGGGCGAGCACTACCGCCGCAAGCGCGCCCGCTACGAGTTCGACAAGCCGGATGCGTACGACCTGCGGCTCAAACGCGTCTTCGGCAAGCAACGCAAGGGCGGCAAGCGCATGCCGGCGAGCACGTTCCTGCGCCAAAGCCGCCCGCAGCTCGAGCGCCTGCTCATGCGGCGCTCGCGTTTGTACCCGTATCTCGTGCACCATGTGCTGCGCACGGTCATCCGTCGTAGCCGCGAGCTGGATCTGGTGCTCGATACCTCGAAGCGGGAGGCGAAGCGGGCAGTGGTGGGGGTGCTGGAGCGGATTCTGATCGACATCCTGAAGCGGGATCGCGAGCGCTACGCCTTATGAAACCGTTGCGCGTGCTGGTGCTGATGCACGAAAGCCTGGTGCCGCCGGCGAGCCTGAAGGGCTACAGCGACAAGGAGATCGACGAGTTCCGGACCGAGTACGACGTGGTGGCCAACCTGGAGAAGGCCGGGCACACGGTGCGCGCGCTCGGGCTCGGCGACAACCTCGGCGAGCTGCGCGCCGCGATCACCGACTGGAAGCCGGATGTCGCGTTCAATCTGCTGGAAGAGTTCCAGGGCATCGTCACCTACGACCAGTACGTGGTCGCGTTCCTGGAGCTGATGAAGCTGCCGTACACCGGCTGCAATCCGCGCGGCATGATGATCTCGCGCGACAAATCGCTGTCGAAGCAGATCCTCTCCTACCACCGCATCCCGACGCCGGGTTTCGCCGTGATCCGCCGCGGCCAGCGCTTTCGCGCGTCGCGCAAGCTGAAGTTTCCGCTGTTCGTCAAATCGGTGACCGAGGATGCGTCGCTCGGCATTGCGCAGGCCTCGATCGTCGGCGATGCCGACAAGCTCAAGGAGCGCATCGAGTTCATCCACGAGCAGACCAAGTCGGACGCCTTGATCGAAGAGTACATCGAAGGCCGCGAGCTGTACGTCGGCGTGCTCGGCAACGACCGGCTGCGCACGTTCCCGGTGTGGGAGATGGATTTCGGCACGCTGCCGGAAGTGATGGCCGGCATCGCGACGCGCAAGGTGAAGTGGGACCGGCGTTACCAGAAGAAGCACGGTATCAACACCGGTGCGGCGCAGTCGCTGCCGGATGGCGCTGCCGCTTATCTCGACAAGCTGTCGAAGCGCATTTTCCGCGCGCTGTATCTCAGCGGCTATGCGCGCATGGATTTCCGCATGCGGCCGGATGGCAGCGTGTTCGTGCTGGAAGCGAACGCGAATCCGAATATAAGCAGGGAGGAGGACTATGCGGATTCGGCCAAGGCGGCGGGGGTGGACTACGCGTCGTTGCTCGAGCAGATCATTCGCATTGGGACGAATTACCAGGCGGCGTGGCGCGACGGGGAGTCGTAGGTGTCAGGCTTTAGCCTGACTCTTCATCGCAGAGCAGAGAGTCCGCCGTCGACAACGAGCTGCTGTCCTGTGACATAGCTCGCTTCCCCTCCCAGCAAAAACACCGTCGCATACGCCACTTCCCACGCCGTCCCCTGCCTCCCAAGCGGCACAGCAGTCGTCGCTCGCGACGGTCGCCCCCGACTCGCAACTCTCCCGAGCGGCGTGTCGATCAACCCCGGCACGACCAGATTCGCGCGGACGCCGCGGCGCGAACCCTCGAACGCGACGTGTCTGCACAGACCCGCAAGGCCGGCCTTCGAAGCGTCATACGCAGGAATACCCGTGCCGGGCTTGATGCCGGCAATCGAGCTCACGAACACGATCGCTCCGCCCGGTTGCATCCGCGGCAGGGCGGCGCGCGCGACGAGAAAGTGCGCGCGCAAGTTGATGGCGAACGTCAGGTCCCACGCGCTCACGTCGGTCCCTTCGAGACCGCGACCGTAGCCGATGCCGACGTTGACGACGACGCCGTCGAGACCGCCCAGCGACGCTTCTGAGTCAGCAACGACACGCGCGCATGCAGCTTCATCGGTTACATCGGCGACCACGACTGTCGCGCGATTGTTCTCGCTTGCAATGCGCTGCGCTGTATCTCGCGCTGCTACTTCGTCGCGATCCGCGCATGCGACCGCTGCTCCTTCACGTGCGCACAACACGGCGATAGCGCGACCATTGCCGAGCGGCGCATCGGCGTCGTCGCAAGGCTGCGTGCCCGCGCCCACAACGAGAATCCTGCGGCCGGCGAGTCGGCTGCGACCCGGCGTGGCGCCCGTCGCTTCCGGCGGCGTCCAGACGGTCGCGGGATCGCGCTCGGTCATTTCAGCTCTCGATCTGCACGCCGAAAGAGTTCAGCGCCATCGATACCAGCGTGTACTGCCCGACGGCGAACACGAGATCGATCACCTGCCGCGTGTCATAGTGCTTGCTGAGGCGTTGCCACGTGGCGTCGCTGATGAACTGGTCGCCGTGCAGATCGTCGACTGCGCGCAGCAGCGCCGACTCCGCCTCGGTCCAGCCCGGCGCATCGGGGTCGCTCTTCAGGCGCTCGATCTCTGCATCGCTGAGCCCGGTTTCCTTGCCGATGCGCGTGTGTTGATGGAACTCGTAGCCGGAGCGGCACAGCCAGCCCACGCGCAGGATCGCCATCTCACGCTCGCGCGGCGGCAGCGTGGACTTGAACAGCACGTGATTCGCGAACGGCATCCAACGCCGATACATGTCCTGGTGCCGGATCAGCGTGGCGAACACGTTGAGCACGCGCGGCGGGTTGCCTCGCGTCAGCAGCTCGCGCTGCTCGTCGTTCCACTCGCTCGGCGGCAGCGGGGTGACCCGCGGACGGGACAGGCGCATGTCATTCCGCTCCTTTTTCTTTCGGCGCACCGGTCCACTGGCCGAGCCATTTTTCCACTTCCTGATGCCACTGGATGCTGTTCGCGGGCTTGAGCACCCAGTGGTTCTCGTTCGGGTAGATCAGCAGGCGGCTCGGAATGCCGCGCCGCTGCAGCGCGTTGAACATCGACAGGCTCTGCGAGTACGGCACGCGATAGTCGAGCTGGCCCGCGACCACCAGCATCGGCTTGCTCCAGTTCGCGACGTGGCCCTGCGGGTTGAACTTCTCGTAGTTCTCCGGCACGTCCCACGGCGTGCCGCCGTTCTCCCATTCGCTGAACCACAGCTCTTCGGTCATGTAGCCCATGCCGCGCGTGTCGAAGATCCCGGCGTGGCTGACGATGCACTTGAACGGCTCGTTCCAGTTGCCGGCGATCCAATTCATCATGTAGCCGCCGTACGATGCGCCGAGCGCGCACATGCGCTCGCCGTCGAGCCACGCAAACTTCGCGAGCGCGGCCTTCAGGCCTTTCTGCAGATCCTCGAGCGGTTTGCCGCCCCAGTCGTTGCTGACCGAATCCGTGAACGCCTGGCCGTAACCCGGCGAGCCGTGAAAGTCGATGAAGATCGAGGCGTAGCCGGCGCCGGCATAGGTCTGCGGATTCCAGCGATAGCTCCAGGCGTTGGCGAACGACGATTGCGGTCCGCCGTGCACGATGAACGCCACCGGGTAGCGACGGCGCGCGTCGAAACCCGCGGGCCGCATCACATAGCCGTACACCGTCTCGTCGTTCGCGCCGGCGAAGGTGAACTGCTCGGGCTCGCCGATCTGTGCAGCGGCGAAGGCGTCGGCGTTCACACGCGGCAGCTCGCGCAGATCACCGCCCTTGAGCGTGACTGCGTACAGCTCGGCTGGCGACTTCAAAGTCGACACGGCGAACACGATTTCCTTCTCACCCACGGCGAACGAATCGACATGTCCCGGGCCGGTCAGCATCGTCGGCTTGCCGGTCTTCACGTCGATCGCCCACACGGGGCGCTGGCCGAAATGATCCGCGACCGCGTAGAGCGTGCGGCCATCTGGCGAGAAGGCGATCTGGTCGACCGAGCGATCCCAATCCTGCGCCAGCGCTCGACGCTCGCCGGTCTTCACATCCATGAGCACGACGTGGAAGCGATCTGCCTCGAAGCCCGGACGTTGCATCGCGCGCCACGCGAGCGTGCTGCCGTCGGGCGAGAACACTGGTTGCGCATCCCACGCAGGGTTGTCTGCTGTGAGGTTGCGCGGCTCGCCGCCGTTGACGCTGACCTCGTACAGATCGAAGTTCGTCGACCACGGCTCCGACTTGCTCTTCACGCGCGCGTCGAACACGACCTTGCTGCCGTCGGGCGAGAACGTAAATTCGCTTGCGTCGCCGAACGGCTTCGACGGCACGTCCGCGTCCAACGTATTGGTCAGCGAGACCGGCTCGACGGCGCGGCCGTTCTCTACGCGAAGCACGAACAGCTGCGAAATGCGGCCGTCGCTCCAGGTGTCCCAATGCCGCACGAACGTGCGGTCATACACGCGTCCCGTCGCCTTCGAATCCGCCGTCTGCTTGAGGCGGTCGGTGTTGCAGGCGAGATCGCCGCAGTCGGCGAAGACGTCCAGGGAAACGAGCAGCTTGGTGGCGTCGGGCGAGAGTTGGAACGAACCTACGTCGAGCGGCAGACTGGTCACCTGCTCAGCTTCGCCGCCGGCCGCGGCGAGACGCCACACCTGCGTCGAGCCGCCGCGCGCGGAGAGGAAATAGATGTAGCGGCCGTCGCGCGACCACTCCGGCGAGTTGTCGTTCTCGGGATTCGTCGTGAGGCGGCGCGGCTGCGCGCCCTTGGTCGCGAGATCGAGCGACCACAAGTCCTGACGGCCGCGATTCGCCGCCATGTCGGTCTCGCGCAGGGCGAACACCACCGTTTTGCCGTCGGGCGACAGCGCAGGATCGGACACACGCTTGAGCCGGACCAGATCTTCGACCGAGAACGGATGACGCTCGGCCGCCACGGCGGCGGTGCCAATGAATGCGAGCGCAAGCCACGACGCGAGCAGCGAACGTGCAATGAGCATGGGAAAGAACCCCAGATGTGAAGACGCGAAGGGCGCAGAGTCTATTTCTTTTCCCGAAACACCGCGAACGCGCTCGTATAGCCGTGCAGATAGGTCGCGTTATGGATCGGGCCGATCTCGCCGCTGCAGAAGAAACCGCCGAGCGGGACGTCGCCGACCAGCCGGCGGAACGCATTGCTGTCGTGATCGGCCTGGCCGTACAGCTCCATGCCCCGGCCTTGGCAGGAGAACAGCAGCGCACCGGCGTCGGCCTGTACCGGACGCGACGCGC
Organism: Steroidobacteraceae bacterium; assembly: GCA_035606615.1. Taxonomy (GTDB): domain Bacteria; phylum Pseudomonadota; class Gammaproteobacteria; order Steroidobacterales; family Steroidobacteraceae; genus Steroidobacter. The sequence goes on from DATNFA010000139.1 coordinate 39,333, forward strand.
CGTATCCGGTCAACGTGCGGACGAGGTCGTGGGCCGAAGTCTGCGCATCGCGCAAATGGAATTGCACGACGCTGTTGCCAGGGATATTGGCGCTCACCCACAGCGCGCCGCTCTGCGGATCCATGCCGAGGATGTTGCGGATCAGGAAATCGCCCGGCAGGTATTCGCTCGCGTCGGTGCGCATCGCGAGGCCCAGGAACAGCGATTGGCTGAACAGATCGCGGTCGGCGGCCGGCAGTCGCTCGAACATCCGCGCCAGCACTTCGCGCGGCGGGCGGCCGTCGAGCTCGCGGATCAGATTTTCGTGCGCCATGGTGACGAACATCGGCTCGCCGACCGGCCGGCAGCCCTGCGCGACGACGGCGTCGAGCTCGATATTGCCGGTCAATGCGAGCGTCACGCAGCCCGAGTGATAGACCTGATTACCGAGATACAGCGCCGTGCCGCCGACCTGGCGCGCACCGCTGGCCAGGCCGCCGATCTTCGGCGCGTGGGGATAGACACGATCGAGGCCGCGCACGTAAGTCTCGGTCTCGAAGCTGTACGGGTCGGCGAGCAGCAGGAATGCGGGTTGCTGACTTGCCGTCATCCGTAACGTGTCTTCCCAGACGCGGGGTTCGGCGAACACCGGCGGTACCTGCGCGGCGTCGAGGTGCGTGCCCTTGAACTTCACGCCTGGCAGCAACGCGCCGGTCAACGACACGCCCGGCCGGTCTTCGATCTCGCGACCGCCGCCGATCACGCCGCCGGCGCAGCAGCCGAACAGAAACGCACCCTCGAACTCGCGCAACAGCAAATCGGTGACGGTATCGAAGCGCGCCGCGTGGTCGGCGCCGACGAAGACGAACAGCAGGTCGGGCTCCTGGCGACCAAGACCGGCGAAGACGGTGCCGGCGGCGCGTTCCACGGCCGAGCTCAGGTTGCTATCGGTATCGACTGCTGATGCCCACCGCATGCGATCGATTCTAACGAGCGAGGTTGCCCCTTCATACAGGGGCAGCCGTAGTCCCTTACTGACCCACTTCCTTGGCCGCCGCTGCAATCCACTCGCGCATGTGCGCGTCCTGCAGCCACTGCTGCATGTACGCCTGCGAGTCCGCACTCAGATCCTTCGCTCCGTAGTGGCGGAAGCGCAGCACCACCGGCGCATACATCGCATCTGCGATCGAGAACTCGCCGAACAGCCAGGGCCCAAGTGTCCGGTACTTCTTGCGGCAGTCAGCCCAGATCGCCTGCACGCGCGCGACGTCGGCGCGACCTTCCGGGGACAGCGGCACGTGCGGGTTGCTGCCCGTGGCGTGCATCGGCCAGGTCTGTCGCAATGCCATGAAACCGGAATGCATCTCGGCGCTGACCGAACGGGCGTGCGCGCGCAGCAGCGGGTCGCCGGGCCAGGCCCGGCCGCCGACCTTCTCGTTCAGGTATTCCACGATCGCCAGCGAGTCCCAGATGTGTGCGTCGCCCTCCAGCAGCACCGGCACCCGCATCGCCCCGGAGTAGCGGACGATCTGCGCGAAGAACTCCGGCGTGTCGAGCGGCAGCTGGACCTCGCGGAACTCGATGTCGAAGTGCTTGAGGACCAGCCACGGCCGCAGCGACCAGCTGGAGAGCTCTTTGTTGCCGATGACGAGCGTGAGCATAGGGCCGAGAAGTTAAACTAAGAGCCTATGTCAGACCAACACCTTGCAACGCTGGCCATCCGCGCCGGTCAGCTGCGCACGCACGAAGGCGAGCACGCGGAGCCGATTTTCACCACCTCCAGCTACGTGTTTCGCAACGCCGCCGAGGCGGCGGCGCGGTTCGCGGAGACCGAGAAGGGCAATATCTACTCGCGCTTCACCAATCCGACCGTGCGCTGCTTCGAGGAGCGCCTCGCGGCGATGGAGGGCGGTGCAGCCTGCGTCGGCACGGGCTCGGGCATGGCGGCGATCCTCGCGATGTGCATGGCGCTGCTGAAAGCCGGCGATCACATCGTCTGTTCGGACAGCGTGTTCGGCTCGACGATTGCGCTGCTCAATCGCTACATGGCGAAGTTCGGCGTCGAGGTCTCGTATGTGCGGCCGGACGACAACGAAGCGTGGCGCGCGGCGATCCGCAACAACACGCGCATCGCGTTCCTCGAGACGCCGTCCAATCCGTTGTCCGCGATCGCCGATATCCGCGCGCTCGCCGACATCGCGCATGAGCGCGGCGTGCTGCTCGCAGTAGACAACTGCTTCTGCACGCCGGCGCTGCAGAAACCGTTCGAGCTCGGCGCGGATCTGGTGATCCACTCGGCGACCAAGTATCTCGATGGGCAGGGGCGCTGCGTCGGCGGCGCCATCGTCGGCAATCAGGAGCTGGTCGGCCGCGACGTGTTCGGCTTCATCCGCTCGGCCGGGCCGAGCATGAGCCCGTTCAACGCCTGGGTATTTCTCAAGGGCCTGGAAACGCTCGAGCTGCGCATGCACGCGCATTCTTCGGCTGCGTTGGAGCTGGCGCGCTGGCTGGAGCGTCAGCAAGGCGTGCGCAAGGTCCACTACGCCGGACTGGAATCGCATCCACAGCACGCGCTCGCGCGCCGTCAGCAGAGTGGCTTCGGCGGCATCATCGCCTTCGAGGTCGGCAATGGCCGCGCCGGAGCCTGGTCGTTCATCGATGCGACGAAGCTCATGTCGATCACCGCGAACCTCGGCGACGTCAAGACCACGATCACGCATCCGTCGAGCACGACGCATTCGCGGATCACCGCCGCCGAGCGCGAGCGCGCCGGCATCACCGAAGGCCTGCTGCGCATCTCTGTCGGCCTGGAGCACCTGGACGATCTCAAAGCGGACCTGGAGCGCGGACTCGCAGCGGTGCGCGCGTGAAGGTGCGCGCAATCTGCTTCGACCTGGACAACACGCTCTGGGACGTGTGGCCGGTCATCGTCCGCGCCGAGCAGAAGATGTACGACTTCCTCGCGCAGCGCTACCCGCGCGTCGTCGCGGGCATGACGGTCGAAATGATGCGGGCCGCCCGCGAGCAGACCGCGGCCGCTCATCCGCAGATGCGTCATGACTTCACGTTCCTGCGCAAGCAGACGCTGCGCGAGCACGCCAGGGAATTCGGCTACGCCGAAGCGATGGTGGAAGAGGCGTTCGAGGCTTTCATTCGGGCGCGCAACGAAGTCGACCTCTACCCGGACGTCCTGCCGGCGCTGGATCGGTTGGCGGCGCGCTATCGGTTGTTCACCGCGAGCAACGGCAACGCCGATCTCGGCAGAATCGGCATCGCGCATTTCTTCGAGCGCACGGTTGCCGCGCGGCACGTCGGCGCGCTCAAGCCCGATCCCGCGATCTTCCACAAAGTGATCGAGGGCACGGACCTGCAGGCGCACGAAGTCGTGTACGTCGGAGACGATCCGCTGCTGGATGTCGAAGGCGCGCGCGGTGCCGGCATGCAGGCGATCTGGATCGACCGCCAGGGCGGCGAATGGCCGCCGCAGATCGCGCCCGCATCGTACACGGTGCGGTCACTGACAGAGCTGGTCGAGCTGTTGTAAGTCTCGCGTATACAGGCATCTATACGCGCCGCCGCCTAATTGCCTTGCCAAATCGTTTGGCGTACATTCCGCGCCGTTCGTAGTGCCTTTGCCCGCTTTTTTCTCTGGCTTGGCCAGCCGGGTCATTGAAGACCCCAACCCTCCGGCCAACTTCTGAAAAATCCGACGAGACCGCGAACGTGGGCCTGGGAGCCAACCGTTGCCTGTTGTGGGAGCACGCGGGCAGCCGGGCGGAGCCCGTTTGTAACCAGGCCTCGCAGTGGGGAGCTATCCGCGCTCGGGGCTTTTTCAGTAGAGAGAGTTGAGTACTTCTATGAGGATCTATGTAGGTAACCTGCCGTTCTCGGCAGACGAGGCACAGGTGCGCACGATGTTCGAGCAGCACGGCACTGTCGAGTCAGTGGCGCTGATCAACGATCGCGAGACCGGTCGTCCGCGTGGCTTCGGCTTCGTGGAAATGCCGCGTCCGGACGCACAGCGTGCCATCCAAGCGCTGAACGGTAAGGACATGGGAGGCCGTCCCCTGCGCGTCAACGAGGCGCAGGAACGGCAGGGCGGCGGTGGCGGCGGCGGCGGTGGCGGCCGTGGTCCACGCGGCGGTGGCGGCGGTGGTGGAGGCGGCGGCGGACGCTGGTAAAGCGCTCCGGCTTCGCCTGAAGCAACAAGAAGCCCCGCGGTGCGCAAGTGCCGCGGGGCTTCTCGTTTTGAGAACTCGCTCTCCTTTCAGCAGTCGCGCTCGTCGGCTGCCAACGCGCGATGCGCGCATTTCGCGAATCACCGCACAGACGCTGCACCGGTTTGGCGCGATCACTATGTAACCTTGGCTCACGCGGGAACTGTACGGGCCGCGGCGGATTCAAATTCTGAGGAGCATTGGCCGATACGGTGTTGGTACGAATTCTGAATGTGAAGGTCATGGCGAACAGTCACGTCAAAAAGGTGTCAGGTGATGGAGGAGCACGAAGCCACTAAGCCGCTCGTCGCAGTCACGAATCTGCGCGAGTTCTTTCACGACTCGGTGCAGACGGCGTTGCGCAAGCAACACGTCGCCGTCGACGACCACACGGAGCACTACGTCGTCAACGTGCTCACCATGTTCGCCCGCTCGGAGGAGCTCTACGAGAGCACGCCCGAGGGCATCCGTCTCAAACCCCTGGCCCGCATGCTCGCTGACGCCTGCGCAGCGCCCTCATCGCAGCAACGCGACGAAACCTTGCGCCGGCTCGGCGACGTTTCGCTGTTCGTCGCCGGCTTCTTCGCGCAGAGCTTCGCGCGCAAGCTGGTCGACATCGACTACCACATCGCGATGGGCGGCCGCGCCTACGGCACGCTCGCGGACAACCTGCGCGGCTCGATCCGCGGGCAGGCGTTCGCTGCCGTGTTCCTCGAGCTCGCGCAGAAGTTCCAGCGCCTCGTCGACGTGCTCAACGAGGTCGCGGAGATGGCGTACACGCACACCGACAAGGACATCCTGCGGCTGTACGAGATCTGGATGAAGACCGGCAGTCCGCGCGCGTTCGCGATCCTGCAGCGCCTCGGCGTGGCGCCGGTCTTGCAGAGTGCGCGCAAGGAGCACTGACATGCAGCTCCTGCGCCGCATGCAAACCTTGCTGGCGCAGCTGTACGACGCACCCGTTCACGAAGACGTGCAGGATTTCCTGCTGAGCGATCGGCAGCGTCTGCGCGCTGCAGTCGGCGAGCATGCCCGGGATGCAGCCGACGAGCAGGTTTACGTGGTCGAGGAAGAGCAGGGGGTGCGGGTCGGCTTGTTTCTCGACCGCGGCGTGCTGGAGCGGCTCGAGCGCCGCGATCCGCTGGACGCGCTCGATGAAGCCAACCTGGCCGATTTCTGCACGGCGCTCGAGGGCGTCAGTCATTTCCACTATCTGGTCTGGAGCCTCGCGCGCGGCCGCAACGTGTCACTGCTGGAGCTGGAGCTGCAGGCCGAAGTCGACAAGTACGCAACTGCGGTCGCATTGATGACTCGGCAACGCGCCGGCAGCTTCCCGGGAGCGCTGCACGCGCAGCTGTTTCACGCAGTGAGCTTCTTGCCGCAGCTCGACGAGATCAGCCGGCACCGCTACCAGGAAGCGAACCGTCACGCCGCACGATTCTGCCGCTCGCTGGAAGAGCGTTTCCTGCGAGCGCGCCGCCAGCGACCGGAACTATGGGTTGCGGAGCTGCGGCGGTTCTTCCGTCGCGGGCACCAGGAAAAGATCAGACAGTTGGCTGTGTAAGGCGGATTGTGTGGGTCAGGCTTCGGCCCCTGACTCTTTATTCTTCCTGACCGTCGCGCTTGGCGTTCTTCTTCGCTTCCATCCACTTCGACAGCTCGCGCAGATCGCGTTTCTTCGGCGGGCCTTTACGCGCGAGCACGCCGCTCTCGTACGGGTTGTAGCCGACGCGCAGACCCTTCGGATTGGAGCGGATCGGCGCGTTCGCCGGCACTTCGTCGTCGACGATCGCCAGGCCTGGATGCGCCAGCGCTTTGTTACGCGCGCGCTCGCCGGCTTCGCCGTCTTCGGTCAGGGACTGGTCCTGCCACTCGTAGATAGCGTTGCCGCGATCGTCGAATGCGATCTGGCCCGGCTGGCCGGGCTGGCCGGGCTTCTGCTCGCGCGGCGTCACGACGCGCGGTCGCAGCCGCAAACCCAACTTTTTGAGCTCGTCTTTCAACGCACTTTCATCCCTAAATCCGGCCAGCAGATTGTAAATCGCAGGGTCCTTATTGAAGTGCGCCACGGTTCGCGCAACAAGGCATGAAAGTGTGAACCAGTACCCGAATGGCGCAGCGCGGCTGTCAGCCCCATCGACAGGGGCGGCGCGGTGTGCCTAGGCGACGCTGGAGATGTGCTCAGCGGCCCGGTAAACGCCCACGATCGATTTGCCGTCCCGCAGCTCCCCAGAGCCCGCCATCCGTAGAACGTCCCTGAAAGGCAGCCAATGGACCTCGAGGACCTCGTGCTCCTCGGGACGCCGCGGCAGCGGGGTCAGCTGCATGGCGAGGAACAGATGAACGACTTCTGTAAAAACCCCGGGCGAGGTCAGGTAATCGCCGAGCGGGTGCCACGCAGCGGCCTGCATGCCCGCTTCCTCTTCGAGCTCGCGGCGCGCCGTGTCGAGCGGCGGCTCGCGATTGTCGATCTTGCCGCCCGGCAATTCCCAGATCCAACCGCCGGCGACGTAACGGAACTGGCGCAGCAGGCAGATGCGCTGGTGCTCGTCGATCGCAACGATGGCGGCGCCGCCCGGATGCTTGACGATCTCCAGCTCCGCGATCGACCCGTTCGGCAGCCGCACGCGCTCGACGTTCAGCTCGATGACGCGGCCAGTGAAGACGTGCTTGATATCGGTCATCTCAGTGGTCGTCCGTGTCTTCGACAGTCGCCTGGCCGGACCAGCGCCGATACAGGTGCGACCACGACATGCCGACTGCGAGGATCAGCGACAGCACTATGAGCGAGATCCAGACGATGGCGCCGGTGTTCGACAGCTTCACCCAGCCCCACGACACGATCAGCCAGATGAGCGCGGCGAAAAACGCGAGCAGCAGCACCATGCCGAGCGGTCCGATCGAGTGCAGCGTCGCGCGCAGGAACACGAACCAGCCAATCAGCAGCAGGAGACCGAGCACGGCTTCGAGCGGCGTGATCGCCGGAAACCCCGTCTGCAGCATGTGCGCGTACGAATAGCCGCTCGGGTTGTACGTGAGCAGCACCAGCGCCAGCGCGAATGCCGCGCGTAGCAGGAAACCGGTGAACGTCAGTTTCTCCACGAGCTCTGTCCTCAGCCGCGCGGCGGCGCGTCTTCGTCTTCCGGCGTCGCTTCGTCTTCGGTCGTGTCGTCGCCTGCATCTTCGCCGGACTGGATCGCGGCGTCGGACTTCGACGTCGCAGTACCGATGCGGTAGGCAGCGAATCCGGGCAGCACGACCTGGTTGAGCGCCATGCCCAGCACGCGGCCGCTGGTCGGCGCGTAGATGCGATGCTGCTGGTTCGATATCGGATCGGTCACGACGCCGAGCAGCTCGCCTTCGCTGACGCGCTCGCCGAGCGCGACGTCGGAGAACAGGATGCCGCCGTGATCGACGCGCACCCACTTCGATGCGTAGTAAACCGGCTCCGGGTCGCCCCAGTAACGCCGCTGCTTGGTCATGCCGAGCGAGTACATCAACGTCTCGATCGCCTTCGCGCCGTGCTCGACTTGTTCGGGCTGCACCCGCATCGGCTCGCCCATCTCGAAGGTCACCGTCGGAATGCCGGCCTCGGTTGCCGCGCGCCGTAGCGATCCTTTCTCGCCGACGCTGTGCAGGACCACTGTCGCGCCGAGTGCCTGCGTCATGCGCTGAACTTGCGGCAGGCGCAGATCGGCGCGCACTTGCGGCAGATTCGTGCGATTGAGCGAGCCCGTGTGCAGATCGACCACTGCCGAGCAGTTCTTCACCACGTCGGTGAAGAACGAATGCGCCATGCGCGTCGCGGCGCTGCCCTTCGGGTTGCCGGGGAAGTAGCGATTCAGATCGCGACGGTCCGGCAGGTAACGCGTGCCGCGGTAGAAGCCCTGGATGTTCACGATCGGCACGCCGATCACCGCGCCGTTCAGCTCTTCGAGATCGACGTCCTTGAGCACGCGCCGCGTCACCTCGATGCCGTTCAACTCATCGCCGTGCACTGCTGCGGTCAGGCATAGCACCGGTCCGGGGCCTTTGCCGTTGAGCACGATGACCGGCACCGGCACGACGAATCCTTCCATCGCCGTGCCGCTGGTCCACGTCAGGCGCTTGCTGGTGCCGGGCGGTACTTCGGCGCCGAGCAGGCGAATGCGGCCCTTCGCCTTGAGCGCAGTCGCGGCCGCAGTCTCGGTCGGCGCGGCCGGCTTCGCATCTTTTTCTTCCGCCTGCGCGGAGCAGGCGAGTGCGACGCAAGCAATGATTGCGAGACGCATCATCGAGCGACCTTCACGAACTTCAGCGTGAACCGGTCGCTCTCGCCGATCGCGGCGTAGCGCTCGCGATCCTGGTCGCCGGCCGCGAACGTCGGCGGCAAGGCCCACACGCCTTTTTCGTAATCCTTCGTGTCCTTGCGGTTCGCGTTGATCTCGCTGCGGCCCACCAGTTTGAAACCGACGCTCTCTATCAGCTCGATCGCGTACTGCTCGTTCACATAGCCGGACGCGGCCTTCGGATCCTGCGGCCGTTTGGGATCGCCGCGGTGCTCGACGACGCCGAGCACGCCGCCCGGCTTCAGCGCGGCGTGCATCGCTGCGAACGCTTCGCGCTGCCAGCCGAACATCATCCAGTTGTGCAGGTTGCGGAAGGTCACGACCAGGTCGGCCGATCCGGCCGGCGCGATCTCGGGGCCGGCCGGCGGGGCGGCGAGCGTCGTGACGACGACTTTGTCGTAAAGATCGGGACGGGCTGCGAGCTTCGCACGGAAGTCATCGACCGTGCGGCGGGCATAGTCGCTGGAAGTCGGATCGAGCTGGGCCACGTACAACCGGCCGCGCGCTTTCAGCAGCGGCGCCAGGTCTTCCGTGTACTCACCGCCGCCGGGCCAGACCTCGACGACGGTCATGTCGGGACGCAGCCCGAAGAATGCCAGCGTGGCGCGGGGAGGGTCGACGGCGCTCGCGTCACCATGCTGCGTGGCGCAGCCGCTCGCCAACAGGCCGGCAGCGGCCACGAGCAAGAGCGCGAGTCGCAAAATCACTTCCACCGATCTCCGGCGCCTGGACGAAGCGCGAAGATAGTGGAATCGAGGTAGCCCGGCTACTTGAGCCGGGCTCCTGCGTCTACCAGCGGTTGTTCTGACGCGGCGGGCGCGCTTCGCGCTCGCGTGCTTCGTTCACGCGCAGCGGACGGCCGCCCATGCTGAAGCCGTTCATGTGCTGGATCGCGGTTTGTGCGTCCGTGGGCGACATTTCCACGAAGCCGAAGCCGCGCGGGCGGCCGGTCTCGCGGTCGTTCACGAGCTTGACTGACTGAACGGCGCCGTGCTTTTCGAACAGGCCGCGCACATCTGTTTCAGTCGCGCTGAAAGGCAGATTTCCAACGTAGATCGTCGTCATCGAGGTCACTCTTGAGGCCAGACAGGAGTTACGCAGCACGCCGCTCCCGGTGGTCTCGAGAACCCCGGATTGTGGTGACGGACTGCGGGTGTGGTCGCTGACAAGACAACTATTCCGGTACGGAAAGAGCGATGCGTCGGTGTCCCGAGAACGGGCGAGAAGGAGTGTCGAGGCGGTCGCTCTTTGAGTTGTGAATTGCGTAGTTCAGCTGACCGCCGGCGATACTACGTCAGCGTTTTCTGCCTTGCAACGCTGCCCCGGCGGGCCCCCCTTTTGCAAACGCAACAAGGGCCAAACCGCATAGCGGTTCAGCTGCGGAGGGCTGCGATAACCGTCCAGGCGCCGATCACGATGAATCCGGCACCCGCCACGATCGACAGCATCCGGGTATCGACGTGCCGGGACACCCACCCCCCGGCCAGCACGCCCAGTCCGGCGGCACAGACCAGGGCCGCCGACGACGCCACGAAGATGAGCCAGGGATTGTGCTTGGCGTTGGCTGCAAACAGCACCGTCGCCAGCTGGGTCTTGTCGCCGAGCTCGGCCATGAAGATGGTCGCGAACACGGCGAGTAGGGCTCTGAAGTCCATCAATCCGGTTCGAGGTAGGTGTAGCCGTGCAGCTCCGATTCGTAGAAGCGGCGCAGGGCCTGGCTTTCCGCCAGCGTCAGGCGGTTCTCGCGAACGGCGCGCTCGCAGTCCCGCGCGAACTGCGGGAACAGCCGGTCGACGTCGTACTGCATGTAGCTCAGCACTTTGCCGGCCGTGTCGCCCTTGACGATCTCTTCGATCCACCAGCCGCCTTCGTCGTGCAGGCGGATGTGCACGACGTGGGTATCGCCGAACAGATTGTGCAGATCGCCGAGCGTTTCCTGATAGGCGCCGACCAGGAACGCTGCGAGGTAGTACTCCTCGCCGGCTTTCAGCTCGTGCAGCTCGAGAGTGCGCTTCACGTCGCGCTGGCTGACGAAGCGGTCGATCTTGCCGTCCGAGTCGCATGTGATGTCGGCGAGCACGGCATTACGCGTCGGCTTCTCGTTCAGCCGATGGATCGGCATGATCGGAAACAGCTGGTCGATCGCCCAGCTGTCCGGCAGCGACTGGAACACCGAGAAGTTGCAGAAGTACGTGTCGGAGAGGATCAGCTCCAGGCCTTCCAATTCTTCCGGGACGCGCTCGAGCTTGCGGCAATAGTCGCGGACGCGCGCGCAGGTTGCCCAGTACAAGCGCTCGGCGAGACCGCGGAACTCCAGGCTCAGCAAGCCGAGATTGAACATCTGCAGCGCCTGCTCGCGCGCCTGCAGGGCGTCGTGATAGCACTCGACCAGGCGCCGCTCCGACACCGTGCGGTGCGCCTCGAACAGGTCGAGCACGGGTTGCGGCAGCTCCGCCTGCCCGTTGTAGTCTTCCTCGATGCTGCCGGCGACCCGGAACTGGTCGAGCGCCGAGGAGCCGAGCGCATTGAAGATCAGCACGCTGTGGTGCGCGACGGTCGCGCGCCCCGACTCGCTCACGATCACCGGATGCTCGATCTCACGGGCGTTGCACACGCTGGCGATGCGGTAGACGACGTCGCTGGCGTACTCGTTGATCGTGTAGTTCATCGACGATTCGAAGTTCGTGCCGCTGCCGTCGTAGTCGACGCCGAGTCCGCCGCCGACGTCGATGTACTTCACGCCGGTGCCCATCAACTTGAGCTCGGCGTAGACGTGCGCCAGCTCGTTGATCGCGTCCTTCACCCGGCGGATGTCCTGCAGCTGGCTGCCGGGATGGCAATGCACGAGCTCCAGGCAGTCGAGCATCTCGTGCTCGCGCAGGGTGTCGACCAGCTCGAGGATCTCGCTGACGAACAACCCGAACTTGGATTTCTCGCCGGCCGAATCCCGCCAGCGCCCGGCGCCTTCGCTCGCCAGCTTGACGCGCACGCCGATGCGCGGCCGCACCTGATATTTGTCCGCGTTCCGCAGCACCAGCCGCAGCTCGTCGAAGTTCTCGATCACCGGGATGATGGTGCGGCCGAGCTTGGTCGCGAGGATCACGGCTTCGATGTAGCTGTCGTCCTTGAAGCCGTTGCAGACGATCATGCGCTCGGGCGCATCCTCGGTCAGCGCCATCACTGCCAGCAGCTCGGGCTTGGAGCCGGCTTCCAGGCCGAAGCTGAACTCCTTGCCGTAGCGATACACCTCTTCGACCACGAGCCGCTGCTGGTTCACCTTGATGGGGAACACGGCGCAGTAGCGGTTCTTGTAATCGTTCTCGGTGATCGCCTGCGCGAATGCGTTGTGCAGCCGCGTCAGCCGGTGATGCAGGATGTCGGAGAAGCGCACTACGACCGGCGTGGTGAGGTCGCGCGCTTTCAGTCCCTCGACCACTTCGTACAGATCGATGGCGCGCTCCGGCGTGCCGTCGGGCCGCACCACCACGTGTCCGGCCTCGTTGATCCCGAAGTACGGCTTACCCCACGCGGTGACCTGATACAGGTCGAGCGAGTCCTCGTGGTCCCAGGCAGGACTCGGCGTGAATCTTTTCGCAGGTTGGTCCAAGGTCGGCTGCGTGCTCTATAGCGCCAGTTCGGCGCGCGAACGATAGCAGAAATGCAACTCGCTAGTGACTAGTCGGTTCCCTTCTTGATCGGTCGCGACGGCTCGCGGATCCATTCGCTCCACGAGCCTGCGTACAGTCGCGCGCCGCGCTTGCCTGCAGCTTCCATCGCGAGCAGCAGGTTGCACGCCGTGACGCCGGAGCCGCACATGACAATTGTGTGATCGTCGGTGACGCCGTCCTGCGAGCGCTCGAAGCGGCTCCGCAATTCCTGCGCCGGCGCGAAGCGCCCGTCGCTCCCGAGGTTGCTCGCGAAAGGATGATTGCGCGCACCGGGCACGTGACCGGCGACGGAGTCGATCGGCTCGACCTGGCCGGCGAAGCGCTCCGGCGCGCGCGCGTCGAGCAGACGCCAGTCCGCACGTTGCACACGTTCGGCGACTTCGCCCGCATCGAGCCACAGGTCGCGGTTCGGTCGTGCCGTGAAGTGACCGG